>NZ_JAVTSC010000015.1:0-165505 GCF_032678725.1 Pedobacter heparinus
ATCGGGTTTAAAGCAGCGTTTGTATTGCTGGGGGTGTTTGAGCTGTATATCGGTGGGATGATGCTGTCGGGATTGAAGTTGGGTTGTAGTTGTGGCGGTGTGGTTAGCTTGCTATCCTGGAAGGGGCATTTGATTTTTAACGCTGGGTTTATGGGGGTGGCGTGGTTGGGGTTGAGGGGCGTAGCGGGTAAATGGCCGTTTAAACGGTCGCTATAAAGCACCATAGTAGGGTGTGCATGCCCCATCCCGTCATCTCGAGGGAAGCGCAGCGACGAGAGATCTCTTGTTTAGGCACAGTTCAAGAGGTCTCTCCTATCGTCGAGATGACGGGTTGGGGCATGCGCAACGATAACGAGCTTATTAAGCTAATAATTAACTACTTACTTATAAATAAACAAAATGACAACCACCTTAAAAAAGAACATGATGATCATTGCCCTGGCTTTGGCCACAATAGGCGCCTTTGCTACAAAACTGGCCTATACGCCTGCAGCAACAGCGGAAGTGTATACCTGGCACAGAACCTTCGGTAATCCACAACCTAATGAACAAAGTTATTTTATAGGCACAGAAGATCAAGCTGCAAGTTACTATGGTTGCGATGGCAGCTTTGATGAGTGTGCAGTTGGTATACCTGCTGATCCGCTTGGAGGCCCTGTGGCGGTGCTTTACCAGAATTAATCTTTTTGGCAGGCCTATGCTTAAACCTTGAATATTACCGCGTCCGGAAGCGTGAATAGAATATAAATGTCTAATTATTAATTTTTAAAAAAACAAAATCATGAAGAGAAACTTCAAAACAAGTATGATGGTAGTTGCGCTAACAGTTGCTACCCTGGGCGCTTTTGCCACAACGATTGCAAACATGCCAGCTGCTAATGATGAGGAATATACCTGGCACCGGACAGGTGGCGAAGCCCCACCGGAAGAAACCAACCCTTTTTTGGGCAGTAAAACTGACGCCGAGAATTACTATGGCTGCAGCGGGACAGTAAACGAGTGTGCTGTAGGTACACCGACTAACCTGAGCTTACCGCCAGAGGTGATTTACCAGCAGTAAGCCTTTAGGGTTAAACAGGGCCTTGAATTTGGGCAAGGCCCGGGGGCAGGAGAATGGTTCCTGCCCTCAATTTAGATTAACGTTTTTATTTAATGTGCAATGATGAATTGTTGCTCACGATTTACAAAATGAAGAACCGGCAGGGCTGCCTGGTTTTTAAAAGTGCGGGTAAACTGCAGCGGATTTTTAACCTGATGGAGGTTTTACATTTTGTTGGCGAAATGAAGCTGCACAGTGCAGCTATTGATACGGGTGCTGAACAAAGATGCAGCAATCCTTATCCTTTACAATGTGCCGATGGTTTGGAGCGTTTACTGATCTGCCATTTTGTGCAGGAGGTGGTAGCGCTGGAGCTTAAGGTAAAACAGCGGGTTAAGTTTAGCTGGCAGGGCACAGCCAAGGAATTTAAGGCTGCGGTGGATCGGATGATAGCGAAGCTTCCACGATTTTTTTAAAGAAAAACCTGATTAATAACATTGCTAACAACAGGCTAACAAAGTTGCAATCGTAAAATAACCCATTAAAAAAAATGCAATGGGAAAATACAAAAAGGGCATCCTCGGCCCATTTCGAGGTCTCGTGGGCACCGTGGTTGGGAGCTCATGGAATGGGACATTTTATCTAAAAAGTGTCCCGGATTTCGGGGATTACACCCCGACTGCATCGCAGTTAAACGTACAAGCCAAAATGGCTTTTGTACAAGGCTTTTTAAAGCCGCTTAAACCACTCTTGAACATAGGTTATAAGCAATTTAACAAGGGAATGACTCCTATGAATGCTGCAACTTCTTATCATATAAAGAATGCGGTTACTGGTACCAGTGCGTTAAACTACGCCATTGATTATGCCAAAGTGATGATAAGCGAAGGGAATTTGCCAATGGCGGAGCAGCCAGAGGTAGCGATCACTATCGCGAATAAGTTGAACTTTAGCTGGATTGATGATTCTGATCCGGATAGTACCAATGATACTGATATGGTAACCGTGTTGGCCATTAACCCAACAAAAGGTAACTATACCAAAAAGGTTGGTGCTGCGCCAAGATCAGCAGAGGCCTATGTGCTTGATTTGCCCGGATACTCCGGCGATGAAGTGCAGGTATACATTTCATTTGTAAGTGCAGATGGTAAGCAGGTGAGTGACTCACTTCATGTAGGAGAATTCCTGGTTCTTTAATTTAACGGGGTGGTGCGCTGCACCACCCCGTTTTTACTTTAAAAATAGCGTTATGATAAGAGATTTAAATATTAAGTATTGGGGTATGAACCTCATTAACCTTGTAAATGAGGTTAAAAAAGAACACCGGTTGTTTGGGCTGCTGTTATTTCTCTGGTTGGCCATTCCGGAATTGATAAAGTGGATTGACCAGACAGCCGGTTATATTGACCAGAGTATCTGGTTGCTGATTGTATTGAGCCTGATCTGCTTTTTAATGGTGGTTGGCTTGTGCTGGTGGTTGCTCAACCGCTTTTGGATGAGTTTGGGTTTGCCGGAGCTAGGTGAGCTGGTATTGGATTTTAGAGAAATGAAGTTATGTGTACAGTTAGGGTTTTATTTTGGGGCCTTTGCATTGTTGTTGCTTGCAGCAGTTGGGGTTTTAGGGGCGGTGGTGTAAGCCCCTCTATGTCCGTTGGGCATAGTTCAAGAGGTCTCTCGTCGCTGCGCTCTGTCGAGATGACGGGAAAACGCGATGACGTGGTGCGAATAGCTAGAGCAGAGCTGGGGGTTAGGGAGGCAACAGGTAACAACGATGGGCCCAGAGTAGAGGAATATCTTGCGTATACCGGATTCAAAAAAGGAAATCCTTACTGTGCAAGTTACGTCAGCTGGTGCTTTCATAAGGCCGGTTATTCCCAGCCGAAAACGGCATGGTCGCCTGCGCTGTTTCCCGCTTCGCGGTTAACAAAGGATGCCCTGCCGGGCAATGTGTTTGGCATCTGGTTTCCGGAATTAAACCGGATTGCACACGTTGGCTTGCTGGAGCGGTTGCAGGGAGATTTTTTGCTAACGTTGGAGGGAAATACAAATGTTGAAGGGAGCAGAGAAGGCCAGGGTGTATATAGGCGGATGAGGCACAAGAGAACGGTTAAGGCGTATGCAGATTGGATAATTTTAAAACAATAGAGGTATGCCGGAGAGAAGGCATTGGCTGGTATGTGACCGAAGGGAACTTAGCAGGCGCAGCCTTCGACCGGCCACCGAGATTGTTATACGAAGTTATGAGGTAATAGATCCTTCACATTCGCTCTGGATGACAAAACACTCCCTCTGGAAGACAAAAGATATCGCAAATCATTAACAAACAAATTATGAACTATAAAGAAGAAGAAATAATAACCGGCTCCGTACTCCATGTGATGAACTTTATCATCATAGAACTACTGCGCCACGGCTTTTTACTCGCCATGCAAAATGAGTTAAAAGATTTAAAAGACCTGGTAAAAGCAGAACAAGGAAACTGGCTTTCGGAAGGCGATGAACCCATATCAATAGCTGCGGAAATTGAATTGCTAAGAGGCGTAGAAGACGTAGCCGTAAAACACATTGTGAATTCTATAGATAAGCTATGCCAATGCTGTGCTACCTACGAGATGATCAATAACCTTGACCTGATTGAGGTAATCAATAACGATGACTTTAACGAAGCTGCAGAGACTACCTATCATTATTACGCTTTTACAATGGAATGTGACGGAAGTTATAAAAGCATATTAGACAACCTGCATTGGTATTACGAGCCAATAGACATCATACTGTTTCATTGCATGATGCAATTTGTATTGAATAAAATAGAGGTATATGAGGAGACAACGGAAAGCTACTGCAATTACTACAATACAAACGGTTATGAGATATTAACCGATAATAAAAATGCGCTGCTATTGCTGGATCTGCTGCCAGCATTAACCAATGACGCGGAAAATATAGATGAATATCAATGGACAATAATTAGAAAAAACGAACATGGCAAGATATAAGAATGGAATAAACGGGGCAATCTCCGGAAAAGTGGGTAACGTGGTTGGCGCTACATGCCGGGGCATAGCTTATTTAAGGGCAGTACCCGAAACCACAAACGCACCAACAGCAAAACAGATTAACCAGCGCTTAAAATTTGCGCTGGTTATGGGCTGGTTAAAGCCCTTGCTGAACATCATCAATATAGGCTACCAGATACTGACCGGCGATAAAACGGCAATGAACAGGGCAGTGTCTCATCACCTGACACAAACCGTAATAGGAGATGCCCCCGATTACCATATCGATTTTAAAAAAGCCATATTCAGCAGAGGTGAATTATTGGTATCCTGGATACTGGAAGTATTATGCCTGGTAAATGCGGTATTGAGTATCAAATGGGATAACGGACCAGCATCCGTTTTTTGCAATGATGATGACCAGGCCAGCTTTATCATTTACAATCCCGCAAAAGAAGCCTTTGTTACTTTTACAAATGTGGCCACAAGGCAGGAGAAAGAAGCGGTATTGCAGTTGCCCGAAGATTTTGCAGGCGATACGGTACATTGCTGGCAACACTTTGTAAATGCAAAGGGAGACGCAGTGAGTACTACCGTTTATTTAGGTGAAATAGTGGTTTAGCATCACTCATTTATTCATTCTGACATGTTACAACTAAACCACTAAGCTCAGGGTATTCGCGCTTAAACATAGCTGTAATGTTATCCTTAGCTTTATTTACATCTGGCAGCTGGTTATTAATTAGCAAGTAGCCACTGCCATTTTCACTTTGATAGTGGGTAAAAGTTTTAGGCCCAATCTTATTTTCTACTAATCTGCGGTAAACACGGAATCTTTTAGTGTTATTCTTGGTCTCCAGGTCTTTTCCCTTTCTGTTTGTAGTATGAGCACCAATAAATGCAAAACTTCCAGCTACATGGCGGTTCAGAATATCCATCAAGATGTTGATTACGGTCATCACAATCGGTCTACATTTAAACTCACCTGATAGCAAATTATATCTGTATTTATTTTTCTTGTGTTTCTTAAGGAAGTATTTTATGACGAATGTATTATGCTTATACTTTTCGATCTCAACCAAATACATATGGTTTGGAGATTTAAAATTATAAGTTACTACATGGATAAGATTTTCCTTATTGTGCGCAATATCTTGCCCTACCTTGTGATAAGCGTAATGGTCTGACAAGAAATTAAGGAATTAAATAGGCATAAGCCGCGCATCTTGATTTTGATAATTCCTCTGCAGACCGTTTAGTTAAGGTAATAACTTGCCTTTGGGAAGCATTTGTTCCTTTAACTTTAGAATCTTTTAGTTTGATAGGCTTTTGAAAGACCTTTTTCATACAATTAATACAGTTGAAATTTAATTTGTTTCATAGATAATAATCAAAGTTATCAAAATGTTTCGGAAATCTCCAACACCCTATCTTACTGATATTAAGTATGTACTCTAAAATTATACGATAAAATTACGGTTGAGTTGAACAATACAACTATAGTATTCCTGTAGACGCATTTATCTACGATTTAACGAATTGTATAGTACAACTTAGCCTTGTGTACACAAATGATCCATACGCTGTTAAAACTCTTAAAACACCTAATATGGAATGATTATAAATTAGTAATTATAGTGTCATATTGCCATTTCCCATGTTCCCGGTAGGCATTATGCCTGTAAAAAAGCCGGCACTATTAAGTACCGGCTCACACTTATCCCCCTCAGCATTTCAATTTTCTATTTGGGCATCAATACGCTGTCGATCACATGTATCACCCCATTTTTTTGCATAACATTGGCGATAGTCACAGTTGCACTGCCGCCTTTTTCATCTTTAAGCATTAATTTTTTTCCTTCCATCCAGGCCCATAATTTGCCTCCTTGAACAGTACTGATTTCTGCTTTGCCTTTTCCTTTTTTGATGGCTTTATCAATGTCTGCCGCGGTCCATTTGCCTGCAACCACATGATAAGTCAATACTTTGGTTAAAGCGGCTTTGTTTTCAGGTTTCAATAGGGTCGCAACAGTTCCGGCAGGCAATTTGTCGAAGGCTGCATTTGTTGGCGCAAAAACGGTAAATGGTCCTGCTCCTTTTAAGGTTTCAACCAGGCCCGCAGCTTTAACTGCAGCAACAAGCGTGGTGTGGTCTTTAGAGTTTACTGCATTGTCAACAATGTCTTTGGTGGCATACATGGCAGCTCCACCCACCATTGGGTTTTTTTGAGCGTAAACTTGTGTAGAGAATGCCAAAGCTACTATGGCAATTGCTGATAAAATAATTCGTTTCATAATTTCTGTTTTATACAGACAGATACGAAGAAAAAATCAGTGTGGATTTAATTTTATTTAATTAGCTGATATTGATAAAGTGCGTAGCTGTTAGGTGCCGGCAGGGTAAATTCGATCCGGCCCTCTGGATCTACCTCCGCTACAGTGCTTTTTCCCTGTCCAAGAACGGCTTGCAATTTAACTTTTTTACCAGCGGGCAGCCAGGTCTGGACAGCTTGTTTAACCTGTTCATTGCGTTCTCTGATGATCAGCAAATAACCCTCGTCATCCTGGATGGATTGAAAACCTGTCCAGGATGATCCTGTAGGTTCAGTACCTATGGGGAATATTTGTCCGGAATGCAGTTTGGATTGCAGGCTTCTGTATTTCTTTATTGTTGGTGTGATGCTGAAGGCTTTTTCTGGCAAAGCACTGGCTTCCATCCAGGCCAGGGGCTGGGCCATCATGGTCAAAGCGAATTCATATTCAAAACTAACGGTTGAAGGAGCCAGCAGATCATCTTTGGCATATTTATTTGTATTTCTGAAATTGTTGAGGAATTCTATCTGCAGGTTTTGCGCCGGTACGTACCGCGACAGCATCCATAGGTTCCGCAAGGTCCAGTAGGGGTAATAACTGCCGAAATCGGTATAGCGGTTTTCGAGGAATATATTGCCGTATTCATTAAAATAATGATATCCGTATCTTTTGCCGGCGGTTACGTCCAGGTTAAAAACAGCCTGGTCATTGGTTACTTTCATCACGGTGTCCAGCATTTTGCGGATATTGACGTCACTCTGCTTATCCAATACCTGAACACCGTCAATTTTAAATGTACGGATGCCGTATTTTTGATATAAACTGATCAATGCCCCGGCATCATCCTGCCAATGTACATAGCTGCTGTCCTGGCTGGGGTTAAACCACACACAAACCTCTATGCCGAGTTTTTTGCCTAAGGTGACCAGGGGGCCTAGACCATCAGGGAACTTTGCTACATCTGGCTGCCAGTAGTCATGTCTTTTCCAGATGCCTTCGAAACTGCCCTTGGATAATGCTGATGCGGCTGAACGGCCGGTTTGCCAGCCATCGTCGAGCTGGAAATGGCTGAGGCCCAGTTTATGGGCTGCCCTGATCTCGTTGAGGCTAAAATCGTGGCCAATCTTTTTGTCCTGACTGCGGTCGCCCCAGGTGTTCAGTAAAACCATGTCATCACGTCCCGGCAGGTGTGTGCGCAGGTTTTGCTGATAGCTGCGCAGGGCCTGCAGTTTGCCCAGATTACCCTTGGCTGTTACCCCGGTTACAAAACCATAACAGCGGACCCAATCGTCTTTAGGGATATCCTGTGACTGTACGCCAATACCTGCAGCCTGCACGCTTCCCCATCGAGCCAGGAAATCAAAGCCAGGATAGGCCAGTTGTGCTTCGGCAGTTGGTGTTTCTTTTAAAATGAAAATACCGCGGTCGCTCAATACCTCATTGATGAATAAGAGATTTCCTTTCAGCCGGCTTTCGCCATTGTAAAGCAATTGCTGATATTCCTGGACCAGGTTGTTTCTGCGGTCTGTCACATCAAAAAATTCTACTGCGTTTAAGCGCCAGTGTTTGCCGGGTAAAGAAAGCGTCTCCATGATGGTCGGATTTGCCTTGCCATCAGTTATGGCCTCGATTTTTTCAATGTTACGGAGGTCACCGACGTTTAAATTGGCGGTTGCCCATTTTGCGGCTATTGAACCTTTTAGATAGAAATCGCAGGCAATGGCCGGACTGCCGGGATAGATCCTGAAAACCCTTCTTACAAAGAGTGGCCCAAACTTAACATCTACCTGCGCCTTTAGATAGGCCGGTGCAATGGCAGTCGCAGCGACTTCCTCTACTGTTAATTTTCCACTTTCGGCTTTGCCGCTGCCAGGTAAAATGCAGTCGGGCTTAGTTCCATTGAGCAGCCAGGTATGCTTCGTTTTTTTATCGCTAAGCTGCGTGCTGATGAGGTCGCCGTTATTCCAGTGGTAACTTCTGCTCAAATGATCATTTTCCAGTATCAGTAAATTGCCAGTCAATACGGCTTTGCAACCTTTTAATTCTACAAGTGTACGTACCCGTGAATAGGCATTGTTAAAGACAGACGCACAGGTAAAGAGTAACAGCAAAGGTAAAGGGAATATTTTGGTTAGTCGCATTATGGATTTGGTTTTGATTGTGTATGAGCCGAAATTAGGATTATAATGCATCAATTACAAATATTGATTAATCCTTATCAGATTTCTATGGTCATAGCATTATAATCAAATTAAAACAGGGTATGAAAACACCAGCGAAAGTTATCTATTCATTTGTATTTGTGCTTTTTATTGCGATACTGTGTTCCTCTTTTCAAAAGGAGAAACCGGCTGCGGTAAAGTTTGCTTTTCCCTATAAACAGGCAGGATTGGATGAACGGCAGGCAGCTGCGCATCTTTTAAGCAGGTTTACTTACGGGGCTAAAGACGATGACATTGATGAAGTTGTTAAAACAGGTCTGGAAAAATGGTTTCAGCAACAGCTGGATGGAAAGCTGAGGGACGACTCTTTAGACCATTTGCTGAGCCAATATGAAGACATTAATCTGAGTAATACAGAAGTAGAGAATAAATATCCTCGTCCCGGACAGGCGGTTCGCATGGCAGTTAAAGATGGTTTTATCGATAAAGATTCTGTGAATAAGACCGATGGCAAGGAATACCGGCAAAAAGTGAAAGCCTTTATGGATTCGAAGGGGTATAAACCTCAGCAGGAACTTTACCGTCAGTTTTTTAACCAGAAGATATTAAGGGCAACGTATACCAGCAACCAGTTGCATGAATTACTGACCGATTTTTGGTTCAACCACTTTAATGTTTCTTTAACAAAAAATCAAAGTGCTTCGTTTATCCCTGCTTATGAGCGTGATGTGATCAGGCCAAATGTAACGGGTAAATTCGAAGCTTTATTGCTGGCAACTGCAAAGTCGCCAGCGATGCTGATGTACCTGGATAATTTTTCGAGCAGCGGGCAGCCGGTAGCCAGTAACGATGGCATGCAGATGCAGATGGGCGAAGCACAGGTAATGAAAAGGCGCCAGGCCTTAAGGCCAAATCCGAAAGCAAATTCAGCAGCATTAAAAAAGCTGCAACCTAAAAAGAAACAGGGGGGCTTGAATGAAAATTATGCCCGTGAGGTAATGGAACTACATACCTTAGGTGTGGATGGAGGATATACACAAAATGATGTTACGCAGGCGGCGAGAGTTTTAACCGGCTGGACCATTGCCCCAATGGGGGATAACGGCTATGGATCGGCAGCCAAAAACCTGATGGACAGGCTAGGCGAAAGTGCCCTGGAAAAAAGGGGCTTTGTGCACGATGGTGATTTTCTTTTCATGCCTACACGCCATGATAATGGAGAGAAAGTGGTATTGGGTAAGCGTTTCCCTGCAAATGGGGGATACGAAGAAGGG
The DNA here is from genome assembly GCF_032678725.1 of Pedobacter heparinus. Lineage (GTDB taxonomy): Bacteria > Bacteroidota > Bacteroidia > Sphingobacteriales > Sphingobacteriaceae > Pedobacter > Pedobacter heparinus_A. Next base: position 9,787 of record NZ_JAVTSC010000015.1, read on the forward strand.
GTAGAACTTTTGTCTATGCTGGCGCATCATCCTGCTACGGCAAAGTTTATTGCTAGAAAACTGGCAACACGGTTTGTTAATGACAACCCTTCGCCGGTCCTGGTAGATAGAATGGCTAAAACTTTTTCCAAAACGGATGGTGACATTAAACAGGTGATGATCAGTATGGTAACTTCACCGGAATTTTGGAGTAAGAATGCGCTGAGGGAAAAAACAAAATCTCCTTTTGAACTGGCCATTAGTGCGGTACGCAGCTTAGATGCTAAAATTACACAGCCTTATCAGCTGTATTCCTGGATTAACAAAATGGGCCAGAGAATGTATTATTACCAGGCTCCGACAGGTTTTCCCGATAAGGGACAATACTGGATCAATACCGGTTCTTTGTTAAACAGGATGAACTTCGGACTGGCCTTAGCCACCCAACGCATCCCGGGAGTTAAAATTAATCTGGCTTCCTTAAATAACAATCATGAACCGGAGAGTGCTGATGCTGCATTGCTTACTTACAGCAAGATCATTATGCCTGAACGTAACTTGGAAGAGACGGTTAAACGGTTAAAGCCCATGTTAAATGACCCTGATCTGGTAAATAAAGTAGAAACTGCAGCTGCTAAAGCAACACCACCGCAAACCATGGATATGGAGATGATGGCTGTTGAAGATAAGCCTGCTAAAAAAAGATATGGTAAAAAAGCAAATGCAATTACACTTGCAGCAGGCAATAATGCAATGCTGGCACAGGTAGTAGGTGTAATCATCGGATCACCGGAATTTCAACGTAAATAAACCTTAAAAATATCATCATGACTTCAAGAAGAGGATTTATAAAAGCAGGAGGGCTGGCCTTATTTGGAATTGGATTAGGCGGGATACCCGGTTTTTTGGCAGAGGCTGTTGCCGGTACAAAAGCACCTGGTTTATTTAAAAGGAAAAAAATAATGGTTTGCATTTTTCAGCGTGGAGCAATGGACGGTCTGATGGCTGTAACGCCATTTACTGACAAATATTTAAAGGCTGCAAGGCCGACCTTGTTCATGGATGCGGCCAGGGGAAATGGGAAAAATACACCATTGATTGATCTGGACGGACATTTTGGTTTACATCCTTCTATGGTGGCTTTTGAAAAAATGTTCAGGGAAAAAAGAATGGCTATAGTGCATGGTATCGGCTCACCAAACAATACCCGTTCGCACTTTGATGCGCAGGATTATATGGAATCGGGAACTCCCTTTAGAAAGGGTACGGATAGCGGATGGTTAAACCGAGCAGTTGGCTTACTTGGACACGATGCAGCGACGCCATTTCAGGGAGTTAGTTTGACTTCTTCGTTGCCCCGTTCATTTTACGGTGATAATCCGGCTGTTGCCATCAGTAACCTCCAGGATTTCAACATACAACTAAGAGGAAATGTAAAGGGGGCAAATATGGCTGCCAAAAGTTTTGAAGATTTATACGATACCACCTCTTCGGGCTTGTTAAAAGAAACCGGAAAGGAAAGTTTTGATGCGATAAAAATGCTTCAAAAGGTTGATACGAAGAACTACAGGCCATCAAACAATGCAGTATATCCGAATACGGCATTGGGTAATTCATTGAAACAGATTGCCCAGCTCATTAAAATGGATGTGGGCATGGAAGTGGCTTTTGCTGAATCGGGAGGATGGGACACCCACTTTAATCAGGGTGCAGAAACCGGTATTTTTGCCAGGAATGTGAACGATTTGAGCAATAGCATTATGGCTTTTTGGGCGGATATGGGTACTTACCAGGATGACGTTACGGTGATGACCATGACCGAATTTGGCCGTACGGTAAAACAAAATGGGACAGGCGGAACAGACCATGGCCGCGGATCGTGTAACTTTATTTTAGGTAACGGTGTAAATGGAGGCCTGGTACATGGTTTGGTAAATCCACTTGCGGTTGAAAACCTGGAAGACGGCAGGGACCTGGCTGTTACTACTGATTTTAGAAGTGTATTCAGCGAAGTAGCTGACAAGCATCTGAACATCAGTAATGATAAGGTGCTTTTCCCGGACTGGGAAGGTAACAAAATCGGTGTAATGCGTTAGCTTATTGCTCAGCTATTTATTTTATCCTTAATTTTGCAAGGTGAAAAGAGTTATTTTATCCTTGGTAGCGGTGATCGCAATCACCTCCTGTAATCAAAAAAATGTAAAACAAGCTGATGCCTCACAGGCTGATACGGCTGCAAAAACAGATTCCAGCTGTTGTAATTCTAGTCTGCCTAAAAGGTTTGGCTCCATTGCTCAGATTGATTCGCTTGGCACCGGTGATGAGCAAGGCAAGGCTTCTCATGAAGGGATGAAATTTATACCCGCCGGTAATTTTGTGATGGGTGCGGCCGATAATGAAGGCCGGCCTGACGAATATCCTGCGCATGAAGTAGCTATGGACGGTTTTTGGATAGATGAGGCCGAAGTGACCAATGCACAGTTTGCGCGTTTTGTAAAGGCTACAGGCTATGTAACACAGGCCGAGCGCAAGCCGGATTGGGAAGAGCTGAAAAAACAATTGCCGCCGGGAACACCGAAACCTGCTGAAGAATTGTTGCAGCCGGCAGCTTTAACCTTTTCGAAACCAACGAAGCGGGTAAACCTCAATGATGTTTCGCAATGGTGGCGCTGGACAACTGGTGCCAGCTGGAAACACCCCCAGGGCCCTAAAAGTAGTATTGTGGGCAAGGACAATTACCCGGTTACCCAGGTTTCCTGGATTGATGCTTCGGCCTATGCGAAATGGGCAGGAAAACGACTGCCTACTGAAGCTGAATGGGAGTATGCGGCCAGGGGCGGTTTAAAAAGCAAGAAGTACCCCTGGGGAGATGAAAGCCTGGATAAAGGTAAGGTTAAGGCAAATACCTGGCAGGGTGAGTTCCCTTATACGGATTTAAAAACAGATGGTTTTTCCAGCGTAGCTCCTGTAAGGTCTTTTGCTGCAAACGGTTACGGCCTTTACGACATGTCGGGAAATGTATGGGAATGGACAGCTGACTGGTATACTGCAGATTATTATAAAACCCTGAAAGGAAAAGTAAATAATCCTAAAGGGCCTGTTGAAAGCTATGATGCTGATGAACCAACCATCCCGAAAAAGATCATCAGGGGCGGTTCGTTTATGTGTCATTCTTCCTATTGTAAGGGCTACCGGGTAAGCTCTAAAATGAAGTCTTCTATGGATACTGGCCTGGAAAATACGGGGTTCAGGTGCGTGGCTGATTAATTTAACGGGTTACCTTTGCAGTTCTCATGTATTTAGAGAACCTGAGCGGAAAGAAGCGCTTAAACCAGATGCCTTTGGTTTCTTTACCGCCAATGTATACCTCTTCCTTGTTTTGCTGAACGGCCAGGATGATCTGCCTGGCACATTCATCCGGTAACATCCCGTTTTCCTGTCCGCTATCCATTGTGCCCTGCGGGCTGCCGTCGGCTGTTAAGGCATTTACCGATACTTTGGTTTTAATGAAACCGGGGCAAATGATGGTGATCTGGATGTTTTTATCAAATACTTCTGCACGCAATGAATCAAAATAACCATGCAGTGCATGTTTGGAAGCAGCATATGCAGAACGTAAACGTGTGCCGAATTTGCCAACCAGGCTACTGATGCAGACGATCTTTCCGCCACCATGGGCAATCATATTTTGTATGACTGCTTTGCTCAGTACAGCTGTTCCCCAGAAATTTACGTTCATCAGTCGCTGTTCGGTTTGCAATTTTGTATCAAGGGCCAAACTACGTTGACTGATCCCTGCACTGTTGATCAGCAGGTCTATATGCCCATAAATCCGGATGGCTTCTTCGGCCTTAGCTTCCAATGAGCTTGTGTTTTCAAGGTCTAAGGGCAGTACATGGATGTTTACAGGGCTTTTACAGGCAGTTTTAACCCTGTAGAGCTCATCGCGGTTGCGGGCCGATAAGATCAGCTTTGCGCCCATTTGATCATAAGCATACACCAGCGCTTCTCCAATACCTGATGAGGCACCGGTAATCCAGACCACTTTATTCTTCATACGTTCCCATATTGATGGTTAAAGATGCTCATCTTGTATCAGAAATAATTCAGATGCGATATGATCTGCAAATAATTTACCTTCCTGTGTCAGAACCAGGTGCTCATCTTGTTTAACCAGCCATTGCTTTTCTACAAAAGGTTTGCTGTTCTTTAAGATCTCTGCTAAAAAAAGCTTGCCGAAATCGGCTTCAATTTTACGGAGCCCGGTACCCCACATTGTACGCAGGGAAGTCATGATGTATTCGTTAAACCTGTCATAGATGTTCAGTTCTTCTATGGTCTCGGCCAGATTTCCGGCCTGGATAGCGCTTAAATAAGCAGCGTTACTGGCCATATTGAGGTAGCGGGTCTGACCGTCAAATCCATGGGCTGAAGGCCCGATGCCCAGGTAAGGAATGCCCCTCCAGTAATTGGTGTTGTGAACGGCATATTTGCCCGGCTGGCTAAAATTAGAGATCTCGTAATGTTCAAAGCCGCCTTTTTTTAGCTGATCTGTCAGGATGATGAACTGGGCAGCACTTTGTTCATCATTAACCGGCGGCTGCTGTCCTTTCTTAATGGCACTGGCCAGGGCAGTGCGGGGTTCGACGGTAAGTGAATAGGCCGAGATATGAGGGGTTTGGAATTCAATTGCCTTATTGATATTGTGCAGCCATTTGCTGTCGCTTAACAAGGGATAGCCATAAATGAGGTCAATGCTCAGGTTTTCAAAACCGGCATCCTGGCTGCGTTTGATACAGTCTTCGGCTTCCGCTGCGTTGTGCGCGCGGTTCATCCAGATCAGGTCCTCCTCAAAAAAAGATTGGATGCCTATGCTGAACCGGTTTACAGGCAATTGTCTCAGCTCGGCAATTTTTTTTGCATGAAGATCATCGGGGTTGGCCTCTATGGTGATTTCTGCTCCGGATGAAATGGAAAAATGCCGGGTTAAGGTATTGAAGATCTTTTCAAAAGATTTAGCCGGAAGTACAGAGGGGGTGCCTCCTCCGAAATAGATACTGCCTACCTGGCCGGTTACCCTGTCCTTTTTTTTAAGGAGCTCAGTGCAAATGGCATCGGTCATTTCATCCGCATATTTTAAAGAAGTGCTAAAATGAAAATCGCAATAGGTACAGGCCTTTTTGCAGAATGGGATGTGGATGTAAATGCCGGACATGTTGCAAAGGTAAGGTTAAGCTAAACAATAAAATAACTAAAACTTATTTTAGGGCTTAGGTGTTTCATTTTTAATAGACAGTCACCTACCTAAATAAGTGCTCAATGAGAACACCCAATTTAGTATTGGTATTGCTTGCCACAATTCCAATATTTATCTCAGCACCGGTGCATGCGCAAACTGATGCTGAAAGGCCCTTGCTTATTGACGCGAGTCTTAAACAAGTGATCGAATATGCACTAAAGCATAAACCGGAAGTAAAACAGGCCCTGATCGACGAGGAAATAGGAGAACGGGATATTAAATCGGCATTATCCGGATGGCTTCCACAAATTAATGCAGACGCCAGTTTGAACCATAACCTTAAACAGCAGGTAAATGCGCTGACCATAGATGGGGAAACATCTTATATCACTTTCGGTACAAAAAATACTTCGGCTGTAACGCTGCAGGCAGATCAGCAGTTTTTAAATGCGGGCTTGATACAGGCTTCGAAATCTGCCAAATTCTATAGACAACAATACAAACAGGCTTCGGAAAACAAAAGGATAACTACCATTGTAGAGGTGAGTAAAGCTTTTTATGATATTCTGACCAGCCAGCAACAATTAAAGATCATTTCGGAAAATACAGCCCGCCTGGAAAAGCAGCTTAAAGATGCACGCGCACAATATGAAAGCGGACTGGTTGATAAAACAGATTACCAGCGGGCACAAATTAGCTTAAGCAACTCCAGGGCAGATAAGAAGCGTACGGATGAACTGCTGAAATATAAATATGCCTACCTGAAAGAATTAATTGGATATGGTACAAACACGGAATTTAGCCTGGGATTTGACAGCAATACGATGGAACAGGAAGTGTTACTGGATACTACCCAACTGTTGAACTATCAGAACCGGATTGAATACCGGCAGTTGCTAACGCAGAAGCAGCTTCAGCAAATCAATACCAGCTATACCAAAGGGGCTTATTTGCCCAAACTGTCTGGATTTATAAACTATGGATGGAATTATATGAATAACAATTTTAGTAATTTATATGAGGAGTCCTTTCCCAGTTCAGTTGCTGGACTAAAACTGAATATTCCCGTTTTTTTGGGAACAAAACGTACTCAGGAGATTAAAAAATCGCAATTGCTGGAGAAAAGACTGGATCTGGATCTGGAAAATGTAAAAAACCAGATCAATACTGATTATGAGCGGGCTTTAGCCACTTATAAGTCTAATTTGAACGACTGGAAAACAGCGAACGCAAATGTGATCATTTCCAAGCAGGTTTATAATACCATAAAGCTGCAATATGATGAGGGCATAAAATCTTATTTAGACCTGATGACTTCTGAAACGGATTTGCGGACCGCACAGCTGAATTATTTAAATGCATTATATAGCCTGCTTTCTGCGAAACTGGATGTCAGACAGGCACTAGGTACCATCTCTTTAAACAACAATAACCAGCAATGAAGAAGATCAGTTCCATAAAAATAGGCATCGTTATTTTAAGCTCAGTAACGATTGCATCCTGCGGAAATGCAGATAAATCTGCACAGCAGCAGGGACCGCCACCTGCTATACCGGTTACAACTTATGCAGTAGCAGACCAATTGGTGACTACCGTTGACACCTATCCGGGGATTGTGGTTGCCCTAAATGAAGTAGAGCTGCGTGCCCAGGTGGGGGGATACATTACAGCCATATATGTAAAGGACGGACAGAAAGTAACAAAAGGTCAGAAGCTGTATGAAATTGACCGCACAAAATACCTGGCAGCCTACAATTCTGCAAAGGCAAATGCCGCCGTGGCAAAAGCCAACAGGGACAAAGCGAAAAAGGACGCAGACCGCTACACCAGGTTGGCTGAACAGGATGCTGTAGCCAAACAACGTGTAGATTATGCACTTACTGATCTGGCTAATGCGGCATCGCAGGTCGCTGCTGCTGAAGCTTCAGTATCTTCCGCTGCAGCAGACCTGCAGCGTTCTATTATTGTTTCTCCGCTTACCGGAACCATCGGGATCTCGCAGGTAAAACTGGGGGCACTGGCATCACCAGGTACAACTTTATTGAATACGGTTTCTACAAATAGTCCTATAGCAGTTGATGTTGCGGTTAACCAGAGTAAAATTCCTCATTTCGCTGAATTGCAGCGCATGTCTTTGGCGGTAAAAGATTCAATTTTCAGCATACAACTGCAGGATGGAACGCTATATAAACGGAATGGAAAGGTCGTGGCGATTGACAGGGCAGTTGACCCGGCTACGGGGACGATTAAAGTGAGGATCAGTTTCCCAAATGCAGAAGGAACATTGGTTGCAGGAATGAATGTAAACCTGAAGGTATTGAATAAGGCTAAAACGCAGCAGCTGGTTATTCCATACAAAGCAGTTGTTGAACAGTTGGGGGCATATAATGTTTTTGTTGTGGGAGACAGCAGTAAGGTAGAACAGCGTATTGTTAAACTGGGTACGCAGTTTGGCCAGGATGTGGTGGTGAGTGAAGGCCTTAAGCAGGCTGAAGTTATAGTGGTTGATGGCGTGCAAAATGTGAGGACTGGTTCGGTAATTACTACAGCCCCAGCGGCTGAAGCGAATGCCCAACCTGCTCATCCAGCGGCTAAAAAATAGTTTTAAAGCATTCAGCATATGATCTCAGAAGTATTTATCAGGCGACCGGTCACAGCCATTGTTATCTCTATATTAATTGTTCTGGTAGGTACAATTGTGATCACGACCTTACCCATCAGTCAATACCCGAACATTGCCCCGCCTACGGTTACGGTATCCGGAACGTATACTGGGGCCGATGCGCAGACAGTTGAACAAACCGTAACCACGCCGATTGAGAGCCAGATCAATGGTACACCGGGAATGAAATATATGTCTTCGAACAGTACGGCTGATGGACGTTCATCCATTACGGTTACTTTTGATGTAGGTACCAATATAGATGTTGCCGCGCTTGACGTGCAAAACAGGGTTGGCATTGCTGAGCCTGCATTGCCTGAGGCCGTAAGAAGATTAGGTGTAACAACCAAGAAAGCGAACAATGATATTTTAATGGTGCTGGGCTTGTATTCCCCAAAGGGTACTTACGATCAGAAATTTATTTCCAATTATGTTAATATCTATGTAAAGGATGCTTTATTAAGGGTTCCCGGGGTGGGTGACGTACAGGCTTTTGGGCAGCCTTTTAGCATGCGCATCTGGCTGGATGCCAACAAACTGGCCAGGCTGAGCCTGACGCCTGCGGATGTTTCGGCTGCTATTCAGGAACAGAACTCAAGGATTCCGGGAGGTAGTGTTGGTGGTCCTCCACAAAATAGCAACCAGGTTTTTGAGTTTTCTGTGGTATTGGATGGTGATTTAAATACCAAAGAGCAGTTTGAACAGATCATTGTTAAAAGTGGCGAAGACGGATCGCCGGTTTACCTTAAAGATGTGGCAAGAGTGGAGCTGGGAGAATTCAGCTATGCCACCAGTTCAAAGATTAATGGCAAAGTGGCTTCTATGATGGCCATTAACCAAACGCCGGGAGGGAATGCTGTACAAACAGCTGATGGGATTGAGAAGGTGCTGGCTGAACTGAAAAAATCTTTTCCGGATGACCTGGATTATAAAGTTGGTTATGAAACGGTATCTGTAGTTAAGGTATCTATAAATGGTGTGGTGCATACGTTGATAGAGGCCTTGATCCTGGTAACCATTGTGGTATTCTTGTTTTTGCAGAGCTGGCGGGCCACTTTAATTCCTGTACTGGCCATTCCGGTATCTATTATTGGAACGTTTATCTTGTTTACCTTATTCGGATTTTCCATTAACGTGCTCACTATGTTTGGATTCGTGCTGGCAATAGGTATCGTGGTAGACGATGCCATTGTGGTGGTGGAAGCGGTACAGCATTACATCGATCATGAGGGGCTTTCGGCACCTGATGCTACACGTCGGGCCATGAACGACATTACGGCTCCTGTAATTGCGATAGCGCTGATTCTTGCCGCGGTATTTATCCCGGTAGGTTTTATACCTGGAATGGTTGGACAGCTGTATCAGCAGTTTGCAATTACTATTGCGGTTTCGGTGTTGATTTCGGCCTTTGTTGCTTTATCACTTACTCCCGCCCTTTGCGCCTTATTGCTCAGACCCATGAACCTGAACAAGGATTCGAGGGGCTTAAATAGATTCTTTTTTAAGTTTAATACCTGGTTTAGCCAATTGACCCATAGTTATTCCAATGGTGTAAAAAAAGCGCTGAAAAGCGTGCCCATGGTGCTGATTATTCTGGCTTGTCTGTATGTTGGGACGGTTGGTTTGTTTGTGAAGAAACCCTCGGGTTTTATACCTAATGAGGATGCAGGAATTTTTCTGATGGGGGTGAATTTACCTGAGGGTGCATCTACTGCCCGTACTGCGGCATTTGTTAAAAGGATTACCGAAACAATTCAGAAAAAATACCCTGAAGTGAAGAATATCACCTCTATTGGCGGAATTAACATTTTAAACCGCTCATTTAAATCTAACGCAGCTACATTTTTTGTCCAGCTGAACGATTGGGGAACCCGGAAAAGGACGGTTTCTGAAATTATGGCAGGGGTTACAAAAGACTTTACCGGCGATAAGGATGGAAGCGTGCTGGTGGTTGCACCACCACCAATACCCGGATTAGGGATAAGTGGCGGGTTTACCCTGCAGATCCAGGAAAAACAGGCCGGTGACATCAAGAAGTTTGAGGGCAATGTGGGGAAATTTTTGGGCGCTGCCAATCAACGGCCTGAAATTGGAATGGCCTATACCTTGTTTAACTCAAGAACACCAAATTATCAGGTGCATGTAAACCGGGAGCAGGCAAAAAAAATGGGTGTTTCCATAGGAGCAGTGTATAGTACAATTTCTGCTTATCTCGGTAGCAGTTATATCAATGATTTTACCAGATATGGACGGAACTTCAGGGTAGTTAGCCAGGCAGATACCAATTACCGCAGTAATATTGAAAACCTTAAACAGTTGTATGTTAAAAATAACAAGGGCGTGTCAGTCCCCTTAGGTACTATTGTGTCTTATGAAACAGTAGAAAACCCTTCCATCATCAATCACTTTAACCTCTTCAGGTCTATTGAAATAGGTGGGGCAGCCAAACCCGGTTCCAGTTCAGGGGATGCACTGAATGCCTTGAAGGAAGTTGCTGCACAGACTTTACCTGCAAATTATGCTTATGATTTCTCGGGGCTTAGTCTGGAGGAAACAGAGGCTGGAAATAGTACAACGATGATATTTGCACTGATCATTGTTTTTGTATTCCTGTTGCTGGCTTCATTGTATGAGAGCTGGTCGGTTCCTTTCTCTATCCTGCTGGCAGTTCCGCTGGGGCTATTTGGAGCAATTCTGGCATTAACTTTTCTTCCCAGGCTGGATAACAACATTTACGCCCAGGTCGGACTGATCACACTGATCGGTTTATCGGCAAAGAATGCCATTTTGATTGTGGAATTTGCAAAAGAGCGGGTAGACTGGGGTATGGAGCTGATTGCTGCCACCATTGAAGCGGTGCGGTTAAGACTGCGGCCAATTATCATGACTTCGCTGGCGTTTATACTGGGTGTTGTTCCGTTGATCATTTCGACCGGGGCTGGAGCTGTATCCCGGCAAACCATTGGCTGGACTGTTGCCGCAGGTATGCTTTCGGCTACCGTACTTGCCTTGTTTATTGTACCTGTGCTGTTCGTGATCATCACCAGGATAGCTTACGGAAAACGGAAACTGGCAGAATTACAGGCAAGCTATAAACCGGAAGATCATCTGGATACTTTACATTTGGATGAGGATCCTGAAGATGAAGAAAAAAAGCAATGATAAATTAATGCAGAATAAGCTATTTTTGCGTTAATGACTTTGATGCGTAATGTTTTATTTGCCTGTTTGTTTTGTGTTGCAAGCTTTAACCAGGCGAGCGCCCAGGTTAGCAGCCCTTTGCCGGATACTACAGTTGCGGTAAAGAAATACTATTCACAACGGGTAGTTAGGGACAGTGCATATTATGCGAGGCAAAAATTTGTAACGGATTCCATCCTGATGCACACCTGGATCATTCCAGACTCCTTGTTAAACAAGCATATCATTATAGATAGCATTTTAAAAGCAAATACTTATGGAAGATCTGGTCTGTTTACCCGCTATAAAGACTTTGAATCAAATGTTAAATTAAATCCATACCATACCGGTACGCCAGTGCCGAAGGGAAACATCTGGGTGCTTGGCGTGATTGCGTTATTATTGGTGTTGTTTGCTTCACTAAAAATTTCTTTTTCCAAGCAGCTGCAAACTATTGTCCAGTCGTTTTTTAGCAACCGGATATTAAATAATTTAAATAAGGAAGATAACTTGTTTACTTCCTGGCCTTTTCTACTTTTATTTGTTCAGTTTGGATTTACCATAGGGATGTTCTTTTACCTGGTTACGCAGTATTATCACCTCTCGTTTGCTGATAGCGGATTCCGGTTTTATGTGAGTATTTCTGTGTTGATTGTGGTGCTTTATGTGTTGAAGATTGTTTTGCTGCGCCTGCTTGGTTATCTTTTTAACATTCAGAAGCCGGTAAATGAATACGTGTCGATATTGTATTTGAGTTATTTTAACATTGCATTAATGTTCATACCACTTGTTATTGCTTTTGCGTTATCTCCTTTAAAGTATGGCCCATATTATATCTCCATATCCTTCATTCTACTGACCATAGTCTTTGTTTTTCAATTTATTAGGGCAGGGGTAAATATTTTATCTCATTATCGGTTTCCAAAAGTATATTTATTTTTGTACTTTTGTGCCCTCGAAATCTGCCCTATATTAATATTAATCAAGGCAATAGGATTGTAAAAGCGGTAATTAGGTAAAATGCAAGAAATGACAGACGATAGGTTACGTAAAGTTAAAAGTATATTGGTAACCTTACCAAAGCCAGAAACAGAGAAGTCTCCTTATTTTGATTTGGCGAAGAAGTACAACCTGAAAATTGATTTTAGATCATTCATTCATGTTGAAGGAGTTCCAGCCAGGGATTTCAGAAAAGACAAAATTACTTTAAGTGATTTTACTGCAGTAGTATTTACCAGCAGAAATGCGGTAGATCATTTCTTTAGGATCTGTGAAGAAATGAGGTATGATGTTCCTGCTGATCTGAAATACTTTTGCATCTCGGAATCGACTGCTTTATACTTACAGAAGTATATTCAATACAGAAAACGTAAGATCTTTTTTGGTAAACAAACTGCAGCTGACCTGGCTGAGGTACTGAAAAAACATGCTGATGAAAAATTTCTTTATCCTTGTTCCGATGTTGCTACTGAAGATACCATGAACTTTCTGCAGAAAAATGGGTATGATTTTACGCCAGCAGTTTTGTTTAGAACTGTGGTATCTGACCTTTCTGATCTTGCTGAAGTTTTTTACGATGTGATTGCATTCTTCAGTCCCTCTAGTATACAGTCACTGTATACAAATTTCCCCGATTTTAAACAAAATAACACTCGAATTGCCGCGTTTGGTTTAAATACCCACAAAGCCGTTAAAGAAGCGGGATTAATTGTAGATATCGCCGCTCCTTCGCCGGAAGCGCCCTCTATGATTATGGCAATTGAGAATTATATAAAGAAATCGAATAAATAAAGTTTTTCGATTAGCTAATAGTTTAAAAATTTTCTTAAAAATAGCGGTCTTGACAATAAAAATGCCAAACTTGTGTTTATTTTTATTTTAAGTCACATTTTTATGACTTAATAATTGTTTATATCAATCAAAATTGATAAAATTGTTATAAAATTGCTTGACGCTATATATGAGAAACGTATACTTTGTTGCTTTTATTATTATCGCTGCATTATTTTCGAGCTGTGGAAAAGGAGGACAGGGAGAATTAGTTGGAGTTTATAATAGGAAATTCAAAAATAACAGGATCCCTTTGGGAATGGTATATATCCCACCTGGCAGAACTTTGATCGGTATGTCTGATGAGGATATCAACAATACGCAGAGTTCTCCGACCAGGATGACTTCTTTCAGTGCTTTTTTTATGGACCAGACCGAGATTACAAATGCTGAATACCGGCAATTTGTATATTGGGTAAGGGATTCCGTTGCGGTAACAGCGCTGGGGCCTTCGGGTGCCCCCACCTATTTTAAGCCTGCACCAACGGGTCCGGGGGGTGGAGCAGCACTGGGCGCAAACAGAAATATAGACTGGAGAAAGATCGGTAACGGATCTGCACTGTGGAGCAAAAAGAATAATGGATTGGGCAGTAAGTTAACCGATATGTATTACAGCGGTGCTGATGCCTTACCGGGAAGGGACGAAATCGACATCAGAAAATTAAGGTATGCTTATAGCTACGTAAGTTCTGACCTGGCTGTTGAAGGCAGAAAGGACCCTTCCAAAAAGAGACAGGATTTCATCATCACCTATACAGATAATCCTGATCCAAGTAATCCAAATCACCATTCTTCTGTTTCTGTGTATCCTGATACGTTGGTATGGAAAGTAGATTATTCCTACTCTCAGAACGATCCTATGGTTAAAACTTATTTTAATCACCCCTCATATGATGACTACCCTGTTGTTGGGGTAACCTGGGAACAGGCAAGCGCCTTTTGTGTATGGCGTACCCGTTTTTATGAATCGGTTGCGGTATCAAGAAAGCAGCCTATTAATGCCAGGCCGGAATATCAACTGCCAAGCGATGCTCAGTTTGAATATGCTGCACGCGGTGGCAATGTGAAAACCAAATATCCTTGGGGCGGACCTTATGTACGCAATACTAAAGGATGTATGCAGGCAAACTTTAAAGTTGGTCGTGGAAATTACTCTGATGACGGCGGATTGTACACCGTAAATGTAAGATCTTATTTTCCTAATGATTATGGCTTATACAACATGGCCGGTAACGTGGCGGAGTGGACAATAACGGCTTACAACCAGTCTGCAGCACCTATGTTGCTCGATTTTAACCCTAACTTTACTTACGTGGCCAAGACAGGCGACAGTAAATACATGAAACGCAAAGTAGTAAGGGGCGGATCATGGAAAGATATAGGCTTTTTCCTTCAGAATTCAGTGGGTACTTATGAGTACCAGGACCAGGCCAGATCTTATATTGGCTTCAGGTGTGTTTCTGCATACCCTGGAACAGACATCACTTACAGAAACTAAAAAACTAAAAAAAATCTTAATCCTTTATTAGCGAAGACAATGGCAGCAAAGAAAAAATTCGATTGGTTACATGTGGCGATATCCTGGGGGGCCAGTATTGTAATTTTGGGTGCATTATTTAAAATATTACATATTGGTGGTGCATTGGGTAACTACGCCATTGGTATAGGCTTAGGTGTTGAAGCTTTCCTGTTTTTCTTAACAGGCTTTAGACAACCGGAACAGGAATTGCCATGGGAAAGGGTATATCCTGAACTCAATGCTGATTTTGATGGGGAATTGCCTAAGGCATCGGCCAGACCGGTTGCTGCCGCCTCTGCTGGTTTTTCTTCTACCGCCGCATTAGATAAAATGCTGGTGGACGCTAAGATCGGCCCTGAATTGATCGAAAGCCTGGGCACTGGTTTACGTACTTTCGGAGATAAAGTTGCTGCCATATCAAACGTTGCAGATGCTTCATCAGCCACGAACGAATTTACAGGGAAGTTAAAAACAGCTTCTGCAAATTTTGATCACCTGAACGGTGCTTTTGAAAAAGCCACCGCTCAATTGGTAGAGATGGGTAATAGCAATACCGCTTCTACAGCTTACCATGATCAGGTAAATGCCCTGGCTAAAAACCTTTCGGCATTAAATGCGGTATATGAGCTGGAACTTCAGGATTCAAGTGCACATTTGAAGTCAATGAATAAGTTTTATCAGAACCTGTCCTTAACCATGAATAATTTCAATGAATCTATGGAAGATTCAAAACAATTTAAGGAAGAGGTTGGTAGACTGGCCAAAAACTTGTCTTCGTTGAATGCCATATACGGCAATATGCTGTCTGCTATGAATCAGCCTCGTATATAATTAGCAATCATTAAGTTATTATTTAACCAAACAGACCTAATTAGAAATGGCCGGAGGAAAAGAGACAACGAGGCAGAAGATGATCAATATCATGTATTTGGTATTGTTGGCGATGCTTGCCTTAAACGTATCAGATACTATATTGAATGCTTTCAAAAACATTAATGATAGTTTGGTTACGTCTAAGACGAATGTTAATACAAGCGTTGACCAGTTATTTTCATCGTTTGAAAACACAAAATTAAAGGATGAACCAGCTAGGGCACAACCCATATGGGAGAAGGCCAATAAAGCTAAAGCTTATGCTGATGAGCTCAACAATTACGTTCAGCAATTAAAAGACAAGTTTGTTGCGGCAGGAGAGGGTATCAATGAGGAAACTGGCGACATTAAATTGAGGGAAAACATGGACATTGCCCAGGGCATCATGGTGAACCAGAAAGAAGGCTTTAAGCTGAAAGTCAAGATTAATGAAACCCGTGAAAACCTGATAGCCCTTTTGGATGAGAAGGACCGTGCAGGCGTAACCTTTTCTTTGGAAGCAAAGGATGCTGCAAAAGGTATAAATGGAAAGAAGGATTGGGTAGACATCAATTTTGGTGAAGGAACCCCGTTAACTGCAGCCAATACGATTTTAAGTAAAATTCAATCGGATGTAAAAAATGCGGAAGCTGAAGTAGTTAAAAAACTATTTGGCAATATGGATAAAGCATTGGTTAACCTGGATCAGTTTGATGCAGTTGCTGTGGCACCCAGTTCTTATGTGATACAAGGCCAGCCATATACTGCGCAGGTGTTTTTAACGGCAAGTGATTCCAGGTCTAATCCTGTCATCACTGTTAACGGCAGTTCCCTGTCTGTTAAAGACGGAAAAGGAACGTATACTGGTGGAACGGGAAGTGTAGGGGTTTTTAAATGGTCGGGTGTGATCAGGGTAAAACAAACAGATGGACAGGTAAAGGAGTATAAAACTCCTGAGCAGACTTATCAGGTGGCCAAGCCTTCAGCTACGGTTTCACCAGATAAGATGAACGTCATTTATGCGGGTATTGCCAATCCGTTTTCTGTATCTGCGGCAGGTTTCCCTTTGGAAAGTGTAAACGCAGGTATTTCCGGAGGATCAATTAAAAAGGTTGGAAGCGGGCAATATTCAGTTATGGTTGGTGGTGATCAGGTTGGTAAAACTTTAAGCATCAATGTATCTGCAACTAACGGAGGAAAAACATTAAACCTGGGTGCACAGCAGTTCAGGGTTAAGGCATTGCCTACGCCAAGAGCCTACATCAAAGGTAAATCCGGTGGTAATGTTCCTTTGGAATGGATCGAAGGTGCAGGGTCGATTGACACTCAGCTGGAAGATTTTGTTTTTGATGTGAAATTCCGGGTAATTCGGTTTGCAGCTACTTTTATCAATCCGCGCTCAGACGCTGTGACTATATCAAATAGTGGCGGAGGTTTCAGTGGACAAATAAAAGGGGCATTGAACTCAATTAAACCCGGTGCAACCATTATATTTAAGGATATTGTATGCGAAGGGCCAGATGGCAGACAGAAGGTTTTGGATGGAATTACATTTGTAGCTAAATAATAGGTGATGAAGAAGATTGTGGGTATTATCGGATTTCTGTTGCTGGGAATAAGTGCTTTTGCTCAGGTAAACACTACAGCAATGCCTGTGGATTCTGCTAAGAAGGCCAGGCTAAAAATAAAAACGCCACCAAAAGATGGTTTTTCTGTAAGAACTGATGTGGATAGTGCGGTAATGGTTCCTTATGCAGATGTTAGGGAAGAAGATGTATACTATGCAAAACGCATCTGGCGTGAGATTGATTTAAGGGATACGATAAATTCAGTATTGAAAGCCGAAGATGCCAAGCTGATTGACATCTTACTTGAGGCGGTTGGCAATGAGGAGCTGACGGTATATTCTCCAAAGGATACCACCGCCGGTAAAATACTGGAAGATAATGATTCATTCCGGATTGCGCTTACTGCCCAACAGGCTTTGCAGGGCGCGAGAGGGGTAACCGAGGGTGTTGCAGATTCTGTAACGGGTAAAATTGCAGAACCTACACTTAGAAAACTGAGGTCTGATGAGTTTTTAAAATTCAGGATCAAGGAAGACTGGATCCTGGATACAAAGCGTTCTATCTTTGAGCCCAGAATAGTAGGTTTGGCCCCTATGAAGATGGTAGAAGGTAACTGGCAACCGGTGTTCTGGATCTATTACGATGATGCAAGGGAATTATTGAGTAAAAAACGTTTGATTAACCCACTTAATGACGCTTCGCAACTGACTTTTGATGACTTCTTTGTGAGACGTTTGTTTTCAAGTTATGTAGTAAAAGAAACAAATCCTGCGAATAAAAATATTGTGGACATATTGGGGCAGACAGATCCTAAGGACACCAGGAAATTATATGAGTCTGAGCGGATCAAAAAATCCATTTCAGATTATGAGCAAAGTTTATGGGAATATTAGCTTTGCCTGCTCAATAAATAAGAAAGCCTCCATGTATTGCATGGAGGCTTTCTTATTTTGCAAAGTAATCGAGCAGTGTTTTCACCTGTGATTTGTTCAGTACCGCAGTCAATTCTTCTTCTTTGGCTGTTTTTATCTTTTTAACTGATTTGAAATGCCGGAGTAATTTATCCGCGGTGGTTTTTCCGATGCCGGATATTTGTTCGAGTTCTGTTTTTAGGGTGCCCTGATCTCTCTTTTTTCTATGGAAAGTAATGCCAAAGCGGTGTGCTTCATCCCGCAGTTGCTGGATTACCTTCAGGGTTTCCGATTTTTTATCCAGGTAAAGGGGATATGGATCGCCAGGGAAAAACAGCTCTTCTAACCTTTTGGCTATTCCGATTACAGTTACCCGCTTTTCTATACCTAGTTTCTTTAAGCTGCTCATAGCAGAGGAAAGCTGGCCCTTACCACCATCAATGATGATCAGTTCAGGTAAGGTGTCCTCTTCTTCCAGCATGCGCTTATAACGCCTGTAAACCGCTTCCTCCATGGTAGCAAAATCATTAGGTCCTTCTACCGTTTTCACGTTGAAGTGCCGGTAATCTTTTTTGGAGGGCCTCGCATCTTTAAAAACTACAATAGCTGAAACAGGATACTTACCCTGAAAGTTGGAGTTGTCAAAGCATTCGATATGTTTGGGTAGTTTGGTAAGCCCGAGATCTTTTTGCATTTGAGATAGGATTCTATCGGTACGCAGATCGGGGTTTAGCTTTTCATATTGATTTAATTTCTCTTTTTTAAAGAACAGTACATTTTTCTGCGATAATTCCAGTAACTTTTTTTTCTCTCCCAGTTTAGGCACTGTAAACTTAAGGGTTTCATCGAGCAATAGGATATCAAAAGGAACAATGACCTCTTTTGAGGTACTGTTAAACCTGCTGCGAAATTCGGTAATGGCAATAGTTAGCAGTTCTTCGTCGGTTTCATCCAAACGTTTCTTGATTTCAATAGTCTGGGTTTGAATGATACTTCCATTCATTACCTTAAGGTAATTGACAAAGGCATAACGTTCATCAGAAGCAATGCTTACCACATCTATATTAGTAATGGCACTGTTGACCACAGTTGATTTGCTTTGGTATTTTTCCAATACCGTCAGTTTGCGCTGGTACTGATGTGCGAGTTCAAAGTTTAGGTCGTCGACAGCTGTTTTAATGATCCGTTTTACATCTTTAATGACATTGCCAATCTTCCCGTTAAGGATATCCTTGATCTCTTCAATGTTTGACTCATAATCTGCTGCTGCCTGATATGCCTGACAGGGCCCCTTGCAATTGCCGATCTGGTATTCCAGGCATACCTTGAATTTGTCATCCTGAATGTTTTTTTCTGTAAGCGGCAGGTTACAGGTTCTTAAGGGATAAGTTTCTTTAATGAGGTCAATGATGGTGTGCATCATGCCAACAGATGCGTAAGGGCCAAAATAAGTTGATCCGTCTTTTACCATCTTCCTTGTCCAGTATACCCGTGGAAAGGGTTCTTTTTTAATGATGATCCAGGGATAGGTCTTGTCATCTTTGAGCAGGATGTTGTACCTGGGCTGGTGCTTTTTGATCAGGCTGTTTTCGAGCAGCCAGGCATCAATTTCAGTATCAACAATAGTAAAGGTGATTTTACGGATGCGGGAAACCAGTACCCTGGTTTTTCCGTTCATCTGGTTGTCTTTATTAAAATAGGAACCAACACGGTTTCTCAGATCCTTAGCTTTACCGATATAAATAAGCGTACCTTCAACATCCCAGTACTGGTAAATACCAGGTTTGCGGGGTATATTGGTCAGGGCCTTTTTATGATCGAAAGCACTCATATGGAAATAATGTTTGGAGGTTATTAAAAACCTAATTTTTCGTCTAATTCTGTTTTTTGCTCCTGTTGCTGGTATTGATTGCAATCGTAGGTAATGGATACACCGCTTTTAGGAGGCTCAAAATCAGCCTGTGAAATTTTTAGCTTTGGATTGGCATAAACCCGTTTCATGAAACCTGCAAAAATCGGTAGTGCAGTAGTAGCCCCATCACCTTGTGCAGTGCTGATGAAATGGAAGGCCCGGTCTTCACATCCTGTCCATACTCCGGCAACCAATTGTGGGCTGATGCCCATAAACCAGCCATCCGAGTTGTTTTGTGTAGTTCCGGTTTTTCCGCCAATAGCCGCTTTGACACCATATCTGCCTGCTAATCGCCACCCTGTACCACTGGTAACTACGCCTCTTAGCATGCGGGTCATCACATAAGCCACTTCCTCATTCATTGCCGGAACCGGAATTGGCTTTTCACTATACAGCACTACACCATTTCTGTCCTCTATTCTTACAATATAGGTTGGCTTGGTCCATACACCCTTATTGGCAAAAACGCTGTAGGCGCCAACCATATCATAAACAGAGGCATCAAAAGAGCCAAGGGCGATAGAGGGGTAGGCGGGAACATCAGAGGTAATTCCCATTTTCTTAGCGAGCGTGGCTACAGCGGTTGGCCCCACTTGTTTCATTAAATAAGCAGCAATATAGTTTTGAGATAAGGCGAGTGCTTTTTGCAGGGTCAGGTAGCCGGGAACAGTACCTGATGACCTGGGTATCCAGGGCTTGCTTCCCGGAACCTCGATAGTTACAGGTTCGTTGAGTACGCTGTAACAGGGAGAATAACCATTTTCAATAGCAACTGCGTAGGTAAAAGGCTTGGCTGTGGAGCCCACTTGCCGGGTTCCCATCTTTACCTGATCGTATTTAAAATGTTCATAATTGATCCCGCCTACCCATGCTTTTACCAGTCCGGTTTGGGGATCCATAGCCATCATAGCGTTTCTCAACAGCATTTTATAATAACGTACGGAATCGATGGGCTTCATTAATGTGTCCACATTTCCTTTCCAGGTAAAAATGGTCAATCGGGTTGGAGTATTGAAGTCTTCTTTGATTTCTTTTTCTGATTTTCCTTCCAGCTGGAGTGCTTTGTACCTGTCGGATCTTTTAATCCCCTGTTCGATCTGCATTTCCTTTCCTTTAAAAGGGTCTCTGCCTTTCCAGCTCTTTGTAAAGGACAGTTGCAGGGTTTTCATGTACTCTTTTTGCGCTTCTTCGGCATAGAGCTGCATGTCGTAGTTTAAGGTGGTATAGATCTTAAGCCCATCCCTGTCCAGGTCATAAGGTACGCCGTTGTTTAGGATAGAACGCTCCTGAAAGATCCTTTTGATATCGCCTTTCAATACGGCCCTAAAATAAGGAGCAATGCCATCATTTACAGTAGCGGCACTGAAGTTTAAGCCAAGCGGCTTTTCTTTCTCTGTATCCAACTGCTGCTGGGTAAGTAAATCTGCTTTTACCATTAAACCCATAATGGTATTTCTCCGGGACATTGAGCGTTCAGGATTACGTGTTGGGGAATACCTGCTGATCCCTTTCAGGATGCCAATCAGCGTGGCCGATTGTGCTACTGAGAGTTTATCCGGGGTCGTATTGAAATATACTCTTGCCGCTGATTTTATACCATAAGCCTGGTTTCCGAAATCTACGGTGTTCAGGTACATGACCAATATTTCTTCTTTGGTGTAGTTGCGCTCCAGTTTTACAGCAATTACCCATTCCTGAAATTTTTGAAGAATGCGCTTTAAAAAATTCTTTTGTCTGCCCTCTTCAGAGAAAAGGTTTAATGCAAGCTGCTGGGTAATGGTACTTCCGCCTTGTTTTTTGCCGATAAGTGCATAAAGAAATATGGTAAAAGTGCGTTTGAAATCTATACCCGAATGGTCTTTAAAACGGATATCTTCTGTAGCTATTAAAGCATTGATTACGTTAGGGGAAATTTCCTGATAGCTTACATTAGAACGGTTTTGAACAAAGTAGGTGCCCAGTACCCTCTCATCATCTGCCAGTATTTCTGAGGCCTGGTTACTTTTAGGGTGTTCAATATCTCTGAATGAAGGCAACTCCCCGAATAGTCCAAATCCAATTGCCATAATGAACAGTGCAAACAGTACCATCCCGCCGATCAATAACTTCCATAATCTATAATTATACTTCCTGACGTCCTCTTGTGAAAGTTTTTTGTTCATTTTAATAATTGTTTTTATAAAATTCTAGGTATTTGTTCAATATATCTTTACTGGTTAATTTATCGAAATTTTCTTTACTGATGACGAAGCCGGTATAAATACTGGCCGGAACCTTCATTATTTGCTTCAGCTGCGGGCCGATGCCGTTCGCATAACGCTTTGCGTCGTCAAAATTACTAAAGTTCCCTATATATATGAGCTGATCATTGTCAAATTCTTTCAACTGATGCCTTAAGTTCTGTCCGGAGTAGTTCCCTCTGTTGAATTGTCCGATACCAAAACGGGAGGAACTGAGGGTTAATGAAGCATCTGCTACATCAATAACATAATAATAGGTGACCGAAGCTGCAGTGCTGAACATACCTTCTGCTTTAGCTGGTGTTGGTGGCGCTATCGGTTTTTCTGTTTTTACCGGATTTGCTGTTGCAGGAACTTCTGGTTTATTGTTTTGCTGAACAGCGGCTTGGGTTATTGCTGGTGTCTGGGGCGTCAGGGCGGCTACAGGTTGTTGATGGAGGCCAAAGGGAGGCTCATTTGGATCAAAATCTGTCAAAGCTATTTTTCTCTTTTGAAAATGGGCCAGGTGCAGGTTGATATAAGCAATATGGTCTTTCACCAGCGGACTGATCAGTTTATCGTCGGGGAATGCTGTAGTTATTGCATTAAACGCATTCAAAAGAGAGTCCACGTGATTTGTCCGGCCTATTGCTATTGCTTTTAAATAAGCGTATTGAGGTGAAAGGTAATTTTCGCGGTTGCTTTTCAATGTTTCCTCAACCCGCTGCATCAGCCCTTCAAAATCCTTTTTCTGGTATTGTTCAAAAATGGCGTTATAGTCTTTATTAATGGCTGTTTCAAGTTCTGTCTGTTTTAGAGAAAAGGACGGATCCAGGATTGTTTTTGCATAGATGGAACCAGGAAATTCTTTTAACACCTTGTTTTTATAATTATTTGCACCTGCCTGATCTTTATTTTTATAAATGAGAAATAATCCATAATAGACAGCTGCCAAATGATGGTTATTAGGGAAACGTGCTAAAAGGACCTGGTATACTTCTTCTGCCTCTTCAGGATCATTCAGCTCCTGTAAATAAAAGCCGGCAATATCGTAATAGGCGTCGATGATCTTTTGATTAGACTGAGTGAACTGCTCCGGACTTAGGGGCAAGGCTTCTTTATAGGCTTTAATCTCAGCCGCCTGATCGGCAGGTATGGGGTTGTTTGTGCCTGCGGTGCTGGCCGAAGCGGTAGCCATGTTATTTGTGATGTCCTGATTGGTGGCCTGGGCAGATGAACGGATGCTCTGGCGCCAGTTATTTTCCAGTTTTCTATTTCCCCACTTCTTCTTAAAGTCTGAAAAGCCTTTGCTTATAGCGGCGGCATTGCTGAAATAGAAAGTCCCTGTAGCCTGAGGCCTGCTGCTACCAGACTCGTTAAAAGCCGGTAAGCTGGTATTTGTACCACTACTGCCGGACTTGTCAGCAGGATTAAAAATTGCTTGTATTTTTTCCAGACGCGCTTGTTCAGGAAGTTTGGCAATGGCTTGCAGGGTATCCTCCTTTGCAATGATCTCGTATCGTTTGGTCAGGTATTCCAGATTTTGGTTCTTTTTTAGAATAATGTTATAGCCTGGATAACTTTTTGGCAGTGTATTAACTGCGCTGTCGTAATACAATTTGGCATTCAGGTAATCACGGAACTGTTTGAAATTCAGGTCGGCAGTTTTCAGATAAGAAAGCCCTTTTTGGTATTGGTTTTTTGTACTTTTTTGAATCGAGAGGAGATAATATCTTTTAGCTTCTTCGTAGGCTTCGTCTGCAGCAAAACTCTCCGCGATCTGATAGTAGATCTGATCGGTATAGTCTGTGTTTTTATCGTCTTTTAATAATGACATCAGCTCATCCTGTTTGTTGATCTTTTTGCCACTTAATAAAGCGTTGATCTTGATCCGGTTTAGATTTGCATTGAAATACATCTCGAAAGGTGCATTGCTTTTTTGAACTTTTCTATAATGTATTAATGCAGCAGCATAATCTTTCTGCTGTTCAGCAAGTTGTGCGAGTATGTAGGTCCACCTGATCTTGTGCTGGCTGTTGTGGCTGGCCTCAATTGCATCTTTCAGATAGGCAATAGCGGCTTCATTTTTTTGATTGTAAATGCACATTTGGGCCAATGTGGCCAAGGGTTCAGCCTTATCCTTTTTTAAATCAGCAATAACATACGCAAGCGTGTCCAAAGTTAGCCTGGCCTCACTTAGCCTCTTTACCTGCATTAAGCTCCTTGCTTTCCAGTTTAAAGCGTCAACATAGCTTTTTGTGTTGTTTTTATAGTTTTTGGTAACATAGTCAAAGTATTCGGCTGCATTGAAATAATTTCCTTTAAAAAAGTGGGCTTTTCCGAGCAGGATATAGGCATCGTCCAGGTAATTGCTGTAGCCCTTTTCCAGAATGATGATTTGTGCTTTTTTAATGATCTCGTCCATGGATTTACCTCCCGAACCAGCCGCTGGTATAAAATTGCTGTCGATTTCCGGACCAAGGTAAACCCGCAATACCTGATCATAATTCTCTGCATAGGTTTCTGCAAACTCTTGCTGATGCGTATTTAGGATTACATTAGCATTGTAGATATAGTTATACCTGGCGGTTAAGTTTTGCATGCTCCTGGTAGTCGCGTTGTCTTTTTGGGAACCACAGGAATATATTATGCAGCCGCATAAGCCAAATAATATTATCTTTAAATTGTGAATAGCGTAATTTTTCAATAGGATGAGTTAAAACTTGTAAACAACAATATATATACAAAAGTATTTTATTCATCAATAATTTCTTAACAAAACACGTTTTTATTTATAGCATACCTGTTTATGGAAGATCCTAATCAAAGAAAAAAGAGCATGAATGCTTTTGCGAAATACACTGCTATTAGTTTTCAAATGATCGCTATTATTGGTGTTTTTGCCTTTATCGGGCATAAAATTGATGCTTACCGAAATGCCAAAATGCCGATTTTTACAGCTGCATTAAGTTTGCTGGGTGTAGCGGTTTCCATGTACCAGGTTGTAAAACAACTAAATAAAAATGACTCCTGATTGTTGAAGCCGATAGTTATGTATACTTTTGTGAAAAAGCACAACTTTGAGCCTAACCAAATTTACTTTTTCTTACCTGTTATATACTGCCTTTTTAGCGGTAATTGTTTATTTTCTTCCCTTTTTGTTTCCTGGTGTAAAACTGTTTGTATCCAGCTTCTGGGGTTTGTTTGTTTTTTTTGCGGGAATTACTTTTATCGCATATGTACTGGCAGATTTAGGCATAAAACGGAATCCCGAAACAGGAATTATGGCCATTATGGGGTCTATTGCGTTGAAAATGATTTTTTCTATGGCTTTTGTCCTGATTTACAGCTTGAACAGTAAAGAAAAAGGCATAGTTATGGTGCTAAATTTTTTTTCTTTATATTTATTGTTCAGCTTCTTTGAAATATACTCTTTGTTACGTAACTTGCGCCACCAAAATAAATAGTAAAAATCTGCGACTAAATGGATTGTAGCCACGTTTTTGAGTTTAAAGTGAATAGGTTAATTGTTGTTTTTACGCTTTTTTTAGCGTTTTTTTCTATTGTGTCGCCAGCTTTTGCACAGGTTGACAGTATGATTACTGCTCAGGATACCGCCGTTTTAGCTGCGCCTGCTGAAGCGGGATCGCATGAGGTAAAACATGAAAAAGAAAAATTTGAGCCTACTAAGGTAATTATGGAACACATTGCGGATTCGCACATGTGGCATTTCTGGGGGCATGTTTCTATGCCGCTTCCTGTAATTGTGTATACTCCTGCTGGGTTTGATCTTTTTTCATCGGGACATTTTCATCATGGAGAACATGATTATACCAGTGCAAAAAACACCTATCGCCTGGTTGAAGATAAAGTGAAAATTGTTGGGGCTGACGGTCTGGTTGATGAAGCAGCATCGGCTAAGTTGATCGATATCTCTATTACTAAAAATGTTGCTGCCATGTTTATTGCCATTGCAGTGATACTGGTGATTTTCATTTCGGTAGCGGGTGCTTATAAAAAGCGTATAGGTAAGGCGCCTAAAGGGTTGCAATCCTTTGTAGAACCCATCATTGTTTTTGTAAGGGATGATATCGCAAAGCCAAATATCGGTCATAAGTATGCTAAGTTTATGCCTTACCTGCTGACCGTGTTTTTCTTTATCTGGATCAACAACGTGCTGGGCTTGATCCCGATTTTTCCAGGTGGGGCTAACGTAACCGGAAACATTGCTTTAACTTTTGTACTGTCGTTGTTTACGATGATCATTGTCAATATCAATGGCAACAAATACTACTGGAAACATATATTTTTACCAGATGTGCCTTGGTGGTTGTATCCGATTATGATTCCTGTGGAATTAATTGGTATCATTTCTAAGCCTTTTGCGTTGATGATCCGTTTGTTTGCGAACATTACAGCTGGTCACATCATTGTATTAAGCTTGATTTGTTTAATTTTTATTTTTGAAACATTGGCCATTGCCCCGGTTTCAGTTGCCTTCGTATTGTTTATGGACGTGCTGGAATTGTTGGTTGCATTTTTACAGGCCTTTATTTTTACATTACTTACTGCCTTATTTATTGGTATGGCAGTAGAAGAGCATCATTAATTAGAAAACTATTTTTTACAAATTATATAAATTAAATTAGTTATGGTAGGTTCAATCGCGGCAATTGGTGCCGGTTTAGCAGTAATTGGTGCCGGTATCGGTATCGGTCAAGTAGGTGGTAAAGCAATGGAAGGTATTGCCCGTCAACCTGAGGCTGCATCAAAAATTCAAACTGCAATGATTATTGCTGCTGCCCTTATTGAGGGTGCTGCTTTATTCGGTGTGGTAGTTGCACTGTTAGGCTTACAAGTTTAATAGCAACCAGAATTGTTTTTAAGACCGGGAATTTAACGGTTGGTTATTTTCCCGGTCTGATTAATTACATTAAGAATTTAAAATATTATGAACCCTTTAGTTCTCCCAAGTATAGGATTGGTTTTTTGGACAGCAATAGCATTCATTTGTTTATTGATTTTGCTTAAAAAATTTGCATGGAAACCTATTTTAGCTGCTATTCACGATCGCGAGCAAAGTATTGACGAAGCGCTTAACAAAGCCGAATTGGCTAAGCAAGAGATGGCGCGCTTAACCACTCAGAATGAGGAACTGCTTAAGCAGGCCCGTGCAGAACGTGACCTGATCCTGAAAGAAGCAAAAACCCTGAAAGACAATATTGTCAACGAAGCAAAAACTCAGGCGCATAATGAAGGTGCCAAACTGATTGAAAAAGCTAAGATTGAGATTGAAAATCAGAAAAAAGCAGCTTTAGCTGAATTAAAAAACCAGGTTTCAACCTTGTCATTGGATATTGCTGAGCGCGTATTGCGTAACCAGCTTCAGGACAAAGCTAAGCAGGAGGATTTAGTTGCTAATCTTTTAAAAGATGTTGAATTAAACTAATTGTTTTTGTTTAGTTAGATATACCGTAAAAAATGTCAGAAAATAAAGCAGCATCAAGATACGCCAAATCATTAATTGATCTTTCAACAGAGCGCAATGCTTTTGAAGAAATCAAAAATGATATGGTTTTTTTAGAGCAGGTGATAGATCAGAACCCTGAATTGGAAGCTATCCTTAAAAATCCTATTGTTCCTTTAGATAAAAAGGCTGGAATTCTGGAAAATATATTTGGCGCTAAGGTAAATGAGGTTACCAGAGCTTTTTTAAAGCTGATTGTAAGTAAAGGCCGTTCAGCTATTATATTTGATACAACAAAGGCTTTTATTGCTCAGTACAATGCAATTAAAGGGATTGTAACTGCTCATGTAACAACCGCTACTGAACTTACTGCTGAAAGCAGGGCTGAGATTGTAGCGATAGTAAAAAAAGAAATCGGTGCCAATGAAGTTGTCATTAAAGAAAAAGTAAATGATAAACTGATAGGCGGCTTTATTTTAAAAGTTGGTGATAAGCAATTTGATGCAAGTATTGCCAGCGGTTTAAGTAAACTTAAAAAAGAATTTGCCCAGGGTGTTGTTTAAACAAGGGCAGAATAAAAGATAACAATTACTGAATTTACAAAAGAAATAATATAAAATTATGGTAGAGGTAAGACCAGACGAAGTATCGGCAATTATCAGGCAGCAATTGGCGGGCTTCAAATCAGAAGCAGAACTTGAAGAAGTTGGTACCGTATTGCAGGTGGGCGATGGTATTGCCCGTGTTTATGGTTTAACTAAAGTTCAATCAGGTGAGTTAGTTGAATTCGAAACAGGCTTGCAGGGAATTGTTTTGAACCTTGAAGAAGATAATGTTGGTGTGGTATTATTAGGCCCGTCTGACAAGATCAAAGAAGGTGATACAATTAAACGTACTAAGAAAATCGCCTCTATCAAAGTTGGTGAAGGTATGTTGGGTCGTGTTGTAAACACAATGGGTGAGCCAATTGATGGTAAAGGACCAATCATTGGTGAAACTTATGAAATGCCAATCGAGCGTAAAGCTCCTGGTGTAATCTATCGTCAGCCGGTTACCGAGCCTTTACAAACAGGTATCAAAGCAATAGACGGAATGATTCCAATCGGTCGTGGTCAGCGGGAGCTGGTTATTGGCGATCGTCAGATTGGTAAAACTGCGGTTTGTATCGATACCATCATCAACCAAAAAGAATTTTACGAAGCAGGTAACCCTGTATTCTGTATATATGTGGCTTGCGGGCAAAAAGCAAGTACAGTAGCAAACATTGTACGTACGTTGGAAGAGAACGGTGCAATGCCTTACACTGTAGTTGTTGCAGCTTCTGCTGCTGAGCCAGCTCCATTACAATTTTACGCACCTTTCTCTGGTGCAGCTATTGGTGAGTTCTTCCGTGATACCGGAAGACCTGCTTTAATTGTTTATGATGATTTGTCTAAACAGGCTGTTGCTTACCGTGAGGTATCTTTGTTATTGCGTCGTCCACCGGGCCGTGAGGCTTATCCGGGTGACGTGTTTTATCTGCATAGCCGTTTGTTGGAGCGTGCCGCTAAGATCAACTCAAACGATGAGATTGCACAGGCCATGAATGATTTACCTGAGTCGTTAAAAGGTATTGTTAAAGGTGGCGGTTCATTAACGGCACTTCCAATTATTGAAACTCAGGCTGGTGACGTTTCTGCGTATATCCCTACCAACGTAATTTCGATCACTGATGGTCAGATTTTCCTGGAGTCTAACTTGTTTAACGCTGGTATCCGTCCGGCTATTAACGTAGGTATCTCGGTTTCACGTGTGGGAGGTAATGCCCAGATCAAATCGATGAAGAAAGTTGCCGGTACTTTGAAACTGGACCAGGCTCAATACCGTGAGTTAGAGGCCTTCTCTAAATTCGGTTCAGACCTTGATGCGGCTACTAAATCTGTATTGGATAAGGGTGCACGTAACGTGGAGATCCTTAAACAAGGCCAATTTTCTCCGATGACTGTGGAGAAACAGGTTGCAATTATATACATAGGTACAAAGAACTTAATGCGTTCTGTTCCTGTAAATAAAGTAAGAGAGTTTGAAGTGGAGTATTTACAACAATTAGAATTGCGTCATCCTGATACGTTGAAAGCATTAAAAGCTGGAAAGTTTGATGATTCGATTACAAGTGTACTGGAAACTGTAGCAAAAGAACTTTCAAGTAAATATTAATCAGAAACATTAAACTGGTAACTGGTACCTGGATTTGTTTTACAAAGAAAAGGTGCCAGCGACTAAATGCGAACAATAAATGGCTAATTTAAAAGAAGTAAGAATTCGTATAGCATCGGTGCAGTCTACCCAGCAGATCACCAAAGCCATGAAAATGGTTTCGGCTGCCAAGTTGAAACGTGCTACGAATGCTATTATACAATTACGTCCCTATGCAACCAAGCTGAAAGAGATTTTAGGAAATCTTTCTGCGAGCCTGGAAGGATCATCATCGCCCTTTATACAGGAACGTGAGCCTAGTAAGGTGTTAATTGTAGTAGTTTCTTCTAATCGTGGTCTTGCTGGTGCGTTTAACATGAACGTGATTAAAACTGCCAATAATTTAATTGCTGAAAAATATAGTGAACAGCTTAAAAATGGTAATGTAAGCATAGTAGCCATTGGTAAAAAATCTCAGGATTTTTATGAGAAGCGTAACTATAATGTAGTTGGAAATAACAATGAGGTATATGCCGCACTTACTTTTGAAAATGTAACCAAAATTACTGATGCCATTATGGCCGGCTTTGTAAAGGGTGAATTTGATAGGGTTGAACTGGTTTATAACCGGTTTAAGAATGCCGCGGTTCAGCTATTGACTACTGAGCAGTTACTGCCTTTGCCAAAAGCGGAAAGCATTGAGGAAACAAAAGGATCGAATGTTGATTATATTCTTGAACCTTCCCAGGAAGAGATTGTTGCAGAGTTGATACCTAAGTCTGTTAAGACCCAGTTGTATAAAGCCGTACTTGACTCTCATGCTTCAGAACATGGTGCCCGTATGACTTCGATGGACAAGGCAACGGAAAATGCCGGAGATCTGTTAAAAGCTTTAAAACTTTCCTACAACCAGGCGCGTCAGGCTGCAATTACTACAGAACTTACAGAAATTGTGAGTGGTGCTGCAGCACTAAATGGCTAACAGCAAAATATATATGTTTAAAAGCCCCTATCATTGATAGGGGCTTTTTTTGTAGTAGACTGAATTAGGGGATGGATCTGATAACTTGTTCAAAAAAGTAATCGGTTATACTGGTTTTTAGTTAATTAATATTATTTTTGTGCCATAAATAAAATAAGCATGGAACAGACACCAAAACACAATACAGAAAGCATGAAAAGAGCTAACGAAGTATCCATCTATAAATTGATGGTTGTAGGAATTCTAATCAGTATGTTGGGTGTTTATTTGCGTTTCGCAGGTGATTCGACTACATTGTCGATCGTTTCATGGGTAATCCTTTTTGTCGGTTCTATAGTAGCGTGTAAAGGCGTATTTAAAATACTGGCTGCATAAGCTGGATATTTTTTTAAGATTCAGGCCCTCATCAGTATATACTGGTGAGGGCTTCTTTTGTAATATTTTAGTGAGCAGCCGGGTTTTAAGGTTACTTCAGCAGGCCTGAGGTATTAAGGAGAAATCTAACCTTTAATATTATGAAACAATATTTCGTTTACCCGGTAATGGTGCTTGCCTTTTGGGGCTGCAGCAATGCAAATAAGTCTAATGAAAGCGCAGATGTAACTGCAGCCAGTCTGGAAAAATCAGATACTTCACTTACGGAGAAAATCATTAAAACTGCAGATATGCGTTTTAGGGTAAAGGATGTGCAGGATACTAAGGTACAGTTGAGTGCTGCAATAAAGGCTGAGGGAGGAAATATTGCTGAGTTCTCCATCGAAAGTAGTATCCAGCGAACAGAAAAAATTAAATATTCAGCAGATTCTTTGCTTGAACTGACAGCTTACAGAACCGAGGGTGCCGTCATCGCAAAGATCCCATCGGATAAACTGGATGAATTTACCAATAAGGTTGCTAAAATGGCTGTGTTCGTTGATTTTCAATCCATGAAGCTGGATGATCAAAGCCTTGTTTATCTAAGTAATAAATTAAAGAGCCAGAACCGGATAGAGGCAGTAGATCAGTTAAACAAGTACGCAAATAAAAAGAGCAATAATGTGGAGACCTCATTATATGTTAAAGACGATGATGTAGATAAAAAGATTCAGAATATGCAGATTGACAACCTTGTTCAGTACAGCAATATCACGCTTAATTTTTATCAGGACAATACAGTTAAGACCATCAGGGTAGCTAACGATAATCTGTATGATTATAAGCCGGGTTTTTTAAGACGATTTGTGCTTAATGTTCAGAATGGCTGGGTAATTTTCAAAGAGTTTATCCTGGTTTTAGCCAATTTATGGATGTTGATCGTTTTGCTGCTGGCAGGTTATTTTACCTATAGATCTTACAAAAAAAAGGGTGCTCAGGTTTAACCTGAGCACTTTATTTCAAACGTTTTTTATTGTCCTTTACAAAAGATTCCCAACCAGAGTAACTCTTCCCTTTTCCAGCTTCTGCAATTTTTTGAAAAGAGTGGCATACCGCAACAGCCAACCCGTCGGTAGCATCTAAAAATTCAGGAGTTTCTTTAAAATTGAGTAGCCTTTGCAGCATTCCCGCTACCTGTTCCTTTCCGGCACTTCCATTTCCGGTAATTGATTGTTTGATCTTGCGGGGCGCATATTCATTAATCGGTATATTTCTGGATAGGGCAGCTGCCATGGCAATGCCTTGCGCACGACCTAATTTTAACATGACCTGGATGTTCTTCCCATAAAAAGGGGCCTCCAATGCCAGGGTGTCTGGTTTATATTCGTCGATAAGTTTTACTGTTTTCTCAAAAATACGTTGCAACTTTAAAAAATGGTCATCTAAATGGTCCATTCGGACAATACCCATTGTGATCAATTCAATTTTGCTCCCCCGCTCCAGTATCACCCCATAACCCATGATTGCGGTACCGGGATCGATGCCCATAATCACCCTTTCCTTTTTTTCCACCAACATAAAACAATATTAAGCATATTTGCACAGAGTAAATTAAAAAAATTGACATCCGGTTATAAAAAAATACTATCCAACCTTCTTAAAGCAGCTATTGTAATACTTGCATTTTGGTTTATTTATAAAAAACTGTCGTCCAATCAGAATTTAAAGGAATTTAAAAACCTTTTAGCCCAATTGCCCCGGCAGGAAATTATCATCGTATTAACAATAGTCTGTATACTGATGCTGGTAAACTGGGGCCTGGAAGCCCTGAAATGGAAAAGACTCATTGCCAGAGTAGAGCAGATCAGTATATGGCGGGCAATTGAATCTGTTTTTTGCGGGTTAACCTGGGCTGTATTTACGCCAAACCGGATCGGTGAATATGGTGGTCGGGTATTCTTTTTGTCGCCTAAAAGACGAATTATAGGCGTTGTGGCTATGGCGGTAGGAAGCATTGGGCAAATGGTGCTTACCAATGTTTTTGGGGCGATAGCAGTTACCATCTTTATTTATCGTTTTGTAACTGTCGATTACAGGCTCTTTTATGCGCTGATGACTTTGTCTGCTATGTTTTGTGCATTTTTCATCATTTTTTATTTTAACATCAGATGGCTAAATGGTATCCTGCTGTCCATGCGGTTTACGCGTAAGTACAAAAAGTTTTATAGCATCTTAGCCAGGTATAGCAAAAAGGAACTGTTAATGATCTTATTTTATTGTCTGGCCCGGTATACGGTATTCAGTACTCAGTATTTTATTTTATTTTTCTGGCTGATACCGGAAATTCATTACCTGGATGTTTTAATGATGGTAAGTATACTTTTCTTTGTGCAATCTACACTTCCATCACTCGATCTTTTTGATATAGGGGTCAGAAGTGTCACAGCTTCTTACTTTTTTAGCTTTGTTACCGGCCACGACGTAGCTGTTATCGCTTGTACTGCGAGTATATGGCTGATAAATATTATAATTCCTGCTATATTAGGCTCTTATTTTGTGTTTAAACTTAATTTTTTTGGAAATACTCAGCGCAATTAGTTTTATATCGTCGTTTTTAACGGTTCTCTACGTCATCGTGGTCATTGCTTTTCTAAAAGGCTGGCATAAGCTGGTAAATTTTAAACCGCAGGCAACGGCTTTGAGCACCAAAGTATCCATACTTGTTGCCGCTCGTAACGAAGCTCAGAATATTGCCAAAACAATAGAAGATCTGATTGTTCAGAATTATGATAAGGAACTAACAGAAATCATATTTATAGATGACCATTCTACCGACCAGACTGCTGAGATCATCAGCGCCTATTCGGCGAAGGGTGTAAAGCTCATCCGTCTGAATGAAGACCGGGCACTCAATTCCTATAAAAAGAAGGCGATACAAAGGGCAATAGCCCAGGCCAGCGGCAGTTTGATCATTACCACGGATGCCGATTGCAGAATGGGGCCAGACTGGCTTACAACCATTGTCAGCTTTTACGAGGAAAAGAAATATAAGATGATCTCCTCCCCGGTGGTTTATTTTGAAGAAAAGACTTTTTTCGAACGTGCCCAGACACTTGAATTTTTATATTTAATCGGCTTGGGGGCTTCAACTATCGGCAATCAAAAGCCCTCAACCTGCAATGGGGCTAACCTGGCCTATGAACGGGAAGCTTTTTATGAAGTGGGGGGGTTTCAAGGCATTGACGATCTTGCGTCCGGCGACGATGAACTGCTGCTGCATAAGATGGCTGCAAAATTTAATGGCCGCATCGGATTTTTAAAAAATGAGGATGCTATAGTCTATACCCATCCAAAGGCTACATTAGGCGAGTTCATTCAGCAGCGTAAACGCTGGGCATCAAAAAGTACCAGGTATAAAAACAAATCAATTATTGTATTGGGTGTTTGTATCTGGCTGTTTAACTTAAGTATTCTTGTCAATGCTGCAGCAGGTATTTTTGATGGCTTTTACCTTAAGCTGGCCTTGTTTCAACTGCTGGCTAAAATGACTATGGAATTGCTATTTTTATACGATGTAACAGGTTTTGCCAAGAGAAGGAGCCTGCTGATTTTGTTGCCGGTACTGAATATACTGCACATCTTGTACATTGTGTATATAGGTGTTGCCGGAAATACCGGCAAATACAACTGGAAAGATAGAATGGTAAAGTAATGGAAAGCAATAACAGTCCTTCAAAAAAAATATGGAAGCGGTTTAAAAAGAATAAAATGGCTTTTGGCGGACTGCTGTTTATCTTGTTGTTAACGCTTATGGGTATTCTGGGTTATCTGATCACTCCTGATCAAAGCCCGATGGCCAATACCATGCACCTGCAGTTGAGTAATAAAAAACCTGGAAGGACATTTAAATTTATAATCGTCAGCAAAAAGGAAAACATTAAGCAGGTAAACTTCATCGAACGGATGTTGTATGGTCAGGAAGCAGATTTTAAAAGCCTCCCGATAACATCGAGCAGAATTGCAGGGAAAAATGTTTATGTAAGAGAGTATATTGGAGATGATGAACAGGCAGAAGAATCTGTGTATCCTTTAATTGGCCAGGGGCAGTTCTATACCCAAACCTTCTGGCTGGGGACAGATATTTACGGCCGTGACTTATTAAGCCGCCTCATCATCGGCATCCGTGTATCCTTATCGGTAGGCCTGATGGCTGTCCTCATCTCCCTTTTTATCGGCGTAAGCCTGGGGGCCCTGGCCGGATATTTTGGCGGAAAAACAGATGCCGCCATCAGCTGGTTTATGAATGTGATCTGGTCATTGCCTTCTCTTTTGCTGGTCATTGCCATTTCTTTTGCGCTTGGAAAAGGTTTCTGGCAGATCTTTATCGCTGTAGGCTTGTCAACATGGGTTGATGTGTCCCGTTTGGTGCGCGGGCAGGTGATGGCCTTAAAAGAGGTCGAATTTGTCGAAGCAGCTAAAGCGCTTGGATTTTCTACTTCGAGAACCATTGTAAAGCATATCCTGCCCAACATTGCCGGGCCGATCCTGGTTGTCGCTTCGGCAAATTTTGCTTCTGCCATTTTACTGGAAACAGGACTGAGCTTTTTAGGCTTTGGTGCCCAGCCGCCTATGCCCAGCTGGGGCGGAATGATCAAGGAACACTATGGGTACATTATCATGGATGCAGCCTATCTGGCCATCCTGCCCGGCCTGGCCATCATGCTTACGGTATATGCATTTAACCTGCTGGCCATCGGGCTGCGGGATGCCTTTGATGTTAAATCACAAAATATATCTGTGTAGTTCATTCCTGAATTTATTAACTTTGGGGATATGCTATTGAATTGTTATCAGCAGGAATTTTTAGAAGCCGGATGTGATGAAGCGGGAAGAGGCTGCCTTGCGGGGCCCGTATTTGCTGCTGCAGTGATTTTGCCGCCTGATTTTATTGCCGGAGAACTGAACGATTCTAAACAGCTCAATCACCAGCAACGGAAAAAACTCAGGATCATCATAGAAAAAGAGGCCATTGCATGGGCTGTTGCAGCGGTAGACAATATAGAGATCGACCAGATCAATATATTAAACGCCTCTTTCCTGGCCATGCACAGGGCTATAGAGAAACTGATTGTCAAACCTCAATATTTAAGTATTGATGGCAACCGGTTTAAAAAATATCCGGACATCCCGCATTCCTGCATTGTTAAAGGCGATGGCAAATACCTGAATATCGCTGCAGCATCCATATTGGCAAAAACCCACAGAGATGAGTTTATGGAATGCATCGCAGCGGAATATCCGCATTACCAGTGGCAGCAAAATAAAGGCTATCCCACAGTAGTGCACCGCTCTGCCGCACTGGCGCATGGTTTATCGCCATATCATCGTAAAACTTTTACCATTAGCCCACCCCAACTCAACCTGTTTTCCGAAATCGCCGGATAATTAGTATTTTCACATAATTTGAAAACACTGATTCTTACAAACAGAGTTCCCTTTCCACCCAATAGTGGTTATCCTATAGTGGTTTACAATACCATTAAAGGGCTGCTAGAGCTTGGGGTAGAGATTACTTTGTTCAGCATCAACACCAACAAACACAGAATTGATGTGGATGATATCTACGATCCGGTGTTTGAAAAGATCAAATTCCACTCCGTCAGCCTCGATACAGAAGTAAATGTATGGGGCGCACTGCTCAATATCTTTTCCAATCAATCCTATAATGTATCCCGGTTTTATGATGAAGATGCGGCCCGTTTACTGGAAGATATTTTAAAAGAAAACGAATTTGACATTATCCAGTTTGAAGGCTTATTTGTGGTGCCTTATCTTGACGTCGTAAAGGCGAACAGCAATGCAAGGGTAATTTACAGGGCACACAACATAGAATTTGATGTCTGGGAACGCATCGCGATGAGAGAACAGTTTACCCCCCGGAGAAGGTATCTGCAGTTTTTAGCGCGGCGTTTAAAGCACTACGAAACAGAACAGATCAATCGCTTTCACCAGGTATTTGCCATCAGTGAACCCGACCGCCAGAATATATTAAGATTCGGCTGCGAGGCCCCGCTGGATGTTTTTCCGGTGGCACTTGATTTTGAAAAATACACCATTGACCAGACAAAGACCAGCTTCCCCACCTTGTTTCACCTGGGCGCAATGGATTGGAGGCCTAATAAAGAAGGACTCGAATGGTTTCTGGATGAAATCTGGCCGGATATTGAAAAACTAAACAGCGAGCTGCGTTTTTACATTGCCGGAAAGAGCATGCAGCGCCAGTTTTTTGAATACGATTCAGAAAACCTGGTTGTAGAAGGAGAGATATTTGATGCCATAGAGTTTATGAACTCCAAGGCCATTATGATTGTCCCCCTACTATCAAGCAGTGGAATGCGGGTTAAGATCATAGAAGGGATGGCCATGCGGAAATGTATCATTGCAACAAGTATGGCAGCCGAAGGCATCGGTTATGAGCATGGTAAAGATATCCTCATTGCCAATACTGCCGATGAATTTTACAGGTCTATTTTACAATGCATAACCAATCCAAAAAAATGGCGGGAAATTGGCGATAATGCAAGAAAGACAGTAGAAAGAGACCATGATATCAATGCCATTTCCAAACGGATGCTGGCCATCTATCAGAAATTAATTAGTGCCTAAATTTATATACCTTTGCCACGCTTTTAGTTATATTAAACTGTATGAAGAATACCGCACTAACCGATAAACACATTTCATTAGGCGCCAAGATGGTGCCATTTGCCGGGTACAACATGCCCGTACAATACGAGGGCATTAATGCAGAGCACGCCACAGTGCGCAACAGTGTAGGCGTTTTTGATGTGAGCCATATGGGTGAATTCATCCTAAAAGGTGAAAATGCTTTAGACCTGATCCAAAGGGTAACCAGTAATGATGCCTCCAAACTATATGACGGTAAAGTACAGTACTCCTGTTTGCCAAATGAAAATGGTGGCATCGTAGATGACCTGCTGGTTTACCGCATCGATGCACTTACCTATATGCTTGTGGTGAATGCTTCAAACATAGAAAAGGACTGGAACTGGATACAAAAATTCAATAACAAAGGTGTAGAAATGCACAATATATCCGACAAAACGTCTTTATTGGCCATACAGGGGCCAAAAGCTGCCGAAGCCTTACAAAGTTTAACGGACGTAGACCTCGCTGCTATGGAATACTACAATTTTGTAAAAGGCAGGTTTGCCGGAATAGACAATGTAGTGATCTCTGCAACCGGGTATACCGGTGCCGGTGGATTTGAAGTTTACTTCGATAATGCGCATGCTGAGGTCATCTGGAACGCAATTTTTGAAGCAGGCCAGCCATTTGGTATTAAGCCCATCGGCTTAGGAGCCAGAGATACCCTGAGGCTTGAAATGGGCTTCTGCCTGTACGGCAATGATATTGATGACCAGACCTCGCCAATTGAAGCCGGACTGGGCTGGATCACCAAATTTTCTAAGGTATTTACCAATTCAGCGGCACTCCTTGCACAAAAAGAAGCAGGCGTTTCCAGAAAGCTGATCGGCTTTGAAATGATCGACAGGGGCATCCCGCGTCATGACTACGAAATTGTTGATGCAGAAGGTAAGGTGATCGGTAAGGTCACTTCAGGTACCCAGTCGCCCTCCTTACAAAAAGCTATTGGAATGGGCTATATAGATAAAGCATTTGCGAAGGAAGGAACCGAGATCTTTATCCACATCCGTAACCAGAAAATACGCGCTAAAATCGTAAAGTTCCCTTTTTATAAATAGATATTTACCTGCCCTAATCCCCATTTTACGTATATGCATAAAAAAAGCATAGAAGTTTGTTTAACTCCCGCATTACTGAACCTGTACGACATCAAAGAAAGTGTTGTTGTGGTCATTGATATTTTAAGAGCAACCTCGTCCATCGTATATGGAATAGACAATGGTGCCAAAGCCATTATTCCGGTAGCCCATGTTGAAGATTGTTTAAACTACGCAGATAAAGGATATTTACTGGCAGCAGAAAGAAATGGAGAAGTTGTAGCAGGTTATGACTTTGGCAACTCTCCATTTTCTTATGTGGGCGAGAAGGTAAAAGACAAAACAGTGGTGCTCACCACCACCAATGGGACCAAAGCATTGCACATGGCGCAGGCCCAGGCATACCAGGTAGTGATCGGGTCTTTTCTCAATTTAAAGGCTATATGTAACTGGCTCAAAACCCAGGAAAGGGATGTGCTGTTGCTTTGTGCAGGATGGAAAGATAAGTTTAACCTGGAAGATACCCTTTTTGCCGGTGCAGTAGTGAATGAACTGCGAAAGGACTTTACGCATTTTGATGATTCCTGCATTGCTGCCGAAGACCTCTACCTGCTGGCTAAAGACGACCTCAGAAACTACCTGCATAAATCATCACACAGCCACCGGCTGGCCGAACTGAACATAGAAGAAGACGTTCAATTTTGCCTGCAACTTAACATTTGCGAGGCCATACCTATATTGGTTGGCGATGCACTGGTAGCTTTAAAGGCTATTTAGGCTTGTATTTAGCCGCCTGCAATAGCTGCTGTGCATCTTTTTCAGCCATCAGCTGTTGTAAAGTAACAGCAGGGTTCTCCTTCATGTACTTTCTAACAATCTGCCAGCCAATCCATATCCCCAGTTTCGGGGCAGACTCGTTTTTTTCTCCTAAACCAGGCGTAAACGGCCCCTCACTTAAAAACACCTGTATTTTCTGATAATCCGTTTCAAATAATAAATCATTCTGGAGATAATAACCCCATATCTCGCCCTCAAACGTTTTACACCAGTCCAGCTGCCTTGCCGTATAGCCGATCTTAACAGAATCGGGCACTTCATCTGCTAAAACCTGGTCCATAAAGTACAGGATCTTTCCATTGTAGATCATTTTGGCCAGTAAGGAACGGTCAGCATCCTGTTCCCGGAAAAGCTCTTCCCTGGCATAAGTTTCAGTAACGCGGGGTACAATGTACTGAGGTGTAAAGCGCCTGGACAAATACAGCGGCACGCTTTCTACAATAGCCCTGTAAAACTTGCTGCCCTTTCCTAAAAACATGTCCAGGCCAATACCCATATAATCATCCCCAATAGGGGTTTGAACGGCAAAGCCTGAAATAAAGGAAATGAACCTGGGAACTTGTGCTTTGGGATAATGGTGTTTAATGTATTTAAAAGTCTGGCCCAGTTCTTTTTCTGTACTGGCCAGGCTGCTAAAAACACTGTCTTTTTCTTTATTCAGATCGTGATAAGCCCGATCTTTATACAAAGTAGAGAGGATTGCCTCATTGCTGTAATTAAAGTTGCCCACCATCCGGTGCACATAGTCATCGTAAAATGCGCCATATTTTTTTTGCAGCAGCGTGTCGGTCTGTTTAAGGTCTTTCGTTTTTCCGGCATATAAATCCTGGTCAAAGCGCTCAATTTTTACCTCCAGGTGCAGGGCACTCACGTCGGGTTTGGTACTTTGCTTACACGAAAGAAAAGTTATTATAAACAGAAAAAATAAATAGCTTTGACTGATTTTTACGTTATATATCATTAATCACAAATATATATTAAGTAATAGAAAATATATTCATATGAAAAGACTATTTCCAGGCTTATTGCTATTGTTGTTGACCGGTAACCTTTTTGCACAGAACATCAGGATACCAGATTACAGTTTCAGGCTGGGTTTAACCGCCCATCCAACATTCGGATGGGTAAAACCTGAAGTAGGTAAAAGTAACAGCATCTCCTTAGGCTTTTCTTACGGGCTGCTGGGCGATTTTAATTTTGCAGAGAACTATAGCTTTTCAACCGGGCTAACCATTACCACCATCAATGGAAAAAGTACAGAAGCTTTTACGGTTACCCCGCCGGGGGCAAGCACACCCAGCCAGGGCGAAAATGAATATAAGTACAAACTCCAGTATATTGAGGTTCCGCTAACTGTAAAGCTTAAAACCCAAAAGCAGAATGAAACCCGCTGGTATGGGCAGTTCGGGCTTTCCAATGATTTTAAAGTCGGTTCCAAACTGGATATTAAAACATCCGGCCAACCCGAAATCAAGGACGGGCCGGCCAATGTTAAGTTTTACAGGGCCGGTTTAATTATTGGTGCAGGCGGAGAGTTCGATATTTCAGGCAATGCCAGTATTGTTGCCGGATTAACCTATAACAATGGTTTTACCGACATCACCAGCGATAATAACACCTCCGTGCGTAGCCATTATGTTGGCCTTAATTTAGCGGTGTTCTTTTAATCAATCCTAACTTTAAAAAGTATATAAGCTC
Organism: Pedobacter heparinus; assembly: GCF_032678725.1. Classification (GTDB taxonomy): domain Bacteria; phylum Bacteroidota; class Bacteroidia; order Sphingobacteriales; family Sphingobacteriaceae; genus Pedobacter; species Pedobacter heparinus_A. Next base: position 50,937 of record NZ_JAVTSC010000015.1, read on the forward strand.
ATGAAAATCGCATTAGCACAGCTCAACTATCACATCGGAAATTTTGAATACAATACCAACAAAATCATTGCGCACATTGAACAGGCCAAAACCGAAGGCGTTGACCTGATTGTATTCGCTGAGCTGGCCGTATGCGGTTATCCCCCCCGCGATTTCCTGGAATTTGATGAATTTATCACACTCTGCGAAGAGGCTGCCCAGCAAATTGCTGCCCATTGCCATGGCATCGCCTGTATTGTTGGCCTGCCTGTTAAAAATGAAGTGCTTGCCGGTAAAGACCTCTATAATGCGGCCTACTTTATAGAGGATGGCCAGAAAAAAAGAGTGATAAAGAAAGCATTATTGCCCAATTACGATGTATTTGATGAATACCGGTATTTTGAACCTGCCAGCCATTTTGAATGTATCGATTTCAAAGGCATAAAAATAGCTGTTACCATCTGCGAAGACCTTTGGAACATCAACAACAACCCCTTGTATGTTTCCGTTCCCATGGACGAACTGATCCGGCAAAAACCAAAGCTGATGATCAATATCGCAGCTTCTCCCTTCTCTTACCTTCATGATGAAGAAAGGGTAGTGGTCTTATCCGACAATGCCAGGAAATACAATTTACCATTACTGTATGTAAACCAGGTAGGGGCACAAACGGAGATCATCTTTGACGGCGGCTCACTCGCTTTCGATAATAAAGGGAACCTGATCGACGAAATGCCCTATTTTAAGGAAGCGCTCCGTACCTATGAATTTACAGATAACATCATCAAAGGACATAGCCCTGTGCAACACCAGGCTGTGCCTGACATAGAACAGATCCATGATGCCCTCGTATTGGGTATTAAAGATTATTTTGCCAAGTCTGGCTTTAGCAAAGCCGTTTTAGGCCTGTCGGGCGGTATCGACTCCGCTATCGTATGTGCCTTGGCCTGCAGGGCGCTGGGGCCGGAGCATGTAATGGCAGTACTGATGCCATCCAAATACTCTTCCGACCATTCCATACAGGATGCCCTTGACCTGGTGAAGAATATCGGCTGCAACCATGAGATCATTCCGATAAAGGAAGCCGCAGATGCCTTCGACAGCATGATGGCACCAGCCTTTAAAGGCCTTCCATTCAACCTGACCGAAGAGAACATCCAGGCAAGGTGCAGGGGCATTATTGTGATGGCCATGTCCAATAAATTCGGCTATATTTTATTAAATACCTCCAATAAAAGCGAATGTGCCGTTGGTTATGGTACCTTATACGGTGATATGTGTGGCGCAATAGGGGTAATTGGCGATGTGTATAAAACACAGGTTTACCAGCTGGCCCATTACATCAATAAGGACGGCACCATAATTCCGGAAAATTCTATTGTTAAACCCCCTTCTGCAGAACTCAGACCCGGCCAGAAAGATTCAGACTCCCTACCCGATTATGATGTCCTAGACAAGATCCTGTACCAGTACATAGAATTGAAACAAAGCTCATCGGCCATTATTGCCCAGGGCAATGACGAAGCACTCGTTAAAAGGATCATCAAAATGGTCAATACCGCAGAGTTTAAGCGGTACCAGACCCCACCTATCTTAAGGGTTTCGCCCAAGGCTTTCGGAATGGGACGGAGAATGCCAATTGTAGGTAAATACCTTTCTTAAACGGTTTTCCTAACCCATTTCCGGTAAGGTATAATTGCCGCCAGTAAAAGCGCAAGCACACTAAAAACTTTTGCAATAAGGTCACCTGTCCTTACGTAAAGGGTCAGTTCATCATTTAAATTGATGTCGGCTTTTATGGCTGTACTGGTCCACCATCTGGTCTGCTTTAACACATCTCCTTTTTGGTTGATGAAACAGGAAATTCCGGTATTGGCCGAGCGGACCACATACCTGCGGGTTTCAATAGCCCTTAACCTGGCATACATCAGGTGCTGGTCCTTGCCCGAGGTATTTCCCCACCAGCCATCATTGGTTACCACAGCAATGAACTGAGCCCCGTTCTTAACCGCTTCAGCTACCCAGTCACCCCAGATCGATTCATAACAGATCACGGGGGCAACCCCAATGCCGCTGTATGCATAAAACACACCAGGTTCCTTTTGCCAGCCATAACCACCCACCGTGCCACCAAAACCTTCAAATACGGGCCCTAATATGGACAATGCTGCCGGGAAAGGCATTTTTTCTACCCCCGGTACCAGTTTGGATTTATGGTAAAACTGTACATTAGCAGAGTTCTCTATTTGCACAGCGCCATTAAATACATCCACATAAGTACCGTTGTCATATTTTCTGGCTGATAAGGTTTGCTGATCCGGATAGAACTTAATGCTCTCTACGCCCGTAATCAATGTACCGTTCTTGTATTTTTCCAGGAAGCGCTGCGCCATTATAAAATCACCTGAGCTGCGGATCCTGTCTTCGTCAAGCCTGCTTGGAATCGCCGTTTCAGGCCAGATAAAATATTCCGTATTGGGTTGCGCCACCGAATCAGACAGCCGGGTAAGCACTTCCAGCTGCCGGGCAGATGAAAGTCCGCCAAATTTCAGGTAAGGGTCTATATTGGGCTGCACCGCCACCACATTTACAGGTACTTGCTTTTCTTTATACTGGCTGTATTTTGTCAGTGATAAACCCACAGGCAATATAACAAATAGTGCCCAGCCCAATGCAGGCCTTAAACCGGCATACCCTTTAGCCCCGTTTTCCCATTTTTTATAGGCCTCAAAAGCTAAAATATTGCTCAGTAATATCCATAACGATCCGCCATACACACCCGTATACTCATACCATTGCGCCAGTTGGTGCATGCCCGATAAGCCATTTCCCAGGGTCATCCAGGGAAAGGCCAGGTCCCAGCTCTGGTGCAGGTATTCCATGGCAATGTAAAAGGAAAGCAGGCCCAGGTAGGCGATCTTCTTGCCCGCTACCCGGTTCAGCCGGTAATACAACCAAAAGGCAAAAGTCATCAGCAAAGCGCCCAGTCCAAAAGGAATAAGCGATACAAATGCCGATACCACCGGGTTGTTTACTGCACTGATGGCATTGTAAACCCAATAAATACAAGCCGTATTCCATACTAAAAAAGTCAGGCCCGCAGTCAGGAACACCTTTTTACCTGTTTTAATGGTCTTGTTCTGCATCAGCTGATCCAATGCGATCAGTAAAGGCACCAGGCCAATTAACAGCAAAGGAGTTGTATAAGAAGTTGGCGGCCAGGCCAGCCACATTAAAAATGCACTTAACAGCGCCAGTACAATGTTTTTGGATTTCATCAAGCTATACTTATAAGCTGTCTAAAATATCCGCCTTTTTGGCTTCATATTCTTCCTGCGTAATCAGGTGTTTATCGTATAAGCTTTTCAGCTTTCTCAATTTCAAAGTAGTTTCATCTTCCGGTTCTTCTACCGGAGCCGGAGGTTGCGAAAAGAAGGGCTTCGGCTCCTCGTCGGCTACCGGTTCCGCGGGCGCTGTATTTACCGTTACCGGTGAAGTTGAGGAGCGGCGATCTTCCAGTTCAGCCTGTCTAAGCTGTTCTTTAAAAGCTTCCAGTTGCTCATAAGCAGCCTGGTACAATTTACGGGCTTGTACTTTAGGGATATATTCTGTAATGATGTTTTCCCCATGTAAGGGCACGCAAATAAATTTAGAACCAAAAATCTCTTCTTTAAAAGAAACCTCTTTAACGCTTTTCCAGGAGATGTCTTTAAAGTTCATGGTGATCCCGAAATTACCAGGTTCGCAATAAAAAATACGCTTGTTGCTTACCGCAATACAATCCGGGAGTAAGTTTACCGCAGGTTTTTTTTGTACGGCCATATAAATCAGTTCCTCGTTGCTGGTCAGCATATCATTCAGTTTTCCTAAAACCTTTTCAACCGCCTTTGGATCTTGTTCGTCACTTAAAAATCTATCTATCAAATTCATGTTATTTCTTTTTTTGTTAACTTAATTTTGTCGTTTCGTCATCTCAACTATAGGAGAGATCTCTTGAACTATCCTTAATCAAGAGATCCCTCGTCGCTGCGCTTCCCTCAGGATGACGTGGCTTATTAATCCTGGTCATATTTTGTTTTCTTCTTAACCTCTTCCGCTCCGGCCACACAAATTACAAATTCCCCTTTTAATATATTGTTTTCAAAATGTGATTTAATTTCTGTTAATGTACCCCTGACTGTTTCTTCATACAGTTTGGTGAGCTCCCGGCTTACCGAAGCCTGCCGCGCTTCGCCCATGTATTGTGCAAATTCTTCCAGCGTTTTTAACAGGCGGTGCGGACTTTCATAAAAGATCATGGTCCGTTCTTCATCTGCCAGTTTCTTCAGGCGCGTTTGCCGGCCTTTTTTTACCGGTAAAAAGCCTTCAAACACAAACACATCCGAGGGGAGGCCCGAATTGACCAGCGCGGGTACAAATGCCGTGGCACCAGGTAAACACTCCACTGCCAGGTCATTTTTCAAAGTTTCCCTGACCAGGAAAAAGCCAGGATCAGATATCGCAGGTGTTCCCGCATCCGAAATCAGGGCCACATTTTTACCCTCCTTCAAAAAGCGTATAATTTCAGCTGTTGCCTGATGCTCATTGTGCTGGTGGTGGGAATAAGCCTTTTTATCAATCCCAAAATGCTTCAATAAAGGCGCACTGGTCCTGGTATCTTCTGCCAGTATCACATCCGCTTCTTTTAAGATCCGGATGGCCCTAAAGGTCATATCCTCCAGGTTACCGATGGGTGTAGGCACGAGAAAAAGTTTTCCTGTTGTCATTTTTAAAGCTTAACTCTATTATCTTTGTCTAAAAAATAAATAATGCTGCAAGTTAACTATATCCGCGAAAACAGAGAGAAAGTTTTAGCAGGCTTAGGCCTCAGAAACTTTAAACAACCAGAACTGGTTGATGAGATCATACAAACTGATGAAGAAAGAAGACAATTTCAAACTTCATTAGACCAGCTCTCTGCCATTGCAAATTCGAGCGCCAAACAAATCGGCGAGCTGATGCGCAATGGGAAAAAGGAAGAAGCTGAAGTGTTAAAAGCAGGAACAACGGCCAATAAAGAGCAGATCAAAACCCTCTCTGATGCATTGGCAGCAGCTGAAAGCAAACTGCATCACCTGATTGTACAATTGCCTAACCTGCCACATCACCTGGTAAAAGCAGGAACTACGCCGGAAGAGAATGAGGTCGTATATACGCACGGAGCAGCTGCGGTAATGACTGAAAATGCTTTGCCACATTGGGAGCTGACCACCAAATATGACATTATTGATTTTGAGCTGGGTACCAAGATCACAGGCGCGGGCTTTCCGGTGTATAAAGGCAAAGGTGCACGTTTACAGCGGGCACTCATCAATTTCTTTTTAGACCATGCTACCGCAGCAGGTTACCGGGAAATGCAGGTGCCCCTCCTGGTAAATGAAGCTTCAGGTTTTGGAACAGGACAATTACCGGATAAGGAAGGGCAAATGTACCATGTAGGTATCGATAACCTGTACCTGATCCCTACGGCAGAAGTTCCGGTTACCAACCTTTACCGCGATGTCATCTTAAAAGAAGAAGAACTCCCGGTGAAAAATACTGGCTATACCCCATGTTTCCGCCGTGAAGCGGGCTCTTACGGAGCACACGTGCGTGGTTTAAACAGACTGCACCAGTTCGATAAAGTAGAGGTTGTACAGATCGTTCATCCCGACCAATCTTACCAGGTGCTGGAACAGATGAGTGCCTATGTACAAAGCCTGCTGCAAAAGCTGGGCCTGCACTACAGGGTATTGCGCTTATGCGGAGGTGATATGGGCTTTACCGCGGCGATGACCTACGATATGGAAGTCTGGAGCGCAGCGCAGCAACGCTGGCTGGAAGTCTCTTCCGTCTCAAATTTTGAAACTTATCAAAGCAACAGGCTTAAATTGAGGTTTAAAGGCGCCACTGGAAAAACGCAGCTGGCCCATACTTTAAATGGCAGTGCCCTGGCCCTGCCGCGTATTGTTGCGGCCATTCTGGAAAACAACCAAACAGACAAAGGAATTAAAATCCCCGAGGCCCTGGTTCCTTATACCGGCTTTGAATATATCGACTAAACATAAAAAGCTTCCCGAAGGGGAAGCTTTTTGTTTCTAACAGGTAGATGTCAGATTTTTATATAGGTGGTTAGTTAATAATCTATAAAATAAGGATCAGCAACAAAATGATGATGATGATGGCACCTACCGAAAGGTAAACACCGCCATTCATTGCACGGGCTTCTGTTTTCAATTCTTTTAACTCCTTACGAAGTTCTTTTTTTTCTGCCCTGGATAATCCTGACTTATCCATATCCCTGATCTCCTCAACGCGGCTTTTGATCCTTTCCAGCTGAACTTTTTGTTCCGCGGTCATTTCCGTTTTTGCCTTATTGTTTTTATCTGCTGCTGAAACCGTATCTACAGTAATGGTAAGCGTAAAGATCAGTGCCAGTGAGTAAATTAATTTTTTCATAATGTTCTAATTTTCTGTTTAATGGTAACAACAAAAAACCTACCAAACTTAATTGATAGGTTTTCTGAATGTTTTTTAATAAAACTGTATAGTCTACAGGTCAGATTTATTTATTTGATCTCAAATACTACATTCATTACGTAGTTTAATTTGATCTTTTTGAAATCGATCTCCGGAGCCGCTGCACCAGCCATATCTGCGCTTTCCGCTTTCATCATTACATTGGAGCGGTACATGGCCTGAGGGTAAACCTGGTTTTCGATCTCCTGTATATCCAGAGCACTGCCCAGTTTGTCGCCAATGGCCTCAACCAGGTAAGTTGCTTTGGCTTTAGCAGCCTGCAAAGCTTTAATTTTTAGCTCCTGTTTTAAGCTGGTGATCTTCGAATAATCATAGCTGTCGATATTGGTATAAGCTACACCTTTGGCATCAACAGCACCAATGATCGCATTCCATTTATTCAGATCGGTCACCTTTAAGCGGTATTGTTTGCTGGCCAGGTAATCCGGGTTCTTTTTCTTTTCTGTAACGGTCGTATAGCTGGACAGGTTGTTGATCGTTAAATTCTCTTTATCCAGGCCAGCTTTCTGAACCGCATTGAACAGTTCATTTTCCAGCGTAGTAATGTCTACTTTTTTCTTGCTGTTGCCATCTTTCAGGTATTCTTTTAAAGAAATGCTGATATAAATGATGTCTGGGGTAACTTCAGTTTCCGCCGATCCGCTAACGCTGATCTTTTTACGTAAATCTACCTGTTGGGCCATCGCACTTACACTCAATAAGGTCGCAAAGGCAAGGGTGAATAATTTTTTCATAATGTGATATTTTTCATTTGTGTATTTGGTATATAGATGAAACTAAGGTGTCAATTCCATATCCACACGCAAAATATTTACCATTTATTCTTCAACCATCTCATTATTAGGGCTAATTTCTTCTACAACCTCTTCCTTGAAATAAGATTTCTGGAACACCAGGATCAGAATTACACCCACAGATATGGCTGCATCAGCGATGTTGAATACAGGTCTGAAAAAGATAAAATCCTCACCACCCCATATCGGTACCCATTTTGGAAAAACACCTTCAATCAGCGGAAAATAGAACATATCTACCACACGGCCATGAAATAAAGTAGCATAGCCATATATTTTGCCATATAGAACCGAGTCGATGATATTTCCCAGTGCCCCTGCAAAGATCAGGGCTACATTCAGGATCAGTCCCCTGTGGTATTTACGCTGGATCAGGTAATGCAGGCCATAGCCAATTCCGGCAACAGCAGCAATCCTGAACAAGGACAAAGCCAGTTTGCCAAACTCCCCGCCAAACTCCAAACCAAAGGCCATCCCGTTATTTTCAGTAAAATGGATAATGAACCAGTTGCCAAAGATCTTGAATTCCTGACCAAGGTACATATTCGTCTTTATCCAGGTCTTTAAAAGCTGATCTGCAAGCAAAACCAAAAAAATGATCAATAAAGGTTTGGTATAGCCTTTCATTACGACTGCTTCAGTTTAGCTTCCATACTTAAAGTGGCATGAGGAACTGCACGCAAACGTTCTTTCTGGATCAGTTTGCCAGTTTCCCTGCAAATGCCATAAGTTTTGTTTTCAATACGTACCAATGCTGCTTCTAAATTCTCGATGAACTTTTTCTGGCGGGCTGCCAGCTGGTTCAATTGTTCTTTTTCCAATGTCGCTGAACCATCTTCCAGTGTTTTATAGGTACCTGAAGTATCCTCAGTTCCGTTAGAGTTTGGGCTGCTCAATGAGTTGGTCAGATCAAGAAATTCTTCTCTTGCCATTCTCAATTTCTCTAGGAGCAGTTCTTTAAATTCCTGTAATTCAATGTCAGAATACCTTGTTTTCTCTTTTTCCATCTGTTTATAGTTTGTTTTTTGCGAAATCATGACGATTCCATAATAATTATTGTTGTGCAATCAAAATTTGTAGTTCAACGTCATCGATTACTATTTTGTTTCCGTTGGCTAAAGTTTCCGTTAAGTTAATGTTATCCGCTAAAATTTCAGCGCAAATGTAGGTTTTATTTTGTGCTACTGCTTCGGTTACCAGGTTATGGTTTTGTAAAGTCACGGTAATCCTGTCTGTCACCTCGTAGCCCAGCTCTTTTCTTAAGTTCTGGATCCTGTTGATCAGCTCCCGCGATAAACCTTCCTGTTTCAGTTCTGCTGTGATCGAAACATCAAGTGCCACAGTCAGGCTGCCCAGATTGGTTACCTGCCATCCCGGTATATCCTCTGCAATAATTTCCACATCGCTCAGCTCAATAACATAATCCGTGCCGTTAACCAGGTACTTACCTGTATTTTCAAAATTTGTAAGCTCCTCCTGGCTCATATTGCTTACCAGTTCGGCAACCATTTTCATGTCCTTACCCACTTTAGGGCCCAGCGCTTTGAAATTAGGTTTTATTTTTTTCTTGATAAAGCCCGCAGTATCAGTGATGTACTCAATGGTCTTGATGTTCGTTTCCGATAAGATCAGGTCTTTTACCAGTTCTACCCTTGCGGCAAATTTATTGTCCAATACGGGGATTAAGATTTTGGCCAATGGTTGGCGCACATTGATGCCGGTCTTTTTACGGAGTGACAAAACCATAGACGAAATGTCCTGGGCAAGCTGCATTCTTTCGTTCAGTCCGGTATCAATTAAGGCAACATCAGCCTGCTTCCATAAAGCCAGGTGTATCGACTCCGCCACATTGTTTTTGTCTGCTACCGAAAGGTTCCTGTACAGCCAGTCGGCAAAGAAAGGTGCCACCGGCGCCATCATTTGTGCCACACTCATCAGGCAGGTATACAAGGTTTCATAAGCCGCCTTTTTATCGGCAGTCATTTCACCTTTCCAGAAACGGCGGCGCGATAAGCGGATGTACCAGTTGCTCAGGTGCTCATCCACAAAAGCCTGGATCGCCCTGGTCGCTTTGGTAGGTTCGTAAGTATTATAGCTTTCATCTACCTCTGCAATCAGTGTTTGCAGCAACGACAAGATCCAGCGGTCCAGCTCGCTGCGTTCCGCAACAGGCGTCAGCTTATCCTGATCAATCACAAATTTATCTATGTTTGCGTACAGGGCAAAAAAGGCATAGGTATTGTAAAGTGTGCCAAAAAACTTACGGCGGATCTCAGCAATCCCTTCAATATCAAATTTCAGGTTGTCCCATGGATTTGCATTACTGATCATGTACCAGCGCGTAGCGTCCGGGCCATATTCTTCCAGTGTTTTAAAAGGATCGGCAGCATTGCCCAGGCGCTTGGACATCTTTTGTCCGTTTTTATCCAGCACCAGTCCATTAGAAACCACATTTTTATAAGCCACCTTGTCAAAAACAAGGGTTCCTATCGCATGTAAGGTATAGAACCAGCCACGGGTCTGGTCTACACCCTCTGCAATAAAATCTGCAGGAAAGTCGGAGCCCCCGTCAACTTTATCCTTATTTTCAAAAGGATAATGCCATTGCGCATAAGGCATGGCACCCGAGTCAAACCAAACATCAATCAGGTCAGCTTCGCGCTTCATAGGTTTTCCGGAGGCTGCAACCAGCACAATCCCGTCTACCACATTTTTGTGGAGGTCAACCAGTTCATAGTTTTCTTCGGTCATGTTGCCGATCTCAAATCCTTTGAAAGGATTTCCCTTCATAAAGCCCGATGCAATGGACTGCTCAATGGCATGGTACAATTGTTCAACCGAACCCATGATCACCTCTTCTTTCTTGTCTTCTGTTCTCCAGATTGGCAGCGGAATTCCCCAATACCTGGAACGGGACAGGTTCCAGTCATTCGCATTTTTCAGCCAGTTGCCAAAACGACCTTCTCCGGTTGATTTTGGTTTCCAGTTGATGGTTTCATTCAGTTCAAACATCCTGTCTTTTACATCCGTCACCTTAATGAACCAGGAGTCCAGCGGATAATATAAAAGCGGCTCATCAGTTCTCCAGCTGTGTGGATAACTGTGTACATATTTCTCTACCTTAAAGGCTTTGTTTTCTTCTTTTAAACGAATGGCGATCTCTACATCAACAGACTTTTCCGGAGCCTGGCCAGCATCGTAATATTCATTTTTTACATACTTCCCGGCCAGGTCACCTACATGGGCAGTAAACCTGCCCTGTAAATCTACCAGTGGTACTGCAGTGCCGTTTTCATCCAATACCAGCATCGGTGGCACTTCAGGTATGGCTTCTTTAGCAACCCTGGCGTCATCTGCGCCGAAAGTAGGGGCGGTATGTACAATACCCGTTCCGTCCTCCGTGGTCACAAAATCACCAGAAATCACCCGGAAAGCATTTTCAGGATGCTGATAAGGCAAGGCATAAGGCAAAAGCTGCTCATATCGGATGCCAACCAGGTCTTTGCCTTCAAACTGCGCTAAAACCTGGTAAGGGATCTTTTTGTCGCCGGCAGCAAAATGCTCAAAGTCTGCTGCATCATTGCTTTCAAAATAGACCTTGCTGAACTGTTTGCCCACAAGAGCCTTTGCTAAGATCACATTTACCGGCAGGAAAGTATACTGGTTAAAGGTTCTAACCAATACGTAATCTATTTTTGGTCCAACCGTTAAGGCCGTATTAGAAGGTAAGGTCCAGGGCGTAGTGGTCCATGCCATCAGATGTAGGTCACCAAAGTTCTGTAAAAACGCAGGCAATGTGTCGGCTAAAGCTTTAAACTGGGCAACAATGGTGGTATCTGTTACATCCCGGTAAGCGCCCGGCTGGTTCACCTCATGAGAGCTTAAACCTGTACCTGCTTTAGGCGAATAAGGCTGGATGGTGTAGCCTTTGTACAGCAGGCCTTTATCATAGATCTCTTTTAACAGCCACCATACAGATTCCATGTATTTGGATTTGTAGGTTACATACGGATCATCCATATCTACCCAATATCCCATCTTTTCGGTCAGGTCGTTCCACACATCGGTGTAACGCATCACCGTTTTTTTACAGGCTTCATTATAGGCTTCAATGGAAATGGTCTTGCCAATGTCTTCTTTGGTAATGCCAAGCTCTTTCTCCGTTCCCAGTTCTACAGGTAATCCATGCGTGTCCCAGCCTGCTTTGCGTTTCACCTGGAATCCTTTTTGTGTCTTGTAGCGGCAAAAAATATCTTTAATAGCCCTGGCCATTACGTGGTGAATACCAGGCATTCCGTTGGCCGAAGGAGGGCCTTCATAAAAAGTAAAAGGGTTAGCTTTTGATCTTGTTGAAATGCTTTTTTCAAAGATGTTTTCCGCTTTCCAAAAATCAAGTATCTCTTTGCTTATTTTAGCCAGTTCCAGTTGTTTAAATTCCCTATACATCAATCAAGTATCTCCAAAAATTAAGGATGCAAAGTTAAGGTTTTCAAATGAAAAATTGAAGTGTTTCTGATGCCCATGTTTTAAGGGCTGAAGAGATACCGATATTAAGCTATATCAGGGCTAAACAGAGGGATACTAATTTGTACATGTCACTATCGCGGTCATTTCTTCATTTAATTGCTGTACTGCCCTTTCCAGCATCAATAACCCTTCTCTGTCGCAGGTATAATCATCTGCCTTAAACAGGCTTACCAAACCCATGATTGAAGAAACAGGCTGTCTCAGGTTATGGGATTGTATATAGGCGATCTCCTGTAAGGAATGATACTGCGTTGAAATCTTATGGTCATTTGCAATTTTCTCTGTGATGTCAATCGCATTTAAAGACATGCCTAAGATTTTTCCCTGCCTGTCTTTTGCGGGTTCATAATTGATGAACCAGATGATTGATTCCTGTAGATATTTTAACTTGCATTCTACCCGGACCGGAACGCCATCCAGCACTTTATGGTAACTGGCCAGAAAATCGGCTAAGTTTTTTTTAGGAATACAGCGGGTAACGTTTAAACCAGCTGTTAAATCGATGTCATAATGTCTTTTAACAAAATTTACTGCCGCTCTGTTAAAATCTATCACTTCTAACTCAAGACCGATAAGTAAATGAATGGAATCTGAACTGTCGAAGAAGGAGCGAAGTTTGTCTTCTGAACTTTTAACAACTATTTTAAGCCGGATAATTTTTCGCAAAGCGTTTTTAATGATAGCGCGAAGTCGTTTTAATTGCATAATAAGGTAATGTAAAATAGATCAATGAATCCGGGAAGATTATTGTGCTATAACATAGTGAAATAAAATATGTTTCATTTATTTCTCTGGCCGGGGCTGCTGCAAGTTCTTTACAGCATCCCTCAGCTTCCGCAAACGCATCATCCACATCCTGCCCAGCAGGCTCAGCTGAACGGTAAGGATGATCAGTACAACCGCCAGTAAAACATATTTGCTGCTGGTAAAGCGGATGTTATAGGTGAAAAATAAGAGAAAACCTGTCCAGAGCAATATCCTGGAAACAACCGATACGATTGCATACACCTTAACTTTTAACAAGTAATGCTCCAGCGTCTGTTTAACCTCCCCTTCTGTTTTAAGGTGTTTGGCCAGGCCATAACCCATCAGGTTATGCAGCAATGAAAAAAGCACAGCGGCAACCAGTGCCAGATTGATCAGCAAAGGTTTCTGATCTCCATCAAACATCGTATAATAAACCAGCAGGAAAATGGACCAGCCCATAATTTCTATCCAAAGCTGCTTCCTGATCCCTTTTAACACAGGGTGGTTGTTTTCTTTCAGCATCAGCCTGATTTCTTCAGCTGTTTTGACGGTTGTGTTTACACTGTTCCATGTAGATCTTAAATCGGCCAGTTCCATGAGTTATAATTTTAAAAGTTTTTGAATCTTATTTTTAATCCGGTTGAGTTTAACGCCCACATAATTTTCATTGATCCCGATCACTGCGGCAATTTCCTGGTAACTGAGTTCCTCAAAATAAAGGGTAATGATTGCCTTTTCGGCATCGTCCAGCTGTTTCAAAGCGGCAAATAAGCGTTCCTGTCTAAGTGCCAGCTCCTCGCTTTGCTGCGCTTCGGGCAAATCAGGTAAAACGGCGCTGTAGGCAATTTCCGGTTTCTTTTTCCGGAAAGAGGCAAGTGCGGTATTCAGTGCTACCCGATAGATCCAGGTGCTCTGCTTGGCCCGCCCCCTAAAAGAAGGCAGGGCCCGCCAAAGCTGGTATGCAATCTCCTGGAACAAGTCTTCCCGGTCTTCCCGGCTATCGCGGTAAAGCCTGCATACCTTATGGATAATCCCCTGGTGTTCGGCAATCAATGTTAAAAACTGCCTTTCATCCATATCCTGCATTTTTATTGAAATGGTTCATTGTCTATTGCTTTCCCTATAAGTTGCAGCAAAGCCCGGATCCTTACAGCCTGGCCGAAAAAATTTAAGAAAAGCTTTTAACTTTGCCTTTTAGCCGGTATCCGCAAACCTCAAAACCAGCTTTGATCAGCGTAGCGCGGGAAACCGGGTTGTTGATGTTGCACCTGGCAGCGGGTACCCGTCCTAGCCCGTAAGCTAGTTTTTTTAGTTCCTGGACCATTAAACTCCCAAATCCGCGATGGCGAAAGGGCGCTTTAACCTGCATATAAATATCAGCATAGGGCAGGTTATAGTTCAGCATTAATCCCCCGCTGGCAACAATTCCATCCTTAAGAGCCAATACATAGTCGCTGTCATCGCTGCCCATTTGATCGGTTTCCACCACTTTTCGAAAAACCACATCAGCAATGGCATGCCCGGTTTCCTGCCGGTCTTCAAAAAGTATGGCTTCCGTATTGATATCGGCAGCGTGTTCATACAGCATGGAAGCCAGGAGACTGTCATTGCTCTGGCATTCTATATAAAGTGCCCCTGATGACATTTGCAGGCGCAGAAAAACCAACTGCGCAAACTTCAGGTAGGGTTCAAGAATGTAAAATTCAAAAATGGTATCCCTGTCTGTTCTTTGGTTGCTGCCCCATACCGCTCCATAGCCAATTTTTATGCCATCCATTACAAACAGGTAAATATCTGCCCAGCCATAATCATGACATTTATTAAGTACAAATTGAACTTTCCGCTCCTCCAGGAACGAAATCCGGAGGTGCTGAACCTCTTTTAAACCCGTTTTTTCAATGCTTAGTTTCATGGTAACCAGTTTCCTTAATATGAATTTACAAAAAATAAATGGCGCCTGGCAAAGCCTTCCTTAAAGTATCCTAAAACACTATTGGTTTGATTTTTGTTAATCATTTCAGATCAGATTAATACTTGCGCCATGATAAAAGTATTGAAACTTCAGAAAGCGGTATATGCCATCATTTTAGGCATTTTGGGGCTAATCGCGTTTAAAATTATAGAACCCTCCAATTCAGCAGCCAGCGTCTGGGTGCTGAAAATTTCAGGATTATTGTTCCTGGTCGGTGCCTTATGGTTTTTATATCCCATCCTCTTCGCCAAAAAAGTGAACGATGCAGAAGTGCAGCTGGATCCGGAAAAACAACCGGAAAGAACAGCACACACTACAACAAACCAGCCATAAGCGGGTCAGTTACCGAATCTTCGCCTGTTTCCGCATGCCCGGCATATTGCCTGCTGAATACCCGATCTCCGGCCACCTTTACCGTAAAATCATACCAGCCGAAACTGTGCTTCAGATCCATTAAGACCTTTAGCTTTTCTTTTGCCGGAAGCAGGATCGTCCTGGCAGCCATGGTTTGATAAGCGCCAGCTG
Source organism: Pedobacter heparinus (assembly GCF_032678725.1). Lineage (GTDB taxonomy): Bacteria > Bacteroidota > Bacteroidia > Sphingobacteriales > Sphingobacteriaceae > Pedobacter > Pedobacter heparinus_A. The sequence goes on from NZ_JAVTSC010000015.1 coordinate 66,039, forward strand.
TAATTTCCAGCCGGATGGCCTCCCCGCCCGTGTTTTCCAGGAGCAATGCGATATTGCCACTGGGTTTGTTGCGTAAAAAACCTGTGCTTTCATAGCTACAACTGGTTTGTAAGTGAGGGTCATTTTTGCTGCCTTTAAAGCACCGAAAAAAGCCATTGGGCCCGCTTACATGCAAATCATAACAGAGCTGCTCAAAATGTTCCAGCTTTAAACGGTCGGTTAACTGGTCGCCTGCAACTAAGGCATAGTTCCAGTTTTTCCCGTCCAGACCTTTATACCGGTTGCTGGTATAGAGCAGGAAAGGGGCGCCTTTAGGTACCAGCTTTTGCCCAAAATTTCCTTTTCCGGTTTCCAGGTAAAGTTCAAGATACTGCTTCGTTTTATCCAGCCGGCACTCGGCAAACAACTGGTAAGGCAGTGCACAGGCCATCCGGGTACCTTTTTCCTGCTGCGGCATAAAAGAAAGGCTGTCCAGTTCCTGTTGTGTCAAAGAACTGGGTTTAAGCTGGGCGGGTTTATTCTTTGCATTGTTGATGCCGACGATGACTGCTTCCTTTTTTAACAATGGGGGTATATGGGTTGCTGCGGCTTTAGCGGGCCGGAAGGCCGAGGTCAGATCGCCGCATATGGCACGCCGCCAGCTGCTGATGTTTTTACTGCTGATCGTTTTTCCTGTTTTTTTACCCAGGAAGTGTTCCAGGAACTGCAGGCAGGAAGTATGGTCAAACACCTCCGAATTTACATAGCCGCCTTTACTCCAGGGCGAGGCAATGAGCATTGGTACCCGGTAGCCCAGTCCGATCGGGCTGTCTTTTTTCAACTCGTAATCTGCATCTACCTTAATCCGGGCCGAGACTTTCCCTACATCTGCCGTGTCCGGTTTAGGAACTACATATGGGGGCATATGGTCAAAATAGCCATCATTTTCATCGTAGGTAAGGATAAAGATGGTCTTTTTCCAGACTTCCGGATCTTTGGTTAAAATGTCGATGGCTTCAGATACATACCAGGTGCCGTAAAGGGGGGCGCTGGTATGGTCAGAAAATTTTTCCGGAGCCACAAGCCAGGATACTGTAGGCAGTTTTCCCTGCTCAACGTCGGTCCTGAACTGATAAAAGATGTCATTTTTAGGGATTTCCAGGGTCTGTTTTACGCCTTTGTCGTCTGTAAATGAAAAAGGTGACAGTTCCAGGTAATTTTCGGGTGCATTGATATTGGTGGCAAAGGCCTTATCAATCAGGTTTTTTTCCCTTTCAGACAACTGATCATACTTTGCCCTTACTGCTGCTGGTGTAAGGGCCGGGCTTACGGTATGGTCGCCATTTTTCCTGAAATAAGCAGAGAGCTTTACCTGGTAGCGCTTTACGTATTCAATGGCATTGTCACCATAATTGCCCAGCCAGGAATCCGCTTCTTTCCCCTGCAGCTCTGCGGTCCAGATTTCATTCTGGTATATCTTCCAGCTGATGCCATTGTCTTCTAAGATCTCGGGAAAAGTAGGCCAGTCTACATATACATTTTTGCGGGATTCTGCCTGTGCATTGCTTACTGCGGCAATGGAGTTTCCATTTTGCTCTGGTCTGATGGTGCCTGTCCAGAAAAATAGCCGGTTGGGTGTAGTGCCGGTTAAGGAGGAGCAGAAATGGTGGTCGCAGATGGTAAAGGCATCTGCCATGGCGTAATAAAAAGGAATGTCCGAACGGTCGTAATAGCCCAGCGACATCAGACTTTTTACAGGTACCCATTTGTCGTAGCGGCCATTGTTGCGTGCGGCTACCTGGTCGTTCCAGGAATGTGGCAGCCCGCCCTGCCAGGTGATCCTGGTTTTATTGATGTCTACATGAAAAGGCGCATAGCTTTTGCCCGCATCATCTTTTTGCAGCCATACTTTTTCACCGTCAGGCTTGGTAAAAGCCCTGGGGTCGTTAAAGCCGCGTACCCCTTTAAGCTTGCCAAACATATGGTCAAAAGAGCGGTTTTCCTGCATTAAGAATACAATATGTTCCGCATCGTAAAAGGTACTTCCGGGGTCGGCACTAATGGCCATGGCCTTTTGGATGGACATAGGGATCACATTGGGCAGCCCTGCTGCACCAGATAGTATGGCTGCTTTTTTAAGAAATTCCCTTCTTGAGTTCATTTGGTCAGGTGCTGTGTGTAACCAAATGTAATCAGATTCCCTATAGGTTCAAAGCTTTCCAGATTACCTCGTAAACTTCGGTAGCCTGCAGGTTCTGGCTGTTTAATTTTTCGTCGGTAATCAGCACAGGGTGAAACCCGGCCGGGGTATTTATACTGCCATGCGAACCCTTAACCAGCGTAGCATCCAGTGGGATGACATCCATCACATACCTGAAACCTGCTTTTTTCCGCAATAGTTTATAGGCTGCCCTGGGTTTTGAAGACATAAACATCTCTACCGGATCGTAACCTGGTTTTTTGTGGATGTCCACACACCTTGCATAATCCGGCGCCTTGGCATCATCCAGCCAGAAATAATAGGTAAACCAGCTTTCCGGCTCGGCCACCACTACAAAATCTCCGGCCCGCTGGTGATTCAGGCCATGTGCTTTTTTGCCTGCTTCATCTAAAATTAAAGCAATACCCTGGGTATTTTCCAGGATGCTTTTAACCTGCGCGGTTACAGATGGGTCATTGATATAAATATGTGCCACCTGGTGGTCTGCTACTGCGAAAGCCTTTGACGCGCCAGCATCCAGCAGTTCCAGTCCGCGTTCTATACGGATCTGCAGCAGGCCGTTTTCCCTGAAAAGCCTGTTCAGGTGTAGGGGCTTGCTCACCGGGGTTATACCATATTCCGAAAGGATAATGATGCTGACTTCCTGTTGTTCATAATGTTGCACCAGGTCTTTAACCAGTTGGTCTATTTCGCCCAGTTCTTTGCCAATCTGTTTAAAATCATGACCAAACTTTTGCAGGCAGTAGTCCAGGTGGGGCAGGTAAATGAATGTTAAGGTAGGATCATAAAGCTCATCAGTAATTACAGCTGCATCAGCGATCCATTTGGAAGATTTGATGTTTGCGCCCGGCCCCCAGAACTGGAATAAGGGAAACTGACCCAGCTTGCCTTGTAAAAGGTCACGGAGTTCGGCGGGTTCAGCATAGCAATCGGGCATCTTCCTGCCATCGGCCAGGTAATTGGGTCTTGGTGTAACCGAATAATCCGCATTGGAATACATGTTGTACCACCAGAACATATTGGCGCAGGTAAAGCCAGGGTCTTCCTTTTTTGCCCTGTCCCATATTTTATCTGCCTGTACCAGTTTGTTGGACTGTTTCCAGAATTTGATCTCGGCATCGGTATGGTCGTACCAGCCATTGCCCACTACACCGTGTGCTGCAGGCTGTTTGCCGGTTAAATAAGTAGATTGTACTGCTGTAGTTACCGCAGGCAGCATGGGCGCTATAGCGGCAAGGTTTTTTCCCTGAATGTACTTTTCCAGAAAAGGGGTATATTTCCCAATCAGGTTTGCCGACAGGCCAACAACATCAATCACTACAGTTTTCTTCATCTTAAAATGGCTTGGTATCTATACAAGGGTATCAATTACCCAGTTTATTTCATTGCTGATCGATTGGGCGATCGGTAATTTTAATTGTTCCGGTAAAACTTCCCAGGTGTACGTTTCTACTTCCAGGTGGTTGGTAAAAGCTTTGTTTTTCTGCAGTTCCAGCACCGTCCTGATATCATCCTGGGTAGATTGCAGCAAACCGATGTCTTTAATGGATATGGGTACGTGGAAATGCGCACGCCATTGTTCCGTATCTGCATTTCCAAAATCGCTCAGCGCCTCCGGCAGGTCAGGATAACGCATTAAAGTGCCATCCTTTTTTAAGGCAACCACCTGGTGCAGGTAGGTAGGCTCATTAAAGGTGCCAAAGCTGGTTTTTATGTCTTCCAGCTGTGCGGCTGTCTGGTTTAAACTGGCTTTCAGGGCAGCACTGATCTGGATCTTTCCAACCCTGATCTCCTTGTTTTCCAGTTCCTGCAATACCGCTTCATGGTTTTCGTAGCCAATGGCAAAATGGCAAACATCATAACACAGGCAGAGGTGCCTTCTGATCATTTCAGCAGCCGCTTCCGCGGAAACCTGAAATGCATCGGCCAGCAGGGGAACACCTGAAGGCAGGAGGTCATTTTCAAACCAGTCGATAAATTCCCTTCCGGTTTCCAGTATACCATCAGGTTCAGGTTCAACATCCAGGTGCAACCACTGTCCGGTTTCCTGGCAGATGACCACAAGTTCCCGGATGACTGCAATGATATTCAGGGTAGCATTCTTTTTGGCCAGGTTAAAGTCTGTTTCCGTTTTAAACCAATGCCGGTAGCTGAGCGGAGAAGTAGAAATGCCCCCGTCCATACCTTCCGGTAATATTAATTTTAAGATGTGGAACAGCCGGATCGTATAGGCTACGCGTTCGGCTGTTGTCCAGTCTGGGGTATGCACGTGCTCCTTTACAATGGCATGGTGAAAATCTCCGTAGGGGAAACCGTTCATGGTAAAAACATAGGCATCATTTAGCTCCAGCCATTGTTTAAATGGCTGCAAAACATCAGGGTGCTGGAGCTGCAAACTGGCTTCATTCGATAGCCGTAATCCCAATCCTAATGCCTGTCCTGGCGCTACAGCCCGTTTTATGGCCGGGAAATGTTGCTTTAAAGCCTCAAAATCGGCTGCCCAGTTTTTTCCGGCATGTATGTTTGTGCAATAGGTCAGATGTCCGGTATTAACTTTCATGAGTAGGACTTAACGTTTTTTTTCTATTATTTCCGTGGGTATAATCCGCAATATAGCAACTGGCCTTTATCAGCTGTTGCTGGTCCATTTCGTGTACTTCCTTTCCGGTGCCAATGTCGGTAAGCAGGGTGATGGTCAGCAAACCACCCAGGTGCTCCTGGAATTCAGCCAGTCCCTTTAATATGGGGGATCCGCTGTCTTTGATCTGGATGATGGGGTCTGAAATACTGAAGTTCAGTTTGGTCAGTACTTCCAGTATGCGCAAAGCTTTTTCTTCGGTCAGTAGCCCGGTTAAAAAGGAATATACGCTGTCCAGGGCAATACCCATGGCCACCGCCTCACCATGCAGCACACTGAAATTACTCAGCTGCTCCAGTTTATGGGCACTCCAATGGCCAAAGTCCAGGGGCCTGGCCGATCCTGTTTCAAAAGGGTCGTCACCGGCAATATGGTCTAAATGCAGTTTGGCGCAGTGTTTAATCAGGTAGTTCATGCTTTCCTGCTCACGTGCGGCCAGGGCCGCGGCATGTTCTTCAATCCAGTAAAAGAAATCAGGGTCCTTGATCAGCGCCACCTTTATCGCTTCAGAAATTCCGGAGCGGTAGTCCCGGTCCGTTAAGGTCTGTAAAAACACATCGTCATTAAATACCGCAACAGGGGGGGCAAAAGTACCCAGGAAGTTCTTCTTGCCCTGATAATTGATCCCGTTTTTAACGCCAATGCCCGAGTCGTTCTGCGACAGTACAGTGGTAGGGATCCGGATGTGCTTGATGCCCCGGTGAGCAACCGCTGCGGCATAGCCCACCAGATCCAGTACCGCGCCCCCGCCAATGGCCGCAATATACGAATGCCTGTCTATTCCATGAACATTTACGGCGGCTACAAGCTGGTCAAACAGGGCCGGATCATTTTTTGAAGCTTCCCCGCCAGGTACCACCATAATGTCCGGGATCAGCTGTACCTGCTGCTGTCCGGCGAAGTATGTTTTTATGGCTGTTATCAGGTTAGGATGAGTTTCGGTAACGCCCCCGTCGATGACGAAAAATATTTTCCTCAAAGCTGCAGAAGGCCTGGCTTCAAAAAAACCGGCCAGCAAGGGGTTCCCCAACTCAAAAAGGGAAGAGGTAAAGTAGATTTTATAGTCAAATTTTACACTAAACGACTGTTCTAAATAATTCATGTCCTACGAAATTCATCGCTAAGTAACCGCAAAAGCCTTACCCAGCATTAAAGATATTGGTAATAAAATTACGATGAATACAGCAATATTTACCATACCAAAGGCGCTGGCCCATGCTGCATTCATTAAAATTAAAGCGATAACGCCCGCTTTTACCGCTTTGCCTATGTTAGGGCCAACCGGGTTTTTCATGGCTTTCAGCAGCGGAATGAAAATCATCAGCCCGAAACCCAATACAAATACCGAGGTGAGCGGTAAACTGCCCTGCCTTAGGGCAAAAAACAAGATACAGGAAATGACAAGCGCATATAAAAACGCGGCAAAATACAATGTTCTTTTACTGCCACCATGTACTTCGCCCCGGCTTACCATGGTTACAGCGGCGATGTAAACAATAGGCACCAGGGCCAAAAACCACCATTGCTGTATGGCAGAAGGGATGATGCTGATGCCAAGCAATAAGTTTAAGCCCCTGCATAGTCCCATGTTAAAAGGTCCAAACAGCGCACTGTGCTTCAAAAATTTATCGTAGATGAGGCAGGAAACCATAATGGCGACTGCCAGGTATTGGGATGCCGGGTTGTAAAGCCCCGCGGCAAAAATGCCGATAAAGAAAAACACGCCGCCAAATATCGTGGCAGCTTTTTTTGGGATCAGGCCGCTTGGAATGGGTCTTTCCGGCCTTTCTTTAGCATCCAGTTCTGCATCAAAAACATCGTTCAGGATGATCCCCCCGCTATACAGGCCTATCGTTGACAAACAAAGCAGCAGGACGGGAAGGTAGCTGACGGTACTGAAAAAATATCCTGCAATGGCCATTCCTGCCAGTACATCGGCAACAGCTGTCACCACATTGGCCGGTCGCATCAGCCGGATAAAACCTAATAATTTGTTCACGCTAGGATATGATAATGGAGTTCTTGTCTATTCTTGGTTGCTGCCCGCCACGCAATATCGAGTTACTGGCAAACTTCTGGCTCTGGTCTATGTTTTTCACCTTCAGGAAATCATTTTCATCGATCTGCCCGCTTTGTGCAAAAGCCGTAATGGCATTGCGGTAAGTCACCAGTTCGATGTCCTGCATGCTGATCCCTGATCTTTTCATCAGGGCAGCGGTTTTAGGGATGGCCAGCGGATCGCTGATGCCCCAGTCGGCTGCCGAATTGATCATGATCCTTTCCGATCCATATTGTTTAACCACTTCAACCATGCGCTCATTGCCCATTTTGGTAAACGGATAAATGGTAAAAGCTGCCCAGAATCCCCTGTCCAGCACCTCTTTCACGGTTTCTTCATTGTTGTGGTCAACAATCACCATATAGGGGTCAAGGCCCTGTTCTATCGCAATATCCATACTGCGCTGGGTACCTTTTTTCTTATCCCGGTGCGGGGTATGGATCTGCACAGGTAATCCTGCTTCTTTGGCCAGGCCCAGCTGCAAACGGTAATATTTCTCTTCCGCAGCGGTCTGGTCGTCAAAACCGATCTCGCCGATGCCCACCACCCCTTCTTTAAAAATAAACCGGGGCAGGATCTCCATTACCTGTTCTGCAAGTTTTTCATTATTGGCCTCGCGGGAATTTAAGCCTATGGTACAATAATGTTTAATGCCGAACTGCGAGGAACGGAACCGCTCCCAGCCAATCAGGCTGCTGTAGTAATCCGTAAAACTGTCTACACCGGTACGTGGCTGGCCCAGCCAGAAGGCCGGCTCTATCAACGCAACAATCCCGGCATCGGCCATGGCCTGGTAATCGTCGGTGGTGCGGGAAGTCATGTGTACATGCGGATCAAAGAACTTCATTCCACTGATCTCGCTCAGGTCAAGTGAACTCTGTATCTTTTCTCCCTTATTTCTTTCCTCAAAATTCTCATTACAGCACATAATCTATATCTTTTGGTTCATTTGTTCTATCAATTCATAAATCTCCGGGGCTACCGTTCTGTGGGCCGCCAGGCGCTCGTGTACATAATCCTGTAAAGTAAAGGCCAAAGCCTCGTTCATCCGTTCCTTCAGTCCAACAATCAGCCGGACATCTTTTTCTGTAAAAAAAGCCTTCAGGACCAATTGGTTCCATGCCTGCTGCGTTAAAAATGCTGCAGGATAGGGGTTGTGGTACATGATGGCTTCCAGCACCGTACCGATATTGCTCCTGATGCCTTCCTCGCAGCGGCTGATCCATGCTTCCGGATAGGCGTACAGCGGCAGTGCCGAATATAAAGCCACCTGCTCGTTCATTTCTGCTGCGGCAAAAAGGCTGCTGATCTTTTTCAGGTACTTTTCCTTATCGTCGGATGGCAGTTGCGTTAACAACCATACCCTGCACAGCTTGTCTAAAGTCCAGCCTTCAAGGCTATAACCGGGAAGCAACCTGCTGATCTCCTGATTTTCGTCCGGATCCGGGACCACCAGGTCTCTTGATGCCATACGTGGCAAATGGGCAAAACAAAGGTGTAACTGCACCGATCTGTCTTCCCTAAGCACCAGGTTCACTTTATCCTGCAACCAGTCAAAAGCTTCCGGTTTCAGGTTCCGTTTAATGAGCCGGAGAAAAAGTTCTGCCAGCTGGTTTATCCCCACCCTATCTATTAACAACATAATTTATCACACTATACCGCTACAAAATAATTCATCGCCAGTGCCGCACTAATGATCAGCAAGCCAAAAAATTCCCTGGTTTTTTCAATATAGGGTTTGGTTGCCTGCATACTTTCCACCAGGCTGGGTGTCCGGTATTTCATGATCCAGTCGCGCACCCCATCTTTGGCAAAAAACAAAATGACAGCGTAAATCAGATAGAAAGATATGGCAACTAAGTATACCGTAGGATAAAAATAATTAAAAATGGCAAATCCACAACAAATGGAGGCCAGCAGATAAATGGGCACCCAAAGCCAGGAGTCGTTGTCGTTTAAATTTACATAGGCAAATAAGATAAATGCAATGCAAAAAAATGAGTTTAAAATGCTCAGCAGCATAACAATAAAGGTTAAGTTTGTGTGTTTGTTAAATTATCAAATACAAATAAACAGATTATTACGTCGATTTAGCAAGATCATAGCGTATTTTAGATTTTTTATTGATCACATTAAACATTGCAGGTGGAGAAAGCGGCCTACCCGGCACACAATTATACTTTAGCAGATTTTAACTTGTCGGCACTCAACTTGTCGGATATTTTAAAACACAATAAGGTTGGGACTGATACGGGGGCCAAAGGGTTTTATGCGCTGGAGCCGGCAGAGATTGCCCTGGATTTTGCTGTTTTTGGGAAGGTATCCAATACCATGGGCATGCCTTTGGTTACCGTTACGCAAACCACAGACCGGGTGATGCTGTCCTGTTCCTGCCTGTCTGATACCGGTGGATTATGTGAATACCAGGCCAGGGTTTTGTACAACATTATGGAGCGGCCATCGCTGCGCCTGTTTTTTGACAGGCCCCTGAGGTATAAAAAACTACGGGAATTTGCACAGGATTATGGACTGGAACAGGAAAATCAACTGGATGATCATTTTGAACTCAGCTATGAAAAAGGCAGTCTCGAAATCAGGCCAAGGCTTAAAAACCTGTTTCCGGTCAACAAAAAAACAACACAGGAAATGTCAGCATCCCTGTTGCCGGTAAAAGGATTTAAGCCGCCGGTAGCCGGCGCTCTGATCAAAAAAGACCTGCAAACCATTGTGGTGTTCAGCCAGCACCGCTACTACGGCCACCTTAGCCTGGCCTTATATGAAGGTCCGGCCAGCCGGGATGGTAAGATCAAGAACCCTTTAACCTTGCTGGACCCGGCTGATCTGCTCTGGAAAACTGAAAACATCAGCGAGCTGAAATTCCTGAATGGTATCCTCAAATTCCAGAACAACTATAATGCTGAGGCCTCCGGATCAGACCTGGAAGGCTTAAAAGCATTGGCCAGAAATCCATTGGGCCTGGACATCTACCTCCACGATCCGAAAATTTCCCCCAATATATCGGCCAGCTCTATCCATAAGATCAAACTGAAAATACTGGGCATCGACCTCGTTTTGTCGGTCAATGAAAAAGGCGATTTTTATGAGGTTTCGGGTAAACTGATGCTTGATGAGCAGTCGATAGCCCTCGAAAACCTCAGCATTAAGCACCATTATTTCATCCAGCTGGATAAAACCCTGCACCTGATCGATAACCCTGATTTTTTAAGGGTGATCGATTTCTTTAAGAAACATTACGATAAAATGCTGATCCACAGGTCTAAATTTGAGGATTTTCAGCAGAATATTCTGGCCAACCTGGAAGAAAAAGTGCGCATCAACTATGCCTATTTAAAACCAGCCACCAAAAAGCAGCTGGCAGACAAGGGATATGACCTGGAAAACGAGCAACTGATCTATCTTTCCGAATCGGAAGATTTTGTGCTCATTACCCCTGTGATGCGGTACAGCAATACCGAAATCCCCGTGCTTTCGCGCAAACAGATCATCGCCAAAGATAAATACGGCCATACTTTTACCCTGCGCCGGGATGAGCCGGCAGAACTGCAGTTCATTTCGGACATCGTAAGGCAACACCCCTTTTTTGAAGAACAGCAAGAGGAAGACCTGCGTTTAGATTGTTTTTACATGCACCGCAAACACTTTCTGGATGCCACATGGTTTTTAAATGCTTTCGAAGCCTGGCGGAACAAAGGGATTACCATACTGGGTTTTAACCAGCTGAAAAATAATAACCTGAGCCCGTATAAAGCCAACATCTCCATTAAAGTGATCAGCGGGATCGACTGGTTCGAAACCAAAGCAAAGGTAGAATACAATGGCGAGGCCATCTCCATGAAACACCTGCACAAATCTATCCGCAACAAAAGCAAATTTGTAAAGCTGGACGATGGTACCCTGGGCATTTTGCCGGAGGAATGGGTGCAGAAATTTACCAGTTATTTTAATGCCGGTGAGCTGGTGGAAGAAAGTATCCATACCCATAAGATCAATTACAACAGCATCGCCGAATTGTATGATGAGCATTTGCTCGGGGAATCGGTGAAGGCACAGCTGGCCTTCTACCGGGGCAAACTTTCTGGCCCGGAAAGCATTACGGCCGTAAAAGTACCAGAAGACCTGCAGGCCGGGCTGCGGCATTACCAGCAGGAGGGCCTGAACTGGCTGAACTTTTTAGACGATTTTAACTTTGGTGCCTGCCTTGCTGATGACATGGGACTGGGCAAGACCATACAGATCATCGCTTTCATCCTGAGCCAGCGCGAAAAGCTGGGGCACAATACCAGCCTGGTAGTGGTGCCGGCCTCCTTAATTTTCAACTGGCAGGCCGAGGTGGCCAGATTTGCACCTTCGATAAAAATGCATACAGTTTACGGGGCCGACCGCCTCAAAGACAGTCATGAATTTGACCAGTACGAGCTTATCCTTACTTCTTACGGAACCCTGCTGGCAGATGTCCGGTTTTTAAAAGCCTATCGTTTCAATTACATCTTCCTGGATGAGTCGCAGACCATTAAAAATCCGGATTCCCAGCGCTACAAAGCAGTAAGGTTATTACAATCGCGCAATAAGGTGGTTTTGACGGGTACACCCATAGAGAACAATACCTTCGATCTTTACGGACAGCTTTCTTTCGCCTGTCCGGGTTTACTGGGCAGTAAGCAACAGTTTAAGGAACTGTACTCGGTACCCATCGATCAGTTTAAAGACAGCAAAAGGGCCAGAGAACTACAGCAAAAGATCAGCCCTTTTATCCTGCGCAGGACCAAAGCGCAGGTAGCCAAAGAACTGCCCGATAAAACCGAAATGGTCATTTACTGTGAGATGGGTACCGAACAGCGTGAAGTATATGAGGCTGCAGTGCAGGACATCAAAGCTTACATTGAAGGCAAGGCCGAAGATGAACTGCAAAAGAGCAGCATGCACATTTTACAGGGGATTACCCGTTTAAGGCAAATCTGTAATTCGGCCGGACTGCTGAAAGACGATAAATTTTATGGCAATGCCTCTTCCAAAATGGAAGCCTTAATGGAACAGATCGAAAGCAAATCATCAAACCATAAGATCCTGATCTTCTCCCAGTTTGTAGGCATGCTCGATCTCATACGCGAAGAACTGCGCAGCCGGAACATTGCCCACGAATACCTGACCGGGCAAACGAGGAAGAGGTCTGCTGCCGTAGCTTCCTTCCAGGACAAGCCCGAAGTCAGGGTATTCCTGATCAGCTTAAAGGCCGGTGGCCTGGGCCTGAACCTGACCCGTGCCGACTATGTGTACCTGGTAGACCCATGGTGGAACCCTGCTGTAGAAAACCAGGCCATCGATCGCTGTTACCGGATCGGTCAGGAAAAAAATGTAGTTGCGGTCCGTTTAATTTGTCCGGATACGATAGAAGACAAGATCATGAAGCTGCAAAATACCAAGAAAGACCTCGTGGAAGACCTGATCAAAACCGATTCTGCCATTTATAAAACCCTTTCCAGAAAGGATCTGCTCGGTCTGTTCAGTTAAATTAATTGTTCCATTTTTTTTATAAAATGCCGGTTTGTATAGCTTATTTTTTTATCTTTAATTTTTGTCGTTAACGTACACAAATAAACCAAACATATAAAATGATGATGAAACGCGTATTTTTTCTGTTGTGCCTGCTTGGGCTCAACACCCTGAATGCTGCACACAGCCAGGGTATTTCTGTGATCCCGCAACCACTGAGTATGCAGGAACTCCCCGGTAAATTTAAAATCAACACCCTGACTAAAATTACTTATGATGCGGGCAATTCCGACCTGAAATCGGTAGGCCTTCAGTTTTCCGATCAGGTAAAAAAACTGACGGGTTACGCGTTAAAAGTGCTTCCTGCTGCGGGCGCTACAGGCAGCAATGTCATTGTGCTGACCACAAAAAACGCCGTAGATAGCCTGGGCGACGAAGGTTATACCCTGGTTGCCAATCCAACTTCGGTACGTATCAGCGGTAAAAAGGCAAATGGGGTATTTTATGGGGCTCAAACCCTGTATCAGCTCTTGCCGGTAAAGGGAAAAAATAATGCCTTTGTTACAGCTCCGCTGATCCCGGCAGTAAAAATTGCCGATAAGCCGCGTTTTGGCTGGAGGGGCATGATGCTCGACGTGGGCAGGTATTTTTACTCCGTGGAGTTTGTTAAAAAATACATCGATTACCTTGCTTTACATAAACTGAATGTGTTTCACTGGCATTTAACCGAAGACCATGGCTGGCGCATAGAGATTAAAAAACACCCAAGACTTACTGCTGTTGGTGCATGGCGTAACGGTACGCAGTTTGCCAACAACCAGATAGACAATACCCCTCATGGTGGCTTTTACACCCAGGACCAGGTACGGGATATTGTGGCCTATGCGGCAAAGCGCTATGTAACGGTGGTTCCCGAAATTGAAATGCCAGGTCATGCCACGGCAGCCCTGGTAGCCTATCCTAACGTTTCCTGCACAGGCGGGCCGTTTAAAATGCTGGTAGGATGGGGTATACAAAAAGAAGTTTTCTGTGCCGGAAAAGAAGAAACTTTCCATTTACTGGAAGATGTGCTCACGGAAGTTGTAGCGCTCTTTCCTGGTAAATTCATCCACATCGGTGGAGATGAATGTCCTAAAGACCGCTGGAAAGTTTGTCCAAACTGCCAGGCCAGGATGAAAAAAGAAAACCTGAAAGACGAACATGAGCTGCAAAGCTATTTCATCAGGCGCATAGAAAAATTCCTGACCACCAAAAACAGAAGTATTATCGGATGGGATGAAATCCTGGAAGGTGGTTTGGCACCCAATGCCGCCGTGATGTCCTGGAGAGGCACCGAAGGTGGTATCGCTGCTGCCAAACAGTCGCACGATGTAGTGATGACCCCTTATGATTTCCTTTACCTGGATTACTACCAGGGTGAACCTTACCTGGAGCCAAAGGCGATAACGGGCAACCTGCAACTGGAAAAGGTATACAACTACGAGCCGGTTCCTGCGGTGCTTACTGCCGACCAGGCAAAGTATATCAAAGGGGTACAGGGCAATGTATGGGCAGAATTTATCCATTCGCCCGAAAAAGTAGAATACATGGCCTTTCCACGTGCTGCCGCAATGGCCGAACTGGCCTGGACCATACCAGCCAGAAAGAGCTGGACTGACTTTAGCCGCAGGATAGAAAAGCAATACCAGCGCTACGATGACCAGGGCATCAATTACGCGAAAAGTGCCTATAATGTATGGCATACGGTAACTGTTGACAGTTCGGCCAATACGGCAAAGGTATCCTTTAAAACCAATAGCTATCAGCCACAGATACGGTATAGCCTGGATGGTTCAGAACCAACGGTAAATTCACTGGCATACAGCAAAGCCTTTGAAGTTAAACTGCCGGTCACTGTTAAGGCCGCTACTTTTAAAGACGGTCGCCGTATGGGGGCCATCAGTTCCAGGTCCATATTTGTAGATCAGAATAAATCAAAATAAATAACCTTTTATGGTCGTAAAAGCCCCGTTGAATTGCCTAAGCAATTTACCGGGGCTTTTTAAAACAACTGTAAATTATTTGCCTGCTGGGTAGCAGCAGCTGTAGTACCTGGTTTGCCGTTAACACGCAGTTTGTGTTTACTGATCCAGGCCGTATAATCCTCTTTTTTAACGGGAGCTGCCAGCAGGGCGGCGGCAAGCTGCAGCATGGCCAGTCTGTACTCAATCACCTGCCGGTATTTTTGCAGTACATGTACCAGTTGCTGCTGAACTTTATTTTTAGGTTTAATCCGGATATTTTTATTGACCAGGTTTAAAAGCTGCATGGTGATTTCTTTGGTAAAATAGGTAACTGCAGCAGTAATCCTTTCCTGCAAGGCATCCAGCGCAGCAAAACCAGCGGTAGCATGCAGCTGGTTTACCTGGGCCTGGAAACGATCGGATAAGATGATCAACGCTGCAAGCGATTTATTCAGCTGCAGCATTAAGGTTTTAAATTCGGGCAGGTTGGCTTTGGCCAGTTCCCCATTGGCTGCAAGGGTGTCCAGCCCCCGCTGTATACTGTGTAAAGAAAAATGGTCCAGCACCAGCTGCAGCATAAACTTTTCCTGCTCCTGAATCAGGATTGCAGCCAGTTCCTCCTCTTTTGCCGGCTTCATATAATTGATCACTTCGGTATTCGACCTTAAGCTTTCCGTACTGATCTTTGATTTTAATACCAGGCCGTTCAGTGTTCTTAACCTGCTCAGCGCCACATAAACCTGTCCGGCTACAAATGACTTGCCCGCATCAATAATGGCATTGTCGAAGGTTAAGCCCTGACTTTTATGGATGGTTACTGCCCAGGCCAGTTTAATGGGGTATTGCGAAAATTCACCTACCTGTTGCTGTACAATGGCTTCTTCGGTATCTGTTTTGTATTCAAAAGATTGCCAGGAAGTTTTTTCCAGCAAAAGGTCTTCCTCCTGCGGAAAAAAAATACAGATCTCCCCTTCTTTTACCGACTTCACTTTCCCGATCTTTCCGTTGTAGAATTTCCGGTCTTCACCGGAATCGTTCTTAATGAACATGATCTGCGCACCTGCTTTCAGTTTCAGTGTTTGTTCGGCCTGCAGGTTCAAGTCTCTGAACTCTCCGCTCACTTCAGCTTCAAAAGTGTATTCCATACCAGGCAGTTCATCCAGTTTTTCCTTATTGATGGCGTTGGCCTCGGCATTATGAGAGGTGATGATGATGGGGTTCAGTTCATCCGAGGCGCTAAACTGCGGGTCGTACCTTTTGTTCAGCAGGGCCAGTCCGCTTTCGCCGATCTGGTTGTTCCTGATGTCATTTAAGATGTCAATAAATGCCGTTTCAGTTTGCCTGAAAACGGTGGTCAGTTCGATCTGCAGCAGGGGATAGCGACGGATGACCAGCGCATCAAAAAAGTAAGGTGAGGGGTAGGCCCTGTTTAAAAAAGACCAGTCTTCCCTTTTGGTTACCGGGGGCAACTGGTACAGGTCGCCGATCAGCAGGATCTGTACACCTCCAAAAGGCCGGTTGTTTTTTCGTACGGAACGCAGGATGGCATCAATTACATCCAGCAGATCGCAGCGCACCATGGATACTTCATCAATCACGAGTAACTCCAGTTCATTGAACAGGTTAAGTTTTTCCCGGGTATAGCTGAGGTCGGAAACCATGGACTGTATGGAAATGAAACCCGACTGCAGGTTTTCCAGGCTGATGTCACCAGGGAAAAAGGAGCCCGGGGGCAATTGAAAAAAGGAATTGATGGTCGTACCTTTGGCATTCATGGCGGCTACACCGGTTGGGGCAACAACTACCATCTTTTTGCTGCTGTTTTCTTTAACCTTTTTTAGCAGGGTAGTTTTGCCTGTTCCAGCTTTCCCCGTCAGGAAAATATTTTGATTGGTATATTCGATAAAAGCCAATACATTGTCGGAAATTGAACTGGAAGATGCACCGTTATTCATGTTGCAAATTTATGGGAAAAAATTAATCTTCTATGGACAAGCCCTCACGATTTTATTTTTATTTATCAGCTTAATGCTGATGTAAAGCCTATTCAGAACGAGTCACATGCTGAGATGTACCTAACTTTGGAATAATAGCAGTTATTAAGCAAATGACCGGGGTGACGCCGAAGGAGCGGGTTGAGCAGAAAATTTAAAACCAATCCTGTCCACTGCTGTTTATGACAAACATATTAAAGAGAATCCTGATCTTATGAGCAGCATCCAGAATATCATCTTACTCGAAAATTTACTTAGCGCTGAAAGACTTCTTAAACTTGACAGAGCCGCCAGCAGGCACCAGGAACAGTCCAACACTAATTTTAACATCCGGTCTATAGGCGAAAAAACGATTGAAGTAGAAACTGTCCAGGGAGAAACCACTTCAGGAAAATATGCAAATGAAGCGACCCTGATTAAAAGAACAGAAGGCCTATTCAGAAAACACTTGCCTGATTATAAGATCAACGTTAGTCCGGAAACTTTCCAGGCTTCACCGGCCAGC
Source organism: Pedobacter heparinus (assembly GCF_032678725.1). Classification (GTDB taxonomy): domain Bacteria; phylum Bacteroidota; class Bacteroidia; order Sphingobacteriales; family Sphingobacteriaceae; genus Pedobacter; species Pedobacter heparinus_A. The sequence continues at coordinate 82,949 of NZ_JAVTSC010000015.1, forward strand.
GTAGTTAACACCGCGTGGATTGATAAAATGATGCAGCAAAAAGGTATCCGTATTAAACAAATTGCCTTTGATACGGGCATTGACCGCGAAAGTGTGTCTGACTGGGTAACGGGAAAGCGATCTATGAGCCAGATCGTTAAGGCGCTGTTTTACTTTTATCTAAATAAATAAAACATAAAGTTCATTAAAACAGGTATTCATGCGCCGTGACCATTTTTATGGTAAAGCCATCCTCTTCAAACTGATCTTTCTGATTGAGCGTAACAATGGTACCTTCTGTTAGTTTGAAAAACTTTAACGCTTCCAGTAATCCATTGTATTCCCGCTTAAAGTTGTTGTCATCTATTTGATAACATACCTGTACCGCTTCCTGTGCTTTTCCCTTATTAAAACTAATAAAATCACATTCTCCTTTATCTTTGTAGTAATACAATGTTCCGGTTTTTCTGCGCAGGTGCAGGTAAACCAGGTTTTCCATTTTATGGCCAATGTTTTCACTAAAAGCTGTAGATGTGGCGGTAATTAAACCGGTATCTATGGCGTATACCTTTTTCGGGTTCCGGGCCTGGGCTTTTAAAGAATAACTAAACATGGGCAGGAATTCAATTAAGTAGGCATTTTTTAACCAGGCAAAATATTCTAATATGGTTGCGCTTGATTTGATGCCGAACAAATAGGTTAACTTATTGGCAGAAACCAGTGTACCTACATTGGAAATTAAATAAAGGGCCAGTTGTTTTAACGAATCCACATCCCTGATGGCGTGGCGTACGGCGATATCCCTTACCAAAATATCTTCCATTAAGCTTTGAAGGATCAGCTCTTCGCCGGTTTTAACAAATTCGGGAAAGCCCCCGGTTTGCAGATAGGTCATAACAGAACTTTCATTGGCCCGGAGGTTTTTGAAAGAAATGTACTCCTGATAAGAGAAAGGGAACATTTCCATAGATACATGCCGGCCTGTTAAATGCGTACCCAACTCTTTGCTGAGCAGCGAAGCATTGGATCCACTGATAAATACCGTATAACCTTCCCTGAGTAACTGGTGTACAAAGATTTCCCATTTGGGCACCAATTGTATTTCATCAAAGAACAATACTGTAGTATCTCTTTTTATGACTTCCTGCTGCAGGCGTATTAAATCTGAAGCTTCAAAACCAACCAGCCTAAGATCTTCAAAATTGAAATAGATGGCTTTTTCGTATTTCTCTTTAATGATTTGCAGCAGCAAGGTGCTTTTGCCACAACGGCGTACGCCACTAACAATGGTAGCAAAGCTTGCTATGATAGGTACTTTTTGAAGCGCCTGCCTGGGCAGACTGTCTTCTTTTCTTAAAAAAGATTCTTGTTGAGCATCTATAACTATAGCAATTTGTTCTTGTCTAAGCATTTGATGGTAAATTAATTAGGTACAAATATAACGATTATTCATTACTAATGAACAACTTTATTCATTAGTAATGAATAAAGTTGTTTGCTGGCAGCGGCATGGATTGATAAAATGATGCATTCGTTAAAAAGCATTTAGAAAATCCATATAGGCAGGAACACTTTTTTCAATCCATTCAGGAGAAGAATTGTATTCCAGGCCGTAGTAAGCAAATAGTGGCTGGTAATCGGCTTTTACGTATTCAAAAGACAGCTCGAATGGTCTGGTTAGTTCTGCCAGGGTATATTTATACTTTTCCTGGTGCTGATATTCCTGTTCATCAATTCCGGCTGAAATAGCAAGGGAAATTTTTTTCCCGGAAAGCTTATATTCGCTTTTACTTCCGTAAGCCCATCCGTAGGTTAAAACTTCATCTAACCATTTCTTGAAAAGCGGCGGGCAACTGAACCAGTAAAAGGGAAACTGAAATACAATTTTTTCATATTGTTCAACCAGTTTCTGTTCTGCCTGTACATCTATTTTTTCATCCGGGTAAACCTGGTATAATTGATGGACGTGGTATCTTTCCGGAAATTTATTCAGTTCTTCAACCCATCTTTTGTTAACAGCCGAATTTTTAATATCTGGATGGATTACAATGATCAATGTGCTCATTTTTCAAAATTTAAATTACGGAGGCAAAAGTAGCTGCATAACCTAAATTTTGTACATTACCCCCCAATTGTTAGGTACTATAAAAAATGTAAGTAATGTCTAAGATCAAAGAAACATCAACAAATTTTGCCAACAAACAGGCGCTGGCCGATGAATGTGCGGAAGCTTATGCTGCAAATGTTATTGGCGGACAATGGGCATTGGTAATTTGTTCCTGGTTAATGAACGGAAAACTGCGGTTTGGTGAGTTAAAAAATAAACTGCCCAACATAACGGAACGAATGCTGACTTTACAGTTGCGGAAACTGGAAGAAAATAAAATTGTGAAAAGAACTGTCTATGCCGAAGTACCCCCGCGGGTTGAGTATGAGCTAAGCCCAATTGGTTATGATTTGAGACCCATTATACAGCATCTGGAAAAATGGGGGCAGAAACATAAGGAACTGGTTACTGCAGTTCCGCCAGGATCATAGCAGAAGAATAGCTAGATACATGCCTGCCTGTTAAATGCTGATTGCTACACTATTGAACCAAATCAGTAAAACTGGTAAGTAAAACCGTAACCTGTATAAAAGTGTTATCAGTTATACCTGCGAAATTTGCAGTGTACTTTAAGCAGATAAAAAAATGAACGTAAGGCATAGCATTATTAAATGGGCACTTTGTCTGCTCCTGATCATCAGCATTAAAACAATGAACGCACAAATTGAAACCAATAGCAGTGCTCCGTTAAATGGGGCGCAACAAAGTCTGGTAGCCATTTCGTCACTTACCGCCACTGGTGACATGGCAAACCTCAAAATACAGTTAAACACTGCACTTGATGCCGGACTTACCGTTAATGAAATTAAGGAAGTTTTGGTACAGCTATATGCCTATTGTGGTTTTCCACGAAGCCTCAATGCAATTAATGTTTTCATGAAGGTTGTGGAAGAGCGGAAATCCGAAGGTGTTAACGACAAACAGGGAAAAGAAATCATTGTGGAGCGGGGCGCAGGGGATAATTATGAACGGGGAAGAAAGGTACTGGAAACTTTGAGCGGCGCAGCGCAGGCAAAGCCAGCGCCAGGTTTTGGTGTGTTTGCCCCAAGAATAGATGCTTTTTTAAAGGAGCATTTATTTGCCGATGTTTTTCAGAGCGATGTGCTGACTCATCAGCAAAGAGAACTGGTAACCATTTCGGCTTTGGCTGCAATGCCGGGAGTAGAATCCCAGCTACAATCACATGTAAAGATGGGAATGAACACCGTTATTACAAATGAGCAGTTAGTAGAAGTTGCAAAGCTGATAGAAAAACATGTAAGCAGGAAACAGGCGAATTCTCTGAGAAATGTCCTGTCCATTCCAACTGCCCCAGTTATAGATGAGGAAATGATGGTGCGTATTTCTGAAATCGAGATCCTGCCAGAATACCTTTCCGCATATAGTGCTATTTTAAAGGAAGAAGCTTCGGCTTCTGTAAAGCTGGAGCCGGGAGTGATTGCTATTTTTCCGATGTTCCAAAAGGAAACTCCCACCCAGATCCGCATTATTGAGATGTATGCTAATAAAGCAGCCTATCAATCGCACCTGAAAACGCCACATTTCCTACATTACAAGACTACTACGCTAAAAATGGTCAAAACATTAAAATTGGTAGATATGGGAAGTATGGATGAGGAAAACATGGAAGAGATATTCAAAAAATTGAACTAGATAGTTTATCTGAGTATGCTTGTTTTACAGACATTGTTCATTAAAAGAAGAATTATGCATATCATTTTAGGAGGTACCGGAAATATTGGATCTGTGGTGGCATCAAGGCTGCTGGAAAAAGGTGAGCTAGTGACGATAATTTCTCATGATGAGAAAAAAAGGAAAGAATGGGAGGATAAGGGGGCCACAGTTGCTGTTGTCGACGTGCTGGAGGTGGACAAGCTCCGCAAGGTGTTTGACGCCGGGGAGCGTTTGTTTTTACTGAATCCGCCAGCTGATCCCTCGACTGATACGGCTAAGCAGGAGGAAAAAACAGTAACAGCTATCCTGGATGCTTTGCATGGATCAAATATTCAGAAAGTGGTGGCCGAATCGACTTACGGGGCACAGCCTGGTAAAGGGATCGGGGATCTGGGAGTGTTGTATGAAATGGAGCAGGCGTTAAGTAAGTCGGGTATTCCGGCAAGTGTAATGCATGGGGCTTATTATATGAGCAACTGGGCCTTTTCTGCAGATCAGGTTAGGGAAACCGGGCAGTTGTATAGTTTGTACCCGGCAGATTTTAAATTGCCGATGGTCTCGCCAGCGGATATCGGAGAGTTTGGTGCCGCGTTAATGCTGGAAACGGTTTCCAGCACTGGTAATTATTACATTGAGGGCCCCGAACAGTATTCGCCTGGAGATGTTGCGGAGGCTTTTGCTGAGGCGCTAGACAGATCAGTGAAGGTGGTGGTAATTCCTCAGAACGATTGGGTTTCGTTTTTGCAAAAGGGCGGGTTTTCACTGGCTGCGGCCGAATCGACGGCAGCCATGACCAAGATTACTTTGGAGCAGGATTATAAAACCCCGAAGGCTCCGGTGAAGGGTAAGACGACGCTGAAGGAGTTTATCAGGGGAGTGGTTTAGGGCGAAATAAATAAGTTCTTCTATTTTTATCAAGAAAAACGAGTGCCCTGGGGATTGTATAACGTTTTCATGCTATAGTATAATTTTTAACTTCCTAATCTGCGATACGTTTGTGTATCATCTGGAGAAGATAGAATGTGTTTTAGTTCGAATGAAAATAGTATTATACCTATTGAAGCCCAGAGATTAAAATGAAAGCAGAAGACCCGGCAGAGATGACCCCGCTATACCGAAGACTTTGGGATGTGGTGCACTTTGAGGAGGAGTTTCCTGTTAATCAGATCCAGCAGAACTCGGGAATAGGGCAGTGTCTCATCACCTGACAGAAACCGTAATAGGAGAGGCGCCCGATTACCACATCGATTTTAAAAAAGCCATTTTTAGCAGGGGGAGCTATTGGTATCCTGGATACTGGAAGTATTATGCCTGGTAAACGCGGTATTGAGTATCAAATGGGATAGCGGACCAGCATCCGTATTTTGTAGTGATGATGACCAGGCCAGCTTTATCATTTACAACCCGGCAAAAGAAGCCTTTGTTACTTTTACAGATGTAGCAACGCGCCAGGAAAAGGAAGCTATTTTACAATTGCCGAAGATTTTGCCGGTGATACGGTACATGCCTGGCAGCACTTTGTAAATGCAAAGGGAGATGCGGTAAGTACAAGTGTTTATTTGGAGGAACATTTGATTTGATGATGGTTAAATCATGTAATTTTTTTGTGCCAATATAATTGAGAGCTTGGCCAATTTGATCCACAAAAAGTTGAAAATTTATTAGTCAATTGCATATAGAAGTATTGGTAGCGATAATGTTACAATTTGACCTGGTGGGGCCGATATTTCTTAAAAATAATTAACCAAATAGAGCAGATATGAATAAAAATTTTACAAGAACAATTTCCTGTGGCCTGGAAGGGCTTAGGTTCAATAAGACCTGGCGAAAGTTGCTGTTGCTTTTGGCAATGCTGCAACTGATTGCTGTTGCATCGCATGCCCAAAGTATTACCGTTACAGGAACGGTTACGGACAGCAAAGGTGAACCTTTGCCGGGGGTTAGTATCAAAGTTAAGGGCACAAAGATAGCGGCATCTACTGCCAGTACAGGTAAGTATACCATTGGTGTGCCATCGGCAGCAGCTGTGTTGGAGTTTACCTATGTAGGGTATAAGATGAAGGAAGAGGCTGTGGGCAGCAGAAAAATAATCAATGTTAAGCTTGAAGAGGATGCAAACAGCCTGACCGAGGTGGTGGTAAGCACGGGATATGGAGGTACGGCCAGAAAGCGGGACCTGACCAGTGCCACTTCAACAGTAACTTCTGCACAGATTGAAGAAAGGCAACCATTGAACTTGTTCGATGCCTTACAAGGGCAGGCGGCAGGTGTTTTGATTGTAAACGATAACGGAGAGCCTGGCGCTGAAGGTTCGATTACGGTTCGTGGCCCTTCCACTTTTTCTGCTGATGGAAACGGAACCAATCCACTGTATGTGATCGATGGAGTGATTACTCCGGATGCATCGGCCTTAAACCCGAAGGACATATTGAACATAGAGGTATTGAAAGACGCGGCATCGTCATCCATCTACGGATCAAGGGCTGCCAATGGGGTAATCCTGATTACCACAAAGCGCGGACAGGAAGGTCCGGCCCGTTTTGATCTGCAATATGTTTTCACAGCAGGTAAGCTGGCCCATAAGATCCAGGCGCCAAACTCTGACGATCTGCGGTATTACAGGAAATTAATGGTGGGTCTCACCAACGGCTCCGGGGGTACATTTACAGACTCTCTGAACCCTAGTTTTAATTCCGATAATGATTTACAGGACCTCTTGCTGGGCAATACAGGCAAAAAACATGATGCGCGCCTTACGATCAGCGGTGGACAAAAAGGTCTGAATTATTCGGGTAGTTTCAATTACCTGGATGATCAGGGTATCGCTTTGAATACCTATGCCAAAAGGATCCAGTCGCGGATAAATGTTGACTATCAGGCTACCAAAAAGCTGAAATATATGAGCAATATTTCCTTCTACAGGCAAACCGGAAACTTTACAAGTATAGGCAGCTCGTTGAGGCCGGTTTTTGACAGGCCATCTTACCTCAGAATGTATTATCCTGATGGTACGCTGACCAGTTACCTGCTTTCGAAAAGAAATCCGGTGGCCAATGCCATGCTGGAAGAGAATACCAGGGAAGAATACAAAACCCAATTTGTAAATACCCTGAACTATCAGATCATAAAAGACCTGGTATTTACTACCGCGCTGAATGCGCAGCTGGATAATGGGCAGACCTTTTATTTTCAGCCCCGGTACCTGTCGGCTCAAGGTAACGAGAATATCGCCAGAAATGGGACTACCAAACGTTTTTACTATGAGCTTCAAGCCTATTTAAATTATTCTAAAACGATTGGTAACCATACCTTTAAGGCTTTAGCCGCTTTTTCAAGGGACAGGCGCCGGTTGGATGAAACAGCTTTAGAAGGAAAGAACTTTATTTCAGAAAACATCAGGACAATTACCGGCGCCAATATTGTTGACCTGACCAAGCAACGGGTGTCGGCCACTGCAGTGTCTACTGCTTCGGCAATTGGCAGGCTGGAGTACAACTGGAAATCCAAATACATTTTACAGGGGGTGTTCAGAAATGATGCTTCATCCAGGTTTGGTATCGACCGGCGTTCGGGTACTTTCCTTGCCGGATCAGGAGCATGGCGCTTTACTGATGAATCGTTCATGGCCTGGAGCAAGAAATTCCTGGATGATGGTAAGCTGAGGTTTAGCTACGGCAGTGCCGGAAATGACCCGATTGCGGATTATGAATCAATTCCGCGCATCGAAATTGGTGAAAACAGTTATAATGGTATTGGTGGTGCCGCATTAACCGCTGGTTTTAGCAACTCAACCATCAAATGGGAAAATACTGTGATCAAGAACTGGGGTGCTGACCTGACCTTTTTAAAAGGCCGTTTAGGACTGAGTGCAGATTACTACATCAAAACTACGAATGACTTATTGTATGACCGGCAGATTCCAAAGGAAACCGGCTTTAATACAGTTAAGATCAACGTAGGTAATATTGAGAACAAGGGGCTGGAGCTTGCCATGAATGGTACCCCAATTGCCGGAAAAGATTTTAAATGGACAGTAAATGCCAACGTTTCTTTTGAAAGGGGCAGGATACTGAAGCTATACGACGGACAGGAATTTATTGCGGGAAACAAGCACCTGATCAGGGAAGGTGGAAGGATAGGCGATTTTTACGGATGGAAAAACCTGGGGGTTTATCCTTATGATGCCTCAAATGCCTATGCACCTGATGGCAGAAAGCTAACGCCGATCAATGTAACGGTTGTAACAACAGGCAGCACCGGCCGCGCCGCTACTTCTACCGCTGAGCGTTATGAGCTGGATGGACAGCCCTACGGCGGTCAGGTGTTAAAGAAAAGTTCAAATAATTCGGTGCTGCTGGGTGGTGATACAGAATGGGAGGATATCAACAACGATGGCGTGATCAATGATGCAGACCGGCATGTGATTGGTAATGCACAACCGGATGCTTACCTGGGTTTTGTAAACAATTTCAGCTATAAAAATTACTCCTTATCGTTCATTATCAATACGACAATTGGCGGACAGGTTTATAACAGCTTTAAACAGGGACTTACTAATTTTGCCAATAACGGCAACCCTTCTTTGCCGGAAGCAATTTACGGAGCCTGGACCAAACAGGGAGATATTGCTACTTACCCGTATTATCCAGACAAAGATACGCGTGGCAGTCAGCGCCAGAACGGCAATAGTTATTTCCTGGAAGACGCTACTTTTTTAAGATTGTCGAGCGCCAGGTTTAGCTATCGTCTGGATTCAAAATATGCTGGTAAGATAGGAGCAAGGTCTGTTATGGCCTACGTATACGGAGTGAATCTGTTGACTTATACCAATTACACGGGTTACGATCCTGAGTTCAGTTCTCCTGGTTTAACCCCTGGGGATGACAATGGAAAATATCCTAAAAGAAGAGAGATAGGTTTTGGTATTAATATTGGATTTTAACAGGAAGATAATGAAAAAGATATTTAGTGTTGCAGCTTTAAGCATATTGATCTGTCTGGGCAGTTGCAAGAAAATGGTAGATGAGCAGCCCATCTCACAGGGAACCCTGAAGGATTTTTTTAGGAGTAAGTTTGATGCCGATGCGGCAATAGCGGGAATGTATGGTGAATTCCAGTCAACCATGATCAAGGGCGATGGTTCTCAGGCCGAGAACCGAATTACCTGGTGGGGCGAGGCGAGATCTGACAATTTTGAGCGACGTGTCTTGTATGCACAGAATACCCAGAATGAAATAGACTTTAACGGTTTAACTTCGAATAATACTTTCTCGGACTGGACATTTTTATACAGTACGATAGGAAGGGCCAATCTGCTGATCAAGCGTTTACCTGAGATTAAAAACTATGCTGCACCGGGCACAGCCGGAGAGCTTACCCTGGCACAGGAGGCCAGTTATACGGCACAGTGTTATGCAATCAGAGGACTTTGTTATTTCTGGATCGCCAGGCTCTGGGGCGCAGCACCGGTACGTACTGAGCCTTACCTGAGCATTAGTGACAATCCTGAGCAGGCCAGAGACCCTCAGGAAAAGGTATTGCAACAGGCCATTGACGATCTTCAGAAAGCTTATGACCTGACCGTAAAAAACGCAACACCAACAGTCTGGTATATGGGAGAAGGCGCGATATCTGCAACGATGGCCGATGTTTACATGTGGAAGAAAGATTACACCAATGCAGTAATCTGGCTTAAAAACCTTTTTAAGGCCAAAGCCCCAACCGGTAAGGTGTATAACATTGCGGGAAGTGTGAACACGGGTACAGGCGGTGCGGCAGGCGACCTACAAACAGGCCCAACCTGGAACAACCAGTTTGTAAATCCTATTGGCAGTGTGGAAAGTATTTTCTATATCCATTGGGATTACATCAGCAATGGCTGCGCCTGTATGGCAGGTGTTTCTGTAACCACCAACAATTCGCCCATCAGAATGGCCGAAGGTTTATGGAGCAGCTGGAGAACTACTACAACCGACTTCCGCATGAAACAGACCTACAATTCGACAGGTACGGCTGTTGCGGTACGTGATGCCAACCTGTGGAAATTTTATCCTGGTACATTTACTGCGGCAGCTGGTGTGACACCTTATAATTTTGTAACTTCCAGTCCTGCGCCTACAACTGCAACAAGCCTTTATGTTCCGGTATATCGTTTAAGCGATATGTACCTGTTGTATGCTGAAGCCTTAAACCAGCTTGATGATAAAGCCAATGCAGTAAAATACCTGAACCTCATTAAGGTAAGGGCCGGCTTAGCTCCGGTGCTGGCTACTGATTTTGCAGATAAACGGGCTTTGGAAACTGCCATTCTACAAGAAAGACAATATGAGCTGGTTGGAGAGGGTAAACGCTGGTTTGACCTGGTACGTACCGATCGCGTCATTGAAGTGATGGACCCGATCATCACAGCTCGTCAGACACTTGCGGGTTCTACAATTACCGGCTGGGGAACGGATAAGCGTAAATACTACTGGCCTATAAACCGCAATGTTTTGAATTCTAACAGACTGCTGGTTCAGAGTGAGCCTTATAACAATTAATTAAACGGATGAAAATTCAAATTTTAAAAGGATGAAAAAGTTATATATAATATTGGCAGGGCTGTTCTGTGTGGCACTGAGCCCCTCATGCTCTATGTTTGGGCTGGACCTGCAGGAGAACTACGACTACCAAAAGAAAACACTTGACCCGCATATCAATATCTCAGCAAGGCAATTCCTGGAGCAGCGTGGGAAGACACCCTTGGTAGCAAATGATACCGCTTTTAAGTGGATGCAGCTTGGACTGGAATATGCAGGGATAGATTTGGATGAGTATACACAACCGGGCCGCACATTTTTGTTGCTGAGTACCAATGCAATCAGGGTACGGAACGCAACAACAGGGGTTATTACAGCGGGTATGTGGTTTGATTTCCCAATTTACGAGAAGAATCCAGACGGTAGCCAGATTTATCTTGCCGATGGTTTTACCCCTAAAACCCATCCGGCAACTTCCTGGAAAGAATATCCGGTTGGGGACGTAAAGAATTATTTTCTATACCTGATTTTGAAAGGTGATTATGGCTTTGACAATGCCACAACAAATAACGCTACTTTGGAAACCCTGTTGCCTCCGGGCGCAGTGGCCAGTAACAAATCGAAACTGGGCTATTTTGTTGCAGGAACTACGCCAAACCTGAACCAGACCGGGGCGCGTATCCTAACCCTAAGCGCAAGCCCGGCTAACGGGTTTGATCCGGAAGGCAAGATCAATATGGTTCTGGTTAACAATCAGGATTCCCCACTTAGGATTAACAACATCACCAATTGCGCAACCTCGGGTATAATTGCCACAAATGGACAGGTCCATGTAGCGGCAACTACGGTATATCCGTTTAGATTTTAATACCCGGAATCTATTTGTTTTAAAGTGAACTAAAAAAAATTGAAGATGAACTTGAAGTATGTATCATTTCTTCCGGTTTTATTCATTGGTTTGGTTGGAGATGTCCAGTCGCAGGATTTTAAACCGTTGTTTAACGGCAAGGATCTTAGCGGCTGGCATTCTTTTTTAAAGACCAAAGGCAGGGATAATGATCCGGATAAGGTTTTCTCGGTAGAGAAGGGCCTGTTGAAAATAACGGGACAGGAGTTTGGTTATGTGGTTACCGATAAGGTATATGGTAATTTTCATCTGGTTGCCGAGTTTAAATGGGGAGAAAAGAAATACACGCCAAGGGAAAACAAGGTGCGGGATAACGGAATCTTATATTATGTGGTTCCGGACGATAAGGTTTGGCCGCGCTCGATAGAATGCCAGATACAGGAGGGCGATTGTGGCGATTTCTGGCTGATAGACAGTACAACGGTAGTGATTGATGGCGTACGTACCCCGGCAACAAAAAACACCCATATCCTGAAGAAAAAAGATGCAGAAAAGCCAAGTGGAGAGTGGAACCGGGTGGAGATCATTGCCAATGATGGAAAATGTACCCATATGGTTAATGGAGTGGTGGTAAATGAGGGGCTTGATGCGAGTTTGCGCTCCGGAAGAATACTGATCCAGTCTGAAGGTGCAGAAACCTATTACCGCAAAATAGCGATTAAAGAATTGTAATTCCCTGCAACAAAAAGCGGGCTGTATCCATGGATGCAGCCCGCTTTTTGTGATACGGTTTGAACGGTTTACTTTTTATCTTTGGCGGCGTTTCGTTCTGCGATCACCATTTCGGTTCCGGCCAGCAAAAATGCACCTAAGCCATGTGTATCGTTCAATTCCGTCGGGCGTGTATAATAAAACTTAAGGGCTTCATCCATATTGGTGCCGATACAAACGTCCTGCATCTGGCCATCAGGGGTAATTTTGGTAAGCAGTCCTTTCCAGCCTTCATTGGCTATGGAAATATATTTAGGATGGATCCATCCCTGGTTTACTGCATGGGCAACCGTATAGATGTACATGGCTGTAACCGAAGTTTCCAGATAAGAATCGGGTTTGTCCAGCAACTGGTGCCATAAACCGGTTTGATCCTGGTGACGGGCAAAACCCGAGATCTGACGCAACAAGAGCTGAATCAGTTCAGGACGTTTGGGGTGCCTGGCTGGCAGCTGGTCCAGTAGTTGTGCTTGTGCAACCGCAAGCCAGCCATTGGCACGGCCCCAGTGGCCTACGCCCTGCAGGTTAACATCTTCGTAATAGTTGTGAAAAAACAAACCTGTATTGGCATCATAGAGGTATTTGTTAAAGCTTTCTACCTGTTTAATGGCGTCATCAAAATACTTGCTGTCTCCGGTAACTTTGCCCATCCTGGCCAGCAGGGGTACACTCATGAACAGGTCGTCTGCCCACATGGTCCTGTACCGAGGGTTTGGACGCGCCAGGGTCCCGTCTGCCAGGCGCAGCTGTTTGTTGGAAATGTAATCTGCAGCCCTTTGCAGGTAGGCTTTATACTCCGGCTTATTCGCCAGGGCGTTCACATCGGAAAGCCCGGCCCCCATAGCACCACAGGCATCTAAATTGGTGATGTTAAAAACAGCGCCAAATTCAGTTCTGGGATTTTTTGCTTTGTACAGCGTTTCGAAATAGCTGAGGTTGTTAAAAATGAATTCAAAGTTATGTAAGGAGTAATCAGCGTACTTTTTATCTTTCAGCACATCTGCCATTTGCATCATGCCGATGGTGAGCACCCCGTTCACATACATCCATTTGTTAAACTTGCTGGCCACTTTAACATCAGGCGAGACGGCAAGCCCCTTTGTGGATTCGTAAGTTTCATTGGTTTTTGTATTTACAAATTTAAAAGAGGTGTTGGCGATGATGTTATCGGCCACCTTACGCACCACCGCTTCTGTGTTGTTTTGCGCAAAAATGCTGCCTGAGCTTAAAAATGCCAGCAGAAATAAATAGGGGTTCTTCATTATTTTTTTATGTTTTTTGCCCTTAGGGCTTTTACTTCCTGAACGGTAATGCCAGTTGCTTTATTTGCAAAACTGTTTCTCACAAAACTCAACACATCTGCAATTTCCTGGTCGCTTAAAAAGTTGTGCGCAGGCATGACATTGGTATAGGTCTCGCCATCTATTTCTTCACCTGTAGCCAATCCGTTAAGAATTACGTTGATCAGCCTGGTTTTGTCGCCCAGTACATAAGATGTTTTGCTCAAGGGAGGGTTCATGTTGGGTACACCTGCACCATCTGCCATATGACAGGCCAGGCAATATTTATTGTAAATCATTTTTCCCTTCGCCATTACTGTTGCGCTAAGCGGTTGCGGCTTAATGGCAGCTGTCTTCTTCCCTTTTGTTTGCGCATTTAGCTGTAAACCAGCTGCGGCTAAGATCAATAAAGTTATGGTAATTCTTTTCATCAGGTTTATTTCTGGTTGTATAGAATGCGGTAGATCACTCCTTTGGAGTCGTCGGTTACATAAAGCGAGCCATCAGGGCCTTGTGCCAGTCCACATGGACGGTGGTCGGCCTTGTTCATTGCTGCTTTTTCCGGAGTACCGGCAAAGTTATCGGCAAAGATTTCCCAGTTGCCGGAAGGTTTGCCATCCTTAAATGGCTGGAAAACCACAAAGAAGCCTTTTTGAGGTTCCGGTGCGCGGTTCCAGGAGCCGTGGAAAGCAATAAAGGCTCCATTCTTATATTTGGCTGGGAACATATTTCCGGTGTAAAAAAGCAAGCCGTTAGGTGCCATGTGTGCTGGGAATGCTACTGCCGGATCGAGGTATTTGGCATCTGCTTCCTTATTTTTATCGCCACCGTATTCAGGCGCAACAATTTTTTTATGCTGTATGCCATCATAATACATAAAGGGCCAGCCGGCATTGTCGCCTTTTTTTAGGGCATAAAGACATTCTGCAGGCAGTTCTGCGGATTCTTTGGTATTGTAAAGTTCCGGCCATGAACTGTTCAGGTTATCCCGGCCATGCTGCATCACGAAAAGCTGGTTGTTTTGCTGGTTCCAGTCTAAGCCTACCACATTTCTTAAACCTGTGGCGTAACGTACACCTTCTGCATAACTCTGGTTCAGCTTGTTTGCCTTGAACTGCCAAATGCCTGCTGCAGAATCTAACAATGGGCAGCCTGGTATGCCTTTCGACCTCAGGCCCCGGTCCTGCCCCTGGCAGGAATTTGAGGGTACGCCAATGTTAACGTAGATGTTTCCATCATTATCCAGTACCAATGATTTGGTTTCATGCTGACGGCCCATTTTTAAGCCCTTCACAATTGTTTCCGGATTATTTGGGTCGATAACCTCGTTTTTGTCGTTCAGTTTGTAGCGGAAAACTTCTTTATTGGAAGAAGCATACAGGTATCCGTCTTTCATATAAATGCCCGTGCCGCCATAATTGCCAAAGCTGCCGGTGATCTCGGCCCTGCCTTCGCTGTTCTCTTTAAGTACAATGATCCCTTTTTCTTCTTTTACCCGGGCCAGTTTCACATAGATGTTGCCCTGAGGGGTAACGACCAGGTGCCGGGCTTTTGCACCTATATCAGCTACTTTTAATGCTCCGAAGCCTTCCGGAAGTTTTAAACCAACATTGTCTGCATCTGGTTTTGGGTCTCGGGCTGCCGAAATGTCCTTAAAGGCATTGAGTGTAAAAAACACCACTGCGCTAAGTAAAATGGGGATTAGGAGTATTTTTTTCATTGAAGTATATATTGTCTGTTAAAAATTCATGCTGCGGTATGCTTTGCAGGCAGTTAACGCAATAAAGCGGTAGCACACCACAGCAGCGGTGCCTGCCCATGCAGATCGCCAACATTTCTTTTACGGTCTAAATAATACTGCAGGTCATTTTTTTTGTTGGTGCCTTCGCAAACCTCTGTGATGTCGTTGTTTTCGTTGATATAGGTGATCAGTTTGAGCCATGCTTTACGCGCCGCCTTCCCGTAAATTTCCTTGTCCAGCCAGCCATTTTTTACGCCGGTGATGAAAGCAAAGGTGAACATGCCGGTGGCAGAGGTTTCCGGCCATGATTCTGGTTGATCGATCAGCTGGCGCCACATGCCTTCTTCGGTTTGGTATTTAAGTAAAGAGGCCATCATGTCTTTATAACCTTTCATGATCCTTTCGTAATTGGGATTGCTTTTTGGCACAGACCTCAGGAGTTCGGCCATGCCTACAGCCATCCAGCCATCGCCACGTGCCCAGTAATAAGGAACATCCGGGGCATGGTAAAACAAGCCATTTGGCTTTTGCAGTTCATCCAAATAGAATACCATTTCTTTAGCCGCCCTGTCTATGTATTTCTGGTTTCCGGTGGCACGGTATGCCTGGGCCTGCAATGCAGTGATCATGAACATGTCGTCTATCCAGAGCCTGGTTTGCCAGGTATAGCCTTTGTTATAGAATTCATGCGATTCAGGTTTTACCCTGGGCCCTTCTGGTGGCCCCCATTGCTTATCGGCAATCGAAATGCCCAGGTCAAGGTATTTTTTATCTTTGGTTTGCATATACAGTTCCAGCGGAACAGCACCAAACACACTATAGTCTACATGGTCTGGTACCGGGATCATTTTAGCTTCTACACCAAAAAGCGGCTCAAACCTATCTTTCAGTTGGCCCAGTAGTTTGGCATTCCTGGTCTCTTTTGCAAAAGTAAGTGCGCCATACCATGTACAGGTTTCGGGATAGGTGATCACTTTTGGAGGCCCTGGCCTGTTAAAATTGGAGTGCGGCGTAGTTACAAAGCGGTCGGCTATTCGCGCGCCTATTTCTTTTGGAGCGCTGCCTTTTGGCCAGTTTTTTAAATCAGCTGCTTTAGACTGTGCATGGGCAAGATCTGTCCCGGCAAGGATCAATGAGGAGGCGAGACAGGCTATGCCTAAAATAGAGTTCTTGTTCATATTTACTAATGGTTGTTAAGCTTCTTTGCTTTTTATACCATTAAAGTTAGCTTTTATTTGATGGTTTAAAAACGGCTCCAAATGTGCCTGTACCGGATATGCGTATTTGATGCTATAATTGGCTGTAAATGGTAAGATTGCATATAACCTGGTTAAATTCGGACAGTATTTTTGTAGTTGATTATTGGTTAAATGCAACAGGAAATAGCGAATTTTAAGAAATTATGTATTTTTAAAACATGAATTACCTAAGCCCTAATTTCAGCTGATATGAAAAGATACGTTGCACTCGCTTTTATGCTTGCTACTTCATTAAATTTAAAGGCTCAGCACAGCCTGGAAAAACTTTGGGAAACCGATAGTGTGATCAATTTGCCAGAGTCTGTTTTGCCCGATACGAAAGCGGGTATCCTCTACGCTTCTGTAATGGGCAATAATCCGAATGATAAGGACGGCATTGGTGGTGTTGCCAAGCTGAGTATCACAGGTAAAATGATCAACCATGACTGGATCACCGGCTTAAATTCACCAAAAGGACTGGGCAGGTTTGGAAATACTTTATATGCTGCGGATCTGACTGATGTAGTGGTGATTGATATGGTGAAAGGTAAGATAAAGCTGAAAATACCAGTAGACAGCGCAAAATTTTTGAACGACATTACCGTTAGCGATAAAGGCATAGTCTATGTGTCTGACTCCAGGACCAAGCGCATTCATCGGATTGAAGGCAGCAAGGTATCCTTATATATGGAAAATGTGAACGGTGTGAATGGCTTAAAAGCCATAGGCGATGAACTGTACATTGCCGGAGGTAAAACATTGTGGAAAGCGGATGCGCAGAAAAAGCTGACGAAAATTGCGGAGCTGCCCAATGGCGGTGACGGGATAGAACCTGTTGGCAATGGCGACTGGCTGTTTTCCTGCTGGGGCGGTTATGTGTATTACGTACATGCCGACGGGAAACATGAATTGCTGCTGGACCTGCACCTGGAGAAGAAGAATACCGCCGATATCGGTTATGACCCGGTTAAACGCATTGTTTATATTCCTACCTTCTGGAAAAAGAGCGTGATGGCTTATCAGTTAAAATGATCGCTTTTTAATTTTGGTAAAGCCTTTTTAATGTTTTTTAATAAAATATAACAAGAATTTTATACTAAATAAATGGTTTCGTAATTTAAAAATGTGAAATTAGAATCCTTATTCAAGAGTTAAGGTAATCAACACACACACAAATTATGGAATCAAGAAGAGCATTTATCAGGAAATCTTTGTTGTTGTCCGGTGCTGCCGGACTTTCAACCATGCTTCCGGCATCTATACAAAGGGCATTGGCCATTGACCCGAAACTGGGCAGCAGCTTTCTGGATGCAGAACATATTGTTATACTCATGCAGGAAAACAGGTCTTTCGACCATTGTTTTGGTACCCTGAAAGGCGTAAGGGGTTTTAACGACCCACGTGCCATCACCCTGCCCAATCAAAAACCGGTGTGGATGCAAACTGATGCCGCCGGCAATACCTATGCGCCTTTCCGCTTAAACATTAAAGATTCTAAAGTAACCTGGATTGGTTCTTTGCCGCATTCGCGGGCCAGCCAGGTTGATGCCTATAATAAAGGTAAATATGATGGCTGGCTAACGGCGAAAAAATCAGGCAATAAGAAATATTCAGCAATGCCTTTAACTTTAGGTCATTATAACCGGGAAGATTTGCCGTTTAATTATGCCATGGCCGATGCTTTTACCGTTTGCGACCAGAATTTTTGTTCAGGGATGACCAGTACCACGCCCAACAGGTCTTTCTTCTGGACGGGTAAGGTCAGTTATGATCTTGATGGCTTGCAAAAAGTGAACATCAGGAATGATGATTTTAGTTTTGGTAAGCTGCCCTGGCGGGCCTTTCCCGAATTGCTGGAAGACAACAACATTCCATGGGGATTTTACCAGAACGACCTGAGCTGCGGTGGTGGCTACAAGGGAGAAGAGCGTGCCTGGCTGGGCAATTTTGGCTGTAACTTACTGGAGTTTTTTGCTGCGTATAACGTGAAGTTTTCTTCCCGTTATGTCAGAAACCTGCAAAACCTGGTAGATACTTTACCTGAACAGATCAATAAACTGCAGGAGGAGAGCCCTTCAAGTGAGGCTGCGGCCAAAAAGATAAAGGCGGATCTGAAACATAAAATGGAGGCCCTGGACAATGCCGCTTCGGAGCTTAAAAAATGGAGTACAGAAGAATACAATAAATTGTCTGATAAACAAAAGCGTTTGTTTAAAAGGGCTTTTGTGATCAACTCCGGAGATCCTGATTACCGCAGCATCAGCACTTTGAGCTATAAAGATGGGGCTACCCAACGGGAAGTGACAGTACCCAAAGGGGATGTGCTGCACCAGTTCAGAACGGATGTGAATACCGGGAAACTGCCTGCGGTATCCTGGCTGGCCGGGCCGCAGAACTTTTCTGACCACCCCAGCGCACCCTGGTATGGTGCCTGGTACGTTTCGGAGGTGCTGGATATCCTGACCAAAAACCCGGAAGTATGGAAAAAGACGATCTTTATCACTACTTACGATGAAAATGATGGCTATTTTGACCATGTAAGGCCATTCTCTATCGCCGACAACAAGGTTCCGGGGACTGGCAAAGTATCTGCAGGGATCGATACGGAGATAGAGCATGTAAGGCTGGCCAATGAGCTGAAGCAGGGCATTCCGGAAAAGGCGGCCAGGGAGGCACCTATTGGTCTTGGTTTCAGGGTACCTATGCTGATTGCTTCGCCATGGAGCAGGGGCGGCCGGGTCTGTTCGGAGGTATTTGACCATACCTCAACCCTGCAGTTCCTGGAAGTGTTTTTCAGTAAAAAATTAAACAAAGAAATTAAAATTGAGAACATCAGTAAATGGCGCAGGGCGATTTGTGGTGACCTGACATCAGTATTTACCCCTTTTAACGGAGACAAAGCAGACCAGATCGATTTCCTTAAACGGGATGCCATGGTGGAAAGCATTTACAATGCTAAATTTAAAGAAGATCCATCGGGTTTTAAAAAACTGAGCAGCGGAGATGTCGCTGCATTTGCCGCTGATCCGCTTTCAGGTAAAGTCATGTCAGCACAGGAAAAAGGGATCAGGCCTTCCTGTGCCCTGCCTTACGAGTTGTATGCCGATGGGCAATTGCAGGCGGATAAGAAGGGTTTTGAGATCAGGTTTAAAGCCGGGGATACTGTTTTTGGAAAAACGGCTGCCGGCTCACCTTTTACGGTATATGCTCCTGTGGCGTATACTGATGCGGAAAATGGCAGCCAGGTATGCAGGAACTGGTCTTTCGCTGCTGTAGCCGGGGATACTGTAACGTACAACTGGCCACTGGCAAATTTTGAAAAGGGTAAATATCAGCTCAGAGTGGATGGGCCTAATGGTTATTACCGGGAATTTATAGGCTCAGCCAATAATCCGGACCTGAGCATATCCTGTATATATGAGGGTGCTGGTGGAAAACTGACTGGAAACATCTTGTTGAAGGTAGTGAACACAAATCCTTCAAAAAGTTATGCCCTGACTGTTAAAGATGTCAGCTATCGTAAAAACGAGATTAAAAAAAGCATTGCTGCAGGCAGTACCCAGGAAATTGTACTGGACCTTAAAGCCACACATGGCTGGTACGACTTCAGGTTCAGCGTTGATGGCCTTGCCGGCTTTGAACAAAGGTATGCAGGAAGGGTAGAAACCGGTAAGGCCAGCTTCAGTGATCCGGCTATGGGTGGAATTGTTTAGTTTATTGTAGCATTGATAAAGAAGAATGTTTAAATTGGTGGAAACAATAAACGACATCAATTATGGCTAAAGTACATCAATATCAAGCGACACTTACATGGGCGGGTAATAAAGGTTCAGGAACAATGGATTACCGGTCGTACGACAGAAGTTACATCATTTCTATTGATAACAAGCCGGATATATTTGGTTCTTCAGACTCTGCATTCCTTGGCGACAAAACAAAACATAACCCCGAAGATCTGTTACTTTCGGCTTTGTCTTCCTGTCATATGCTCTGGTACCTGCATTTGTGTTCGCAGAATGAGATCATCGTGATGGAGTACAAAGACAGGCCTGTAGGGAGCATGCTGGAAAACGCAGACGGGAGTGGCCATTTTACAGAGGTTACTTTAAATCCTGTGGTGGTGATTACAGATGAATCGCAGCTGGAAAAGGCAAATGCTTTGCATGATCAGGCCAATAAAATGTGTTTTATTGCAAATTCCTGCAATTTTCCGATTAAGCACCAACCCAAGTGTATTGTAGAGCGCGGTTAAAAACGCGCGCTACAATGTGCTTTCATTTTGTTTATTTTAATTTTATTTTGTTTTAAATGTTTTAATTTAGTTATTTTAGGTTTTGGTTCTTTAACGGTATAGACAATGCCTTGAATTCAAAGAACGCGCCAGATATATTAACCTGATTGAGACATGCCTGAACTATTAAAGCCTAAACGACGACGGTGGTTTATTATTTTTATCATATTCCTGGCTATTGTATTTAATTATTTTGACAGGCAGATCGTATCTATTCTGAAACCGGTGCTAAAAAAGGAGTTTGCGCTGAACGATAGCGGCTATGCCTTGGTGTTGAACATTTTTACAGTTTGTTATGCCATTATGTATCCCGTTTCGGGCTGGCTGGTGGATCGGTTTGGTGCTAAAAAAGTCATGTTTGCCGGTATTATCGGCTGGTCGGTAGCTTGTATTGGCGGGGGTATTTCCAGAACATTTGCTCAGTTTACGTTTTTCCGGGGTCTGCTGGGTATGGCAGAGCCCACCAATTTTCCGGCTCAACTAAAGGTAGTCACGGTCTGGTTTCCCGGCAAATTAAGGGCTACAGCCAACAGTCTTTGTGTGGCAGGAAGCTCAATAGGTGCCATTATTGCCCCTCCTTTGGTGGCCTGGCTGGCCATTACCTATAACTGGCATATGGTATTCATTGTTGCCGGGGTAGTTGGACTGATCATCGCCCTGTTGTGGCTTCTTATTTACCGGGATCCACCAGCGGCGATTGCACTTGAGGCAGCAGGGACCACTAAAATAGAAACGGGGCCGGCTTTTAGGTGGAAGCAGCTTTGGGGAAGAAAAAGTTTGTGGGGCATTTTAATCATCCGGTTCATCAGTGATCCGGTATGGTACTTTTGCCTGTTCTGGTTGCCGGGTTATTTACAGGAAGCATCTGGTTTCTCTTTAGCCCAGATGGGCATGTTTGGCTGGATCCCCTTCCTGGTTGCCGATCTTGGGGCTATTGGTACAGCGGCCTGGTCAGACCATATGGTCAGAAAAGGAAAGGAACCTTTAAAAGCAAGAAAAATAATGCTGACCAGTGTAGCTGTGGTTGCACCGCTTTGTATCCTTACCCCTTATATCCCGAGTCCCTTTGCCACCTTATTCATCTTCAGCATTGTTGCGGTAGCCTGTTTGAGCTGGTTGTTTACCATAAGTGTGGTTATTGCAGAAGCTTTCCCGGTAAAAAATGTAGCCAGTGTGCTGGGGATAGCGGGTGGATTTGGTGCCCTGGGGGCTGTAGGGTTTAATTATTTTGTAGGACAGTTTATGGGGACGCTTGGGGCAGAGAAAATATTTATTGCCATGGCTTTCCTGCATCCGATTGCGGTATTGGTTTTATGGACTATGGTAAAGCCTGAAAAGCCGCTGGCTGCTGCAAAAACAGATAGTATAGCATAAGTTTTAAAATAGAATTGAAATGGAAAATAGAACGATGATTACAGAGCCGGCCAAAAGTTTGCCTGTACGTTTGGAAGTTGATGTATTGGTGGTCGGCGGCGGGCCTTCGGGATTGATTGCCGCACAGGCCGCTGCAGAAGATGGTCTGAAGGTTACCCTGATTGACAGCCGGAGTTTTGTAGGGGGCAACATGACGATTGGTTTGCCGATCCTGGGTTTTTTAGGACAAAAAGGAAACCAGATCATTAAAGGTATCCCTCAGAAATTTATAGATCGCTTAAAGGCTGTAGATGCCTCGAGCGAACACAGACCTTGCCCTTTACACATGAGCTTAACGCTGGTAGAACCAGAAGCGGTTAAAAATGTAGGCCTGGAGATGCTGGTGGACAGTGGGGTGAATGTGTTGCTGTATGTGTTTTTTGCGGGGGTGATTATGGAAGGTAACGCCATTAAAGGGGTGATTATTGAAAGTAAATCGGGCAGGGAAGTGATCCTTGCCAAAACCGTGATTGATTGTACCGGGGATGCCGATGTTGCTTTTAAGGCGGGTGTGCCATGTGAGCAGGGCAATGAACATGGCGGGGCGCAGCCCCCAACTTTAATGTTCTGTATGGGCGGTGTGGATACTGAAAAATTAAGGATGTCTATAGCCGAGGAGCCGCGCACCTATCTGACCGACTTTATTCCGAGCGAATATTTCGGACAAAACAACCAGTTCATTGTAGTGGGTTTACGAAGTGTTATGGAAAAGGCCCGTGAAGCTGGATATCATCTGCCCGTAGAACGTACCATCTTGATTACAGGTTTGCGCGAAGGTGAAGTCTGGGTCAATATGTCAAGGATCAATGGTGTTGATGGTACCAATCCGGAAAGTTTAACACATGGGGAAATTGAAGGCCGCAAGCAGGTAGAGGAAATTCAACGCTACCTGAAGGAGTATGTGCCTGGTTTTGAGCAATCAATGTTTACTAAAATGGCCCCTTTTTTAGGAATTAGAGAAACACGCCGCATAGTTGGTCAATATGTGATGACCGCTGATGATATTCTGAGCTGTCGCCGGTTTGAAGACGCCATTGCGGTGGCCAGCTATCCTTTGGATATCCATCACCCTGAAGGTGGGGGCTGCACCCTGACCTGGTGTGGCGACAGTTATGACATACCCTATCGCACGTTGATCCCGCAAAAAGTGGAAAACTTAATTGTAGCAGGACGTTGCATCTCTACCACACACGAAGCCATGTCGGCCATCCGGGTGATGGCACCTTGCATGGCCATGGGAGAGGCCGCAGGCAGGGCAGCAAAACTGGCCATAAGAAAAAATATTCTTCCATCACAACTCAATGTCAGCGAACTTCAGGCAGAATTGCTGGAAAAGGGCGCCTATCTCGAGCCAAAGACACTTATTGAATCTGAATCCTAAAAACATGGCATCAAGAAGAAGTTTCATCAAGGGTGTGGGGCTGTTGGCTGCCACTCCACTACTTTCTGCTCCTGCAACTGCAGCGGATATCTGGGATGGGGCGAAAAACGGGCCGCATAAAATCCTGACCTGCAATATCCGTGTCGATCTTCCGGATGACGAAAAGGCTGGATTTGGATGGAAAGGCCGGAAGGACATTTGTGTGGACATCATGCGCCGGCAAAAACCGGATATTATGTGCATGCAGGAAGTATTGAGAAATCAGAATGAAGACCTGAAAAAGGCATTTCCCGATTTCTTTTCCTTTGGTTTTGAAGGGCCTGAGATGGATGGACCCCAGGTTGGTTACCAGGGTATTGCCAAAAATCCGATATTTTATTCCACTAAACGGTACGACTTGCTGTCTGCGGGAGGATATTGGTTGTCAGAAACTCCTTTGGTGGCAGGAAGTCTTTCCTGGGACACCGCTCGTGCACGTCATGCCAATTGGGTGCGCCTGAGAGACAAGCGTTCCGGAAAAGAGTTCAGGGTGATTAATCTTCACCTGGACCATAAAAGTCAGCCCGCCCGTATCGGCCAGATAAAAGTGGTGGAAGCCGAGGCGCAACAATACCAGCAGGATTTTCCTCAGCTCCTCACCGGCGACTTTAATGCCGGCATGTCTAATGCTGTTTATACTTCACTTAAAGAGCGGGGATGGACGGATTCATACACGAAGCTCCATGGCGATACGGAGCCCGGCTATACCGTGCATCAGTTTCTGGGCGATAAATATCCTAAGAAAGATACCGGCCGGAAAATTGATTTCATTTTTTATAGGGGTGAAGGCATATCGGTGGTATCTTCAGACATTATCAGAACTGCTGTCAATGGCCGCTACCCGAGCGATCACTATTTTGTCTCCTCAGAACTGAGCATCTGAATTAAAGCGTAACACTTAGGATAGGATTGTTTTTTTTGGGGATAAAATTGTATTTTCATAACAGTTTTATCTGTTATTTCTATTTTTTTATGCTTAAAAGTATTGGTGCCCTGGTTTTTACCGGGATGGTGACTGTAGTCAGCTTTAGTTTTGTAAGTGCAGAAAAGGAGCTGAAAACAGATCCGGCTGTGAATTACAAGAATTACTGCGCAGGCTGTCATGGCGAAAAGATGGATATGTTTGTGGACCGCAAATGGAAGTTTGGCAATAAAAAAGAAGATCTGTTTAAGTCTGTAAAATTTGGCCGGGAAAATGAAGGCATGCCTGCATTTGGCGAAAGTTTAAGTGATAAAGAGATCAATGCACTTGCCGATTATATCCTGGAAGGGATAAAAAACGTAGATAAGTATACTGCTGCGGAACGGCCTGCGTCGGATCTTTTCAAAACAGAGGAAATGGATATCAGGCTTGAGCTTGTTGCAGAAGGAATGGATGTTCCCTGGGGAATGGCTTTTCTCCCTGCTGCAGAAATGCTGGTTACGGACAGAAACGGGAAATTTTACAGGGTAAAAGCAGACAAATCTTTACAAAGTATCAGCGGAGCCCCTGATGTACTGGCCAGGGGGCAGGGCGGTTTGATGGATGTCATTCTGGATCCGGATTTTGCCAATACTAACAAAATATACCTCTCCTATTCAAAATTTAAAAATGAAGGTGGTACAGTACTGGCTACTACAGCCATTATGCAGGCTAAACTGCAGGGAAATGAACTGAAGGAACAGAAAGATATTTTTATTGCCGAACCTTATTCCAAAACCCAGCATCATTATGGTTCCAGGATGCAGTTCGGTAAAGACGGTTACCTGTATTTTTCTGTAGGGGAGCGGGGCAATGAAAAAGTAAATCCCCAGGAAATTAAAGGCAGTGACCTGGGCAAGGTTCACCGCATTAAAAGTGATGGCAGTATTCCTGCCGATAATCCCTTTGTGAAAACACCGGGTGCTGAAGCTTCCATTTACAATTATGGCCACCGTAATCCGCAGGGGATGACCATTCATCCGGAAACAGGCAAGATATGGACCAACGAACACGGACCGCGTGGCGGGGATGAACTCAATATAGAGGAAGCAGGCAAAAATTACGGCTGGCCTGTGATTACTTATGGCATCAATTACAATGGTAAGCCGATCAGTAACCTGACGGCCAAGGCGGGTATGGTACAGCCGGTACACTATTGGATCCCTTCTATAGGGCCAAGCGGACTGGCTTTCGTAAGCGGCGACAAATATAAAAACTGGAAGGGCAATTTACTTTCGGGCTCCTTAAGGTTTAAGTTTTTGCAAAGGAGCGTGCTTAAAGGGAATAAAGTAATTAAGGAAGAGATCCTGTTTAAAAACATAGGCCGGGTAAGGGATGTGCGTATGGCTCCCGATGGCTTTGTTTATATCGCAGTCGAATCTCCGGGCAGGATCTACCGGCTTGTTCCGTCAGATAAATAAAGCAGATCCGGCTGATCATGTAATATTCAAAAAAAAATAAGCATATTTAGCCATCCGTTATGCGCTGTGTACCTGATGATGAGGACGGGGCGCATCGCGTAATTATGTTAAATTAAGCATTACATGACAAAAAAAAGGATATTGATAACTGGTGCTAGCAGGGGCCTTGGTTTGGCAATATCCAGAAAATTGGCGGCCGAATACCAGCTGATCCTGCATGCTACAACTCCGGATAGCTTTACAGAAGTGCCAGCAGACAGCCAGATTTTATGTGCTGATCTTTCTGATCCAGAAGCGGTGGCCGGCTTTTGTAAACAATTGAAAAAAGAACATGGCGATACCCTATATGGAGTGATCAACAATGCGGGGGTTACTTTTGACAACTCACTGATATTTCAACCTGAAAAGGCCATAGATACGATGCTCAATGTAAACCTGCGGGCCCCGATCATGATCTGTAAAACTGCAATGAAAATCTTTAGCCTCAGTAAAAAGGGTGTGATCATCAATATCAGCTCAGTTGTAGGGGAAACCGGAAATGCATTTCAGGCAGTATATGCAGCAACAAAAGCGGGATTGGTTGCCCTCTCCAAATCACTGGCGCAAGAGGCTGCAGCTTTAAACGAAGCACACCAGATCCGCGTGCTCAGTGTATCTCCGGGCTTCATCGCAACCGATATGACGGATAAACTCCCGGAGAAAGAAAAGGAAAAGTATTTAAAGATGATCCCTTCAAAAAGATTTGGCAAAGCAGAAGATGTTGCGGAAATGATCTCTTTTCTTTTGTCCGAGCAATCTGCTTATGTCAATGGTACAAATATTCACGTTAACGGAGGTCTTGTCTGATCAATATAGCAAATATGAATAATCTTTTAGGTGTACCTCCTGCAGACGTGCTCATCCACGGGCCAAAAAAAATACTTTTAAATGCCTATCACTGGCACTTACCTGATACCGGTATTGTAGCCAGTTATGCGCCTGTTGCAAGAGATGTTGAAGATCACTTTGGGGTGTTCAGGGGAGTGGATCAGATCGAGGCATTTGCACAGGCCACGATAGTATCCTGCAGCGCCTTTTTAGAATGTATCAAACAAAAATGTGATTTTGAGTTTCTGAAAACCAATTTCATTCCGCTGTTTCTCAGTGTAGGACAGGTCAACTTCAGGAGCTATCTGGAAGAGGGTGATGTATTTATCAGTATGGGACAGATCACCTTCTATAAGTTCCGGCAAATGACCTGTGATGGGAGAATTTATAAAGTGCCTGGAGGTTTGGACCTGAATGCCTATTTTAGCGGTTACACAAAAGAACAGTTTCTAAGATATGAACTGAGCGAAGATTTTACCCTGATCGCTGAACTGTCTGAGGTGACAGGAAAAGGGATGAAAAGAGATAAAGTAACGAAATAAAGAATATGGAAAGACAAGAAATTATTGACGGGCTGGTTGACATCTTAAAGACCGTCCGGACGATTGACCCGGAAAAATTACAGGACATAACAGAAGACACAGATTTCATAGCAGATCTCAATACGCCCTCTACAGAAATGATCAACATCGCTGCAAAGGCAGAACAGAAGTTTGATGTCGAGTTTGATGATGATGACATCGATGACCTCGGATCAACAGTAAAAGATATTGTTGACCTGATCATCAGCACTAAAGAAAGAGCATAGCCATGGCCGCTGAAGGAAGAAGGGTAGCGATAGTAGGCATGGGCGGGGCTTTTCCGAATTGTAAGGACCTGGATCAGTTCAAACAAAAACTATTTGCCGGCGAAAGTCTGATCAGGGAATGGGATGAAGCACTGGCACATGGAAAAAATATCCGTTCCACGGTTTCAGGCTACATCACTACTGAGGAAATGAGCCTCGAGGCCATCTACTCTACGCTTGCGGCAGGTTATCCGGAAACTTATATTGATCACCTGGGCAGAATTCCTGACGGGAACCTCTCTACAGCTGATATCGGCAGCATCTGGTCTATGATCGGTTCTCAGGAAGCCATTAAAATGGCTGGCTGGACAAAGCAGGAGACGGAATCTGAAGAGACAGGAGTGGTCATTGGTTCTGGTGGTGCGGGACATGTGATCTTAAGAACGGCCTGGCACAATTTCTTCGAACTGAAGCGTAAAACCAGAATTGCCGGTTCACATACGGTGGACAGGGCGATGGTGTACCGGGATGCGGCCAATGTTTCCTGTCTGATTAAAAATAAAGGGGTTTGCGAAGCCATTGGTTCTGCCTGTGCAACAGGACTGGGAAACATTGGTTATGCTTACCGCCTGATCAAATTTGGCATCCAGGACCGGGTGGTTGCTGGTGGGGTAGAAGGGACTTCCCTGGAAACATTCATCGGCTTTGACGCGATGCAGGTGTTGAGCAAGGGCTTTACTCCAGCCGAAAGCTCCCGCCCTTTTGATACCCGGAGAAATGGCTTTGTCTGCTCATTCGGATGTGGCATCGTGGCCCTTGAAGCCTATGAAATCGCAAAGGCCAGAGGCGCAAACATCCTCGCGGTGATCGACAATTACCACAACAATTCTGATGGTGCCGGCAATATGTTCTTTCCTTCTTTCTCTGGTCAGAAAAGATTGTGGAAAGGACTGATCGGCAACCTACAGATCCAGCCTGAAGTGGTAAAAGTTCATGGTACATCTACCCCTGTTGGTGATGCGATCGAATTGCTGAGTGTAGTTGATATTATGGGTGAAGCAGGCTATCATATTTCTGCTCCGAAATCACAATTTGGCCATATGCTCGGGGCGGCAGGTGCTGTAGAGCTGATCACCTCCATATTGATGCTGGAAAAACAGCAGGTATTGCCTTGTCTGAACTCAGATGTGCTGAATCCAGAACAGGAGTCTTTCCAGAAATCAGCAGAATGGGATGGTCCTGAAAAACCGCTTGAGGCCTACAGAGGCCTGATATCCCGGCAAACTGTAGCAAAAGAAATCAACCAGATCGTTTGTTTAAACTACGGTTTTGGCGGCACGAACAGTGCAATGGCCATCTCCAAACACCAGTAGAGATGATTGACAATAAAAATAAAGTTGCCCTTATTTTCGGTGTCAGAAATGACAGTTCAATCGCTTATGATGTTGCGGTAAAGCTCCATCAGTCCGGGGCTAAGATTGCACTGAGCTATGTAGACGATACAAAGGACTATGTGCTGCATTTGCTTAAAGAATTAGGGCTTTCTGAAAAATCAGCCATGCAGGTTGATGTGAGAAATGAAGCGGATATTGCAGCGTTTATGCAACAGGCTTATGCAGCACTTGGTCCGATTGATTATATCCTTCACGGGGTGGCATTTGGTAGCCAGCAGGTGATGTGCTACAGCTTGCCTGGCAGTAAGGCCCCGGCGCCCACTTATCTGAATATTCCTTTCGAGGAGCTAATGGATTCCTTTAACATCAGCGCCTATTCACTGCTTAGAATTGCAAGGGTTGCCGAACCTTTTCTGGCAGATCAGGCGTCTATACTGACGCTAACTTACAATGCCTCACAGCGGGTGTTTCCCGGATATGCGGGCATGTCCATCAACAAAGCAGCGCTGGAAAATATCGTGTATTATCTGGCGGATGCTTTCAGAAATAAGGGGGTAAGGGTAAATGCATTATCGGCAGGGCTGGTAATGACCACTTCTGCGGGTGGCATAAACGGGGTAAGAAAACTCAGAAAATTAACCAGGGCTACTGCACCATTGGGGAATATTAACGCGGGTGATGTTGGAAATGCTGCGTTGTACTATTTTTCAGACTTGTCAAAGAAAGTTACCGGCAACATTCATTTTGTTGACGGAGGGTTTAACATTATGGGTATAGGTATAGATGAATAATGAATTTGCTGTAGGTAATGATCTGGTCTTTATCCCCGATTTTAAACAATCGCTGAACCCTTTATTCAAAAAAAAAGTGTATACCGCAAATGAGATCAGCTATTGTGAGTTGTTTCAGGATTCTTTGCTTCGCTATGCCTCTACCTGGGCGGCCAAAGAAGCGGTATATAAAGCCGTGAAACAGCTTGACCGTGCAGCACTGTCCTGGAAGAAAATTGAGGTCATCCGGGAAAAGATCAGCGGGCGCCCTCATGTGGTGTTCCACCATCGCCCGGAAAATCCTTTTCAGGTGAGTTTAACGCTGTCACACGATGGCGATTATGCCTGGGCCATTGCTATTGCCAAATTGATATGACAGCACATTACTTTGAAGATTCGTTTGTAAAACTGCATTACTATAAGTTTGGACAGGGCCCGCGTCATATGCTTTGCTTTCATGGGTTCGGTATGCATGGGAAACAGTTTAAACTCCTGGAGGATCAGCTTGGGCAGGAGTATACTTTCTGGGGTTTTGATCTTTTTTTTCACAAAGAGACCCAGTTGAAAGACCAAAGTCTGTCTACTATAAAAAAAGGCTTACAAAAAGCAGAGCTCGCAGCAATGGTCCTTGCTTTTTGCAGGCATCAGGGAATTGAATCCTTTTCTGTGATCGGGTATTCCATGGGCTCACACTACGCGACCACTATTGTGGAAGAGCTGCCTGCCATGGTAAACGAATATATTGTCGCTGCCCCCTCATCTTTGAATCCGGGCGTGCTGATCCGGTTCTTTGGTAAAAATAAAGCCGGTAATAAAATGCTCGAAAAGCTGATGCTGAGTGAAAAAGCCATGATGAGGTGCATCAGTTTCTTTAAATGGCTCCGCTTTATAGATGCCACAGGCCGTGATATTTTGCAGAAAGAAGTTGGCACACCTGAACTCCGGTTTGCGCTCTATGCTTGTTTTACCTATCTGCGTTTGCTGGAGACGGATGAAGAAAAGCTCATCAAACAACTGGATTTATATCAGATCAAAAGTATCTTTATATTTGGGCGTTACGATAAAATGTATCTGCCGGATATTGGGAAGCAGTTTTTTGCTAAATTCAAAACGGCTGAGGTAGTTGTACTGGATGAAAACCATGAAATGATCAATCTTAATTTTGTAAACAGGTTAGCCGATACTCTCTTATGATCATCAAAGCAAAACCACTGCCTCCTTTCTTTTTCCGCTGCGGCGCCATATTGATCGGCTGGCTGCTGAAGCGACGTTTCAATAAGCTTGTGATCAGCGATGTTGACGTCAGGCCGGATCATTCTTACCTGCTGATGTGCAATCATTTCAGCTTCCTGGATGGCATCCTGGCTTATTACCTGTGTGCTAAAGTATTGAAAAAGAAAAACGTGATGAAGCATTTGTACATCATGTCCCTGAAAAAACAAATGCAGAAGAACAAATGGCTTAAGTACTGCGGCAGTTTCTCTGTCGACCCCGGAAAGCGCTCTATTCAGGAGAGCTTTGATTATGCAGCTGAGGTATTGTCTACACCTGGAAACGTATTGCTTTTTTATCCGCAGGGAAACCTGGAAAGCAGCCATGTCAGGCATATCCAGTTTCAGGATGGCCTCAGGGAGATTGTACCACAGGTAAAAGGGCATTGTCAGCTCATCTGGAGCAGCAACCTGATGGAATATTTTGAAAGTACAAAACCATCCATCTATTTCAACCTGCTGGATTGCGGGACAAGCCGGGAATTTGATTTCGAAGCACTGAAGCAAAATGTCAACACACACCACCGACTGGCCATAGCAAAAAACATCAGGTTTACCAAAGAACCATAGCCTGAACTTTTGTTCGCGCATAAAAAAAGCCCTTTTGAGAAAAAAGGGCTTTTAAAATACTGTGGGAGATACTGGGTTCGAACCAGTGACCCCCTGCTTGTAAGGCAGGTGCTCTGAACCAGCTGAGCTAATCTCCCATTGGTTCTGCTCTTTTTATTTTGAAACAGCTGAGCGGCTGTTTTGGTGGGAGATACTGGGTTCGAACCAGTGACCCCCTGCTTGTAAGGCAGGTGCTCTGAACCAGCTGAGCTAATCTCCCCTTTGGTTCTGCTCCTTTGTTTAAAAACCAGCGGAGCGGGCTGTAATCCATATCAAAGATCCCCTCGATTTGGGATTGCAAATATACACCCTAAAATCATTTTTGCAAAAAAAGATCTGGTTTTTTAAGAAAGAACATCCTCAAGAACCTGGTGGGAGCGTATTTCGCCAAAAGAAGCGGTATGTAAAGTGTAGTAAACCAGTATTTTATCTAGTATAGCTCGCCTGGTCTTGTTCTCCAGATTTATTTCATTTATTTTTTCAAGAGGAGAAGAAAACAGGGAAATGAACAGGGCCGCATCTGCTTTATCCAGAAAGTAGGCATGCACCGGTGGCGAAGAACGGAATTCGCCTTCCTGCAGGTCGAAATAACTCTGGTCGCTTTTGGTCTGGGTGCTGGGCGCAAATCCCAGAAAACGGGAAAGTTTAAGCAAAAAAGCCAGGTGAAAGTTTACGTTCAGCGCTTCTGTTTCATCAAACCAGCAAACGGCATTAAAAATAAAATCGAATAAATGTTCATCCGTGGTTTGCTGCCTGATGCTTTTGTACAGGACTTCGTTCAGGAAAAGTACGATGGTACTTTTAATAATGTCATAGGGGATACTGCGAAAAACAGGCGAGGGCCGGAGTTCCGAAACGCGCTGGATATTGGTATTGGTCTTATGGTAAACAATCATATCTACCAGGTGCAGGGGCTGCAGCATATTCATCCTGATTTTGGCCCTTGGCTTTTTCACCCCGTTGATGATGTAAGATTGTATGCCGAATTTTTCTGTAAAAATCTGCACAATTACACTGCTTTCACTATACAGTGTGGTCTTTAAAACAATGCCCCTGGTTTTATGCAACATGGTGGAGCAGTTTTGGAATGAATATCAGCAGGCCTATGGCGATGGCAGTGACCGCGGCTAGCAATACCGCTGCTGCGGCTACATCTTTTACAGCCTTGGCTTTTTCATGATAGGAAGGGGAGACCAGGTCTACCAGTACCTCTATGGCCGTATTGAACAGTTCGGCAATGAGCACCAGGCCTGAGGCTGCAATGAGCCAGCGCCATTCATTTGCGGCCAGGTTAAGACACCATCCCGCAATACCGATTGTAAACATTGCTGTGATATGAAATTTAAAATTGAACTGCGTTTTAAAAGCATAGGCAAGCCCTGAAAATGCATAACCGAAGCTTTTAAGAAATTTTTGCATCATATCATTAAGCACAAATTTGCCTTACAAAGTAAGGCATGCTTTCTTACATATCCAATTGTTTGTGCAGAAGCCTTACCTTTGCTTAATTTTTAAAGGAATGTCTGAAGAAAAAACCATCCTCCACGCAAGGAATAAACACCGGTCCAGGTATAATTTTCCGGAACTGATCAGGAGCCTGCCGGATTTATATCCCTTTGTCGCCATCAATTCCCATGGCGGAGAGTCTATTGATTTTGCGGATCCTTTGGCTGTTAAAATGCTGAACAAGGCCTTACTGAAGCATTTCTACGGAATTTCAAACTGGGATATTCCCGAAAATTACCTGTGCCCGCCCATTCCCGGCAGGGCGGATTATGTGCATTACCTGGCAGATCTGCTGGCGCAAAGCAATGCGGGTATTGTTCCAAAGGGTAAAGCGGTAAAAGGGCTGGACATTGGGCTCGGTGCCAATTGCATTTATCCGATTATAGGTGTACAGGAATATGGATGGACTTTTGCAGGTTCGGATATCGATCCCCTGGCTGTCAAAACGGCGCGGGCGATTGTCGCGGCGAATCCTGTGTTGAGTAATTCCATCAGCTGCAGACTGCAAAATAACCGACAGCATATCTTTAAGGACATTGTGAAGCCCGGAGAATTGTTCGATTTTACCATGTGTAATCCACCCTTTCATGCCTCTGCAGCCGAAGCCCAGTCAGGCACCAGAAGAAAGCTGCAAAACCTGGGCAAACTAAAGGGGAAGGAGGCTGTCCTCAATTTTGGTGGTCAGCATTCCGAATTGTGGTACGAAGGTGGGGAGCTGGTCTTTATCAGAAATATGGTCGAAGACAGCGCTTTGATTGCCAGTCAGTGCCTGTGGTTCAGCAGTCTGGTTTCTAAAAGCAGTAACCTGCCCTTTATTTACAAAACGCTGCAGTACGCAGGAGTAAAAGAAATCAAAACCATTGAAATGGCCCAGGGTCAAAAGATCAGCCGTTTTGTGGCCTGGAGTTTTTTAACCGAAGCCGAACAGCGGGAATGGGCGCAGAAAAGATGGAGGAGCTAAATTAATCCAGCAGTAATGGTTCGTCGTCATCGTCAGTAAGACTGAGCTGGATGCTGTCCGTGCCCGCAATACCTTCAATCGATCCGCGGATGTGCGCGGCATTCAGCATCACTTTCTCCAATTGTTTTTCCCTGGCCTTCCATAATTTTTCCATAGCGTCCCGTTCGCGCTGAATGGAAAGTTTCATACTCATAAAGCCTTCCCGGATGGCTTTCCATTGCTCAGAGAATTCATTGCTGGTCAGGTAATCATAAAGCATGTGCATTTTGTCGCCCCTGTTTTCCTGGGATTTGGCAGCACTGAACAATTTCACAATCCCATCCCTTAAAATATAAGAGACCGCTTTTACTTCATCAAAAGAGCAGATCCAAACCCCATCTTTTTCTCCAAAACAATCCATTCCTTTCGGATAACACTGGGTAACGATCACCGCTACATCTACCCCCATGCTGCGCATGTCCTTTTTTAACTTTTCAATCCATTCCATCGAAAAATCTTTGGTGCGCTTGCTTTCATAAATGATCTTGCCACAGTCCTGCCCAAACTGGTTACGGACATGGTGTACACAATCTGCACCCCTTACCCCTTTACCTACTTCGGTAACCAGGTCAAAGGGAAAGGCATTGCGCAGCAGTTCTTCCAGGATCAGCTCCTGTACTTCGCCCTGTAACTGCATCGATCCTTGTTCCGCCTTGCGTTTCATCTCTTCAGCCAGTTTCTTCTGGTCGTCCAGTTGCTTTTCCAGCTCTTTTACCCTCAACTGGTGTTCTGTATCTTTTAAATTTGTTTTTTCTGCTTCCTGTTTTCGGATCTGTTCTACCATTTCTGCCCGCTGTTCCTGCAGTTTGCGCTGGATCTGCAGTTCCATCTCTGCCTCTTTCTCTTTCATGGCCTGTTCTTTTTTCATAAAGTCCAGTTCTTTGGAGCGGGCAAGCTTTAATTTTTCTTCACTTTCTTTATTGGCATTGTCCAGCAATTGCAGTTTGTTCTCAAAATCAGCGGCAATGCTTTTGCGTAAGTTTTCTTCTAACACCTGTTGCAGCTGTTTTTTTTCTGCTTCCAGTTTCTGTTCAAAAAGCTGGGCCTGTTGCTTTTTCTGTGATTCGAAAGCTTGTTCCTGTTGTTTTTGCTGCTGGGCAAACTCATTCAGCTTTTTGCTGTATTCCTCATCCTTTTGTTTGGTAAAGGAGACCATTTTTTCACGAAGGTCTTTTTTATACTCCTCTGCCATGACTTCCTCGATAGGGAAAGTATGGGAACAATTGGGACATTTTATTTCTGTAGACATATGTTTGGCAATTTACAACTATCTCTTAACAAACAAGCTTTCCGCAAACTTCATAGAAACACTTCTGGCCTCTTCTTTTTCAATCTGAATGCTCAGTGAGCCATCAAAATCTATCACCTCCAGTACTTTTATTTTTGTGCCTATGGTGACCTTTAATTTTTCCAGGTATTGAAGAAAAAGTGCTGAGGTATCCTTAACCGCTACAACCTTGCAGCTTTCCCCGGTTTTTACTTCGGCAAGTAATACCTTATCAATTGCAGGAATGTCTCCGTTTGCCTTCGGAATGGGATCTCCATGCGGATCAAATTCAGGAAAATTTAAAAATTCCTCCAGCTTGTCTACCAGTTTGGCCGACTGGATGTGTTCCAGTTGTTCTGCAACTTCATGGACCTCATCCCAGCTAAAATCCAGTTTCTCATACAGGAAGGTTTCCCAGAGGCGATGCTTCCTCAATATAATTATCCCTTTTTTTCTGCCCAGTTCTGTCAGCAGTATCTTTCCATATTTCTGATAGGTTACCAGTTCCTTTTCCTTCAGCTTTTTTAGCATATCGGTAGCCGTAGCAGGTTTTACCCCCAAATAGGCCGCCATTTCGTTGGTGCCGGCTTCCGGTCGCTCCTCGTTCTGGAAACTCAACATCAGTAAGGCTTTTAAATAGTTTTCTTCGGTATAAGACAGCATGCTACAAACTTAGATGAAATTGTTCTTTTAACAAAAAAATTAAATATATCAAATTGTATTTGTTAGGTATACCTAACTTTTATAGTTTTGTAGTATTGAATTTAAAATTAGATAAATATAAAATATGCGCATAATCCTTACTTTTAGTGTATTCATTTACTGTTCTTTTGCTGCTGTAGCACAATCAGGTAGCATCAGTGGCCAGGTCAGTTCAGAAGGGAAGCCCTTGCCAGCCGTAAATCTCATTTTACAGGGCACATCCTTAACTGTAAAAACAGACAGTACCGGGAATTATGTTTTCAGCAAATTGGCCTCCGGCACTTATAAAGTTCAGGCTTCGGCGGTCGGGTTTAGAAAAATGCTGAAATCACTTGTTTTAAAAGAAGGGGAACAGGTGCAGCTCAACTTTGACCTCAGTAATTTGCAGCAGGATTTAAACGAAGTAGTGGTTACAGGAACTTTAAAAGAGGTGAAACGCCTGGAAAGCCCGGTTCCGGTTGAAGTATATACCCCGGCATTTTTCAGAAAGAACCCCACACCCAGCATTTTTGAAGCCCTGCAAAATGTAAACGGCGTCAGGCCGCAGCTCAACTGCAACATCTGTAATACCGGTGACATCCATATCAATGGTCTGGAAGGGCCTTATACCATGATCCTGATCGATGGTATGCCCATTGTAAGCAGCTTGTCAAGTGTATATGGTCTTTCCGGGATACCCAATTCGCTGGTAGAACAGATAGAGATTGTTAAAGGCCCTGCATCTTCCTTATATGGAAGTGAGGCTGTGGGTGGTTTGATCAACATCATTACCAAAAAGCCACAAAATGCAGCTTTGTTTTCTGCGGATATTTTTGCCACCAGCTACCAGGAATTGAATACAGACCTGGGCTTTAAGTTTAAAGCAGGCAAAAACATCGACGTGCTGACCGGCCTGAATTACTTTAAGTACGGTAATCCTGTAGACCACAATCATGATAACTTTACCGACGTAACCCTGCAGGACCGCATTTCGGTATTTCAGAAATGGAATTTTAAAAGAAAGCAGGACAGGATCTTTACACTGGGTGGCAGGTATGTGTATGAAGACCGGTGGGGTGGAGAAATGCAATGGAACAAATCGTACAGGGGAGGTGACCAGGTTTACGGCGAAAGCATTTATACCAATCGCTGGGAAGTGATCGGGAATTACCAGTTGCCTGTAGCTGAAAAATTATTCCTGGCCTTTTCCTACAATGAGCACAATCAGGACAGCAGGTATGGCACTACCTCTTACATTGCAGAACAAAAGATTGGCTTTGCCCAGCTTACCTGGGACAAGCAGATAGGGAAGCATGACCTGCTTTTTGGTGCAGCCATGCGCTATACCTATTACGGCGACAATACGCCTGCGACCACCGGAATGAACCAGGATTTAAAAAAGAATACCTGGCTGCCCGGTATTTTTGTTCAGGATGAGCTTACACTGGCACCAAAACATAAATTGCTGGCCGGCTTCCGTTACGATTACAATTCCGTACACGGCAATATCTTTACCCCGAGGTTTGCCTATAAGTGGAGCATCAACGAAAATAATATCCTGCGTTTAAATGCCGGGACAGGCTTTAGGGTGGTCAATATCTTTACAGAAGACCATGCTGCTTTAACGGGTGCAAGGGAAGTGAAGGTAACTCATGAGTTAAAGCCTGAAAAAACCTATAACATAAACCTGAATTTTCTGAAAAAGATGTATGCCGAAAACGGGACTTTCTTTGGCATAGAAACGTCTGCTTTTTATACCTATTTCAACAACAGGATTATTGGTGATTTTGACAGCAACCCTGATGAAATCGTTTATGATAACCTGGATGGTTATGCAGTGAGCAAGGGTTTTAGCGCAAATATGGACCTGAGCCTCCATAATGGCTTAAAAATTATATTTGGAGGCACTTACCAGGACGTAGCCACCTATGAGCATGGGGTTAAGAAACAGCAGATCCTTACCGAGAAATTTTCGGGGAACTGGGCGGTGTCCTATAAGATCCGACCACTTAAACTGTCCGTTGATTATACCGGTAACATTTATAGCCCTATGCGTTTACCTTTGTTGAGCGACTCTGATCCCCGAAAGGAATATTCCCCAACCTGGAGCATTCAGAATATCCAGCTCAGCTTTGCCGGGTTCAAAAATATCGAAGTATATGGTGGCATTAAAAATCTGCTCAACTGGACACCCAACAGGGGAAACCCTTTTATCATCGCCAGGGCAAATGATCCCTTTGACAAGCATCCGGAGGTGGATAACCCCTACAACTTAACTTTTGACCCTACCTATGTTTACGGGCCTAATCAAAATATAAGGGGTTTTCTTGGGTTTAGATTGACAATTAAATGATGCGATTGTTTGCCGTAAATCCATTAACTTTATGGCATGATCTACCGCACCACGTATCAGGCCGCAAGAATAGTTGCTCCAAAAATGGAAGCCATTTTTGCGCAACACCTCAATGCAGCCCGTGAAAATGGTGAAGAAGATCTGGCACCCCTACCTACAGCAGATGTGGTAGAAGCCATTATTGATGCCACCTTCTGGGCAAGCCTGCGTAAGGAGGAAGGGCATTCTCCAAAAATATCACTGGCTTTTTTACCGCCAATCCAGGCGGGCAATCCGCTGCTTTTCAAACAGCGTTTGCCTTTAAGTCCGGGCGTACTTACAAAAATTGCCCCGGGTGTAGAACGTGCAGGTATTCATCTGGGTGTCTGGATAGAAGAAGGGGAACTGTATGTTTGGGGAACAACAGTTAGTATTCCTAATTTTTGCTTTGTAGTGGATGTCTCTGAGCCCGCATTGCTGGTCATCAAGCACCGCAGGATTTATGGCTTCGGTAAATTTACCAACCTGGCGGTGCTGAAAGGCGACCAGGTAAAAGTAGTGGATGGACATCATACCAGCTTGCCGGATTGTCCGCCGGTATTGTTGTCCTTACTCGACCTCACTGCACCCTCGTACTGGAAC
This sequence comes from Pedobacter heparinus, assembly GCF_032678725.1. Classification (GTDB taxonomy): domain Bacteria; phylum Bacteroidota; class Bacteroidia; order Sphingobacteriales; family Sphingobacteriaceae; genus Pedobacter; species Pedobacter heparinus_A. The sequence goes on from NZ_JAVTSC010000015.1 coordinate 121,736, forward strand.
GATTCGGTGAACGTATTGATCCAGCTGGCCGTTTCCATGCGCGCGCATGGGCGTGGCGGTACGTTGCTGGTTGTGCCAAATGATACCAAGAACTGGTTACAATCTATCATTAAGCCCATTCAGTATGGCATACAACCTTCTTTTACAGGTTTATCCAAATTATTGCAGCAGGACAGGAAGGAATCCAGCCAGATTTTTTGGCAGACGGCGCTGAAGCGTGAAGTGGAACACCTGGCCGGACTAACGGCTGTGGACGGGGCTACTGTGATCAGTACCGATTACGAACTACTGGCGTTTGGAGCAAAAATAGGACGGGCCAAGGGTAAGGAAAATATTGATGAGCTGTCTTTTTCCGAGCCAATTGTTGATGGTGCTGCAACCATTATGCACCCGGCAAAAGTAGGTGGTACCAGGCATCTTTCTGCTGCACAGTTTGTTCATGACCAAAGGGATGCTACAGCATTAGTAGCGTCGCAGGATGGACATTTCACCATTTATACCTGGTCTGCACATCAAAACAGGGTACAGGCACATCGGATTGATACTTTGTTGCTCTAAAACTAAGAAAAAATGATAGCGCCGGCAATGACGGCGATGACCAGGGTGATCATCACAATGCGGTCCAGGTTAATCCATTCTTTTCGGGTTAGGGGCCTTTCTTTTTTTTCTTCCTTTTGCCTGGCAAAAACCTGAAGAATCGGACTAAGTTTGATTAACATAGGTAGATGTATTTAAGTAGATGTACTCAAATACTAACAAACTGTAAGCCATAATTTTCAAAAGCTGTGGAATTGTTGAAAACTTTTGTTTTTTCGTAATTCCATTGACAAACACCTCTTTTTTATTTTCCAATTTGAAAATTATTGTACTGATAATCAGACTTGTTAGTGATGCTTCTGTATTTTATATAGTACTATGTATTGCATATTACTATATAAAGCATATATCTTTGTCCTATGATAGCAGAAAATACGCAAACACAAATGCGGAAGGGCATACTTGAATACTGTGTGCTGCTTATAATATCGAGAGGAGAAATTTATGCTTCCGATATTATCACCGAATTGAAACAGGCCAAACTTCTGGTAGTGGAGGGTACGCTCTATCCTTTGCTTACCCGTTTAAAGAACAATGGGCTGCTGAGTTACCATTGGGTAGAGTCTACTTCCGGACCGCCACGTAAATATTACGTGCTCACTGAAGATGGCAAGGCCATTTTGAAACAGCTGGACAATACCTGGCAGGAACTGGCCTATGCCATTGATACTTCAAAAAAAGTAGCAGACCAGGAATCTAAAGGACCAATTAATTTAAACAAATCATGAAGAAAACACACAACATAAATATAGGAAACTCCATCGTTCCTATTGAAGAGGATGCTTATGAACTGCTCACAGTTTATATGAATGAGGTGAAACAACATTTTGCGAGAAATGCTGATGATTTTGAAATTGTGAAGGATATTGAAAACAGGATCGCAGAAATGTTTGCCGAAATGCTTGCAGCGCAGCAAAAGCAGGTGATCAGCATTGCAGATGTACAAGCCGTGATCCAGCAAATGGGTTCTGTAAAAGACTTTGAAAACTCTGAAGAGGCTGAAGGAGGCTATGCGGCTTCAGCTGAATACGATCCGGTAAAAAAATTGTACAGAGATACAGACCAGGCCATGATTGCCGGGGTATGTGCGGGTCTGGCACATTACCTGGACGTAAACGTGAAATGGATCCGGGTATTTGCTTTTCTGATCATTTTCCTGTTCGGATCAGGTATTCTGGCCTATATCATTTTCTGGATCATGGTACCAAAGGCCAGCACCAGATTTGAACGCATGTCTATGTATGGAGAAGAGCCTACCCTGCGTGGAATTGCAAACAGCCAGCATCCTCTGGTTAAACAATCCCGCGGCTTTATAGCCGAGTTCTTTGATGTGCTGGCCAATTTCATGCAGGGCACAGGCAAGGTGATCCTCAAAGTGATCGCAGTGAGCATTGCCATTTTTGGCTCGATGGTGATACTGGGGCTCATTGTTGCCATCGCTGCTTTATTCGGTTTCTGGGATGCCAGTGTCTTTACTTATTTCCCTTTAAATGTCATCAACCAGGAATATATTCCGGCCATATTCTTAGCTTTTTTTACGGTAATTGGTGTTCCCGTGCTGGCCCTTATCCTGTTTGCTATACGGGTAGCTTTCAATGGCAGATCGGTCAATAAAACCTTGTCTTTTGGCTTGCTGATCGTATGGCTGGCTGGCGTGGTCTTCAGTTTTTTTTACGTCGCCAAGATATCTTCTGAATTTAAGGAGCATGCAGAATTTACCCAGGTCAGCGAATTCAAACCCTACAAAATTTATACGCTGGAGATCAACAGGTCCCGTTTTTTTACCAAAGAGGACAGTCTGAATTACCGCATAGACCCGAAAGACTACAAAGGCAGAAGGATCTTGAACGACCTCGACGGGCCTTTTGACATCCCGAGGAACATCAAATTAAAGATAGAAAGAAGTGATGATGGCAAAGTTACCTTGATCCAGAATTATAAATCCCAGGGTAAAACCTTTGAAACGGCGCTAAAGAATGCAAAGAACATTCAGTACAATTATCTGCAACAGGATTCTTTACTTACTTTCAGCCCAATGCTGCAGCTTAATCCGGGCCTGAACTGGCGTGCACAGGAAGTGGAGCTTTTGCTTAAAGTGCCCGTTGGCACCGTTTTGAACATCAGACGTGAATTTGAATGGTACCTGGCCGGATACGATTACGGACGCTGTAATGAAGATGCAAGAGGCGATCAGTACAATGAATGGATCATGACCACCTCAGGACTGGAATGTAAAAATCCGCCTGCAGCTTCAAAACACGAAGATTAATTATTTAACAGTATAGCGGTAGACATAGCGGCCAATATTGCCCTGCTTGTCTACCCCTTCAATAACAGCTTTATAAGTACCTTTACCATCTGCATTGTAAAACTCAAATGAAAGTCCACCTTCGGCAGTAGTTACTACTTTAGGGTTCCAGTAAATGGTGGTACGCAAGTCATTAAAATTGTAGGTAGCCGCTGCATTCACATATTTCGGAGAATAGAACTCCCGCTGCTTGCTGTAGCCCCTGGGCTTAAGTTTAAGTACACTAGGGTCAGGGATCAGCTTTTTAAACTCTTCCATACTCATTTTAGTACCCTTAGGGATTTTCTTGGTATTAACCACCAACACCCCATTGGTATTGTACATCCGGTTTACCGTACCCAGCTCATCCTTTGTAAAAACTTCGACATTCTCCACATCAGCCGCCTGCACACTGGAAAGGCCGAAATAGTCAATCGGCATACCATTTAAAAATATCTGTACCGGTACCCTGCTGCCTTGCTGATAGTCTCTGCTTACATAAAAATTGTTTTCATAAAAAGTTAAGCCCGTAGCCATGGATTGTAAACAAAGCGCCAGGATATTGCAACCTGAAAAGCGCTCCCCGTCTATTACAGTGCCCGAAATGGAACTGAGGCCAGATAAAGCCGGGTAATCGGCATGACTTGGCCTTTTTGCTTTTGCACCTTCAATTTTTACCTCTTTAAGTGTACGGAGGTAGCTGTATTTTCTTTTGCTGTTGTTCAGGTAAGAAGATAAAGTACTGTCAATATTGTTTACTTCGTCAGCAGGATAAGGATTGCTGGTAAGCTGGGGGGCAGGTTGTCCATCCAGCATGATCATTGGCCCCTGTCCGTTCACGCTGTATTTGGCGTTGATCACCACATCTGCAGAATCCTGGAAAGTCAGGTTCTGAAAAGCAAAAATTCCAGAAGGGCTGGTTTGTACTTCTGCCGCCTGGGTGGTTCCCGGAACGGTTAAGCGCAATATGCCTTTTCTGATGGGCATTCCGGTCCGGTCTCTGAGTGTGCCGGTCAGGCTCATGCTTTGTTCCGGTAAAAAGGTAATCGGCGGATATTTATTGGCAAGGATTTCCTTATAGGCATAGCGGCGGAAACCTTGCGTCAGCATCAGCACGTCCAGATCTGCCAGCTTCTTCGCATTGGTTTTATTAAAATAATAGTTTGGCTTTTCTACATAACCTTTCAGGTCTGAAGTCAGCAGCAGTGAACTTAAAATGGTGATCTCAGCATTCTCATCTACGGGAACCTTTTGCTCATCTGTAACTGCAATAGAGAAAAAACCTTCCGCCGGTTGTGCGCCATTTTTAGCCGCTACCGCCAGTTTCACTTTCTGCCTTGGCTTATAACTTGGTAAATCGGCTTTAAGGCCAAGTTTCAGGCCATCCAGCTGGTAATTAAAGGCCAGCCTTTCACTTACCGGTTCGCCGGTCTCATTAAACAACGTGATCTGTACTATGCCCGCCGGAAATTTATCCTTGGGGATTTTGGCTGTAGTTACCTGTGTATTCAGTCTGGTCTTTGCTGCATAGTAAATAATGGTGCCATTGGTGGCCACTATAAATAAAGTTTTGCCTTTATTGGCCTGATAATAGGAGTCGTTGGCAATGATCTTCAGATTAAAGGCGGTAGAATCCGCATTGTTTACCTGCGCAATTATTCCGGAAGCTATGCTTTTAGGCAGATCAAAGCTTTTGCTGGTCCCATCACTAAAAGTAACATTCGCTTTATACGATTTACCTGCCTCAGCATTGATGTAAAAAGAACCCATGCCCAGATGACCGGAACTAAAATCGATCAGCTTATTCCCTCCTTCATCCACTACCGATCCCTTCAGATCGATGCCCTGGCCTTTACCATTGATCGCTTTAAAACCAATGCGTGAAGCTATTCCTGTAATCAGCTCACCGCCTTCGGGGAAAAACTGTACATCATTGGCCGCCGGCGTTACCGGTTTAAATTTAAATGAAGAAGTAATGATGTCTTTATCGGTCAGGCTAAGGTCGGTAATCAGCTCGCCGGTTACGATCTTCTCACTTTTGCGCGGATCTATCTTTATCCTTAAGAAGCCGTTTTGATCTGTTGTGCCCTTGCCTTTAGCGATGATGTCGTAGTTAGACAATACCTTCCAGTTTACCACTTTATTGGCCTGCACTACATTGTCGCGGTTCTTAAACTGGATCGTGGCATCTACCACCTGAGTTTTATCGGTTTCCGTGGTTTTATAACTAAAATGGGTATTCAGCTGTTTGTCAATGGCTTCGCCAATGGCAATATTTTTACTGAAAAAGTAGTCTTCCCCAAAATTCAGCATCCAGGTGGTATAGGCTTTAATGTGATAATTCCCCTGCTGGTAAGTGCCTACATTTAATGGTATATTTCCGTAAGCCATTCCCCCAACAACAGGTAGCTTTAAGCTTTGCACCAATGAGTCCCTGTTATTGATCACATCAACATAAACGATTTTACTCAATTGCGAAAGCAGGTTTTGTTCCATAGTCAGGTAGGCCTTAAACCAAACAGTATCGGCTACACTGTAATAAGGTTTGTCAAAATGCAGATATACCTTTTCTACCGGGCGCTCATCTGTAAGCTTTTTTGTTTTCTTTATGATGTTGTCTAAAACAAGGCTGTCCTGTTGCGCAAAGGCCGAAAACTGCAGGCTGGTAAAAAATATAAAGAAGGCAATGGAAAATTTTATAAATCTCATCAAAATGGTTGTATGCAATTAATAATTGCTAATATATTCATTTATGAAAGGAATGTATTAGCAATTTGCATCTTTAACATTTTTTGACACTTAATTCAACTCCACCCTCAAATCTTCCTGCGGGTGCATACCTTTTCTTTTTTAGCCGCCAGTGAATAATATTTTTTATTATGCTTGCATAGTTATATATTAGCCAAAACATACCGCAGGCAAACATTGTTGTAAAGTATGACAAGCAATTTTATTATTAACTAACCAAATTCCTAACAAATCATCTCTTAAAAACAAATACCAATGAAGAAGATTTTACTGAGTTTTTTACTGGCCGTTCCTGTATGGGGATTTTCGCAATCTTTCCAGGTTAACCTCCAGGGCCAAAAACAAACCGCAATGGGCGGTGCCGGAGCGGGTCTGGCCCTGGATGAAGCCGCTGTGTTTTTTAATCCGGGAGCAGTTTCCTTTCTTAAACAAAATGGAGTGCAGGCTGGTGCCCATGGCATTTTCCTTAAAACGGCCTTTAATGAAACAGGTTCACCGGTTACCGAATACAATAAAAACAAAATCCCTACACCTGCAGCTGCCTATGCGGTATTTGGTTCGCCCGAAGGCCGTTTAAGGTTTGGAATTGGCGCTTATACCCCTTTTGGAGGTGCGATGCACTGGAATGAAGACTGGACCGGAAAGTATACCTTAACTTCTCTGGACCTGCGGGCTATTTATATTCAACCTACTGTTAGCTTCAAAATCACCGATAACATAGGCATAGGTGCTGGCCTGGTCTATGCGCTTGGGCATGTCGACCTTAAACGGGCACTGCCTTATACCAGTAATGGCCAGCAAACCACGGCACAGCTGAAAGGCGATTCAAAAGATTTTGGCTGGAATGCCGGGATTTTTATTAAAACCATTTCAGGGGTTTCTGTTGGTATAACCCATCGTTCGCAGGTAACTGCCAAAGTAGAAGACGGAGCTGCCAATTTCTTTAACGCACCTGCTTCTGTACAGCCCCTGCTGCCAGGTAAGTTCAACGCAAGCCTGCCATTGCCTGCTACCAGCACCATCGGTTTTGGCTTTTATCCATCGGAAAAAACAACCATTGCATTGGATGTAAACTGGGTATGGTGGCATACCTATAAGGAGCTGGGTTTTTATTATGACAATGGTACAGCGACTGTATCGCCACGTAACTATCATGACGCGGCCACCTTCAGGGTAGGTATACAAAATGAGACCACCTCTTTCCTTACTTTAAGGGCAGGTGTTGGGTATGCTTTATCTCCTGTAGGGGAAGGTTATGTAACACCTGAAGTACCTGATGCAGACAGGTTGTTGCTGAGTGCAGGTATTGGTTTAAAACCTTCAGCACGTTTTGGTGTTGATTTTTCATTCTTATACGAGAACTTAAAATCCAGAACCGAGACCAATCACGAGACCAATCTGAGTGGCACATTTAAAACCGTGGCTTATATCCCGGGTGTAGCTTTATCTTATAAATTCTAATTTTCAAAAGCATCATCATGAATTCAACATATTTTTATAAAACTGCGCTTGCAGCAGCACTTGTTGCCGGACTCGCCTCCTGCAAACCAACCATAGATACCATTGTGCCAAGCAAGGGAACGGCCGACTTTAGCCGTTACATTGCCCTGGGTAATTCGCTCACTGCAGGTTTCTCAGACGGAGGCCTATACCTGGAGGGTCAGCAAAGTTCCTATCCTGAACTGATTGCAGGACAAATGAAATCCGTTGGGGGAGGTAGTTTCAGCACTCCGTTTTTTCCGGCGGATAAATTTAATGGATCGGGTTACCTTAAACTTACGGCATTAACCAATGGTGTGCCTACCATTGTACCCGAAACATCGAACCTGGCTGTTCGTGGCCAGGCAGGTACTATGGTTTTATATACCAAATACACTGGTGATATTGAAAATTTTGGGGTACCTGGTATTAAACTGGTCCATGCCAATGTACCGGGATACGGAACCTTAAATAATTACTTTGAGCGGATGCTTCCTGATGCCAGTGTAGCGACAAGTACCTATATGCAATTGGCGACCGCAAAACCATGGACCTTTTTTAGTTGCTGGCTGGGCAATAATGATATTCTTTCCTATGCAAGTGCAGGAGCGGCTACCGATGCGCCTACACCAAAGGCTACTTTTTCCGGAGCCTACAGTGCGGTGATAGACAAGTTGACTTCTACAGGTGCCAAAGGCGTGGTAGCCACCATTCCGGATGTAACCACTACGGCCTATTTCAGAACAGTTACTTTAAAAACTTTACTGGCCGCCATCAATGCAACGCCAACAGGCGCGTCGGTAAAAGAAATCTTTATACAACCAGGCTCAGGACCAGCAAGGGCAGCAACTGCCGAAGATCTTTTTACCCTGCCATTAAGTTCGGCAAACGTAATGGGTAAACTTAACGGGCAAAACATACCTTATGGTTTGCATCCCTTAAATCCGGTTGAAAGCAAATATGTATTGGATAAAGCCGAAGTGGCCCTTGTTAACGATTACATTGCTGCTTACAACACCAGCATTAAAACGATTGCCAATGCAAAGGGCCTGGCCCTGATGGACGCTTATTCGGTGTTGAATGAATATGCAGGAGGTAAATCTGCCAACGGGATACCGGTGAGTGCTGCATTTATCCAGGGTAACCTTTTCTCTTTGGATGGGATCCATTTAACGCCACTGGGTTACGCCATTACGGCTAACGCCTTTATCGCAGCCATCAATACAAAGTATGGCTCAAGCATCCCGGTTGTTGATGTAACCAGGTTCAGAGGGGTTAAGTTTCCTTAATTGCCTTTGATAAAAAAAGCCCCCAGGTTTTTGCCTTAGGGCTTTTTTTATCAATTGCTATACCTGTTCCAGCAGCTTGTCTATTTCTTTGGCCAGGTTCCGGTCTTTTTCTGTAACCACATCACCCGCATCATGCGTAGAAAGCCAAAGTTCCACTTTATTCCATTCATTGGTCCATTTAGGGTGATGGTTGTTTTTTTCGGCCAGAAAAGCTACGCGGATCATAAACAGAAAAGCTTCCTGAAAATCTTTAAATATCACTGCCTTATACAGTTTTTTCTCTCTTTCTTCCCATTGTTTTTGCAAAATCTTTTCCATGGCTCAATCAAAAAGGGCTTGCAGGATCGCAACCCGTAACATAAAACAAAATCCTTAGCATAAGGTTTGCTTAGTTTAATGCTTCAGTTTTGCTTTAAAAATCTTTTCCAGCTTTTCCATTTTTGGAAGGATCACCAGGCGGCAATACGGTTTGCTGCTGTTTTTGTTGAAATAATCCTGATGGTAATTTTCGGCCACATAAAACGGAGCTGCCTTAGTTATAGCCGTAACCACAGGTTTATCGAAGGCTTTGGTGTCGTTTAATTCCTTTTTATACTTTTCGGCTATCTGTTTCTGTTCGTCATTGTGATAAAATACGACCGAGCGGTATTGTGTACCTACATCGGCGCCCTGGCGGTTTAAAGTAGTCGGGTCATGGCTTTTCCAGAAAACTTCCAGCAACTCATCGTACTTGATCTTAAGCGGGTCGTAGGTAACCTCGATCACCTCGGCATGGCCGGTTGTTCCGCTGCACACATCCTCATAAGTAGGATTGGCCACCTGCCCGCCTTCATATCCGGAACGCACACTAACCACACCGTTCAGCCGTTGAAATAATGCCTCAGTACACCAGAAACAGCCCATGCCAAATGTTGCTTTCTGTAGTTTTTTTGCCTGGGCACCGGCATCATTGAAGGAAAAGAGAACTATAATCATAATTGACAGGTACTTCATAATCGTAAATTTTTAAAAACAATCAAATCTCCTGCAATTTACGGAACAAACAGGCATTCAGTTTTTAGGCGCTGCTGATGCATGGTTAAATTACAATCAGCTGATATTTTAGCTGATAAACTTGCTTTGTTGGTAACTTAACCTGTTTAATTGCAGTTGCTTATGCAAGATACGTTTTTGGCGCTGCTATTTATTAACAATAGTTTTCTTAAATTTAAATATTGTTACCTATAAAAAAGAAACACGATGTCAACACCTTATATTCCTTGTTTAGATCTGGGCTCCTACATTGACGGAGATGATACACAGCGTAAAAAATTCTCTGATGAACTGGGGAGAGCCTTTAATGATTCTGGTTTCGTAACCATTACCAATCACGGCGTAAGCCAGGAACTCATCGACAAATTGTATAAAAACATAAGGGATGCTTTCGGATTATCGCCCGAACAAAAAAAGAAATACGAAAAGGCAGATCTGGCCGGACAGCGTGGCTACACCAGTCCGGGTAAAGAGACTGCAAAGGGTGCAAAAACTGCCGACCTGAAAGAATTCTGGCAGATAGGCCAGGAAGTTATGGACAAAGATCCCATTAAAGCACAGTATCCGGATAATGAATACCTGGAAGAAATTCCGGAGTTCAATGAGGTGACCAGGGAGATCTATCAGCGGCTGGAAGCCAATGGCAAACATTTGTTGCGGGCCATTGCAACCTATCTGAACCTTCGGGTCGATTATTTTGACCAGCACGTACACAATGGCAATTCCATTTTAAGGGGGATCCATTATTTTCCCATTGAAAATCCGGACGCATTACCTGATGATGCGGTGCGTGCCGGTGCACATGAAGACATCAACCTGATCACCTTACTGATCGGTGCGAGTGCCGACGGACTGGAAGTGCTGACCCGAAGTAACGAATGGCTGCCCATTAAGGCGCAGCATACCGATATCGTGGTAAACGTAGGGGATATGCTGCAGCGCCTGACCAATAACAAATTGAAATCGACCACACACCGGGTGGTAAACCCGCCGCGCGAACTGATGAAGACCTCACGTTTTTCCGTACCCTTCTTCTTACATCCCAGAAGTGATATGGATCTGACCAGTTTACCTTCCTGTATTGATCAGGCACATCCTAAGGTTTACGAGGATATGACCGCCGGTGAGTATCTGGATGAGCGGCTGCGGGAGATCGGTCTCAAAAAATAAGGCGCTTGGCAAAGCAGCTGAATGAAATAGATGCGGAGTCTCTGACTTTTAAAGCCCGGGTAGCCGCACTGGGCAACCTGCCCGGATTTTTTAAACTGGTCTGGCAAACCAGTAAATGGATGACTGTTGGCAATTTTTTGCTGCGGATTATCAGATCAATGATGCCCCTGGCCATTTTATGGGTAGGTAAGCACATTATTGACGAAGTCGTCTTACTGGGCACCGGCAGGGCAGGTACCTCACAGGAATTCCTCTGGAAACTGGTCGCACTGGAGTTTGTCCTGGCCATTGCAACCGATATCTTAAACCGTTCTATTAACCTGATGGATGGCCTGCTTGGCGACCAGTTTGCCAATTATACCTCGGTAAGGATCATGAAGCATGCTGCAACATTAGATCTGGACCAGTTTGAAGATGCTGTTTTTTACGATAAGATGGAACGCGCCAGGCAGCAAACTGTAGGCCGTACGGTTTTGTTGTCCCAGGTGATGAGCCAGATGCAGGACCTGATTACCATGGGTTTTCTGGCGGTCGGATTGGTCGCATTTAATCCCTGGCTGATCCTGTTGCTCCTGGTTACCATCTTACCTGCATTTATTGGCGAATCCTATTTCAACGACAGGAGTTATGCCCTTTCACGCCGGCGGACGCCAGAACGCAGGGAACTGGATTATGTGCGTTACCTGGGGGCAAGCGACGATACGGCAAAAGAGATCAAAGTATTTAATCTTTCTGGTTTTATCATCAACCGCTTTAAAACGCTTTCAGAAAAGTTTTATGCAGAAAACAGGCAACTTTCACAGCGCCGGGCCCTATGGGGAACGTTTTTTTCCTTCCTGGGCAGTACAGGATATTACCTGGCCTACATTTACATCATCTATAAAACCATTACCGGTACAGTTACCATTGGAGAGCTCACGTTTTTAGCCGGCTCTTTCCGGCAGATGCGGGGATTAATGGAAGGTGTGCTGCTGCGGTTTACTGCAGTTTCCCAGGGTGCCATTTACCTGAGCGATTTCTTTGAATTTTTTGAAATTGAACCAAAGATCAGGAAGATGCAGGATGCAAAGCCTTTCCCAAATCCGATCAGGCAGGGCATTGTTTTTGAAGACGTGGGCTTTCAGTACGCACATTCTTCCCGCTGGGCAAACCGACATTTGAGTTTTAGCCTGAAGCCCGGTGAAAAGCTGGCCCTGGTAGGAGAAAACGGCTCTGGCAAAACCACATTGGTGAAATTACTGGCCCGGCTTTATGACCCGACAGAAGGTCGTATACTACTGGATGGTGTGGATTTAAAGGAATATGACCTGGATGAGCTGCGTTTAAATGTGGGCATCATTTTTCAGGACTACCTGCGTTACCAGATGACCTTGGCGCAAAATATTGCGGCAGGTAACATCAGCGAACAGAACAACAAGGCCCTGATCGAATCAGCAGCAAAACAAAGCCTTGCGGATACCTTAATAGAAAAACTGCCTGCCGGCTATGACCAGATGTTAGGCAAACGTTTTGCAAATGGGGTAGATTTATCCGGCGGCGAATGGCAAAAAGTAGCCCTGGCGAGGGCCTATATGAAGGACGCGCAATTGCTGATCCTGGACGAACCTACCGCCGCGCTTGACGCCAGGGCAGAATATGAAGTTTTCCAGCGTTTTGCAGAACTGACAAAAGGGAAATCAGCTGTGCTGATCTCCCATCGTTTTTCTACAGTAAGAATGGCCAACCGGATCCTGGTGCTGGATAAAGGGCAGCTGATCGAGATCGGAAGTCATGAAGAGCTGATCCTTAAAAAAGGGCGCTATGCAGAACTATTTGAACTACAGGCCAAAGGTTACAGGTAAACAGCGGGCTTAAATTCCGGTATCAATGGCTTTGTTGATGGCGTCCTGAATCCTTCCCCTGATTTTGAGTGTACCTAACTTTTCGCTTACGGTAGGGTTTACCCGGTTAGAAAGGAATATGTAAATCAGGCCCCGTACAGGATCCACCCATACACAGGTCCCGGTATAACCGGTATGGCCATATGTTTGCGGCGAAGCCAGTTCTGAAGGATATTTTTTGGTCAGGTCCGGATCCCAGCGATCGAAGCCAAGCCCACGGCGGCTGATGGTAGATTGTTTGGAGGTAAACAACTCCACTGTTGGACGTTTTATGTATTCTTTACCCCCGTAACTGCCTTTATTCAGCATCATCTGATAGATAATGGCGATGTCATTTGCATTGCCAAATAAACCGGCATGTCCTGCTACGCCACCCATCAGGGCCGCAGTAGGGTCATGTACATAGCCGTCAAGCAGCGCATTGCGGTCTTTGTCATTTTCTGTTGGGATGATCTGGTCCGGGCTAAAACGCTTAAGCGGTAAAAAGCCTGTTGTCTGCATCCCCAAAGGTTTGTAGAAATGTTCATCAACATACAGGTTTTCAGGTTTCGAAGTGATCGTTTCTACAATCTGCTGCAGCAGGCACATGCCAACGTCACTGTATACATATTTTCCTCTGGTCCTTAAAGGAGAATTCAGCATATCAGGCTGCATCACCTCTTTGAAATAATTTTTTCTGAGGTAATAATTTTCATTGACCTTGGTAGGAAAAAAAGCTGAAGAATCACTACTGTGATCTGAAGGTTTCACTTTGCCAAAAGTTTGAATATCAGGGATCAGCCCTGCCTGATGAAGCAGTAGTTCACGTACCGTAAGGCTGTTTTTATCTGTTGGCCGTGCAAGTGCCACATAGCTGCCAAATGTAGAATCCATACTTAATTTTCCTTCATCACTAAGTTTCATGCACTCCATGGTAGTCGCGGTTATTTTGGTCATGGAAGCAAGATCAAAAATGTCCGTCAGACGGTTAGGCTGTTGCTTATCATAGGTATGGTGCCCGTAAGCTTTATTAAAGATCACCTTGCCATCCTTAGCTACGAGTACCACCATGCCGGGGGCAGCACGTTCTCTTATGGCCTCCGCAGCAATCTTATCTATCTCTCTCAGGTTGTTTGCATTCACGCCTGCGTCTTCAGGCACCGTATATTTGAGGCGGGTGGCCACGGTATTGAAGCCGGATCCCCCGATATATTTGGGAGAATAACTGGCCACCAGTTTTTTACTGACACCAATTCCACCAAAGATCACCTGTGGCAATACCATTGCTGCCAGGGGTGTGTTTTGATCGGTCCAGATCAGTGGTGCTTTCAAGTCATCAAAAGCAGCTAAGCTGCGCCCCTCTCCGAGTAAGCATACAATTACCTGCTTGTTTTTAGTCAGGCTCCTGATAAACCCCAGATTTCTGGGATCACCGGTTGCCGTGGAAGGAATGGTAACAACAACTGTATTAAAGTATTTTAAATCATCTTCAAGACTGTTTAAAGTGGTTTGGGCTTGATAATCTGCCGATGAATAAGAGGCAACCCTAGCATATTTATTGAGCAGGCTGTCAAATACCTGCTGGCTGCCAAAGCCGAGGTTAACGGATGCGATGTTTTTCTTTTCCAGGTCTAATAGCGGAATGATGTTGTCATGGTTGTTTAACAGGATGGTATTGTTGCTGATCTTGTTTAAAGTAGCAAGCTGCTGCTCGTTTTGCCGGTGGTCTTGCGCGCAGGCACTAAAGGTAAGCAGGGCCATAAAACTGATCGTCATCAGGCCAGCGATGTTATTTTTTTTCATATACTTTTTCTCCATTGATATAGGTTTTTAGCACTTGTGTGTTTAGGATTTGTTTGGGGCTGGCCTTAAGCAGGTCATGATCAAGGATCACGAAATCCGCGAATTTTCCGACTTCGATACTGCCTTTTTCCTGTTCTTCAAAATTGGCTTTGGCAGCCCATATGGTCATGCCCCGCAGGGCCTCCTCTTTGCTCAGCCCGTTTTCTTTCTGAAAGCCTCCTTCCGGATAGCCCCTGGCATCCTGACGAAGCGTAGCAGCATAAAAAGTGAGCATGGGGTTAATCTGTTCTACAGGGAAATCTGTACCCAAAGGGATCCAGCCGTTTTGTTTCAGCAATTGTTTAAAAGCATAAGCCCCTTTCACACGCTGCGGGCCCAGACGGTCTCCGGCCCAGTACATATCAGATGTAGCATGAGTAGGCTGTACGGAGGGAATGATATTCGCCTTGCCGAAAAGATCGAAATCTTCGGGGGCAACTACCTGGGCATGTTCTATGCGCCAGCGTTTGTCGTTTTTGCCGCCCAGCACCTTGTTGTAGATTTTAAGAATGGTACGGTTGGCTGAATCGCCTATTGCGTGGGTGCACATCTGGAAATTCTTTTCTACCAGTTTTGTTGCCACTTCTTCAAAGTGTTTGGGATTTTGGAGCAGGAATCCGCTTTTGCCAGGCATGTCCTGGTAAGGATGGAGCAGACAGGCGCCTCTTGAGCCCAAAGCACCGTCGCCCATTACTTTGAATGCCCTGACATTTAAGCGCGGGGTTTTGATGGCCCCCCGTTTAAACAGGTAATCATAATTGGGCTTATGGTCAGACAGCATGACATACATCCGCATTTTGAGTTTGTCTTCTGCCTGCATTTTCTCCATCAGGTTTACCAGTTCGTAACCCGTTCCGCAATCATCAATGGTAGTCAGTCCTGCTGCAAAGCAGTTTTGCTGTGCATCCATCAGAATCTTTTCCATTTGTGGGACAGCAGGTGCAGGTATCTTATTTTCCACCAGGGAAGTTGCATTATCTATCAGTAAACCGGTAAGCTGGCCCTTCCTGCTTACAATTTCTCCACCGGTAAGCGGGTAACTTTTGGTGATCCCTGCTTCATCCAATGCTTTCTGGTTGGCAATTGCAGCATGGCCATCTATGCGGGTAAGCAGTACAGGTCTGTTTGGAAACAGCAGGTCTAGCTTTGTTTTATCAGGAAACTGTTTGCCCGGCCAGTCGTTCTGGTCCCAGCCATTCCCGGTCAGCCAGCCATCGGGATGTGTCCTGGCAAATTCACTGAGTCTTTTGCACACTTCTTCCCAGCTTTTGGCCTCCCGGAGGTCGGCGGTCTGCAATCCCTGTCCGTAGCCAAAAAAGTGTGCATGGGCATCAATAAAGCCCGGGTAAACCGCTTTTCCCAAAGCGTCAATTTCATCAGGTGCTGTATAAGACCTTCTGATTTCTTCTGTATTGCCGGCAGCAATTATTTTACCGTCTTTGACGGCAAATGCCTGCACCGTATCGAAAGCTTCGTTAACCGTGTAAACCTGTCCGTTGTATAAAATGAGATCGGCCTTTTGTTTGCTGCATGAACTGAAGAACAGTGCTGTCGCGGATAAAACTGTAAGAAAACCTTTCATAAGGCTAAGATAGCAAAAGCTTGCAAAGGACTGCAAATAACCGCAGGGTAATTTTTTAACTGTACGCCGACAAAATATTGTGCGATGAAATGAAGGATGAGGCTTATTTTGCCTAAATTAGCAGCTTTACCGAAGATAGATAAATGTCAGATATTATACAGCTTTTACCCGATAGTGTAGCCAACCAGATCGCAGCAGGCGAAGTGGTACAACGGCCTGCATCGGCAGTAAAAGAACTATTAGAGAATGCTATAGATGCGGGGGCAAATAAAATCCAGCTCATTGTTAAAGATGCCGGAAAAGCATTGATACAGGTAATTGACAATGGTAGCGGAATGAGTGTAGCTGATGCCAGGATGTGTTTTGAGCGCCATGCAACCTCTAAAGTGCGTAAGGCTGAAGATTTGTTTGCCATCCGGACCATGGGGTTCAGGGGCGAGGCCATGGCTTCTATTGCGGCCATTGCGCAGGTAGAGTTAAAAACCCGCAAACACGATGAGGAGCTGGGCACATTGATCGCAATAGAAGGCTCTGTGTTTCTCCAACAAGAACCGGTTGCCACGGCAGAAGGTACCAGCATCAGCATTAAAAACCTTTTTTACAACACCCCGGCAAGGCGCAATTTCCTGAAAAGCAACCCTGCCGAGATGCGACATATTATTGACGAATTTCAGCGGGTAGCGCTTGCGCACCCCGCCGTTGCTTTTAGCCTGCATCATGATGGGGTAGAAATCTATCGTTTGTCATCTGCCATTTTAAAACAGCGCATCGTACACCTGTTTGGCAACAATTACAACGAGCGTCTGATCCCGGTTGAGGAGGAAACCAGCATCATCAATCTGAAAGGTTATATCGGGAAGCCGGAGTTTGCAAAAAAAACAAGAGGAGAGCAGTTCTTTTTTGTAAACAACCGTTTCATCAAGGATGCGTATTTAAACCATGCCATTAACAAGGCCTATGAAGAGCTACTGGCAGATGATCATTTCCCGCTGTATGTGTTGTTTATTGATATAGACCCGGCAAATATTGACGTGAATGTGCATCCCACAAAAACAGAGATCAAATATTTAGATGAAAAATCTATTTATGCCATCCTGCATTCGGCCGTAAAAAGGTCTTTAGGTCGGTTTAACATCAGTCCGACGATAGATTTTGACCAGGAAACAGGCTTCAGCAATATGATCACGCATAAAGCACCTGAAGAAATTGTGCCGCCAAGTATCAGTTTTAACCCTGATTTTAATCCATTTGCTGAAGATAAGCCTGCCAGCTCCAGGGAGGCAGCTTATGCAAGTTTTCCTAAAAGTTATGCTGGCGGATCTGGTAATATGTCGCCCAGTACAAAGAACTGGGGTTCTTTGTACGAAATCGCCAACCATAAACCTGCCGAACAGGCAGCGATGAACCTGGTGGCAGATCAGCCCGAGCACCAGTTTAGTCCTGTGCAAAAGCAGCTGATGCAGCTGCACAACCGCTATATCATTTCACAGATCAAATCCGGCCTGATGCTGATCGACCAGCAGGCTGCGCACGAAAGGATACTTTATGAGCGCTTTACCCTTCACCTGGAAGACCGGAAAGGCGCTTCGCAGCAAAGTTTGTTTCCGCAAACCGTTACCTTAAGCCCTAACGATTATGAACTGGCAAAAAGTTTACTGGAAGACATTCAAAGCTTAGGTTTTGAAGTAAGGGAGTTTGGCAAAAATACCTTAGTGATTGAAGGGATCCCTGTTGATCTGGGCGGAAGCAATATTAACGAAACGCAATTGTTTGAACACCTGATAGAAGGGTTTAAAAACTCACAGCAGGAATTGAAACTGGATAAAAGAGATGCTCTTGCCCGGAGCATGGCCCGGAACAGTGCCATAAAAAACGGTACGGTATTGGGACAAGAAGAGATGAATACGCTGATAGAGCAACTTTTTGCCTGCAAAAGCCCTAACTTTAGCATCAGCGGCAAGCCGGTTATCCAAACCATTGGACTGGCAGAACTTGATAAGAAATTTGATAAATAGAGATAAATGAACAACATCCATATCCCACCTGTAGTCAAAAATTTGCTGATCATCAATGTTTTGTTTTTTGCGGCAAAGTACGTGATGAAAAATGCAGGAATTGAACTCCCCTATCATTTAGGGGCTTTTTACATTGACTCACAGTTTTTTAAAGCATGGCAACTTGTTACCTACATGTTTATGCATGGTGATCTGATGCATATTTTCTTCAACATGTTTGCTTTGTTTATGTTTGGGGGGATTTTGGAGGCCAGGTGGGGCGCTAAACGCTTTATTAACTTTTACCTGATTACTGGCCTGGGAGCTGTAGCGCTTCAGATGGGTGTGCAGGCCTATGAAGTTCATCAGATCACAGGACATTTTCTTGGAAATCCAATTGACTTGGAGCTTGTTCAAAACCAATATATCCAAGGAAATATTAACATCAATGGTATTTCAGATGCCCAAAAACAAACATTATTGGGTATTTATGGTTTTCCCATGGTTGGTGCTTCTGGAGCGGTTTTTGGTTTGCTGGTAGCATTTGGCATGTTGTATCCGAATACCGAACTTTACATTATGTTTATACCTGTTCCCATTAAGGCAAAATATCTTATCCCGGTATACATATTAATGGAACTGTCTTTAGGTGTAGCAAGAATACCAGGTGATTCAGTAGCTCATTATGCACACTTAGGTGGGGCCTTACTTGGCTTTATTTTGGTTAAGCTTTGGGGAGATAAAAATAACGATAGATTTTATACCTATTATGAATAATAACCTGATCAAAGATTTAAAGTATAAGGTATTCCAGTCGGGCAATCCGGTGTTCCTTTATATAGGGATCAATGTCCTTATTTTTGTTGCATTTGCGCTGATCAATATCCCCTTCTTTCTTTCGGGGAATGGCGGTGGCATTTATAGCGGATGGATCAGGGAATATGCAGGCTTTCCTGCTGATATTGCTAAACTGCCTGCGCGCTTCTATACCATTTTAACTTACCAGTTTTTTCATGACGGCCTGCTGCACATTTTATTTAACATGCTTTGGCTGTTTTGGATGGGCCGGATTTTTCTTGATTTTCTAAAGCCACGTCAGTTTCATTTTGTATACCTGGCGGGTGGTTTTGCCGGCGCCTTGCTGTATTTGCTGGCCTATAATGTTTTTCCCGTTTTTGCCAGCTCTGTATCACAGGCAACTGTAATCGGCTCTTCTGCATCAGTAATGGCAATTATTGTGTCTTCAGCCACTTTAGTGCCGGATTACAGCATCAGATTATTGTTTTTAGGAGATGTAAAATTGAAGTGTCTAGCATTGGCCTATATCGTACTGGACCTGATTGGTATTGCAACTACCGATGCTGGAGGAAGCTTTGCACACCTTGGTGGTGCTGTATTGGGTTTTAGTTATATCCGGCTATTGAAAGGCGGGACGGATTGGAGTAAACTGTTTAAACGTAAACCGAAATTAAAAGTGGTTAGAAATGAGTTTGCAAAGCAAGGAACTAAAAAAGCAGATGCGGTAAACCAGGAAGAGATTGACAGGATACTAGATAAAATTTCTAAATCTGGTTACGATAAACTGAATAAAGAAGAAAAAGAGACTTTATTTAAGGCGAGTAAACATTAATGAAGCGTTCAAAACCAACATTTATAGATCATTTAGTCCGGTTGTCGGCTATAGGCCTGGCCATTTGTCTGCTGCTGGGCTTATTGGCAGGCAGTATTGATCCGCGCAGTCTGCATCTGCTTGCTTTTTTCGGTCTGGCCTATCCCTATGTGTTGTTGCTGAACGTGTTCATGATGGTATGGTGGTGCTTGCGACGACGATGGCTGTTTGCTGTTTCTACACTGGCGATCATTCTGCTTGGCTGGACTTCATTGACCACAACTTTTGGTTTTACAGGTGATAAAGGCCTGGGGCCTAAAACAGATGCCGGATTGATCCGCATGATGACCTATAATGTGCATAGTTTTAAACCTTATGGAGAGGAAAAGGTAGAGTCGGTAAAACAACAGATGTTAAACCTGATAAAAAATGAAAATCCGGATATCATTTGTTTTCAGGAGTACTTTACCCGTAGAAAAGGCACTTTTGACATTACAGACAGCTTAAAAAAGATCTTAAATAATCCTTACTATTATTTTGTACCCTCTGCTGAGAACGATTATGAAGCAACGGGCCTTGCCATCTTTTCTAAATACCCCATAAAGCAAAAAGGGGAAATTAAATTTGAATATGGATGGGGTAATGGGAGCATTTTTGTTGATGTGGCAATCGGCACTAAAACCATCCGTATCTATAACGTACACCTGCAGTCCATATCCTTCCAGGAACAGGATTATATGTACCTGGACCAGGTTAAGTATAAGATGGAGCCTAAACTTTACGCCTCAAAAAGGATCCTTAAGATGTTAAGAAGAGCTTTCCGGAAACGGAGCGACCAGGTAGATGTGATGAAAGCACATATGCAAAGCTGTGCACTGCCTTTTGTGATTGCCGGTGATTTTAACGATACCCCGGCATCCTATGCCGTAAAGCAAATGACAAAATCATTAAAAAATACTTTTAAAGAACAAGGGACAGGGTTTGGGAAAACCTACAACGGTAAATTCCCGAATTTTCAGATCGATTATATAGCCAGCACCAAACAATTTGATGTGATGAACTACCGCATCATTGAAGCTAAATTGTCAGATCATTTTCCTGTTCGCAGCGATTTGAGATTAAACCCCTAAAATATTTACCTTTGCACAATGGATAAAGGCCTACACCTGTACAATACCCTTACAAGAACAAAAGAACTTTTTGAACCGCTCCAACCGCCTAATGTAGGCATGTATGTTTGTGGGCCAACTGTATACAGCGATGTTCATTTGGGCAACTGCCGCACCTTTATTTCCTTCGATCTGATATTCAGATATTTAAAATACAGTGGATATAAAGTGCGCTATGTGCGCAACATTACCGATGCCGGGCACCTGGAAGGCGACCGCGATGAAGGGGACGATAAGTTTGCAAAAAGGGCCAAACTAGAGCAGCTGGAGCCTATGGAAATTGTCCAAAAGTACACCCTGGGCTTTCATGATGTGCTCCGGATGTTCAATACGCTTCCACCAAGCATAGAGCCAACCGCAACAGGACATATTATCGAACAGATAGAAATGATTAAAATAATCATGGACAATGGTTATGCTTATGAAGCCAATGGCACGGTTTATTTCGATGTGGAAAAATACAGTGCCAGCTATAACTATACCATATTAACCAACAGGAACCTGGACGATATGCTGGCCAATACCCGCGAACTGGGTGGGCAGGATGAGAAGCGCGGACGGCTTGATTTTGCACTTTGGATAAAAGCCAAACCCGAAACCATTATGCGCTGGCCATCTCCCTGGGGTGTAGGCTTTCCGGGCTGGCATATTGAATGCTCGGCCATGAGTGCCAAATACCTGGGAGACGAGTTTGACATCCATGGTGGTGGAATGGACCTGGCTGCTACACACCATACCAATGAAATCGCACAATCGGAAGCCTGCAGCCACAAACAACCAGCAAAATACTGGATGCATACCAATATGCTGACAGTTAATGGGGCCCGCATGTCTAAATCAGCCGGTAACGGTTTTTTGCCTGCTGAGCTTTTTACCGGAGACCATCCATTGCTTGATCGTGGGTTCAGTCCGATGACCGTTAAGTTTTTCATGCTCCAGGCACACTACCGCAGTACACTTGATTTTTCTAATGAAGCACTGGACGCCTCGGAAAAAGGCTTCAGGCGCTTAATGAATGCGGTAAACCTCCTGGATAAGCTGGTGCCTGCTGCAGAAAGTGATTTTGAAATCGCACCGATAGCCGCAAATTGCATCAAGGCCATGAATGATGATTTCAACAGCCCTGTAGTGATTGCCGAATTGTTTGAAGCTACGCGCATCATCAATACGGTATACGATGGAAAAGGAAAAATATCCGCTGCAGAGCTGGGCAAGCTGAAAAAACTGGTGAGCGACTTTGTATTTGACATTTTTGGCCTGAAAGATGAAGATGCTTCCAATACAGAATTAAATGATGTACTGGAGATGGTGATCGACATCAGGAAAGCTGCCAAAGAAAATAAAGATTACGCTACTTCTGATAAGATCCGCCTTGGTCTGCAAAGTATGGGCATTCAGCTCAAAGACAGCAAGGAAGGCACCACCTGGAACAAAGTGTAACATTGTGCAATTGTTAATTACTTTTTAGATCAGAAAAACATCCAAACCCTATATTCGTACCATAACTATTTAAAACATGATGATGAACAAGTTTCTTTATACCCTTATTGCCGCTGCAGTTTCCCTGGGTGCATATGCACAGAAATCTGATGGAAGCACCAAATCGTTGGTAAAAGCCGAAAAAGAATTTGCCGAAAGCTTTGCAAAGCATGGCAGCAAAACTGCATATACCAGTTTTGCGGCTGATGATGGTTTGGTATTCAGGCCAAACCCGGTAAATGCAAAAACTTTTTATGGCGCAGAACCCGAAAGTAAGGACGTGAGCTGGACACCGGCTTATGCCAGGGTATCAAGAAGCGGAGACTGGGGTTTTACCACCGGTCCTTATACGGTAGCAGGCGATAAGCCAGCTTACGGACAGTTTTTGTCGGTATGGAAAGCAAAAGACGGCAAATGGGAACTGGCCTTAGACCTGGGAACTTCCAGCAATAAACCATTGAACAAGGTAAACCAGGAGTTCATCGAGCCTAAGGATTCTTATAAACCTAAGTTTTTGAACGATAAACAAAGAGCTGCGGGCGCAGATATTATTGCAACTACAGAGAAAACCTTAAATGCTTCCTTAAAATCATACGGTATTGCTGCCTTTGCAGGTTTCCTAAATCCCAATGCAAGGTTGTTGTTCCCTGGTTACGAGCCGATTATTGGCAAAGACAAGATCCTTCCTTTCTTCAACAGTATGGTCAGCAAGGTATCGTTTAAGACAACCAAAGTAGACAAAGCAGATGGAGGCGACCTGGCCTGTACCTATGGCATCGCCACGGTGGATTATAAGGCAGAGCTGAGAGAAAGCTTCAATTATGTGTTCATTTATGAGCGCCAGGCAGATCACAACTGGAACCTTATTGTTCAGGCGTTTGCGCCTGCAGAACGCTAAGCTGAAATGAAGCAATATAAAAGGCCGCCTGATTTTAGGTGGCCTTTTTTGTGGGGTATCCAATAAATCCTTATTTTATGCCGTTATTAGATCATAAATGAAGAAAACACTGCTGATTACGATACTGGCGATGACCTTACAGGTGCATGCGCAGAAATTTATGCTGATAGGGCACCAGGGTGCCAGGGGAATTATGCCGGAAAATACAATTCCGGGAATGATCAAGGCCCTTGATCTGGATGTCAACGTGCTCAATATGGGGGTAGTGATCTCTAAAGACGGTGAGGTGGTGCTCTCTCATGAACCTTATTTTAACAACGAGATCAGTACCCGCCCGGACGGGAAAGCCATTAGCTTTAAAGACGAGAAGAAGTACAATATGTTTGAAATGGATTATGAAGAGATCAGGAAGTTTGATGTGGGCAGCAAGTTACATAACCGTTTTCCGGGGCAGATGAAAATGAAAGTCTATAAGCCGCTGCTAGCCGAGACCATAGATTCTGTAGAATCATATGTAAAACAAAATAGGCTTGAAAAACCCATATATAATATTGAAACGGCCCTGATCAGAAAAGGCGATGGCATATTTCAGCCGGATGCCACAGTTTTCATTGAAAAAATCATGGAAATTGTAAAGGAGAAGAAACTGACTAAAAGAGTGATCATCCAGTCGCTGGACATGCGTACCCTTCAATACCTGCATGAATATTTCCCTTCTATAAAAACCTCGCTGATGATAGACGAGAAACAGGATTTTGAAGAAAGCATCCAGGCCCTGGGCTTTACACCTACCTATTACAGCCCATATTATGTGCTGGTAGGAAAGGGGCTTGTAGACCGCTGTCATGCTGCAGGCGTAAAGATCATTCCCTGGACAGTAAATACAGCGAAGGATATGAAATACCTGATTAACCTGGGTGTAGATGGGCTCATCACCGATTATCCCAACCAGTATACCCGCGTCATGCAGGAACAGTAATTTTAATAAAGGTTTTGAATGATATTTTCTACCGACAGGCCTTCAGCTTCTGCGCGGTAGTTGCGAACGATCCTATGGCGTAAAATGGCTTCAGCTACGGCCTGTACATCGGCAATGTCGGGGGCATATTTCCCGGAGATGGCCGCATGGCATTTGGCGCCGATAACCAGGAACTGCGAAGCTCTCGGGCCCGCACCCCAGTTGATGTACTTGTTTACTTCTTCCGTTGATAAACTGGTGCCCGGACGGGTTTTACTGACCAGCTTTACTGCATATTCGACCACATTATCAGTTACGGGGATATTCCTGATCAACTTCTGGAAATACTGGATCTGGCTGGCATTGATGATTTTGTTCAGCCTGACCTCATTATTACTGGTTGTGTTTTTGACAATGGTCAGCTCATCCTCAAAACTGGGATAGCTTAAATGTACATTGAACATGAACCTGTCCAGCTGCGCTTCCGGAAGGGGGTAAGTACCCTCCTGCTCAATCGGGTTCTGGGTAGCCAGCACAAAGAAAGGGTTGGGCAATACATGCCTTAAGCCTGCGGCAGTAACTGCTTTTTCCTGCATGGCTTCCAGCAAGGCGGCCTGTGTTTTAGGTGGGGTCCTGTTGATCTCATCAGCCAGGACGATGTTGGAAAATACCGGTCCGTTGATGAATTTAAAGTTCCGGTCCTCCCCCAGAATTTCCGCACCGATAATGTCACTTGGCATCAGATCTGGCGTAAACTGGATCCTGTTGAAGTTCAGGTCCAGTACATTTGCTACAGTTTGAACCAATAACGTTTTAGCCAGGCCCGGAACCCCAACCAGCAAACAATGCCCATTGCTGAAAATGGAGATCAGTACCGATTTGATGATGTCGTCCTGACCTATAACTACCTTAGCTATTTCAGCTTTGATATTGCTGTACGACTGATGCAGCGCATCAACGGCTTTAATGTCATTGTCAAACTGCATAAACGTTATTTTTTTGCGGCTTTGGAAGCGGCTGTCCAGATTTTCAGCTCATCACAGTCATCATAATCCTCATCAATCCGGATATAGGTATTTTCCCTTCTCTTTTCAAACCATTCACTTAAAATCTTGTCGGTTTTTTCCTGCTGGGCCTTTTCTTTAAACTTTGCATAATCCTGCTCCAGGTTTCCTTTGTGAGGAGGGATCTTGGATTTCAGGTAAAGGATCTTATAACCGTCCTTGCCACTCTGGTCTGTAAAAAGTGAAGGTGTAGACATGGAGCCAACCTTCATGGTATCTACAATCAGGAATACTTTAGGGTCCAGTTTATCGGCAGGGATAAAGGTAGTTCTGGCCGTAACGTTGTCGGCATACAGCAGCATCCCTCCATTATATTGTGATTCTTTATTGTCTGAATACAGGGAAGCAGCCGTAGAAAAAGGAATTTTCTTGTTTACCAGGCTTTTGTAGATCGTATCGGCCTGCAGTTTTACGCGGTCTAAACTTGCCGGGGTATTTTGCGGGCGGATCAGAATATGACGGGCCTGAACCTGCTCTCCGCGTCGTTCAACTACCTGTAAAATATGGAAACCATGCTCTGTTTCAAATACCGGCGACATTTCACCTGGTTTTAATTTGAAGGCCCATGCGGTAAATTCCTTTACCATTCTGGTACGGTCAAAAAAGCCCAGGTCACCACCATCAGGGGCAGATCCCGGATCTTCAGAGTACGATTTGGCCAGAAAAGCAAAATCTTCACCGCTCTTTACCCTTAAACGTAAAGCGTCAATCTTATCATAGTACTTTTGTTTCTCTGCTTTGGTCAGTTTAGGGTACATCACAATCTCCCCGATTTCAAACTCAGTAGGAATATCAGGCAGGCTGTCTTTCTGGTAGCCATCAAAATATTTTTTAACCTCCAGTGGGGTGATGCTCACATCTTGGGTAATCTTAGCCTGCATTTTATTAGAGATCAGCTGCTCCTTGATATCCGGCCTGATCTCGTCTTTATACTGCAATACTGATCTGTTCAGGAACTGCTCCAGACGCTCCTGCCCGCCAGCCTTTTGGATCTGGTAACGCATCCGTTTTTCCACTTCCTCATCAATCTGCGAATCATCAACCATAACAGAGTCGATCTCTGCCTGTTGTTTCAACAGTTTCTGGGCCAGCATCTGTTGCAGGATATAACATTTTACTTTTGGATCATCCGTATTGCCCGAATTCAGGAATTGTGCATACTGCTGATTTAAATCAGACAGCAGAATAATGTTGCCCCCAAGCACAGCCACTACTTTGTCTATGTTTTTCTTTTGTGCCTGCGTGTTTAAAAACAAGCAGATGAATCCGCTTGCCATCACTAAAAATTTCTTCATTATTTATTTATTCAATTGTATTCCTTTTGCAAATTTAATATTCTCCGGCATCTAATGGCAGCTTTAATCCAACTTTGCCAGTTTCTTTACTTCCGTCTGGTTAATTTTTACCGTATATTTCTTTCTCAATGCAGCGATCCAGTCCTTCTCCAGGCTGTCCTGATAGTCTGCAATCACTTTTCCTTTAAGCGCTTCAAAACTGCCGGGCAAATAACTGCTCTTGTTTTTATCATAAAAAAGGCGAAGCTGGGCCTCGTCGTTCTGGACCTTGTTCCATATTTTTATTTCAGACGCGTTAAACATCAATGCCGCTTCCCTGTATTCATTCCTGATCATATCATAAGCAGGATTGTTTTTAGCCGTCTTTTTTTGCGCATCCAAAGCCGCTTGGTAGTTTTTGATCTCTGTCAGGTAAGCCGTATCCCTATCCAGGCCCATTTCTCTCGCATCCAGCACTTTAAGTTTGAAATTGATATACTGATTTAAATAAGCTTCCAAATCTTTATAGGCAACATTGGTATGGCCCAGGTGGTTTTTTTTATAAAACCAGATGAACTCTTTATTACTTATAGGCTTTCCATTAATGCTTGCTACATTTTGTGCAAATGTAGCCTCCAGGAAAAGGCATAAAATAATAGCGCAATAAACTTTTCTCACAAAAGCGTGTATATTTTTAAGGCATAAAAGTAATAAATAAAGGCACTATAATAAGATATTTAACTAATTTTAACAGAAAAAAGATTCCCAGTAAAATTATCATGAATGGATAGCCTGTTAACCGCCGATAGCTCAGCCCTGTATTTGTTTTTTAACGATGATGTTTATTTGGTAAATGAGCCTGATCTGCAGCCAGCTGAGGCTGCTGCTCTGGTTGCGCAGGCCCCTGTCAGGCCCCTGGAAAACCCTGTGCCGGTTGCCATAGCCCAAGCTGAGGCAGCCGTTGTTCCAGAGGTAGTCAGCTTTAAATTCCTGGGTAAAAATAAGCGCAACATACTGATCCTGGTGAACGATGAACACAACGAGGTCAGCGATGAATTGGGGCGGGAGCTGCTCAGAAAGATTGTAAAATCTATAAACCTGAGCGCAAACGATTTTGCGCTGCTGAATTATGCCGCTTATAAAGACACAGGCTTTAAACAATTGATGGATTTTTTCTCCAGTACGCTGGTGTTTGCTTTTGGGGTAACCCCCAAGCAGTTGTCATTGAGCAGCCATCCTGAACATGCCATTGTGATGGAAGGCACAGTAAAAATGATCTTTTCAGCTGAACTTAGAAAGCTGGATCAAAACCCAGCGGGTAAAAAGGCATTATGGAGCTGCCTGCAAAATCTTGGATTATAATGAGAGAACTTGTATTTGCTACCAATAACCAGCACAAAACCCAGGAAGTACGTGAGCTGCTTTCTGCTCAGTATAAGGTACTCAACCTGCGTGATATCGGCTGTACCGTTGATATTCCGGAAACGGGGAGTACTTTCGCAGAGAATGCCGCGCTCAAAAGCCAGTATGTGGTTGACCATTACCAGTTAGACTGTTTTGCAGACGATAGCGGACTAGAAATCGAGGCTTTAAACCAGGAACCTGGGATCTTCTCGGCCAGGTATTCCGGGCTGAAAGACGACCAGGAAAATTTAAAGCTGGTGCTTCAAAAGATGGAAGGACAGGAAAACAGGAAAGCACGTTTCAGAACCGTAATTTCTTTAGTGAGGGGGAAGGAACATTTTTTGTTTGAAGGGCTGGTTTATGGAACCATCCGGGAAATCCCAGCTGGCAGTCAGGGATTTGGATATGATCCCATTTTTGAACCATCAGGCTATACCCAGACTTTTGCCGAAATGAGCATGGCCCAAAAAAATGAGATCAGTCACAGGGCATTGGCCATGGGCAAACTGATTACTTTTTTAAAGGAACAGGCTTAAGGGTATCCGTTTTCAGCGTATCTTTTTTTGGCAAAACTTTCAGTATACTGTCTGCCTTCGGTAAAATGTCTGTCTTTGGTAACCCAATTTTAACCCCCGTGCTGTCCTTTTCAGCTATAGGAATAGCTTTAACCAAAGGTTTGTCTGTTTTGTTTCCCGCTTTAGGCGATGATTTTGCTGCAGGCACAGCTTTCTTAGCTGCCGGTTTCGCTTTTGGCTTGCCATTGATCACTTCTTTTTTAGATAAGGGCCTTTGTTCCGGCCTCCAAGTAAAACCAGTTAAAAAGACCTCTTCCTTTAATTCCGGCATGGGTGTTCTTACCCCTTCAGGATCCCGTATGGTGATAATCCTTTCAATCTGTTTTTCTTTAAAGAGGATCTTTATCCTGCTGCTCACCGTTTGGTTCATATCGGTATACAAGCCTTTGTCATCCTGGTTAAAATAAATGCTTTCTGCATTTCCGTCCACAAACATGTTTTTGAGCTTCCCATCCTTAAAGAAGGCCGTAATGAGTTTTCCTTTGATCTGGTTATGCCTGACCGAATCGGCATTTACATTCACCAGGAAAGCTTTCTGCAAAACCTGCAGGGTATTCAGTTTTTTGTTTTTTAGCTGCAGATAAATCGTATCTCCGGTTTGCTGTGAACCTTCGGACCAAAGGATAGGATCTCTGTACCACCTCAAAGTAGAATCTGCACTGGTGTAGAACAGGGAATCGGCTTTAGCCTGCATGTTCGCCTTATAAACCCGTACGTTATGGTAAGCTTTGATGACCCTGGTCCTGACGGTATCTTCCGGGTTAAATGGAATCGAATCTTTCAGCAGGGGCTTTTTGGTCTGCACCTGGTTTGCCGCCTGCTTTGCGCCAGGCAACACGCCCTTGAGCTTTTCAGTATTCGCTTTCCCTTTTAGTAAAGTATCAGCCTTTGCTTTCAACGTTGGTACAGCCTTAATCGCTTTGGCCAGACTATCCTTTCCGGTCTTGATCAGGGAGTCGGCCTTTGAGGCAAGTAAGGAATCCTTTAGCTGCGGGGGTATTTTTTTAAGGAGCGTACTGTCCTTAGCTAAACTGTCGTTCAGGACAGAATCCCTGGCTGTATCCGGTATATTCTTATCCCGGTTTTTGTCCTTTTTGCGCTGCTTTTTATCCGGCTTTCCGGGTGCTTTTTTGGCCCCGGTTTCTTCTGTTGCCGCAGTTTTTTTTGTTGTACCAACCTTTGCTTCCTTTGGCCCTTCTTCTTCGTCAGCTTCGCCCAGTTCATTGTCCTTTTTGATCACGGGAGAGGAAATCAGTACCAGCGATTTTTTAAGGACCATTTGCGTTTCCAGGGTATCAGCTCCCATCCATAAGCTGTCTGGCTGCAATTTGTTGTTCACCTTTGTAGAATCAGCCGTTCCCATACCTACATATGGGTTTTTAGTCACCAGCGTTCGTTCATCCTTTTTGTAATAGAAACCCAGTTGCCCGTACATCACGGTTTTATCTGCCGTGTCTTTAAAAACAATATTCCTTACGGCTTTTCCATAGCCTGCAATTCCGTCATAATACAGGCTGTCGCCCTTCAGCGATTTGGTATTCATGGTATACAGGTTCTTTTTTCCAAAATAGGCATATTGGGTTTTGGTATTATAAGCCCCGTTTTCTGTATACAGGTTATCATCTTTGCCTTTAATATTGGTAGGGCCGTAAAAATAGGTCCAGTTGGTTAAGGTATTGTACCTTAAGGTATCAGATTTGATCACACTTTCCGGCGTCACGACCACCACGTTATACCTGAAATAAGCATCGCGGCTGTTGGAAAAATAATAGCCGTTCTTACTGGTCAGTGTGACGTCTTTGTTTACAATTTTACCACCGGTAACATAAGTTCCAACCTTCGTGGCCATATTGTAATCCAGGATATTGGTGGTCAGTGTATTTTCATTGTCCACCATCCGTACATTACTAGTCAGATGCGCAATTTTTGTGTTTCCGTTATAATTTAGGCGGTCGGAATAAATGTTGATGGTATCGGCCTGGTTGATGTGTACGTTTCCAAAAGCATCAAAAACATTCTTTGTAGGATAAAAAACCGCACTATCGCAGGTCAGGGTTGCATTGTCCTGCCTGAAAGTAGGCTTTCTCAAATAAGAAATGGGATTGTTTTTGTCTTTTCTATCTGTGTTTGTTGCGTCAAAGCGTTCAACATTGATCTTTGTCTTCTGCTGCGCAAGCACAGAGAAGGGGAACAGCAAGGCGATCAGAAAATAACGTAAGGTATGCACGTTGCAAATTTAGTTTTTTAATGTGTATAAAGTTACCATGAATTTTTATTCCTTATTTTTGAAACATGATACTCCTGCAAAACCTCGAATCTTTCATCCGCAAACATGCGCTTTTCCAGGCAGGTGATAAAATCCTGCTGGCAGTTAGCGGTGGTAAAGATTCTGTTTTGATGGCACATTTATTTAAACTCTCCGGATTCAATTTTGGTATTGCGCACTGTAACTTTAATTTAAGGGCCGCTGAATCACAGCGGGACGAAAGCTTTGTGAAAATGCTGGCTGCTACCATGGATGTCCCCTTTCATGTGGTTCATTTTCAAACCAAAACCTATGCTGCCAGCCATAAGCTTTCCACTCAAATGGCTGCCAGGAACCTGCGTTACGAATGGTTTGAAGAGATCAGGGCAGCGCATAACTATCAGGCGATTGCGCTGGCACAACATCAGAACGATGCCCTGGAAACGGTGCTGCTGAACCTGGTACGCGGCACCGGGATTGCCGGTCTGCATGGCATACTTCCAAAAAGAGGACGCCTGATCAGACCTTTGCTTTTTTTGACCAGTGCTGATGTTACGGTCTTAATTGATGCTTTTGGACTTGATTATGTAGAGGACAGCTCGAACAAAAGCACGGATTATGCCCGAAACAAACTCAGGTTAGACGTTATCCCTCATCTAAAAGAAATCAACGGAAACCTGGAAAGCACTTTTGCAGGCAATATTCAGCGTTTTGCAGAAACTGAACTGGTTTTGCAGAACGCAGTAGCCGGATTAAAGCAAAAACTACTGATAGAAAAAGAGGGCAAATTTTATTTGTCCCTGAAAAAGATAAAAGCGCTGAAACCCCAGCGTCTGCTGCTCTTTGAACTCCTGCGGCCTTTTAATTTTACAGAATATGTAGTAATTGAGCTTGCAGCCTCATTGGAAAAACAAAGCGGCACTTCTTTTTACAGCAGCTCGCACCGTGTTATTGTAGACCGGACCGCACTGATCATCAGTTCCATCGATATCTCGGATCAGCAGCTTGCACAGCAAACTATTCATAGCCGGGATACCTTAGTAAACCTGCCAGGCAGTCAGTTGCTGATATCCGGCACAACAGAACTGCAGTTTGAGCAGAACAGGAACAAGGCTTATGTGGATACCGCTCAGTTGCAATTTCCATTGGTACTGCGGAGCAGGCAGCCCGGCGACAGGTTTAAGCCAATGGGTATGAAAGGCTTTAAAAAACTGAGCGATTTTTTTATTGACGAGAAAATTCCCCTTAACGACAAAGATCAGGTCCCTGTGCTGGTAAATGGCAACGGAGAGGTCATCTGGATTGCCGGTTTAAGGCAGGACCACAGGTATCGCATTACTGCAAACACAAAAAATGTAACCATCTTTGAACTGAAGCAGGTACTTATTACAATTCCTAAACAAAATAAAGCTTAACTTTATCCACACCATAAAACACACGCATACATGGGGAACCGATACGCTTTTTTCGAAAAACAATACATTGGCCGCGATTACATCAGGATCTGTATCAGGCTGGTAATGGCGGCATTCTGTTTTGCTGCTTATGTTTATGAACGTGACCGGGACAATACGCAGGACCTGTTCCTGATCGTAGGCTTCGGTATCATCGGTGTTTCTATCCTCCTGCTTTTCCTGATCCAGTATAAAATCACCATAGACCAGAAAAAGATTGTCATCGATGGCCTTTGGTCAGCAAAAAAGGTAGAGATCGACCTGAACAGCATCGTTAAGGTCAGAAAAGACAAATACAGCAATTACCTGTTCAACAACCCGGTGTACAACCTGCACCGTAAAGGAAGCATAAGGTTTTATTCTTCTGGTAAGGATGCCGTAGTGTTAACAGACCGTGATGGTTTCGAATATTACATTGGCACCCAAAGGCCAAACGAGATGTACCTGGTCATTCAGGAAGAAATGAAAGTTAAATAATTGCAATTGTTTAACACAAAGCTCAGTTTAAGTGCAGTACTTTGCAGCATTAAAGAATATAAATGAAAATAGGTATTGTTTGTTACCCGACTTTTGGTGGGAGTGGTGTAGTAGCCACTGAACTGGGAAAGGCACTTGCCGACGAAGGTCATCAGGTACATTTTATCACATACAGCCAGCCGGCACGTCTCGACTTTTTCTCTGCCAATCTTTTTTATCATGAAGTATCCGTAAGGGATTATCCTTTGTTCGACTATGCGCCTTACGAATCGGCGCTGGCCAGCAAACTGGTAGATGTGGTCCGTTTTGAACAACTCGATATCCTGCATGTGCACTATGCCATACCACATGCATCCGCTGCATTTATGGCCAAGCAGATCCTGGAAACCTATGGTATCTATATCCCTTTTGTAACCACCCTGCACGGAACGGACATTACCCTAGTAGGAAAAGATCCGACCTATAAACCTGTAGTTACCTTTTCCATCAACAAATCAGATGGCGTAACCACGGTGTCCGAAAGTTTAAAGAAAGATACAGAAGAGCACTTTGAAATTACCAATGAGATCAGGGTCATCCCTAATTTCATCGATTTTACCCGTTTTAGCTTAAAGCCTAAAGATCATTTTAAAAAAGCCATCGCACCAAATAACGAACGCATCCTGATCCATACTTCCAATTTCAGAAAGGTAAAGCGCACAGCCGATGTGATCCGGATTTTCCAGAAAATCCAGGAAAAGATCCCTTCTAAGCTATTAATGGTAGGGGATGGCCCGGAGCGCGCTTACGATGAACAGCTCTGCAGAACACTCGGTATCGGCGAACACGTCCGTTTCCTGGGTAAACAGGATGCTGTGGAAGAGATCCTCTCCGTATCCGACCTGTTTTTAATGCCTTCAGAGTCTGAAAGTTTTGGTTTGGCTGCCTTGGAAGCCATGGCGTGTAAGGTTCCTGCCATTACTTCTAATTCAGGCGGGCTGCCGGAGCTCAATGTTGATGGTTTCTCGGGTTTTATGAGCAACGTGGGCGATGTGGAAGATATGGCCAATAAAGCCATTCATATCCTGGAAAGCGATGAGGTCTTGAAACAGTTTAAAGAAAACGCATTTGCAAGGGCAAAGGATTTCGACCTGAAGAAAATCCTTCCCGATTATGTGAACTATTACAATAAAGTTATTGAGGAATCGCGCAAATTACACGGCTGCAACAGGGAGGCTTAAAATCTATTTAACCGCTGTGAACAGCAAACAAACCGGCGCACCGATGGCTATTCTTTTACCGGTATCCTTTAAGGTGCCGGTTTTTTTATTGCGCTCAAAAATCACTACCTCATTAGTGTACTGATGCCCAACCAGTAAATACTTCCCTGTCGGATCGATACTGAAATTTCTTGGCCCCTTGCCCATCGTACTGACGGTTTCTACAAAAGAGAGTTTGCCATCAGGCTGCACGGCAAATGCAGAGATGGTATTGGCGTCGCCGCGGTTGGTTTCATATACAAACTTGCCATCGGGCGATACATGGATGTCGGCGCCGTCAATTCTTCCCTGAAAATCTTTGACCACTGTTCCGATCTCCTGGATTTTGTTCAGATTGCCATTGGCATAGGTAAAAACAGTGATGCTGCCATTAAATTCATGTGCCAGATAAGCGAATCTGCCATTTGGACTAAATGCAAGATGCCTTGGCCCACTGCCGGGAGTTGTTTTTATCGTTTTTTTTACCGTTAGCACCTGCGCCTTGCTTGCGGGGTCATAATTGTAGAGGTATACCTGGTCTTCACCAAGGTCTGTACATACGATGTATTTTTGGTCTGGCGTAAACTGTACCTGGTGTGCATGGGCACTTTCCTGACGTTTTTTAGGGTCTATGCTTTTGCCGGTATGTTGAACAAGCTGTTTCAAAGGGCTTAATGAACCGTTTTTTTCAATGCCGAAAACAGACATGCTGCCACCTCCGTAATTGGCGGAGAAGACATTTTTTCCATTGGCGGCCACAAAACAAGGCCCCTGACTAGTAGTGGTCTGCTTATTTAAAAAGCTAA
Organism: Pedobacter heparinus; assembly: GCF_032678725.1. Lineage (GTDB taxonomy): Bacteria > Bacteroidota > Bacteroidia > Sphingobacteriales > Sphingobacteriaceae > Pedobacter > Pedobacter heparinus_A. Next base: position 156,265 of record NZ_JAVTSC010000015.1, read on the forward strand.
ACCCACCTTTAACTCCGTCAAAAGCAAAAGCCGCCACAGCACTGTTACCAGGAGCCTCCGCTACCGAATAAACAAATTTGTTGTCTTTGCTTACCGCCAGGTAACTGGGGTTGGTCACATCTTTGGCCACGGTCCTGAATTTGAACTCAGCGGTGTTTACATCAAAGCTATAGAGGTAGATCCCCTCACTTTTACCCGGACTGGTATACGTTCCGATAATCAGATTATAGTTATTTTTTTGTGCAAAGCCTTGCAGCGTACAAAAGGTAACCAGTAAAAGTGAGCAGATCTTATTCATATATATTGTTTATTTAATCAGGTGCTTGATCTGGATCAGCTCATGCTCTTCCAGGAAACGCCATCTTCCACGCGGAAGGTCTTTCTTGGTCAGGTTACCATATACCACACGGTCCAGTTTTACCACATCATATCCCAGGTGTTCGAAAATACGGCGTACAATCCTGTTTTTTCCGCTGTGGATCTGGATGCCTACCTCACGCTTGGAGCCACCAGTTACGTAAGATACAGAATCTGGTTTAATCATTCCATCTTCCAGCTCCAGTCCGAACTGAATTTTGTTCAGATCACCCTGGCTCAGGCTTCTGTTCAGTTCCACATGATATATTTTGGTGATGCCATTTTTCGGATGAGAAAGTTTGTCTGCCAGTTCACCATCATTGGTCATCAGCAATAAACCGGTGGTATTCCTGTCTAAGCGGCCTACGGGGTAAATGCGTTCTCTGCTGGCTTTTTCTACCAGCTGCATTACTGTACGGCGTTCCTGTGGATCATCAGTTGTAGTGATGTAATCTTTAGGCTTGTTTAACAATACATAAACCTTCTTTTCACGTTTAAGGAGTTCGCCATTGTAGCGTACCTGGTCTTTAACCGGGTCAATTTTGTGCCCAAGCTCAGAAACAACTTCCCCGTTTACAGAAACTACGCCAGCTTCAATCAGTTCATCTGCCTTACGGCGCGAACAGATACCTGAATTGGAAATGTAACGGTTTAAACGGATCAGGCCATCATCTTTTGGTGCAGGAGCATTTTTTCTGCCCCGCATGGTTGGCGCCTTTTCCGGGCCATTCCAGGTATTGTTGCGTTCCTGGCGGGATGCGCTTGCGGAGCGTTCCGGACGATCGCTGCGTTCAGTGCGTTCCGGGCGGCCTTCCCAAGGCTTAAAGCCTTGTTTGGCTTGCTCGTCTTCCCTTTTTCTAAATGGCCTGCTGTCAGTGCTTCTTGGGCTCTGACTTTTTTTATCATCAAATTTCCGGAAAGGTTTATCCCCTCCCGTACTAAAATTATCTTTCTTTATGTAACTGCGTTTACTTTCTCCGGCTGGTTTTTCTCTTGAACCAAAGCTTTTCGCATCTCCATCTCTTCCTGCCCTTGGCTTGAAATCACTACCTGAACTTCTTGGCCTGAATTCTTTTGCATCATTTTCAGTTCTTGGCTTATAGCTTCTTGAATCACCTTCTTTGCCTGCTCTTGGCTTATACTCTTTTTTGTCGCCGGCTTTTGTTCCCCTTGAGGCACCAAAGGCTCCCGGAGTTCTCGGTTTAAATTCCTTTGCATCGCCAGCTTTATTTTCTTTCCCTTCTTTATCCTCAAACTTGCTTTTCCCCTTGTATGAAGATGCTGCTCCATCTGGTTTTTTGCTTGTTGTGCTTCGGTTTCCCGGTTTGGACTTGTCATCCCGACTGTTCCTGTTGTTATTTTTGATCATGATACGCTTTTAGCCGCATAATTTATGCGGCGACAAAATTACATAAAATTGCGCTGATTCGCAATTTTAGTATCCGGAGCTGCGGGAGGCAAGCTGGATTTAAGGGATGATCATTGCCCGGTGGGTCAATTCCGGGTTTGACCGGAAATTTTACCTGCTGTTGCCGGTTTAATTTTGAATGCTGATGAGGTCAACCACAGTTCGAAAGAGGGTAATTTTGGTCTTAAAAAGGGCCGCGCATTACATCCCTAATTTCGCTTGCTGAAGATAAATATAAATCGCCGTTTAAACATATATAAACGGTGATTTTTGCGCTTAAATTTGTAATTAGTTGATAATTAGATAAATATGTCGTATGTTTGCAGGCGTTTTATAATTGTTAACCAAAAAAAGGAGGAAAATGATAAAGAAACACATCATACCATGTACGGTAATTATTGCATTACTGGTTATGGCAAAAGTGTTTGCTTACAACATGCCCCAAGCAGCGAAAAGTATTTCAAAAGAAGAAAAAACAACAAAAAAAGATACAGTAAAAAAGATCAGGAAGCCATTATCTCTGATGGCTCAGTTAAATTTTGCAGAAGAGTCGCTACCTATAGGTGATGCCAGGGTAGAGAAAAAAATGAAAAAGACACTTGCTGCGCATTATTTCAGTAATTTACAAACCAATATGCTGCATAGAAAGGCAGCGGAATGGTTTCCGATTATCGAGCCTATCCTTGCCGCTTACGGCATTCCGGAAGATTTTAAATATATGCCTTTAGTAGAATCCGGACTTAACAGTGGCGTATCACCTAAAGGGGCTGCAGGTTTCTGGCAATTTATGCCCGGAACAGCACGCATGTATGGTTTAAAAGTTAATTCAAGGGTAGACGAGCGTAAAAATTTACGTAAATCCACTATTGCAGCTGCCAAATACATCAAAGAGCTTTACGGCATTTTTGACAGCTGGACCTTGGTTGCTGCCGCATATAATGTAGGTGACAACCACATGAAACGCCAGATCAACAGGCAAAACCAGGATAATTATTTCAAAATGAAACTAAACCGCGAAACAGGCGGATATGTTTACAAATTGATATCCATGAAAGAGATCATGAAAGATCCTGTTCGTTATGGCTACAGAGCCCCCAGGGCATTGCTGGCTTACAACGCAGAAAAAGCTGAAGAAAAACATTCAGAATAAAAAAATACAAATACACGCAAATGGGGAAAGAGGTTGATCATCGATAAGAGATGATCAACCTCTTTTTGTTTCTTAGATCGTTTCCATTTGTAGAAATTGACGTAGGTGAATCTGTTGTATCCCTTTATAGGTATTGAGTGGTTTTAACTCGTCCATAGTAACAACGTATTTTGGATAATTGTCGGGTATTTCATTGAGGTTACCAAATTCCCGCTCGACAGTATTTTTATCTGTTAATAAATAAGTAACCTGGACGTATCGGCGTTCACCATTTTTTTCGGCCATGAAATCAATTTCTTTATCCTCCGATTTCCCAACATAGACACGATAACCATTACGAATTAAGTGAAGGTAAACTGCATTTTCCATAAGCTTGGCAATGTCACCACGATAATTCATAGGGCGTATGCTATTTCTAAGACCAAGATCCTCAAAATAATACTTTTCACCGATTTCAAATATTTTCAGTCCCTGAATATCCGCTCTTGATACTTTATGCACAAAATAAGCATTGGTTAATGCTTTAAGATAATTGATTACGGATTGAGTAGGAATATTGATCTGCTGTGATTTGAGGTATTTACTAATGTTTTGGGCAGACAATAGACTACCTGTATTGTCCGCTAGAAACATCACTAAATTCTCCAATAAGGCAACATTTCGTATATTTTCCCTGCTAACCACATCACGAAGCAATATGGAAGCATATAGATTCTTGAGATATTCAAACACAATAGCAGGATCTGTTCCAATATTGTGTTGATAAGGCATACCCCCAAGCGTGAGGTATAAATTTAGGTTTTCGACAGACTCTTTAAGTTGGTTAAATTCCAGAAACTCAGTATAACTTAATCCATGGATGGAGAATTCCATGTATCGTCCAGCGAGTAGCGTTGCCAATTCGCCTGATAACATGGTTGCATTACTACCCGTACAATAAATATCACAGGATTTTTGATTCAGCAAACTGCGTAAGCTATGCTGAAATTCTTCAATTTCCTGCACCTCATCAATAAACAAATAGTTTTTCTGATCTGCTGACAAATGCTGTTTTACATAGTTATCCAAATCTTTGTGATTTTTAAGAGCAGAAAAATCCTCTAACTCTTTATCTATGTAAATAACATTTGCATTTGGTTCTGTAATGCGAATCTGCGCTATGAGTTGTTTGAGCATATAGCTCTTTCCAACCCGACGTTGCCCGGTCAAGACTTTGATAAGATTTTTGCCAATAAAAGGTTTAATCTTTTCGATGTATCCAGAACGTATAATTAGATCTTCGCTCATAAGATTCTAGTATAATTGAAGGTTTTGTCAAATATAATAAAACCTTCAATCATAACGTACAAAAATATTAAATTTAAGAGAAGAGTACGTTATGATTGAAGAAAATATGCCGCTGTAAATCTATAAAAACACGCAAATGGGGAAAGAGGTTGATCATCAATTCTATAGCCCTAAATACCTCAACAAGGAGATCTCGGGAACCGATATCCGTTCTACGATTCATTGGGAACCCAATATCATTACCAATGAAAAAGGAGAAGCCACCATTTCCTTTTATGCCGCCGATCTGCCGGCCAGCTATACCATTGTGATAGAAGGGAGCAATATGAATGGCGGGATGGGGTCTGTCATCAAGCCCACTTTTTTTAAAGTAGAACCTTAAAAAGATGAAATCAAAAAAACTCCTTCTTTTCTTATGTATGCTATTGTTTACAAGGATATGTACTGCCCAATATCTGGTCGATCGTGCAAACCGTAAGGAGCATAGATGACCAACATAACTCAATCAAGTGACCTTTCTCTCCAAAATTTTTAGTTGTAGATTAACACTTCATCCTGTATATTTAACTAAAGCCATGAAATGAAACCTAAAATGAAATATTTACCCGGTATTGTACTTTTTTTAACAGGAGTTTTGATTTTGAATACACTAGCTTCTTTTATTCCTGTTAAAAAACTAAAACCCGATCAAAAATTCAATATCATCATCATCATGGCCGATGACCTGGACTCCAGGCAGCTCAGTTGTTATGGCGGTCAAAATCTTAAAACAAAATATATTGATGAGCTCGCTTCAGAAGGACTTAAATTTAATCAGATCATTGCCTCAGAGGCTATTTGTGTACCAACCAGAGCCTCCTTGTTTACCGGCCAATACCCACTAAAACATGGTGCTTATCAAAACCATAAACCAGTTTACGACAATTTAAAGAGTGTAAATCATTATTTAAGAAGCCTGGGATACAGGGTAGGGCTTACTGGTAAGGACCATGTCACCACGCCCAGATCTGTTTTTCCCTTTGATAGGGTAAAGGGCTTTGAACCAAACTGCGTTTCCGCTACTGATGAATATTATTTGGACAGTGTAAAAAGCTACATTACAAAAAAAGACCCGTATTGTTTATTTGTAATGAGCATAAATCCCCACACACCCTGGACCGTCGGTGATTCTTCAGAATTTAACGCCGATCAACTCAAATTACCCGCACACTGGGTAGATACCAAATTAACAAGAAAGCAGTTTTGTAAATATCTGGCTGAAGTAAGAAGACTGGATAATCAGGTAGGGGATATCATGAATCTTTTAAAAGAAACCGGGCAGGACAAGCATACGATAGTGATCTTTCTGGGCGAACAGGGGCCGCAATTTCCAGGTGGGAAATGGACATTATACGATAACGGGCAGAAGAGCTCGATGATTGTGAAGTGGCCGGGATTGGTACAACCAAAAAGCGAAACTGAGGCCATTGTACAATATGAAGATATAACACCTACCTTAATTGATATTGCGGGCGGTAAACCCATAGCGGGATTAGATGGAAAAAGCTTTTTAAATGTAATTAACGGGAAAACGGAAAAACATAGAGATGTGGCTTTTGGTATTTATAATAATTTTCCTGAAGGGCCAGCTTATGCGATCAGAAGCGTAAGAGATGCTCATTATAAGTTATTGTTAAACCTGAATTCAGAAAGCAGTTATTACATCAAATACATGATGAACATGGCAAATAAAGGATCTGCATGGTACACCTGGATGAATAAAGCAAATACGGATGAACACGCAAAATTTCTGACGGACAGGATCGCCAAACGGCCTGCCGTAGAGTTTTATGATATTTTAAAGGATCCGTATGAATTAAATAACCTTGCTGATAAAAAGGAATATCAGGCAATGATCAAAAAGTACGATGTCCGGATAAAAGAATGGATGAAGCAACAGGGTGACCCAGGTGCAGCCCTTGATGTACCTTTCGAGAGAAAAAATTAATCAAATATAAAGCTTATGCATAGACTCTTTGACTATTTATTGTTAACCGTTTTGTGTTTCACTTATGCAATTACGTTTGCACAGGAAAGGTTTCCTAAACCTTCCACTACACGATATTTTTTAAATAAACAAGAGATTTCTCCCCAATCAGTTTTTTTCCTGAATGAAGATGATATAGATTCGATAGGAGAATACGTTAGTCCAGATACATCAATCGTTTTTTACATTCATAAACCTAAAAAGATCATCTCCTATAAGCAATTGCTAAAACTTTATCAGCTGGAAGAGGAAGTGCTAAAATTTCCATTGTCAATCAATTCCGCAAGAAAAATTTCCAAGCCAGAGTTAATGGTGTTTTCAACGGATATGGTAGATGATATCAACGTCAATAAAACTGAGAAAAGTAAGCCAAAGGGTACTTTTATATACATACAGGCAGCATTCAAACGTTGGGAACGGGATTCAAAACGTGCATTTGCTATGGTTAAAATTAAAAAGAAATTAAATGACATCTGAAAGCACTAACCAACAATGAAGTATTACTTTGTATTTTTAACGCTCTTGGTGGTAGCAAGCAATACAAAAGCGCAGCGCCCTGCCTTGGATACCAATTATAGGCGGCCATATCTGCTGGTAAATGGAATACGTGCCGATCCATTGTCACTCATGGTTTTAAATAGCGATGATATCAGTGAAATAATAACTCTGACACAAACACAGGCCGCAAAATATGGAACAAAATATACCAGGTTTGGGGCGGTTGAGGTTACGCTAAAAGATAGTGCAGAAGTATTGAGCTGGGATAAAATGCTAAAGTACTATCATTTTAAACCAGGTGCAGCCAGACGGCCTGTGGCTGTCCATTTTGGATTACAATATGATTATCTCAATGTTGAACATCCTGAATTATTGCTGGTATCTAAATCCTCAGTTGGCAGAATTACTTTGGGCTCGCATCTTGGGGTTCCGGGCCGAATGGTGTTGAGTAAGAAGGTTCCATATGTAAAACACCCTCGAAGTAGTGAAGGAGTCGTTTATGTAATGTCAAATTCTGACTTTATTATAGATCCAAATCCAAAACTGGAAAAATTACATCAGATTTTTAAATTGGAAGCAAGGCGCAGGAGACCCTTGTAAGTGCGATAAAGTTCTATTTAATCAACGTAAGTTTTATAAGAAAGACAGTTAAAGCTCATTAATGTGCTGAAACTGGTAAAATTCGCTATCGTTCCAGTAGGTGAACACCTGGGTTTCTTTATTGGCATTTTTCAAAATCAGCAAATTACCTCTGATTTCAAAGATATGAGTGGGGAAGAACCTGATATCTTCCGGCTCAATTATTCCCTGGACGGCTTCAAGGCGTAAAGCAGCATGATGCTGTTGATGGGGAATATAGCTGTTCGGCTAAAAGCAGGTTTAAAGCAGCTTGGGTGCAGGTGGCTTCGGAGATTGGGTACCTTTTTCCGAAGCCAACTGTACGCCATGTGCAAGGTAGGTGCAGGCATGCTGAAGGAGCTTGGAGCAGATGGGGCACGATTGAGTGAAATTACTTCATTAAAAGTAATTGTGAAAATGAAATAAAAACTTTTTCAGTATATTGGCTATCAGAATTTTAACACCCGCTATGAAACCGCTCTTATTTACTTCATTTTTTATTATTCTTTCTGCAGTCCAGTGCTCAAAAGAACATTGATGTGAGAAAAATCTTAATAGCTGGTTTAGCCGTTCTGATAACGGGGGCAGTTTCCGCTCAAAAAGTAATTTATGAAAAGCCGGTAATTGCAGGCGCCTTTGTGCATATTTTTAATCCTAACGAAACACGGTCAGTAGAGGATACCACATGGTATACCAATGACCATTGTTTTATAAAAGGAACTGATGGTATCTGGCATGCCTTTGGCATTATTGGCCACCACCCGGTTAGACCATGGGCGGGGGAAACTAAATTTTTTCACATTACAGCCGGTTCTTTACGACAGCAGAAATGGAAAGACCTGGGTTACGCCATGCAAGCTCAGGAAGGGAAAGAAAGGGTGTTGTGGGCACCGCATGTTATAAAAGATAAAAAGGCTTTTTATATGTTCTATAACATCGGTAACCTGCAAAAAAATGCACCGGATTATGCTTCCTGGGGCCAGTTATGCGTGGCAAGAAGCACCGATCTGAAAAGCTGGGAGCGATATGCGCTGAACCCTCTTTTCAGCGATGCAGGCCATGCACGTGATTCATACCTGATGAAATATAAAGGCAGGTACTACTATTATTATACGAGAACATATAACGAAGTTGACTGCCGTTCGGTGGTATCGCTGAGAACTGGTCCTGATCTGTTTCACTGGTCGGGGCCAAAGGCAATACATATACAACCTTATGTATCAGACTGGGGCGGTGATGCTGAAAGCCCTTTTGTTATACATAGAAAAGGCATTTTTTATCTTTTTATCTGCAGAGCCATGACAGGGTATAATCAGACAGAGGTCTTCTGGTCTGAAGATCCGGAGAACTTTCCCCGGGAAAATTTTGTGTGTTCCCTTCCTGTACATGCCGCTGAAATTATATACGACAAAAAGAAAGGCTGGTTCATTTCCAATTCCGGATGGGATAAAAAGGGGATTTATCTGGCGCCTTTAAAGTGGGTTTCGGACAGTAAATGATTATCCTGATCAACTGGCTATGGCCCTGAACATTGCCCCTGATGAACTCATTGATTGGGCAGAAGTTATTAGATTTTGGCATATTCGCTACATTTTGAGACAAATTGCACAACATTTGATCAGCTGAATCAAATATTAATTCATCTATTAGCGTTACCAATAACTAATCAAACCAAGCTAAAATTGCCATTATGAAAATTACGATACGCAGTCTTACTCAAATTTAACAGCCCGGGATTTTATGGCAGTGTCTCCGGCATACGGTTTTATTTTTCAAAACCGGGTACGTAACCATAATATAACTTCTTCGACAAATATGTTAAATAAGCAATGAAAGGAACATGATCTGCTCTTGAAATGCTGCCTAAAACTGGTGATTAAAAAGAGGCGCATCTCGG
>NZ_JAVTSC010000016.1:0-159020 GCF_032678725.1 Pedobacter heparinus
AATCCAGATCAAAAGGCTTTCTGATATAATCGTCAAATCCACCCTCCCCATAAAGCCTGTCAATATTATAATTACAGCTCAAGGCAATAACCGGCAGGTGCGGATAACGCGATTTGATCCGGTAGCAGATCTGTTTGGCATCCTCGCCATTTAAACGGTAGTCCAGCATCACCACATGCGTTAAAGACAACCACGATAATCGAAATAACACACATGGACAATAACGGTATAATTGATGTTCAGGTAACCATATTATGACAGGCTATTTATTAAAGCTGACAAAAAATGCAGATCCCAGGTTTAATTCACTTTCCACCCATATACGGCCTTTGTGTTTTTCGACTATTCTTTTAACAATAGCCAGTCCAACCCCAGAGCCCTCAATATCTTTAACATTATCCATCCTGTTAAACAGCCCAAATACTTTAGACAGATCACGGGGTGCAATACCAAGCCCATTGTCTTTTACCGCATAACAGATATCCACATCGTTTATAATTCCTTCAATATGCACATGGGCGGCTTCTGTGTGAATGGAATATTTTACCGCGTTGCTGATCAGGTTCGAAAATATCTGCATCATCATCGTCGGATCTCCTTTGAGCTCCGGCGTTTCTCCGATCGTTATTTTTAAGTTCTGAGTTTCGTATACCAGTTCCAGGTCTTTAATAATATCCTCAATCAGTGCGCCGCAGTCTATACTGAGGTAATTGATTTCTGATCTGCCAATCCTTGAATAGTCCAGCACTGCGTGGATCATCAGTTTCATCTGATCTGCACGATCGGATATCCTTCCCAGGAGCATCCTGTCCCGCTCAGCAAATTCCTGGTTTCTTGCCAGAAGCTGGGCATAACTTTTTATCGCTGCTATCGGGTTTTTAAGGTCATGGGATATGGTATAGCTGAAAGTATCCAGTTCATCGTAGGCCTGTTGTAATTTTTCATTCAATAGCCGCACAACCCCTGCCTTTTGCTGAATCGAATAGCTGATCTCGGTCTTTAAACGGACCATAGAATTGATTTCTTCTGTGCTCCAGCCCACTGATGTTGCCCGCACTGTTTCCGACCATTCCTGAAAAGAATTTCTTGGAGAGATTTGCATTAAACCATCAGGGTTTACCGATACCGTTTTTTCAGGATTTCCTGCCCAGGTAATATACTGAAGTTGCTCCGGCTTGAAATAAATCACATACTCTCCCAGTTCCCTTGAGATAACAACCACCATGATACCGCTTGCAATGATGCAGTAGTCAATTGCAGCCGGATACACTGAAGAAAGATTGCTCAAATGGTATATAGGCTTATCGTTATGTTCTTTCAGCCATCCCACTAACCCGGTCAGCTGTTCATCATCAGGGGTAATGCCCAGTTTTACCATACTCTTTTCATAAACCAATACGGCCCCGCTTGCATGTACAATATCCAGCAGGTTAACCTGATGCCTGGTAAGCGCCTCCTCAATACCTACACTTTCCTGTAATTGCTTGGTCAGTTTATCAAGATGATCATTGAACACCTCCTGGGTTTGCTGATGTATTTCTTCCTTCCTGAACTCCAGGGCAGATGATAGAATTTGTCCCAGTAATTTTGAAGATTCCCTGGACAGGTAATCAATAAATTTTGGTGTATAATTATGACAGGCTATTAACCCCCATAGTTCATTCTTAACCAATAATGAGATACTGAAGCTCGATGCCACTCCCATATTTTTAAGGTATTGAATGTGCACCGGCGAAACAGCCCTGAGCTGTGAATTGCTTAGATCCAGAAACTGTTGACCATTAAAAGCAGATGTTAAAATCTGTGATGTTATTGCATTGGTATCGGCGATAATACGTGTCAGGTTCCTTTTGTATAGTTCCCTTGCTTGTTTTGGTATATCTGAGGCAGGGTAATGCAGTCCAAACCAGGGATCCAGATCATCATTTTTAGCTTCCGATACCACCTCACCGTGGCCATCTTCTGCAAACCGGTATACCATAACCCTGTCGTAATTTATGGTATTTTTAACCTGCAAAGCGGTATTATCCAGCAGACTTTGAAGATTCTTGTCTGCCAGCATCTTAGAAATAGCATGGCCCATCATTTTCTGGACATCGTACAGGGCATTTGCAAAAGCAGGTTCAAATTCCAGCAAATAATAGTCAGCAGCCGTCGAAATAATCAGGTAATAAGCTTTGCCGAAGATCTCCATCTTAAATGGGTTAGCCTGTTCAAAGCTTTTATTAACTTTACCAAGGCTAAGCATATTGGTGATAGATCCAGACGGATAGTCAATGCCCAGCAGTATCTCCACGTATTGAAGGGGGCATCCAATCAGCGCCGAAGACGATTCCCGAAGCAAATCGTCTATATTATCACTACAATGACTAACATTACTGTTCTGGTCGAGTACAATTAAAAAACCGTGTGATTGTATCTGGCCTGGAATATGGATAGGTTCACGGTCGCAGTTGCTGAGGTCAACCTTAAATTCTGACATGATTTTTTTGGTGTTTAATCAAATATGCAGTAATTAATCGGCTTTATAGATATTATTAATAATCAACAGGTTATAACTCATCTAATCCCGATTTGCAGTTCATCTGTTTATTTTTTATTGACCTCATTATAGTCCGCATCTGTTACAGGTTGTAGCCAGGTCACATTTTCTTCTCCCTTGTAATTGGTAATGGCAATATGTACCATCTTACTGTCAGCTGCTGCTCCGTGCCAATGCTCCAGGTTTTCGGGGATGTTTACAACATCGCCTTTTTTGATGGACTGTGCAGGCTTTCCCTTTTCCTGATACCAGCCTTTACCCTCGGTAACAATCAGTACCTGACCCTTGGGATGGGTATGCCAGATTGTTCTTACACCTGGCTCAAAGGTTACACTGCCGAGTGCGAAATCATTGTTTTTGTCTTTTGCTAATAATGGTTGCAGAAAAGCGTTTCCGGTAAACCATTCTTTGGGTAGGCTGTCGCCTTTCGGAAAAAGCGAAATGTTATTTTCTTCTTGCATTGCTTCTGTTTTTTTATTGTTGTTACAAGCTGACATTGCCAATGCGATACATACAGACAACATCATCAGTTTTAGATTTTTGAAAATTTCCATTGATCATATTTTTATGAATAACGCTCATAGAACCTTATCCGGTTATTTTTCCACCTGTTTTTGTTCTGAAGCCGGGTAACGGTCGCCAACGATGGTAATCTTTGCCACTGCTGTTTCAAGCTCTTTCCATTCCTGTCCGGTAAATGTAAAATCCAAAGTCCTCAGGTTTTCTTCCAGATGTGATAGCTTGGTAGTTCCCGGAATAGGGACAATAAATGGTGCTTTTTGAAGCAGCCACCCTAATGCTACCTGTGCTATAGTGATACCTCTTGTGCGCCCGAACTTGTTCAGTTCTTCCACAATTTTAAGGTTAGCCCGTATGGCTTCAGGAGTAAACCGGGGCAGGATGTTACGGTTGTCGTTGCCGGAATTAAAGCTGGTGTATTCGTTAATGGCACCAGTCAGGAATCCCCGATTTAGTGGGCTGTAGGGTACAAAACCGATACCCAATTCCTGACATACAGGCAATACTTCTTTTTCTACTTCACGCCACATCATGTGGTATTCACTTTGTATGGCCGTAACAGGTTGTACGGCATGTGCCTTACGGATGGTATCTGCACCGACCTCGCAAAGCCCAAAATGTTTTACCTTGCCTTCGGCTATCAGGTCCTTTACTGTTCCCGCTACATCTTCAATAGGTACATTGGGGTCTAAACGGTGTTGGTACAGCAATTCTATTACATCAACCTTCAGGCGTTTCAAGGATGCTTCCACCATTTCACGAATGCGTTCGGGTTTACTATTGGGGCCAGCTGGCCTCTCGTTTATTTTATTTCCGGCATAGTTGAAGCCGAATTTTGTGGTAACAGCAATCTTGCCCTTAAACTCGGCAAGTGCCTTGCCCGCCAGTTCTTCATTGACGAACGGCCCATAAGTTTCTGCCGTATCAAACAGGGTAACGCCACGCTCCACTACTTGGCGGGCAAGTTTTATCATCGCTTTTTCATCGGGATGCACACCACGGTGATAATTCATTCCCATGATACCAAAGCCCAGTGCCGAAACTTCCATGGCGGCACTACCTTTCCCTAACGTGCGGTATTTTGAAATAAAAGGCATATGATTTCCATTTTGACTTTCGTTTGAAGTTGTTGTTTTTTGTTCTGTGCAGCTTTGTACCAGTACGGCAGGAACACAGGCAGTCGCTCCAAAAAGGGCGGCACCCTTTAAAAAATCGCGACGACTGGACGGATTGCTGTTTTGCTCGTTTTGAAGTTCTTTTTTATTATCCATATCTGTATTTTTTTGTCTATTAAGCTTCTGCAAAAGTCTTTGCAGTGGCAAATCCAATACCCTGAGCTGTTCCTGTAATAAGAACAACTTTATCTTCCATGTGTTTCATCACACAAAGTTCGTCAGACGGTGGCATAGACACTTTATACAGAATACAGGTATTTTTACCACTTTTACTGATTTCACTTATGATTTGGGTTGCCACCAGTTAGGTTTATTAATTTTGTGGAGTAATATTAAAAATAATGGAACAGGTTGACAGGATAGACACGGTTAAAGCATATAACAACTATTTAAAAGTTGATACTTTGCACCCCTTGGTGAGTGTGGTTAATTTTGATGAAGTGCCCGCCATCCAATACTACAGGTATTACATGGGTATTTAAGCGGTATTTTTAAAAGACATCAATTGTGGCGATATGGTATATGGTTGTCAGCACTACGATTACGATGAGGGCACACTGGTATTTATTGCTCCAGGGCAGGTATACGGTGTGAACAGTAACGGGAAACTGATGAAACCTACCGGATATGCCCTGGTTTTTCATCCCGATCTAATAAAGGGTACAAACCTGGCTAAGACGATTAAGGACTATTCTTTCTTTTCTTACGAGGTGAACGAAGCCCTGCATTTATCAAAAAAGGAACGGAAAACCATTGTGGACTGTCTGGAGAAGATTTCTACAGAAATAGAAATGAATATGGACCAACACAGCAAAACACTCATTGTATCAAATATCGAACTGTTCCTGAATTATTGTATGCGTTATTATGACCGCCAGTTTATCACCCGGAGTAATGTAAATAAGGATGTTCTGGTACGGTTTGAGAATTTGCTGAATGATTACTTTAGATCGGATAAGGCACAGATCTTAGGCTTGCCAAGTGTAGCCTGGTGCGCAGAACAGCTATACCTATCTCCGAATTATTTTGGTGACCTGATTAAAAAAGAAACAGGTCATACCGCACAAGATTATATCCAGACCAAGTTGATCGATGAGGCTAAAGATAGGATATTTGATCCCTCAAAATCCATTAATGATATAGCAGGTGAATTGGGCTTCAAGTACCAGCAACATTTTACCAGGTTGTTTAAGCAAAAAACCGGGATGACGCCGAATGAATATCGGAATTTGAATTGATAAACCACAAAAGCACAAGTCCAATACAAAAAATAGAGACATCCGAATTGCAACATTGATATGTAATTAAAAGGTTGCTTATTAAAGATCATTTATGCCCCGGGGATTTACGGATCAGCTGCTTCAACGCACCGGTTGACCATAATGCCAAAAATATGAGCACAGGCTGGAAGAAAAGCCGTATCAAACGTTTGGTATCCGTATCCAGACCAAATGCATCCCGGTGCTCGGTGTACTGCGCGATGTTGCCAGGAAAGACCAGTACATAAAAAATAGCAAGAGTAATACCAATCTTTATTCGTTGCTTGCGCCAAAAGATCATCGCAACTCCCAGTAAAATTTCTATCATTCCCGAAAGGATGACCACAAGATCTTTGTTCAGGGAAATCCAGTCCGGAACCTGTGACTGGAATTCCTGCCGCTGAATGCTGAGGTGGCCGATACCTGCCAAGATCATAAAAAGACCCAGGATAATCCTTGTGAGGTTTTGGATGGTAGAAGTAGAGGCAGATTCATTTGTATTGATCATTGTAACTTAACAAACTAAAAGCATGTTTGTTATATTCATAAAATCCTAAACGGGGTTCGTGTAGTGAGCCTGATATTTGATCACCAAATTAAATTTCGAGAACCCTCAAAAATTTAGTTAAATGAGCTGCCTGGCTTCCACAAGACAGCAGATGAGTTAAAAACAGATGAAGACAAATGGCTGTTCTATTTAAAGCATATGGGAGATTTAAAAGATATTCCCGTATCTTTGAGGGAGGATAAGATATTTAAGAAACTGTTTAAAATTGCCGAAGTCAGCAACTTAACACCAGCAGAAATGAATGTATACCAGCAAAGTTTGAAAATAAAACGCGACAATTACAACCATGATCAGTATATTTTACAGCAAGGATTAGAACAAGGTGTTTCAGAAGGCGAGCACAAAAAAGCAATTGAGATGGCTTTAGAAATGCTGGCTGATAATCAACCTATTGAAAAGATTGCTAAATATACTAAGCTATCCATCGAAGAGATCCAATCCCTTTAATACCACCTAACTACCCCCCTCGCTGCCAGCACCCGCATTTGCTGATGTGATTTCGAATGATTCCATGACGCTACAGTTATGCTAAGATAACCGATTAACCATTCAATAGTTTTACCATTTCAAAATATTGTCCGAGGACGCCTTAAATTCCCGCAATGCTGAATTACCTCTAATCCCACATCGTTCCGTTAAGGCCTAAAATCAGACTCATCCAAATGCCCATTAGCAAGCCGATGATACTAAGTACAAAAAGTACATTACCCCGCCAACCGGCAATTTTGCGAAGCGGTTCAGTGATGTCATAGCACAGACCTACCATCGCGCACAAAAGTGGAGTAAGTACCAGAGGTTTGATGCGCCAGTATTTTCCCCACGCCGGGTTTCCATCACCTGCCGCGATTACAAAAAATGCGATAAGTACTAAACCGACTGTCGCGCAAGCCAGCATCCGCCTTCCAAGGAGTTTTGAAAATAGTGGTTTTTTGTTTCCGATTTCTTGAACTGATGTTGTCATAATACCTTAATTTTAAACAAAGATAAAAAACAACTTTGTAATTCAAAGTACTTTTTAATAATTAAGTTTATTAAGTAAATGCCTTCTATATCAATTTGTTAGCTTACCCTTTCAGACTTTCCCATTCCCTTCCTGCAAATTGACCATAATTTTATTCATTGATTACATTTTAGGTTTTTACCCTATATTTTGTAAGGACAAAAGAGTCCATACAAAAAACCGGGTGGAGCTGCAAAAAAATGCAGCTCTTTTATTTTTCTGTTCAATACCCATGGAACCATTAACAACAATCGACCTGCATCAAAGTATCATTAAAAATCCAAACGAAAAACTATGAAAAAAATATTAATGTTACTCACCGCGCCGAGATGGAAAACACTGATAGCAAAACCGGCGTATTATATTTCTTTTATTCATCGCCCTTTAGCTGGTTTCAGTGCATTAAACTCTGACGGAGTTAAGCCGGCATGCTTTTTAAAAGCCCTGTAAAATGTAGTTTTAGAGCCAAAACCGCAACTATACCCTATCCCTTCAATGGTATAATTTAACTGCTCAATTTGCTTCAATTGCTTTTTGGCTTCTTCCACACGAAAAGAATTCACTACATCAAAAAAGCTTTTGTTGTAATATCTGTTGATAACCTCCGAAAGTACGTGAGGTGATAGTTTCAAGGCTTCGGCCATTTGCTTTAAGGATAGTGTCTGGTCGTACAACAGATTATTCGATACCAGGAAAATCTCTACAGAATGTCCGTATTCCTCTACCTGGTTACTGCTCAATGATGATTTTGTATACCGCTCAGCCTGCTGTATTTCCAGGCTAATGGCATTTGTTTGATCCTGTCCCTGTACCCGGATTGGTTCCGGCATCAATCCACCAGAAAAAACTGTAGAATAGTTCAATGATTTATAAACGATGATGAAATAAATAAATGTGCTAAAATAAGCCACTGCCAGCTGACTAAAATGCGTGTCCGCAATCAAAATACTTACCGGGGCGATCACACAGGCAAAAATCATCAGTGCAATGATCAGATCTTTCAGCCAGCCCAACTGTATCTTCTCAATATTAGAATAAGACTCCCTGATGCGGGTTGCATGGCGGTTCAGCACTTTAATAGAGGCGACAAGATAAAACAGGAAGTAGCCAAGCATGCCCATAAGCAGCATTAGATTGATCAAAGTATAGCGGGTAGCCAGATCGTCTGACCTATAATAATATTCATGCAGCTGTGCGCCGCTTTTAGTAAATAATAAATAGAAAAAATGAACCAGCGCAGGAACCAACACTATTATATGCGGTTTCATTTTTTTAAACAGCTGGTTTTCTCCGGTAAGTGATCTTACATAAAAATAAAAAAGCGGACCGAGTGTACTCAGTACAACGCCCATTATGGGATCCAGAAAAGGTACGTAACTGATATAGCCCACCTGCAGCAGGAGATGCTGAATGTGTATAGCGGAAAATCCAAAAAGAAATGTTGCCAGTAAAAAATCTGGAAATCTTTTTTGTTTTTTAAGAACCAGAAACAGGCAAAGCAGCCATAAATGAAGGCAACAAAATAGCGACAGATAAAATGAGAAATCAAGATGCTGGCTATTAGTCATATGCAATACTAATTATAAATTCCCGTATCCCCTAAAAACTAGTTCCACTTTATAAGATGGCACGTTAAAGCATTTTTTTCTGCGGTTGTTTGTTCCGGCAAATGAATGCCAGGTAACTATAAACGTATGAACAGAATTTACAAAAACACATCAGTATTACTCCTGTTAATGATCGCGGCAGCCAGCTTAACAGGCTGCAAAAAAGACAAAAAAACAGAAGAACCAGGGTTTACCTGCTCAACTTGTAAAGATGTACCCGATGCAAAAGCAGAGTACAACAGCAATAGCAAAGGAATTTACAAAGGGATTGTTGTCGGATCAACGGGCACCCTTTTTATCGATATTATGAACAGCGGTACAGTCATGAAAGCCACCATGGTATTGGATGGGATTACCGTTAATTTTACCACCGTTTCGGTATGGACTTCTGGCCAGCCTCTGGTGACAGATTTTACCGCTACTGCAAATTCACAGGTTTATTCATTCAGGTTTAGTGTTGATGCAGTTGGTGGCAATGCTACCACCAGTTCATTAACCATTCCGGGGCATACTATAATTTCCTTTCAGCTCATCAAAGAAACATCAGACAATCTGGTTAAATGTTATGAGGGCAGTACGGTAGGTAAGAAAGATTCCGGTGCAGCCCAGGCAGGTAGCCTTAATGTGGTCATTTCTTCAAAAACCAATACCTGGACAGCACTTTCAAAAGACAAACTCAGTACTTCAGGTGGGATCAACTTTGTAGCCGGGACAATTACCGGCAATACTTTGAACTGTAATTGCGGCCCAACCACTACAGTGACCGGCGTGTTAGATAACGACGAGATCATAGGAACCTATAAAGGCAGTGACAACAGTGGAACCTGGAACGCCAAAAGAACACTTTAAAAACAGCAATTAACCAAATATAAATCATAACAAACAAGGCAATGAAAAGAACATTTACATTAATCATATTATTAAGCGTGGCTACATTTATAGCCAATGCACAGGAAAGTTTCAGAAAATTCAGATTGGGCATAGGCGTCGAAGGGAATCTCCCGGGATCAGGCCTTAAAGATGCCTATTCTTTTGGTACGGGTTTAACATTGCGTGCGCAGTATAATGTAACAAAAGAAATCGGCATAACCCTTACTTCAGGAGCCATTGCCTTTATCCCTAAAGACATCAGGGGTTCAAGTGCTAAAGCAGCGCTGGATATCCCGGTTAAGGTTGGTGGCAAATATATGATTACAGATAATTTTTATGCCATAGGAGAAATTGGTTTTAGTTCTCTGCGCGTATTTTACAAGGACGCAGATGATAAAATACAGAGGAGTCCGGCAAGCAGTTCATTTACATATGCGCCAGGTGTTGGCATCCAGCTGGGATTTTTAGATATTGGAATAAGGTATGAAGCTTTTGAAAATGCGAATTTTATTGGCGCACGTGTGGGCATTAATTTTTAAGATCTTCAGGTGGTTTTTTAAATAGGCAAATCACAAAAGTTTTAAACATTTAGCTTAAGGCTAATTAAATTTATAAAATTTAATTAGCCTTAAAGAATTTGCTAAAAATTCATGTTACACCCTCTATTTTGTAAGGCTGGATAAAAGCCATGAAAAAACAGGGCATGACTTCATTTAACTAAGTTGAATTGCTTAATTCCTTTCTGTTTTCGCAGGGCTCAAACCCAATACATCATCGCCATTGTTTGCATTTGTGATATTTAATCGCTTACCAATTTCTACTGCACTTTGATGATGCGCTTTGATAATGGGAAGCGTTTTAGCGGCAAAGGCTTTTAATTCCGGATCGGCCAGATGACCGCCTTCAGTAAAGAGTTGAACAGTCTTTTCATGGTCACCAATCATCATACGCATGTACTGTACATCAAATGCCCGGTCGGCTAATGTGTTCATTTCAGCTAGATGCCCCGCTTGTTTTTCAGGCAGAGTCTTGGTTAATTCAATCCCTTTTCTACTGGCAATCATTTCCAGCTCATGGTTAGCCATGCGGTGGTCCTTCAGCATAAGCCCGGCAAAATCTTTTACCACTTTATCTTTACTTTTTTTGAGTGCCAGCCCTGCAGCCTCCACTTCCATCATCCCTCCGGTTGCAGCATTTAACACAAAGGCCTTTGCCTTATTATCCAGGTCTGCAGTGGTAGAAACCTGCCCTACATTTTTGGCGATATCACTTATCGAATCGCCCATTTGTGTTGCTGCATTAGTTCCACTACGGTCCGCATTGCCGCAGGACTGCAGGCCGATCAGTAAACAAACAGGTAATAAATTTTTCAAGTAAATTTTCATAGCTCAATGTTTATGTGTCAAATAACAACTGTTAACTCAAATGGTTTCTGCTGATTGACTTTTCTAAGCTGGTAATACATCCTACTTGCACCGACCATGAACCGAATATACGCTAACCTTACGGGCCAATGGCAGGAGTATGTCTCGTCGTGAATAGGCTATACACACAAAGGTTGAGATCATCTTCTATTAGCAGAATTCTGGAGCGACGGAATTTTACTGACAGCAAGACGAAAAACAACGTGAAAAGATCATCACCCCTTAAAGAAAAGCGCAAACCATCCATTGCCGTTTTATCAGAATGCATTTTTCAAGAAACATTGCTTAAATAGTAATCCGTCCTCCGGTAACAGGTATAGTAGCCCCTGCGATATAGCTCGCATCCTGGGAAGCCAGGAACACATATGCCGGTGCCACTTCCGCAGGTTGCCCTGCCCTTTTCATTGGCGTATCCTTACCGAATTCTTCATGTTTTGGTATAGTAGAAGGTATTAGCGGCGTCCAGATTGGCCCCGGCGCTACCGCATTTACCCGAATGCCTTTACCATCCATTAGCAGGATCTGGCTTAAATTGGCCGTAAAATTCTGAATAGCACCCTTTGTAGCCGCATAGGGAAGTAACTGCTCACTTGGCGAATAAGCATTTACTGAAGTGGTATTAATAATACTACTACCAGGTTTAAGATGAGGCTCAGCAGCTTTACATAAATAGAACATCGCAGTGATATTTGTGCGGAAAGTCCGGTCCCATTCTTCAGATGGAATATCAGCCATTGTTTCTCTTGCCATCTGGAATGCGGCATTATTGACCAGAATATCCAGTCCACCGAATTCTTTTATCGCCGTATCGATAATGTGTTTGCAATGGGCTTCATCCTGTATATCGCCTTTTACTAAAATTGCTTTCCTGCCAGCCGCTTCCACCAGCTCCGCAGTGGTATTTGCATCCTCATCTTCAGTATCATCAAGATAGCTGATCAAAACATCTGCTCCTTCCCTGGCAAAAGCAATCGCCACCGCACGGCCTATCCCGGAATCGCCGCCGGTAATAACTGCCTTTTTTCCCTCTAGTTTACCACTCCCCCTATAGGACTCTTCTCCATGATCTGCTTGTGGACGAAGCCGAGACTCGGTTCCCGGAGCTGGTTGATCCTGCTTTAAAAAAGGCGGTTTAGGATATTTTTCTGCTGGGTTCTCTGAGGTGTTCTGTTGATTTTCCATAGTAGTTATTTAAATTGAAGTCGGTATAGTATTGAGCGTCAATTTTCATCATGAATCTGTTGTATAGATTTTAATTCAATATCACCAGGCATTAACTATTCAGTTAACAAAAAGTTTTAAATCGTTTAAAAAACCTCCCCAATAACTCAGCGCAGAAAAATTCACATGAGTGGTCATATCCTGTTCCCCGATATGCGTATAAAAAGAATCATTCACCGAATGTTTGTAATAACAAATCAGCGTTCCCTGGCTCCTGCCCGCCTTATACATATCCGGATTCCTGCAAACGTAATCAATGGTGATCACATAGCCTCTTTTTAAATGAATGAAGACAACTTCGTTTAAATAAAATGCCAAGATTTCTTCTTATTTCTTCTTAGGAACCTTAGCACCTTCTTTTCTTGCCTCAGATAATCCTATTGCAACAGCCTGTTTTTTGGAAGTTACCTTTTTGCCGCTTCCTGACTTGAGTTTGCCTTCTTTCATCTCGTGCATCGTTTTTTCTACTTTCTCGGATGCTTTTTCAGAATACTTTGCCATAATATTAAATTTAGGGTTATCGATTACTCCTGAGATTTTAAATCTCAAACTTGTTGCTGGATTTGCTAATGGCTTTGGAGGCTATCCTTCTCTGCTTTCCCCAATCCCGGTCTTCCCTAAAATCCTCATCAGCATGAAAAAAGTAGCCCGGATTGCCTTTTTCGCCAGGCTTTTCCATTTTAATCCGTTTATTTATTCTGCCCGTGGTTTTCATCTTACAATCGAATTTTGATGGCCTTTGATTGATTTTCCATAATAATTATGGAGCTTTTCCCGGTAAGCTTCCTGCAATGGAACGTCCGAATCATATTCAGGACTATGTTTTACCGCATCAATGGGAAGATCAATATAAACAGTGCTGTCCTCCCATTTCACCTGTTTGATCCATTCAGGGGAAAGGATGACCTTCTTTCCAGCAAACCAGTTACCAGTGGCTACGATCAGGTAATCAATCTTCCATGTCTGAGTATTGAGGATAAAATCCTCCACCTCGCCTATTTTACCATCGCTAGCGTGAATATGGTAACCCCGGATTTCCTCGGTACTGCGCAAATGCGGGTCTGCGCCCTCGTTTTCCAGATGTTGCTCAGCAATGGCTTCTTCAAAAGGAACTCTTGAATCCACCATTCCCGACATCCCCATTCCTCCATAAAATCCTGCTCCTGCAGCCCCGTAATAAGGCCAGGCATAGTGATTGTATAACTCAATTTCATGCTGGCGGGAAACGGTTTTCTCGGTATCAATATCAGGACTGTCCTGTACCTGCTGTTTGTTCAGGTTTACAGAAAACACTTTATTTACCCAATCTGTTTGCCCCAGGGCAAACGGGGAAAGCAGCACTTTACGTCCAGATAACCAACCTCCGGTTTTCACCACTAAATACCGTATGGTCCAGGTCTGATCGTCAAAATAAAAGTCCTTTACCTTTCCGATTTCTCCATCAGTTGCACCAATTGTGAAGCCTGACAGACTTTTTACATTGTGTTGCATAACTAGTCGATTTAAGTAGTTAATTGCTCATTTACCCTCCATGGATTTACGCTGACGTTCTTCCGCCTGTTTTACTTCGTCTTTTTCAGCCAGGGGTTCATCGGTTCTGAGCTTTTTATTTTTAAGCAGATTTGCACTACCCGCTTTGGCCAGTGCTTTGTCGGTACCGTGACCAGGTTTTTCTTGCTTTTTCATCAGTTCTTTCATTTTAAAGTTTCTTAGGCAGCCATTTTTCGGCACTGCTCTGCGCAAAGCAGGCAGGCCTCTGCACATTCCTCGCAATGCTGGGTATTGTGTTTACCGCATTCGGTTCCGCAGGCATCGCAGATCTGCACGCAGATCCTGCATAGCTCTTTTGCCTGGGGACTTCCCAGACTCATGACCTGGGCAGCAGCATAGCAAACTGCCGCGCATTGCATATCCAGCTCAATACAAGCCGCCATCATTTTAACATCTTCTTCTTTGGTGCAGGAACTTGCGCAGTGGTTACAGATCGCCGCACATTGCAGACATGCATCAATGCATGATTTCCATTCATGATATCCCATAACTTTTATATTTAGTGTTAAAAAAACAAGCCTCATCCTGAATTGATTTGATTTTTTGATAAAATGACAAAGCTGTCCTTATGCAGAACCAGAACCATTACTGTCATCTTGTTGAGTGCTGCAACCCGCAGAAAATCCCAGCCAAATGCTTCACTTGAAAGCCAGCTTATTGGGGCATGGAAGTATATTGGTAAACGAGTTGATGCTATTATTCGTGCTGTGTTCAAAGATAATCTTTGCTACGGGGGTGGCATATTTAGAACACCCTACACCGATCCGACATTTAAAGATAAGATATTGATACTCAAAAAGAAAGGACTGCTCGTAAGAGAGCAGTCCTTTAAAATTTCAGAGGATAATCCCCTCTGTACCCCGGAAGGGACTCGAACCCCTGACCCTCGGTTTAGAAAACCGACGCTCTATCCAGCTGAGCTACCGAGGCATTTCCCTCTCAGGAGCGGCAAAGATAGCCGTTAAGATGTAAACACGCAAATTTAAATTGCTATTTTCTTTTGCGGGAACAGTTCTGTATGACTACAGATCAGATTTAGAATGTAATCGTCAGAGGGATAAGGTTGTAATACTGATTTCAACATTTCCGGTCCGGCAATATCCGTATGATAAGCGATATAACCCATGCCATAAAACTTACCTTGCTCTACCAAAAGGCAACTTTGTTCCTCTTCAGTCCTGCCTTTATCGATCACCGCAAAAGTAGGAAGGACAGATTTTAAATAGCTTATTGCATACTTTACCCGTACATTATAAGCAGCAGCAGATTCTTTACCCAAACAAGCTCCACTGCAATCTCCTTCATCATGCGCTGTACAGGCATCTCTGTTTTTTTGGATAAAACATAATTTTTCACAAAGCTTATGTTCTTTGATCAACATCCTCAACAGGTTATGCCCTTCCAACAAGGTATTAAAACTATGTAAAACTGGCACACGCTTTTTATAGGTATCAATCCCTAGCCGCATGTAACCGTTCTGATCTTCAAAAACATACAATCCATACTTCTGTTCATAACGTTTCAATGCGCGGTTATTTTCAGGCCATAAACGTTTAATCTCTGTCGCCTCCAGGATAAAAGCCATCAATTCAGTTCCACAAATCTCAAAATCAATGGTATGGATGTTTTTAAGAAATTCCTGACGTTGTTTTCCGGCATTATTTCCTGTAAAATGAGAACAAACTCTTTTAAGGATATTTTTGGCCTTGCCAACATAGATCACATTCCCCTTATGATCTTTAAAGTAATAAACACCCGGCATTTGGGGGAGCTTATCTATTTGAGTTCTGGGAAGATGAGGGGGCAACGTCTGTTCTTTTGACGAACGGGTTAAAGTTTGATTGATAACTCCATCCAAGTCATTTTTCAACAACAAAGTCAACAATTCTGCAGTTGCAGCCGCATCACCTCCCGCCCTATGCCGGTCATGGATAACTATACCCAAAGCATTGCAGAGTTTGCCCAGGCTATAAGAGCCATATCCGGGCAGCAGCTTTCTACTTAACCTAACCGTACATAATTTTTTACAGCTTAGCTCATAGCCAGCTAATGTTAAATGGTGTTTTATAAAGGAAAAGTCAAAATTGACATTGTGTGCAACAAATATCTTATCATTTAACAGGTGATGAATTTCAGCTGCCATCTCTTTAAATAATGGCGCATTGGCCACCATCTCATTACTGATTCCGGTAAGCGCCTCAATATAAGCAGGAATCTCCTGATCAGGATTAATCAGGGTTTCAAATCTATCTACAATACATTGTCCATCATGCACCAGGATAGAAATTTCTGTAATCCCATTTCCGGAAGCAAAACCACCGGTGGTTTCTATATCTACTACTGCATACAACATCACAATGGTTTTACACGGTTAAACAATTCAAATATGCTAATAATTTTAGTATAAAAATATAAAATTTTGTTTTTATTGACCACAATTTGATTTTATTTTTCAACTATGGCATACAAATGGTTATTAAAATGAATAACAAAAAACAATAAAATGTCGAAAAAAATATTAGCGGTAGATGATGATCGTGAGATAGTTGAAGTTATCAAGATCATACTGGAGGATGAGGGATATGAAGTTTCTACATTAACCAATGGAAAAAATGTATTAAGTGTAATCACCTCTTTAAGGCCAGATCTTATTCTTTTAGATGTAATGCTGGGAGGAATGGATGGCAGAGAGATTTGCAGAACTATAAAATCGCATGCAATATTTAAGTATATCCCAATAGTTATGATATCGGCAAGCCATAATTTACAAAATCTGTTAAAAATGCCCGGCTCACCAAACGACTTTCTTTCAAAGCCTTTTGATATAGATCACCTTGTAGAAAAAGTTAGGGCCCAGCTGGCGGTATAACAGTATAGTGTACTAATTAAAGTATTTATAGTACTAAATTGTATATAACCAATAAATCAGGCGGTTAAGCTGTTTCTATTTTAATTGGATTGCTTAATATTTTATGTATCGGACACTTGTCAGCTATTACCAATAGCCTGTTACGCTCATCTGCGGTCAAATCACCAGTAAAAGTTATTTTCCTGCTGATAGTCGTCTCCTTAGAGATCTCCTCTTCTTTACAGATGGCAAGTTCTATTTTGATATAATCCAGATTTAAGCCTTTACGATCTGCATACATCCTGATGGTGATGGCTGTGCAACTACCCAGACTGGCCAGCAATAAAGCTCCAGGTGCCATACCTTCGTCTGTCCCTCCTACATCTGCAGGCTCATCAGAATAGATAAAGTGTCCTCCCGAATATACCTTAGTTTTATAATGTGATCTGTCCAATTCTGTAACTGCTGTAATTTGATTGCCTGCCATATTTTTTCGTTAAAACTATAATTGCCATTAATATAGCAAAAACTATGGTCATTTGTTTGCTTCAGTAAGCGCTTTCCTCAGAAACACATTAAAATAGAAAACGGCAAAACCATTATTATTAAAACGTGTTTTTATAAGACATCAAAACATTATAAACATGGAAAACAGCACAGTAAACGCAGAAATTTTAAACGACCTTATTCAAATCAACAACGACAGGGTTGAAGGATATCAGAAAGCAATAGAAGAACTGCATGTAGAAGATACAGATCTTAAATCACTATTTGTTGAAATGGTGAGACAGAGCCACAGGCATAAAGCAGCGTTGGTAAAAGAGGTTCAGGTATTGGGAAAAGAACCTGATAGCGGAACTACTACCTCAGGAAAGATTTACCGCACCTGGATGGACATTAAGGCAATTTTTACCGGACATGACCGGGAAACGGTATTAAACAATTGTGAATTCGGCGAAGATGCCGCTCAAAAGGCCTATAAAATGGCACTTGATGACGATGGCCTCTCTGCCAATCTCAGGTCATTAATTTCAGATCAGAAAACGGAACTGAAAACATCGCATGACCAGATTAAATCACTTAGAGACAAGGTCTCTTAAATACAATTAATAAAAAAAGGCCTGGTGGCCTTTTTTTATTAAGTTTTAGAACCAATTTCCTGTTGGGTTGTTGTTTAAGCATCATTTAATTAATTAACATGGAAGGTCATTTTTACTGGATTTTTATTCTTGCATTGCCTGTTGCTTGTATTGCCTGGACCGTTACCAAGGAAGAAATATTCAGGGAACCCCGGGAATATTTTGTCACGAAATCAAAAAGCAGCAATCACCTGCTGCTAAGAAAATTCTTTTACATGTTCACCTGTGAATACTGCTTTAGTCATTATGTGACCATCCTGTTTTTGGCCATTACCCAATTTAAAGCATTGTATGATGATTGGCGGGGTTACCTGATAGCCGGCTTCGCGATTATATGGATGGCTAATGTATACATGAGCCTCTATAACATCATTCGAATCGACCTTAAAAAAGAGAAAATAATTACCCAGCAGGAAGAAGATAAAATGAAAAAGACATACGACGCATTGATAAGTGAACAAACCAATTAATTATGCCTTCGAGTGTTATCCATCACTTTAGTTATGATCCGGATGCAAAAGCTTTAAAAATAACTTTTGTATCGGGCATGAACTATAAATACAAAAATGTGCCAGAGGAAGTTTTCAATATGCTGAAAGCTGCTGGTTCAAAGGGAAGATATTTTAATTATTTTATCAAGGGAAAGTTCAAGTACAATAAAATAAAACATCCCTGATTTAATGCAGAAGGGCCGGCAAATTGCCAGCCCTTCTGCATTAAATAACCAATTTTACTCGGCCTCTCTTTTTACATAAGTTTTATTTCCGTTCTTATTGATGTAATATTTTCCGCCCCTCGGACCAGTTAAAATCTGTTCACCATTTGGCCCTTGTAAGCTTCTGTCAACTGTAGGCTTATACGCTTTAGCATTGGTAACCGTTGTTGTAGTTTGTTTTTTTACCGTGGCAGCTTGTTTTCTTGCCGCAGCAACAGGGGCTTCGGCTTTCTCCTTATTTGCAGCATAACGCTTATCAGGAGTGCCATCTTTTTTCATACCAGGTACGGCTGCTACCTCTTTAGTTACTGTTTTTTTTGCTGTAGTTTTTACTTCTTTAGCGGCAGGGGCATTATTGGCATAACGTTTATCAGGTGTCCCGTCTTTTTTCAGCTTTACGCCAGTAGCTTTTTGCTTATCTTCTGCTTTTTTAGCATCAGCTTTAAGTTTAGCAGCATCTTTTTTTGCATCGGCCTTTGCTTTGGCAGTTTCCTTTTTAGCTGTAGATACTGCAGCAGTTTGCGCCATACTTAAGCTTACAGATAAACTTAAAATGGCAATGAGTGAAAATAATTTTTTCATAGTGTTCGTTTTAATGATCTGATTCCTTGTTAACCCTTACCCCATCGGGTAATGTTATACAATTTAACATATTGTAACGAGTTTATAAAAAAAATAATCAATTATTCATTACCTGAAATTAACGCCTTACATTCTGAACCTCAGTGATACGGATCTTCCCAATGCCTGGGCAAGCTCAGGCTCTACCATAAAACCTCCTGCTTCCTGAATCCAGACATTCTTTTCATCTTTGATTAAAATAATATCATGTCCGCTAAAACCAATATGCAGTTTGGTTGTAGTCTTATTTATTGCAGTACTATTTAATATTTCGTAAACATAGTCTGCATCTTTGTACGTAATGCGCATCGGCAAGCCCATAATTTTCTTTTCCTCGGCACAAAGGTAAATTAAAAAATAAGATATTGTTAAGGAAACAATCTGGGCTGGTATGCTTCGGCCTCATTTCCGTCATGACGATCAAAATTAGAAACCGACACACCCAATAACCTTACACTTTTGGAGCTGAAATCGATGTTGGACAATAAAGACTTAGCCACTTCAATAATGGTATTCAGCTCACTTGTGCTTTCCGTAAAAGATTTGCTCCTGGTGATCTGCTTAAAGTCACTAAATTTAACTTTTATGGTGATCGTCCTGCCAGACAGCCGATATTGCACCATCCGCTTAAATACCACATTTGCAATTTTTTCTATTTCAGCATTCATTTCCTCCAGCTCGGTTAAATCATAAGAAAAAGTATCTTCTGCACCAATAGACTTGGTTTCCTGATCCGGGTTTACAGGTCGGTTATCTATCCCTCTAACTATTTGATAAAAAAACCTGCCGCTTTTTCCAAATAAATTGACCAGTTCAATTTCTGACAGTTTTTTCAGGTCTTCGCCCTTGTGTAATCCCCGCAGCTTCATTTTTATGGTAGTAACTTTGCCAACCCCATAAAATTTTTCAACCGGTAGCTGAGCTATAAACCTTTCAATTTTTGAAGGCCCGATAAAAGTCAATCCATCTGGTTTATTCATATCAGAAGCTATTTTTGCCACAAACTTATTGATGGAAACACCTGCGGATGCAGTTAGCTTAAGCTCATCTTTTATTTCCTGCTTAATTTGCCTGGCAATATCAATTGCCGATCCTATGCCCAATTTATCAGCTGTTACATCCAGATAAGCCTCATCTAAAGACAAGGGTTCTATCAAATCCGTATAACGGCGAAAAATTGCCCTGATTTGTTTAGATACTTCTTTATAAACAGCAAACCTGGGGTATATAAAAATAAGATGCGGGCACAACTTCAGGGCCTGTTTGGAAGGCATAGCCGAATGAACGCCAAATTTCCGGGCCTCATAACTTGCAGTTGCCACAACCCCACCCCTGCCTTCCGGAGAGCCGCCAACAGCAATAGCCTTCCCCATCAGTTCAGGATGATCTCTCTGCTCTACCGAAGCATAAAAGGAATCCATATCGACGTGAATAATTTTGCGCATAAAACAATATTAAACAAAAAAGGCCTGCAAAATAGCAGGCCTTTTCATAACTTCAAAGAATATTACTTTGTATTCTTTTTTTCAGTTACTTCAGCACGGATTTCCTGTGCAAGTCCTTTTAAATCTTGCATGGCTTTACGTACTCTTGTACCTGCAGCACCGTTACCTGAATTATAAAATTTGTCTGCATCAGCCTCTACGCCAGCGATTAGTTGTTTAAGTTTTGAAAATTTTTCCATGTTTTTCTTTCGTTTAAGATTTTAAAATATATGATATAACGCTCTAAAGTTAATAATTATTGGATTTCTCCCAAATGAATATTTATGAACATGACTTTTTTATTTAAACATTTGGGTAAAAATAGTTGCTTAACACAGTTCTGCAATTTAAATATAGTGTTTTTTGTGCCTTATCCTTAAGCTGTCTGATACGTTCCCTGCTCAGGTTAAAAATCGCCTGCATGTCTTCAAGAGAGGTTTGTGGATACCCATTGATCCCATAAAACAACAAAATGATCTGCTGCTCCCGTTTTGACAAAACATTCAATACCCTGTCAAGATCAATAGACAGTGAGCTGTTAAGCACAAGCTGATCCGGCTGTAACGCCGCACTGTCAGCAATCGCATCCATCATTGTGGTACCAGTGTCCTCATCCGTAATTTTATCCAGTGAACAGACTGCCCCGGTGTTACAGGTGTAATCAATTACCTTATCATCAGTAAATCCTGTATAAGCTGACAGTTCGTTGATTGTAGGTGCTCTTTCGAGCTCCTGCTCTAGTTTTAAGCTTACCTGGCTAACCTTGGTAATACCAAGCAGCTGACTACCCGGTAAACGCACCAGTCGTCTTTGTTCTGCAATGGCATGCAAAATAGCCTGACGGATCCACCATACCGCAAAGCTGATGAACTTAAATCCTCTCGCAGCGTCAAAACGCTCAGCTGCTTTTATCAGTCCCATATTGCCCTCACTGATCAGGTCTTCCAGATTTAAACCTTTATCCTGGTATTTTTTAGCTACAGACACTACAAAACGAAGGTTACATTTTACAAGCCGGTGCAAGGCGGCTTGGTCCCCATTTCGGATTCTACTTGCCAGCTCAATCTCTTCTTTGGCATCCAGCAAACCAATCTTACCAATCTCATTTAAATATCGCTCTAAGGCATCGGAATCTCTTCTGGCAATTAACTGTGATATTCTAAGTTTTTTCATCCGGTTATATTTTTTTTCATTTGTGATGAAAATCACGATGGTTTCATCTGTTTTTTTAACAAATCTCGTATGGAAAAATCACATATTCCTTATTTAAGAAAACTTCAGCTCGTTTAACTGTTTTTTAGTCAATATGCCATATAATATTTGTTTAAGGGCATTTTTTTAACGTCCAAACAGTAAAAAAGGCGACCAAAAATTGGCCGCCTTTTTTACTTCACACAAAATGTTAAGCTAAATATTACCTTAATTATAATTCGGATTTTGAGTCATTTGCGGATTTGCCAGCAATTCCTTTTGCGGAATGGGCCACAACATATCTCTGTTTGCCTTTGCAGACCGGACCTCTACATTTACAGGCTGGTTTGTAGCCGGATCTACAGCACCAAATACCTGTCCGTTCATTACTTCTTCAAAAATTCCCCAGCGCCTGATGTCATAATAACGAACACCTTCAAAGGCAAGTTCAACCCTGCGTTCGCGTCTTACCAATTCACGGAGTTTATTCTGCGTATTATAAACCGCTATATTCACATTTGGCATTGCCGCCCTATTCCTGATCTCATTTAAATATCTGATAACATCCGGATTGGTATGATCACCAAGCTCTATTAAGCACTCCACATAATTCAAAAGCACCTCGGCATATCGCATAATCATATAATCAAGTGTTCTTGTTCCTGTTTTATCCTTCGGATCAAGGTATTTGTTGATCCAGAACCCTGTGGAAGTAGCATTTTGATTGCCAATCTTATCCATGCTCGAACTCGCAAATGGATTTAAAACCACACCTGTATAGGTTGTCCCAGGCAATATAATGGATGCTAACATCCTTGGATCCCTGTTATTGTGAAAATTTGGGTCTTTCGTATAAATTGCGAGAGAATCCGGACCTAGCTCAGCCAGCGTTTTGCCTTGTTTCGTTTCGTAAGCATTTACAATGGACGCGATAGGAGAAACAACAGTTTTACCGCCAGTTCCAAGCGGGGCAAATGTATTCCATTGATTGCCACTCGCGGTTATTTCTCTAAAGAAAATACGTTCGTTATTGATCTCTCCCACATACAGGAACAGATCAGCATAACTGTTTTTGACAATTGTACTTTTACGCAGGCTATAATCGCCCATATCGATTATTTTTTTTGCGGCGTTCTTTGCAAGTTCATAATCTTTATTATATATAGCGAATTTAGAAATTAACCCCCAGCAGGTTGCCGATGAAAGGCGTTTCAGATCTGCGTTATCTGTGTATTTAGTTGGAAGATTTCCTGCACACTCCGTTAGTTCAGCAATTACAAAATCGTAAACTTCTTTGGCTGTATTGCGGGGAAGGTAACTATTTTCTGTAGCAACAGACTTTTTCATAATGGTAATCCCGCCAAAAAACATAGATAATTCCATGTGGTAATAAGCCCTTAATGCCCTGGCTTCATAAATATACCTGGTTTTCAATTCCTCATCGGTTATATAGGCCCTATCTATGTTTTCTAGAAACCGGTTCGATCTCCTGATATCGCGATAGTCATCGTCCCAGATTCCGGTACCTACTGCCCAGTTAGATCCCTGCAATCCCTTTGTATAAGTTTCGTACTCGCCTCTTGTACTTTGTCTGGCAGCGGCGTTATCACTTAATGCATCTAGAAACATCAGCTGTCTTCCTGAAGAACCATCTGGTATCCCTGCATATACAGCGTTTAGCGCTGCAGTTACATTAGCCTGTGTATTCCACCACAGTTCATCATCCACTTCTGTTGGATGGTCATGAGTTAAGTATTTTTCGCAACCGGAGAATATCACCAGCGTTGCAAAACATAATATATAATTAATTTTTTTCATCTTAATCTGAATTAAAATTTAACGTTAAACCCAATTGTGTAAAGCTTTACGATTCCATAAGTCCACTGATTACCCCTGCTTTCCGGATCAGTAATTTTAACTGAGGTAAAGGTTAGTGGGTTTTGTGCATTGATATATGCCCTTACAGCATTCACACCTAGTCTTTTCATAAACGGAGTTTGAAAATTATAACCAATCTGAGCAAACTTAACCCTTAGAAAAGCTGCATTTTGGAACCAGAAATCGGAAGATAATTTATTATTTGCCGGCGAGATCGACAATCGAGGGAAACGGGCATCAGTGCGCTCCGGGGTCCAATAATGATCGGCATAGTAGGTAGTAGGTATTCCACCATCGCCACTAAAATCTAAAGGTCTTGCAAACATGCCGAGTAATACTGCATCATTATTACCTGTACCCTGGAGCAGGGTTTCAAAATCGAAATTTTTATAAGCAATCCTAAAATTAGCAAAATAGTTTAATTTGGGCATAGGATTTCCAATCACGCCCTGGTCTTCATCACCAATAACGCGGTCTCCGTTTAAGTCCAGATATTTAATATCACCGGGTTTAGAATTGGGAAGCACAGGTATCAACGGCAACCCGTTACCATCAAAATCAGTTGATTGCAGCAATCCATCTGTTTTATATCCATATATACTGTTAATACTACTTCCTACCTGGTTTATTACCGTCGGAGATATATAAGGCCCATTCTGAATTTTAAGTAATTCATTTCGATTATAAGAGACACCTGGTCTGAAAGAAATACTGATATGCTGACCAATCCTTTCATTGTAATTTAAAGAAGCTTCCCATCCCCTGTTTAACAGCTCTCCTGCATTAACGGGGACATCAGCTTCAAAACCACCAACTAATGGCAATACAGGTGTCAGGATGATATCCTTGGTCTTTTTATCATAGTAATCAAATGTGAACTCCAATTTGTTATTGCTTAATAAGCCAAGATCCAGTCCTATGTCCAGCATGTTCACTGATTCCCAGGTAACATTTGGATTGCCATAGGTAGTTTCTACACCGTTGGAGTTATTTATTAATGTCTGATATTTATACAAACCAATATTATCATTTCCAAGCTTTCCATAAGAAGCCCTTAATTTTAAATTATTGATAAGCTTAGAACCTGCCAGGAAGTTTTCATTATGTAGGTTCCAGCCCAACGCAACAGAAGGGAAAACACCAAATTTATTACCCGGACCAAAGCGGGAAGACCCGTCAGTACGAACCGTTCCCTCCAATAAATATTTATCTTTATAAGAATAATTTAACTTCGCAAAGGCAGACACCATAGAAAACACATCCCATGATTTACTGTTGGTTTCTTCCTGTGAATATCCGGCCAGCGCAAATACCCGGTGGTTGTCTATATTTAAGGTATAATCAGCTGTAGCCCCTACGTAATAGTAGGTTGTTCTTGCTGGATCTGCGTTCGTAGTTCTTTGAAGTGCCCAGGTTCTCAACAAATTACCCGTAAAATAATCAAAGTGATTAAAATTTTCTCTTCTGTCACGGAATACGTCGCTGTTCAACCTGAAACTGAACTGGCCTTTAAGGTTAAAGTTTTTAAAGACTTCCCATCTTGGTTGCAGATTAATACTTGACTGTCCAAATTCGTTAGATCTTGTTCCTCCAACTTCGGCATAAGCCAGGGGATTTACAATGTCTACATACTGACCATAAAACACACGTCCGTCTTTGACCGGAAATTTTGGAATAATAGTAGGAGGAACGCGGTACATATCTTCTAAAATCCTGTTTCCTCCCGTACCACTAGGCCTGTTGGGTTCCTGCGTGTCTCTTCTTATCGCAAGCATGTCCATATTTACCTGGAATTTATCACTTAAAGAGATCGTCGTGTTGGCCCTGATATTAAAGCGTTTCATAAAACTATTGGGTATGATACCTTTTTGATAGGTATAATTACCTGTTAATGCGAACCTGGCAACACTACTTCCTCCACTTAATGAGAGTGAATTACTTGAAATGGGCGCAGCATTGTCTACCAGCATATCCAGCCAGTTCGAGTTAGCGAAGGCCAGGCCATTATTGGTTACAGGGTCCATCCCATTCCGTGTATTGTCTATCTGCTCCTGAGTAAAAGGCAACTGGTTAGTTGGGGAATAGTTAAAACTGGCTTCATTATGCATTCTCATATAAGTTGGCGCATCTACTGTTTGTGGCAAAGAAGATGCTTGTTGAACCCCATAATAACCATCATAGGTTACAGCTATTTTTCCGGCCACCCCTCTTTTAGTGGTTACTACAATTACCCCATTGGCCCCTCTTGATCCGTAACTTGCCGCAGCTGCAGCATCCTTCAAGACAGTTACACTTTCAACCGTTACCGGATCTATATGGTTCATATCCATCGGGATACCATCAACAAGTACTAGTGGATCAGAATTTCCAAGCGTGCTGATGCCTCTTATTTTTATTGTTGCAGCATCGCCGCCTGGCAGACCAGAGCCCTGGGAAACATTTATTCCGGTCACACCACCCTGTAAAGACTGGGAAAGTGTGGTAATGGGTTTCCCCTCAATGTTTGATTTTACGTTTAAAGTAGCAAGTGAACTTGCAATATGTTTCTTCTGCTGTTCGTTCAAACCTACCACCACTACTTCGTTTAGCGCAGATACATTCTCCTTTAAAGACAAGTTTAAACTTTTGTCTTCGCGCACAACGGTATATTCATTGGTAAGAAAACTGATCATCGAAAAAACCAGCACGTCACCTTTTTTTGCCTTGATGTTAAAGTATCCATCCCCATCCGTTGTAGTTCCTGAGGTTGAGCCCTTTATTCTTACACTAACTCCCGGCAATCCACTGGGTGGCTCATGGGTATCATAAACACGCCCGCGAATAGTTAATAAACTATCCTGAACAGCACCTGAAGCTCTTTCTTTAGCTAGAATCAAAATCTGCCGGCCCGAAATGGTATACGACAAACCACTATATTTAAGCGCTTTATCTAAAATTTCTTTTACGGTCTTATTGTTCAGTTTTAGGTTCAGCTCTTCATACTTATTTAATTTAATAAAATCGTCTTTATAGATGATCAGATAATCACTTTGCTTTTGTATTTGTTGAAATAGCTCCGGCAAATTGCCCCTTATAAGGTCTATATTCATCCGGAGCTGAGCGTATGTATTTGCATAAGTGGTCATCATTCCCATCCATAATAAAACCATTGTAACTTTCATAGTTCTTATTATTTTAGTTTTGAGCCGTAAATACGATGCATGAGGTTCACATACATGAAGTTTTTTCATATTTTTGTTAATGAGTTAAATAATAGCTTGAATTGGTTATTGTTTGGAGGAGATGTTGGCGCATCTCCTTTTTTGTTCAATAGTTAGTGTTTTTTCAGTTCCAACCTCCTTTCTACACCATTGTATAGGTATGGCGTTCCCTTGCATAAAATATTCAATACATCATCAGCACTACGCTGAAAATAAAGTGGGCCGGTAAATTTTTCATCAGAAAGATTCAATCCCTTTGTGCTGATCGAGATATTATAGTACCTGGCTACCCGCTGCACAATTACATCCAAAGGCTCGCTCTGTACATCAACAAAACCTTCTTTCCAGGATTGGAATTCTGCGGTTTTAACTGCTGATATCAGCAGTTTATTGGCTTTAAGGTCATAATTGATCTGCTGGCCGGGCACCAGCTGGCGTTCGATCTTATTTAACCAGGTTCCGGTCGAAAAAGCAATACTTCCATGAACCAGGACCGCATAATTATTTGTACTGTCCGTATTAGAACTGACATAAAATTCAGTACCCAGCACCTTGATATCCATTTTGCTGGCATGCACATAAAAGGGATGTGCTTTGTCATGTGTAACGTCAAAATAAGCTTCTCCCTCTAAATACACTTCTCTTTTCTCCCCAGAAAACGTCACCGGATAAATTAACCTGGAGCCTGAATTTAACCATACTTTAGTGCCATCCGGGAGTTTAATTACCGAGCGTTGCCCGTTACCAACCACCAGCGTATTAAAGTCGTTGGCGGTAATGATATTTTCTTCCTCACTGGCAATAACTCCCTGATCATCAGTAACCTGTTTTAAAGAAGAGTTCCTATTACTGCTGTTTTTATTGCTTACATTCTGTGCAGCAAAATCCAGTAGTTTGTTTGTGAGTGTATTTTTTTCATATTGCCAGAATCCAATTCCCAAAACCAACAGCAATACAGCTGCTGCCTGCAGAAACATTTTCCAGCTATAAAATTTAGATTTGGCAACCGTCTGCTTCTGAATGCGTTCCCACAACTGGGCAGCCTCCATTGCAGGCATTTTTTCATTTCCAACAGCTTTTACCGTAGCTTTTATTTCCTTTGCCAGTTCGCGTTCGCTGTCAGAGATCAGGTGTTGCTGATCATCCGGAATGCGGTCTGACAAAAAATCTTCGGCCTTATAATTATTCTTCGAATCCATTTATACTTTCAATAGTACCTAACAGAGTGAAGAAGCTTTGTTTTATAGACTGCAGTTTTGAAAAAATAGTGAAAAAAATAATTAAAATACTTTAGGCCAGTATTTTGTAAAGATGATTAACCACCATACGTTCCCTTAATTGCTTCAGGCCACGGTATACAAGTGTTCGGCAGGTCTCTAAAGAAACATTCATGATCACTGCAATCTCCTCATATTCCAGTTCCGCATTAAATCTCAGGTATAAAGCCTCTTTTTGCCGGCTGGGCAACAATTCCAATTGCTTATTTAGCTTTAACAAAAGTTCAGATTGGTTTTCGTTATGTATGATCTGCTCTTCAATACTATTTGAAAGTAAAAACGGAACCTCAAAGCTCCGATTTGCTTCGACAGCCTTCTTTTTTAGCACCAGGCAGATCTTACGTTTTAATGAAGTAAAAAGATAAGATTTAACATTTACTTCCGGTGCCAGTGTTTTGCGGTATTTAAATAAGTCGACAAACAAATCCTGGATGCTATCCTTAACCAGTTCAGCATCGTCAGTAAACCTCAGTCCAAAAGCGTATAAAACATCAACAAATTCTCTATACAGCAAATTCAAGGCATCAGCATCGCCATCGATGAATGAAGTCCATAAATTTTTATCTGTGTCTTGAAACATCATTCATTGGCTTATATAAAACAATGCTACTGCTAAGTTAATTTGGTTAGTTCTATTCGTTTTAAACAGTATATCAATATTAAGAAAAATAATTTAAAACCAGGGTGTTTTTTAATCTTGTAAACCTAACCCAATTACATACATTAACCGCAACTCTTTGTTAAGGATACATTAAGTCTACATGTAAAATCCCCGGCTTTAAATTTAAAACCGGGGATTCAGTTAGCGCATTTATACTAAGAGAGCTGCACAATCTTCCCTGTTTTCACCGATTCATCACAGGCAAAAGCAATTTTCAAACTGTTGATCGCATCATCCGTGGGATTGCTAAGGTCAATATCCTCCAAAATCGCCTTTAAAAAGTAACGTTGTTCCCGGTTGCAAAGTTCCTGATGGTCCGGTTCGTCAGTCAGGTCAACCCAGGTATCCGGTTTCGAAAATTTACCTTCTTCATCTAAGCCGGCATAATGAACTTTAATAGATTCCGTTTTGGTATGGGCGTCTACTTCGTCCGATTTTCCAGCTGCTCCCGCTTCCTTCGCTACAATAGATACTGAACCCTTAGGACCAATCACATCTTTCACGAAAAAAGCAGTTTCACTCATCATAGGACCCCATCCCGCCTCATACCAACCTACCGAACCATCCTCAAAACGAATCTGTAATTGTCCGTAGTTATAATTCCATTCAGGGATATCATCGCTAAGCCTGGCACCTATAGCACTAACCTGTACTGGCTTTGAGCGGGTCATCTGGCACATTACATCAATATAATGAACGCCACAGTCCACTATTGGGCTCAGGCTCTTCATCAGGTTTTGGTGTACTGTCCATTTTGCACCCTGGCTTTGCTGATTCAGGTTCATCCGCATCACCAGTGGTTTGCCCATGCCAGATGAAAGTTCAATAAAGCGTTCCCATGAAGGATGATAACGTAAAATATAACCTACCAGCAACTTCTTACCGTACTTCTTAGCCGCATCAGCAACACGCTGTGAACCTTCAACAGAATCTGCCAACGGCTTTTCTATAAATACGTGTGCTCCCTTCTCCATCGCCTTAACGGCAAAAGCCTCATGTGTATCCGGATAAGTAGAAATACAAACCGCATCCGGCCTGGTCTGCTCCAAAGCCTCATAATAATCACCAAACAACGGATACTCTCCACCAAGCTTTTCATTCAATATCACCTTACTATTTCCGGTTGATACGATACCACATATTTCAAACCCATCAATCGTATGATATGCAGTGGCATGAGATGCACCCATGTTTCCACAACCCACTACCAATACCCTGAGGTTTTTTGTTTCTAACGACATTTTTTTTGATTAACAATTATACACCTAAACTCCAGCCTTTGCGATACTCGCGTTTCACATACTGGTTTACCTCATCAAAGTTCGTAACCCTCAAATTCTCTTTATCCCAGATCAGTTTAATATCCCTGCCCGGGTAGGTAAGTTTACCATCAGCATTCGGCCGGGATACATCCGTACCCCTGATGGCCAGGTTAGCAATTAAAAGGGTTTCCGTAAGTGGCCCGGCAATATCAAAAGGAGAACTCAACTGAATTTTGCCATATCCGGCAATCGCAGCCTCTGCCCATTGGGTATAATGGCCGTTCACATCGCCTGGTACACGTTCCAGTTTCTTTTTGGTATGCACCTTATTGTTACGGGACAATGGCAGTAATTTCGGATTTGCGCCATAAACGCCACACATCATCTTTCCCCTGGTACCTTCAAAAAGTACACCGTTATCGCCAAAGGTCTCATTCGGAGCCAGCTCCTCAGGTCTTTCCGGTTTAATGCCACCATCCATCCAGTGCAGCTTAAGGTTACCCTTAGTCTTTTTAGTTTTTTCGAAGTTCATGATCACATGACTGGAAGGTGGGCAACTGTCCGGATAATACCCTCTTTTAAACTCATCCAGGTATAATGTACCTACACTACATTGCACATCCAGCGGCGTACCTAATCCCAATACCTTAACAGGCGGTTCAACAAGGTGTGCTCCCATGTCTCCTATTGCACCTGTGCCATAATCCCACCAGCCCCTCCAGTTAAAGGGAACCAGCTTTTCTATATAAGGTTTAAATGGTGCACTTCCCAGCCAAAGGTCCCAATCCAGCTCCGAAGGGATCACACCGCTGGCAGATGGCCAAAGCAATCCCTGCGGCCATGTAGGCCTGTTGGTCCAGCAATAAACGGTATGCACCTTGCCAATTACTCCGGCGTCAAGCCATTCCTGAAGCTGTCTTACCCCCTCACCGGAAGAACCCTGGTTACCCATTTGGGTAACCACCTTGTATTTTTCAGCAGCCTCTCTCAGTTTACGTGCTTCGTAAATATCATGTGTCAAAGGTTTTTCCACATACACATGTTTACCCAGCTGCATAGCAGCCATGGCAATCATGGCATGGTTATGATCTGGTGTCGATACCACAACTGCATCGATGCTTTTTCCGTCTTTGTCCAGCATTTCGCGATAATCCTTGTAGTATTTTGCTTTCGGAAAATTCTTAACCGTTGCGGCAGCCCTGCGGTCATCTACGTCACATAAAAATGCGATCTCAGATCTACCACCTTTATAAATATTGGCAATATTACTTTGACCTTTACCGCCAACCCCAACACCCGCAACCATTAACCTGTCACTGGGTGCTAAAAATCCTTTCCCACCCAGTACATGTCTGGGAACAATCATAAAACCTGCTGCTGCAAGTGCAGTGGTTTTTATAAAGTTTCTTCTCGAATTACCTGCTGCTAAATCTTTCTTATCCACAGTCATAATCTGTTGTTATAATTATATTTTTTACTATTTCTTTTTACTCAGGTCTTTGATCCTGATGTTTCTGAACTGCACTGGTGAACCATGACCAAGAAAACCGATATGCCCGCTTTCGCGCAACAAACCAGGATGCTCTTTTCCGTCTGCCGCACCATTTTTCCTGGCTGCTGTAATATCGCCGTCAAGGATTACAGTTCCGTTCAATATTACCTTAATTTTAGTTCCGTTTACTACCACCTCTTCATAATTCCATTCCCCAACAGGCTTCAGGAAACCTCTTTTTGCAGGTAAGGTACCATAAACAGAACCATGGTACTGATAAACATGCAGGTTTTTATAAATTGGCGCATCGTTGTCCAGTATCTGAAGTTCCATACCCTGATAAGCTGCATCGCCTGTTAAAGGTGCTCTTATACCCAAACCATTATTGGCACCCGGAGTTAACTGAAACTCAAAGCGGAATATAAAATCACTGAATTCTTCATTTGTAAACAAATTACCACCAGAACCTTTGCCTGGTTTCGGGCGGATTGCAATGTTTCCATCTTCAATGATATAGTCTCTTGTATTTCCGGTCCAGTTGTACATATTGGTGCCATCAAATAAGACTTTATAACCCTCTTTTTTCTCCGCTGCACTCAATTCAAAAGGCTTTACCCGGGGAATCTCCCGGATGTAAATATCACGATAAACCACCGGCGATCCATGTGCCTGTAATTCAATTTGCTCTTCGGCAAATATCGGAATCTTCCTGTCCCAGTAGTTTTCTAAAATCACATTATCAGTTACCAGTTCACCGTTCAGGTAAACCGTTACACGATCGCCTTTCATCAAAATGCGGAAGGTATTCCATTCATCCAGTTTATTATCAGCAACCTTAATCGGCTTACTTTCATTCACCTTATTGTTATACAAACCTCCTGATCCCACTTGCGCACCAGATTTCACACGTGCGGTGTCCCAGATCTGGACCTGTGGCGAACCTCGCAGATAAATACCTGCGTCTCCATTGCCTTTTTTATCATCAATGATCTTCCAGTCTACCAGCATTTCAAAATCGCCATACTGTTTTACAGTGGCGAGGTTGTTTCCATGGCTCATAAAATGCAGTTCGCCATTCATCGGCTTCCAGCTTTCCTTTGCCTCGGCATCAGCCTTTACCTGGGCACTTGCCAAGGTTTTGGCATCCATTTTAGACCTTTTTATCGGATCAGCAACCAAACCTTTCCACCCGGTAAGGTCAGTCCCGTTAAACATCGATACAAAACCTTCACCTTCAGGCATTTCAACCAGATATTTACGCATAGCTTCTTTCTGATATTCGCTATCGCCACCTTTAATCACAGCAATCGTCTTATTCAGGAGGTCTTTAACGATTGCACCCTTATACGATTTATCAGCCAGTGCAACATTCATCACTGCATTAGCTGCCGCCTGCTCTAGTGCAGCATTGCTAAGGTATTTACCGGCAAACAATAAGGTGTTAAAACATTTGGCCTGCTCTGCATCTTTTAATATCTGCTGTTGTTGGGCAGGCGTTTTAGCAACAGCCATAGCCTCGCGTAACAACAACAAACGCTGCTCTGGTTTATATTTTGCGGCCCTTACCAAATTCAGGTAACCATCAAGTGCCTGATCAAGGTAAGCGGCATTGCCAGGCTGCCGGCTGATCTGAATCAGTTCCGGTGCCGAACCAGCATCAGTCCAGGAAGACAACGCAGCAATAGCAGCTTTTTTAGTTTGCTCATTACCTGTGTTAAATGCAGCAGCAACCGCTTTCAGTGATTTGCTTCCGCCTATACTGCCCAGCATTTTATAAAAAAGATCTTTTTTATTTTCAGGGGCCGCAGCCATTTGCTGCAATACCATATCCGTCAGCTCATCCGTATGCTTAGGGCCTTTCATGGCCGCAATAATGGCATCCTGTACATTTACCAATTCCGCAGGCGCTGTGGTCTCATTCAGTAAAGTAAACAACTGAGGCAGGTTCTCGCTGGTTACCGTCTGTTTCAGTGCAGCAAAAGCTGCCTGCTTCACCTGTGGCTTTTTGCTCTTCAGCAAAGCATAAATGGTATTCAATTCAGCATTTGCAGCTTTAGCGGCCAATACATTGATTAAAGCCACCTGAACATCAGGTTTTGCCTTCGGGATAAAAGCCGCAACCTTCGCATTAATGCCCTCGCCCTTCATCCTTAGAACCGCATTAGAAACCGCTGCAATCGTTGTTGCATCTCCTTTGCCCATTGTTTTAAGCAAACCATCCAATGCCTGTTCCTGGCCAATATTACCAGCTGCAGCAATAGCTGCACTGCTTACCGCCTGGTCTTTATGCTTAAAGAGTTTAGTCATTGCCGGCAATACCGATATGGACTTGCTCTCCCCCAACATATTGATAATGGCAACCTGGGTTGCAGGATCTGCTTTAGCTATCTTTTTTACCCAAAGGTCTGCCCTTTCAGGTGTCATATCTGGCAAAGCGAATTTTAATGCCGCAGCCCGGTATTCAAAATTATTGTCGTCCATTGCCGCCAGCAGGTATTCATCGTGCTGCGATTTGCTGAAAGCCGAAATGAGCTGAAGGGCAGCAGTACGTACATGCACCTGATCATCCGCAGTTGCTTTCGCGAGAATCTTCTTTGCAATCTCATTGGCAGGTCCTTTATTCCCATTTTTGATCAGCTGTTCTGCAAATAACAGATAAGCAGCAACGGCATTGGTGTTTTCATATTTAAAGCCGGCCTTTTCTGCCGCAGCAGCCAGAACAGTTTCAGAGGATGGTTCAGCAATATGTGCCAGTGCATATAATGACATTTTAGTCAGGTCATTATCACTACTGCCAGTTAAAGCAGCAACAGCATTTGTGGCTGCCTTCGTGCGGCTATCGCCAAGTGCTTCGATTACAGAAAGTTTTGCTGCACCACTGGATTTGGATAAAGCACTCAATAAAGCAGCTTTGGCAGCAACAGAATTGATTTTAACCAGTGCCCGCGCCGCAGGATCTGCCAGCTGCGCATCCGTTAAAAAGACGGCTAAACAAGGTACGGCATCATCTGCACCAACCATTTCCAGCTGACTGATCACAAAGGATTTATTTTGTTTATCCGTTAGTTTAGCTAATGCCTTACAATAAGCATTCACACTCATTTTCCGCCAGGCTTCCTGTCCCGTCTGGCTAACAT
This sequence comes from Pedobacter heparinus, assembly GCF_032678725.1. Taxonomy (GTDB): domain Bacteria; phylum Bacteroidota; class Bacteroidia; order Sphingobacteriales; family Sphingobacteriaceae; genus Pedobacter; species Pedobacter heparinus_A. The sequence goes on from NZ_JAVTSC010000016.1 coordinate 34,642, forward strand.
AACCAGAAAATCCACCAATGGCATATTCCAGCAGGGCATTGTTTCCTTTGCCTGGAGCGCTTAATCCGCTAATCAGGGTTACATAACCATCCTCACCCATCTGGGCAATTTCCTGCATATTTGCCTTTAACTGTTTGGCATCCCTTGCAGGCAATTGCGCCAATAAATCGGCAATACGTGTAGTAATGGTACGCTGGTCTGTTTTATCCTGCGCAAAAGCAGCACTTTGCAGCATTACCGCAGCAATCAGGATAAAGAATATCTTTTTGATCATTATAGTAAGAATAAGATGTTATTTAAATTGTGTTAAAGGTTAAATGGAAAAAGGAGCACGCATTACAGGGTTAATTAGCCTGTTTGCACCTTCATCATTAATAAACTCCTGTTTAACAGGATCAAACTTAAGGTTACGTCCTAAGCGTAAGGCCGCAAGTCCAATATTAATGATGTTACAAGAGCGGTGTCCGTTTTGCTCATTCAGTGCAAATTTCTGCCTGGTTCGCACGGCTTCACTAAAATCAGTCATTTGCAGAGCTGGGTCAGGGAAAGCAGCCAGCTTACGTTCCAGATCAGGTATATCCGACTTAAATCCAGGATATAATTTACCTTTTGGTCCTTCTATATAAGGAACATTGGCATCTTTTGCCTCGCCGTCTAAAATGATCTGACAGCCATCAGCATAAGTATAAGTTATTCTGCGCCAGGTACCCACTGCATCAGGGTGCTGCTGAGGCGCATCTATTTCAACTGAGACCGGGCTGGTATCATCCTTACCTAAAAAGTATTGGATCGGATCGAGGTAATGCTGGCCCATATCACTCAACCCACCTCCATCATAATCCCAATACCCTCTAAAGGTTTGGTGTACGCGGTGTGTACTATAAGGCTTATAAGGTGCAGGGCCCAGCCATGCATTGTAATCCAGCTCTGCCGGAACAGGTTCAGGAGGTAAATTATCTTTGCCAACCCAAAAAAACTTCCAGTCATATCCGGTATGCCTGCTAACCGTAACCTTTAAAGGCCAGCCCAACAAACCGCTGTCCACCAATTTCTTTACCGGTTTTACGGTAGTACCTAAACCATAAAAAGCATCTTTAAAACGGAACCAGGTATTCAAACGGAATATCCTGCCGTTCTGCTGGACCGCTTCCATTACCCTTTTACCTTCACCAATGGTATGGGTCATTGGTTTTTCACACCAGATGTCTTTACCTGCATTCGCAGCATCCACAGCCATAATGCCATGCCAGTGTGGCGGCGTGGCAATATGTACAATATCTACTTCAGGCAATTTAATCAGTTCCCGATAATCACTAAAGGTCTTCACTCCTTTATCCAGCATTGGCAATGATCTGGCAATATGCCTTTTATCCACATCGCAAATGGCTACTACCTGGGTGCCGTCGTAAGCAAAATGATTTCTTCCCATGCTGCCAACACCAATAACAGCCTTGGTTAACTTGTCACTCGGGGCAATAAAGCCTTGTCCGCCCAGCACGTAACGCGGAACAATGGTAAATGCAGCCAATCCTACTGCGGTTTTCTTAATAAAATCTCTTCGAGAGTTTGGTTGGTTAGGTTTCATATATGATTTGTGTGTTCTATATTCTGTAGGTTTAATCGCATTTTTATTTAATACTTACCAGAGCAAAACAATCTTGTCATATAGACTGTAATATTAAATAAAATAGATAAGAGCGTCAGATATCTGCATACGATAATCGCGTACGCTAACCAGTTGCTATCTTTTTTCAAATTTATTATAATAATATAAAAAACATAATAATTTGTTAGCACTTACTTAAATTTTATTTTAACAACAAGGCAATTAAGCATTAAACTAATAAAGATAACATCGATAATCTACTTAATATGTGTATTTTTTTTAACGTCCTGGGAGCGAAACGACGTTTAACAATTGTTTATCAATCTTGTTACTTATATTTAAATTATTTTAAGCATAGATCTATCTTATGGCATTTATTGATTACTACAAAACACTGGGAATTGAAAAAACAGCCTCACAGGATGACATTAAGAAAGCCTACCGCAAGCTGGCCCGGAAATATCATCCCGATCTGAATCCCGATGACAAAGAAGCAAACAAACTTTTCCAGCAGATCAACGAAGCTAACGAGGCACTAAGTGATCCGGAAAAACGAAAAAAATATGACGAGTATGGCGAGAACTGGAAACATGCGGATCAGTATGAAGAAGCTAAAAAAGCACAATCGCAACAGCATGCTTACCAGGGTGGCGGCAATCCTTTTGGTGGTTCTTCCCAAACTTATACTTCGGAAAATTTTGGAGGAGGTGACTTTTCCGACTTCTTCGAATCTATGTTTGGCAACGCAGGTGGCAGACAAGGCGGGGCCAATGTAAAATATAAGGGACAAGATTACCAGGCCGAACTGAAGCTTAACCTCAGCGATGCGTACAAAACCCATAAGCAAACGATCACTGTTAACGGTAAAAACTTACGCATCACCATTCCAGCTGGTATTGCAGACGGACAGGTCATTAAACTAGGCGGACAAGGCGGTCCTGGTAAAAACGGTGGCCCGAACGGCGACCTCTACATTACATTTAACGTTGGCGAACACCCTGTTTTCAAACGCTTGAATAACGATCTCTATGCAAACCAGGAGCTGGATTTGTACACCGCAATCCTGGGCGGTGAAGTAACTGCCGCTACCTTTGATGGCAAAGTAAAATTAAAAGTGCCAGCAGGAACACAGAACGGCACTAAAGTCAGGTTAAAAAATAAAGGTTTCCCGGTATATAAAAAGGATGGTGAATTTGGCAATCTGTTCATCACCTATACCATAAAAATCCCTGCTCACCTCAGCGAAAAACAAAAAGACCTGTTCAAAGAATTGCAAAACCTGGATCAAAAATAAACAGCTATGGAAACTGAATTCATCACCATAACAGAATATTGCGTCAATTATAACATTGAACCTGCTTTCATCGACTTGCTGGAAGAATCCGGCATCATCACACTTACCCTTATCGATACCGAAAAATACATCCGTTTAACCCAGCTCAATGAACTGGAAAGGTACATCCACTTCCATTACGATCTTCAGATCAATATTGAAGGGATCGATGCTATCCGTCACCTGCTCGAAAAAGTAAACGACATGCAGGAAGAGATCCGTCACCTTAAAAAACAATTGCGTTTGCACGAATAGTTTTATTGTCGATTTTATATACAAAACCGGGGCATCTATCCAGATCGCCCCGATTAAAACTTTAAACCTAAATTTTTTCATCATGTCCACCTGGAAATGACAAATTTTATAGCTTACGCTGTGCAATGAATTATTTATTGCCTTTTTCTGGTAACTACACAGCAAATAAATTATGGTCCAAAAGTAAAAAGCACTTTCTAAAGTTGGTAAACAATATAAAAAATCCGGTTTTTTGATTAATCAGGGAGCTAAAAACAGTAGAATATTTTGTTATATTTTTTAGCATCTCATTGAACAGAATATTATTTTAAAATCGAATTATCACGCCGTGAAAGCACATAAATTCTTAATGTCGTATTATTTTTTTATTTTGATAACAAATTCATCCTTCATGAAGCGTCTTTTACTGATTTTTCTATATTTATCAGCCATCGCACCGGTTTTTGCCCAACAGGACAGCATAAACCGACAGGATAAGGCGGAATCCCCGCTGGTAAGAAAAATAAAAAAAATAGCCGCGGATGGGGCAGTAAAAAGCAAACAGGAATTCACAGATGAAAAAATGGCCAACAGGCAGCGTATTGTCCTTGAAACTGCAAGAAACCTGAACCAGCAAGCCAGATTACTGCTCAAAAAAGTAATAGATACCAATAACCTGAATGCATTTCTGCACAGCACGAATAAATCTCTCGAAATTGTTAAAGATGGCATCTGGATCAATGCTGGCAGCAACCAAACCCAAAGAAACCTGACCGTATCCGCTGCTATCCTGGTCGAGCTTTCAATAAGGGTAGCAAAAAGAAAACAATTTCTTGACAGTTATGCCGCCAAACTAACCCATGCTAAACTCAGGATTGACTCACTTTCAAACGAACCCTCTCTATATGCTTTTCCGTCTGATTCAGTGGATTTGATCAAATTTGTCAAACGCATGTTCGTAACCGTCAAAGAAATGGCCCCCATTGACAGCGCCCTGGAGAAAGCGGTAACTACACTGGAAGAACTACAACTAAAAACAGACCTTCTGGCCTTTGAAATAAGATCGGCGCAGGAAGATATTGAAATTTACAGCACCCGGCTCTCAGCCAATACCTTTAACCGGGAGTTCCCTAACCTATGGGACAAAGCAAGTAATTCCCGTCCTTTACAAGAGATACTGAGCTTTTCAATGGCAAAGGAGCGCTTGTTACTGAAGTTTTATTTAGAAAACCACGCCTTTTCTATATTCATTTTGCTGACATTGGCAGGTTGTTCCTGGTCGTTTTTAAGGTCACTTAAACACCAGCTCAAGCAAGAGGATCTCCTGAGTGATGATTATACAGAACAGCTGGTGGTACGTTATCCGCTGCTGTCGGCTGCCCTGATTACCATATCCATTTTCCAGTTTATATTCCCTTCTCCACCATTTATCTTCAGCTACAGCCTTTGGACCGTTTCAGCTGTTTTCCTCTGGCTCATATTCAAGGACCACATCAGCCCGCACTGGCAACTATTCTGGACCATAATTATCTTGCTTTTCCTATTGGTCGGCGCAGACAATATGGTACTGCAAGCCTCCAGACCCGAACGTCATATCCTGCTGGCGCTTTCTTTAGGCGGCGCACTATATGCAGCTTTTATCTTAAGCACCGCACACCGATTCCAGCTCAGGGAGAAAAAAATAAAATACGCCATTATTTTTCTGCTGATATTGCAGACTGCAGCAATCCTGTCCAATCTTTTTGGACGTTTTAACATTGCTAAAACGCTAATGGTCAGCGGCTATATAGGCATACTAACGGCCATTATTTTTTTATGGGTAATCAGGCTCATCAACCAGGGCCTTACCCTGGCCTTCAAAGCCTACAAACAACCAAGCCCTAAACTCTTCTATGTCAATTTTGACCGCGTGGGCGAAAATGCACCATGGCCCTTATACCTGGTATTCATCTTAGGCTGGTTCACCCTTGTGGCCAGAAACTTTTATAGTTTCAAACGCTTTTCCGGGCCATTTATTGATTTTCTAACTTCAGAAAGAACCATTGGGAATTACAATTACTCCATTATGGGATTATTGATGTTTATCATCATACTTCTTTCCGCATTCCTGCTCTCCCGAATTGTTTCTTACTTTGCTTCAGGTCCTGATGCCTTTCACCAGGGAACTGGCAAACAAAAAAAAGCAGGTCTGGGCAGCTGGATCCTGATCGTAAGGATATTTATCATTTCACTGGGGCTGTTTTTTGCCTTTGCTGCCGCCGGTATCCCGCTCGATAAATTTGCGATCGTACTGGGTGCCCTGGGTGTTGGTGTGGGCCTGGGCTTGCAAAGCCTTGTCAATAACCTCATCAGCGGCCTTATTATTTCCTTTGAGCGGCCTGTAAATGTTGGCGACACCATCGAGATCAATGGAAAAATTGCAACCATGAAATCCATTGGTTTCAGGAGCAGCATCGTTTCCAGCTCCGATGGACCGAATGTCATTATACCGAACGGAGAACTACTCAACCAGCAACTGGTAAACTACAGCATGGGCAAAAACATTAAAAGGTGCAGCTTAATGGTAGGTGTTGCCTACGATACCGATCTTGAAAATGCCAGAACACTCCTTAAACAAATTTTACAAGCAGATGAAAGGATATTATCCTATCCCCCACCTGATGCATTTTTTAAAGAATTTGGGAACAGCGCTGTAGAAATAGAGGTCATTTATTGGGTCAGGAACATCAAAGAATATTTCCCATTGCGGAGTGATGTCATTTCCAGTATCAACGCCAGTTTCAAAACCCATGGCATTGTGATTCCCTTTGCGCAGCAAGAAGTATTCATCAAAAATCTGCCGCCGAACCCAGATGTTAACCATTAAGTCATTTCACCTTTAAACCCTTAGCGCGCCACGGAAAGCCCTCGCTGCATAATAAGATTCAGCACCGTTGTGGTACATAAAGATAGTTCCATAACGAACATCGCAAAAGATGGCACCGCCGAGTTTCCTGATATCTTCAGGCGTTTTAACCCAGCTGGATGTTTTTGTATCAAACTTTCCAAACTGCTGCAACTCCCGATATTGTTCCTCTGTTAACATTTCAATGCCCATATCCGCTGCCATTCCAATTGCGCTGTCTGCTGGTTTATGCTCTTTCCTTGACTCCAACGCTTCATGATCGTAGCAAATGCTTCTGCGGCCCTTAGGGCTTTCTGCAGAACAATCGTAAAAAATAAATTCCCCGGTCTTTTGATCATATCCAACAACATCCGGTTCACCCCCGGTTATCTCCATGTCATCCAGTGACCATAGTTTTTCAGGATTCGCCTCCAGCTTTGCTTGTACTTTAGTCCATTCCATATTTTTATGGCGGTTCATATTTTTCTCAAAACGGGCCTTCAATGTTCCAAGTAATTCTTCACGTTGTTCTGCCGACAACACCTTTTTATTGCGCTTCATTTGCATAATATTATGGATTAACTGAACTAATTATTCTATCTGCAGGTCTGAAATACCAAGATACAAAAGTCAGGATCAGTAACAATACTGGTCCAAAAAATTCTTTGGCGCCATCTCCACACGCCAGGTGAGAAAATATCGCTCCCGACATGGCAAAGAAAAAGCCTGCATAAGCCCATTCTTTGAGTAAAGGAAACCTGGGAATAAGCACTGCTATAACACCCAATATTTTCCAGATACCCAGTAAGGTTAAAAAATAGAGCGGATAACCCAAATGAGTCATCATATCTACTTCTTCTTTCATTTTAATTACTTGTACTACTGCAGTTGACAGCATGCCCAATGAAAGCCATAAGGTAGCGATCCAATAGATAATTTTTCTGCTTTTTGTCATACGGTGTTATTTTAATTGATTTACGATTTCTTGCAAATTGTTATGCGCCATATTGATACCCTGTGCAAAAGGCATCTGCAGCATCTGGTCTCTGAGGGCAACTGATTTATATACCACATGCATCCTGAGCTTGCTGGTATCTTCAGTAAGTTTTTCAAATTCCAGGAACTCAAGCCATACAGAAAAAGGAGTGTTCTCCATTTCAAATGTCCGGATGATACACTGATCAGGTTTAAAGTCATGAATTACCCCATTGAACCCGTGCTTGTTTCCTTTAGGGTCGGTAGTTTCAAATCGGTAACCGCCGTGCTTCTTGTTTTCAAGTTTGAGCACTTTTGTTCCCATCCATTGCTCAACGAGCTCAGGCTCTGCATAAGCTCTGAAAAGCAATTCCAATGGCAAATCAAATTCCCTGGTAATCACTAATTCCTGCTTGCCCTCTTCGGCACTGATCTTGGTTTTTTGTTCCATACTGTTCTAGGTGTTAGGTTTGTATTTTTTCATGACGTCTTCCAGTTTATTAAACCTGGCATCCCACATCTGGCGGAATGGTTCGATAAAGTCGGCTACTTCTTTCATTTTTTTTGCATTAATATGGTAGTAAATCTCTCTGCCGTTTTGCGCTTGCTTAAGCAACTCGCATTCGGTAAGTATCTGCAGATGTTTTGAAACTGTTGGTCTCGCCGTGTCAAAGTTTGATGCGATCACTCCTGCTGTCATGGCTTGTGAGGCAACCAATAGCAATATGGCCCTTCTTGTAGGGTCTGATATGGCTTGAAATACATCTCGTCTCAGGTTCATTATGTAGTCATTTGACTACAAATATAAACGTAGTCATTTAACTACGCAAATTTTTCTGCATTTTTTATAAAATTGGAGTACAATTGATTTAAGTAACCATTCTCTTCCTGGCTTCAACACACCATAACAGTTCATTTATAAACACTGTTGCGCGTTTATCCATTCCCGCCTGATCAACCGGCACACCGTTTTCATCAAACGCCTCCTGTACCTTTGGCACCGGAAACATGGCTGGAACTGTCCATGCACCTATTTTCCATAAGGAAAACTGTATAGAGGTGATCACCTGAGCACCACCAAACGGCCCGGCTGAATTGGTACATATAGCCACAGGCTTTTTTCGCCATTCATCATACAGCAGATCAACCACATTTTTTAAACTTGAAGGATAACCCCCATTGTATTCTGGTGTAACGATTAGCACCCCGTCGGCTGCTTTAATTTTTGCAGCAAAATCCAGCATCTCTGTAGTAGGCTTTTCAAAAAAACGTAAGCGTTCCTCAAAAATCGGGAAATTATATTCCAGGAGATCCAGAATTTCAACCGAAGCCAGGTTTCCGGATTCCATAAAATTTTTGAAGTATAAAGCAGTCCGGTGGCTGTTACGGCCCATTCTTACACTGGAAGATATAATTGCAATGTGTGGCATAATCTCTTAGAATTTCTGTTTAAAATAAATATCGTGTTTTTATTTTAGCCCCGATGTCCAATATTATAAATCTCATGCATTATTGTAGTGTAAATCAATAATATTAAAACAATAATAAAAATGGAACAAAGAATCAATGCCTTTGAAAAAGGCCAGAATGCAATGAGAGCAATGTATGGTATCGGTGCTTATTTGAGTAAATCTTCAATTGAACCCGAGCTTTTACACCTGATCTACTTCAGGGTATCACAAATCAATGGCTGCGCATATTGCCTGGATATGCACTCCAAAGACCTGCGCGCAATAGGTGAAACAGAACAACGCCTGTATGTGATGGATGCCTGGAGAGAAGCCCCGCTTTTTAGCGAACGTGAACGTGCTGCAATAGAATGGGCAGAAGCGGTAACCAGGATCAGAGATGGCAATGTAGCTACTGAGGTATACGACAGGGCGCGTAAACAGTTTTCAGAAGAAGAACTGATTGACCTGACACTGGGTATCACTACCATAAACAGTTACAACCGCATCAATATTGCTTTCCGTACCGTTGCGGGAAGTTATACTGTAGGGCAGCATAAAGTACAGGCAAAATAAATATCAACGCTCTTAGATCAAATTCCTATCTTCAAACATTATAACAATTAGCTGAAGTCATCATGAGCAATATTACTACTGTTGCTCATGATGACTTCAGCATCATTCAAAAATAGTCAAATGAAAGATTTTGCATTCTTATTTCGCCAGGCCAGTTACGACCGTACCAACACTTCAACCGATGAGATAGACGCCATAAACAAAAAATGGAACGACTGGATCGGCGGGATAGCTGCTCAGGGAAAACTAAAATCCCATGGAAACCGACTGGAAGTGGCAGGTAAAGTATTGAAACCAGGTGGTATTGTTACTGATGGGCCTTTTGTAGAGATCAGGGAAAGACTCGGGGGCTTTATTGTAGTTACAGCCGACACCCTCGACGAGGCAACTACCCTGGCACATGGCTGCCCGGCACTCGAAGCAGATGGCAGTGTTGAAATCAGGGCCATATTCGGATAAAACGACAACAAAAGCAGCTGTACGTTATACAGCTGCTTTAATGATTTGAATGGAACAGCAATTTTTAAAACATTTATTTCAGCAGGAATTTGCTAAAATGGTTGCTGTCATCAGTAAACGTTTTGGCCTGCAGCACATAGAAATAGCAGAAGACATCGTCAGCGAAACATTTCTGCTCGCCACAGAAACCTGGGGAACAAAGGGCGTACCTCCAAATCCGGCGGCATGGCTGTATACCGTAGCCAGGCAAAAGACCCTTTCCTATTTTAGAAGAAACAAAATTTTTGAAGACAAGGTCATCCCCGAGCTCCAACGAAAACAAGAACTGCAGGAAAACCCCAAGCCATTGAGCTTTTCACAACAAAATATCAAAGACAGCCAGCTGCAAATGCTCTTTGCCATTTGTATGCCTGCAATTGCCAGCGAAGCTCAGATCGGCCTGGCATTGCGCATCCTTTGCGGTTTTGGCATTGATGAAATTGCCGAAGCTTTCCTGTCCAACAAGGATACCATAAACAAAAGGCTCTTCAGGGCAAAAGAAAAGCTGCGCAGCGAAAAGATCCAGCTGGAATTCCCTATGGAAAATGAAATCCCCAAACGCCTCGACAATGTGCTTCACATCATTTACCTGCTGTTCAGCGAAGGCTATTATTCCAAAACCCAGAACCAGATCCTCCGGAAAGACCTTTGCATTGAGGCCTTGCGTTTGGGGGTAATGCTCACCGAATACGAAAAGACCAACCTGCCAAAAACAAATGCCCTCATCGCACTGATGTGTTTCCACTCTTCCCGTTTTGATGCCCGTCAGGGCAGCGAAGGTGAAATGATCCTGTATGAACAACAGGAGGAAGCACTATGGGATAAAGCACTGATCAGTCAGGGCATTCATTTTTTGAACCGTTCTGCCAGAGGGGAAGAATTGAGCAGCTATCACATCGAAGCCAGGATCGCCTATTGCCATTGCACAAAGAAAGACAGCCCGGAAAAATGGGAAGAGATTTTACAGCTTTACAACCAGCTTTTAATGATCATCTACTCTCCTGGTGCTGCCCTCAACAGAACATTTGCCTTATACAAAGCAAACGGCGCTAAAGTAGCCTTAAAAGAGGCCGAAAAACTGAAACTAGAGGATAGTCATTTCTACTTTGTATTGCTCGGGGAACTCTATAAAAACATCGACAAAAGCAAAGCACTCACCTCCTTTAAAAGGGCTCAGGCCCTTGCCAAAACCCAGGCAGAGCAACAGCTCATACAGAGAAAAATAGAGGCGCTATAAACACCCAATTAATCAACAAATTATACGCCCTACATTTCATGATGCCTTAACATTGCAATGATATTTTTGTTAAAAGTAAAAATACCATGAACAGCATTTTCAATTTTTTTAGTCCGAAAGATAAATTGTTCCAACCTTTGTTTGAGCAAGCCGGAAATAATCTGGTCAGTATTTCTGAAGCATTGGTGAATGCCGTTAACGCCCCAGACCAGCAAGCAAGAAAAGTCTACATCAAAGAAGTGGAAAAACTGGAGCAAGTTGGTGATGACATTACACATGCCATTTTCCTGGGCTTGGGTAAAACTTTCATCACACCATTTGACCGGGAAGATATCCATGCCCTGGTGAATGCTTTAGATGACATTGCCGATTATATTTACGCCGCCGGAATGAACATAGATCTCTATAACATCAAAACCATTAACAAGGCCATGATCAGCCTTGCAGAGCTTTTGCTGGAAATGTGCAAAGACCTGAACAAGGCCATCAGGGAATTACGGACTTTCAGGAATACCGGACTCATTGCCGAAGTATGTTTACGGATAAATGCAGGTGAAAGCCGGGCAGATCTGATCTGCAATACGGAACTGGCCAGTTTATTCGATAATGAACAGGATGCGATAGAACTGATCAAGCAAAAAGAAGTATTGCAGATGCTGGAAATGGCCAGCGACAAATGCGATGATGCTGCGAATGTACTGGAAGCCATTTTAATCAAAAACGCCTGAGAAATTTTAAAAACACGGGATGATCAATAACATATATTAATATCCTATTTTTGTGGTTCATTTTATGAAACCATACCTACACTTATTTGATTTTTCGCAAAAGATAAATTATAAAACTGAGATCCTGGCGGGCTTAACAGTAGCGATGACGATGATGCCAGAATCCTTATCCTTTGCTATTCTTGCCGGCTTACCACCATTATCAGGTTTGTACGCAGCCTTCATCATGGGTTTGGTAACCTCCATTTTTGGAGGCCGGCCAGGTTTAATATCAGGTGGTGCGGGGGCAACAGTGATTGTACTGATCGCGCTAATGAAATCGCATGGCCTGGATTATGTCTTCGCTGCTGTGGCACTGGCCGGCGTATTCCAGCTTGCTGTAGGTCTGTTTAAATTAGGGAAATTTGTACGCCTGGTACCGCAACCTGTGATGTTTGGCTTTGTTAATGGGCTCGCAGTTGTCATTTTCCTGGCCCAGCTGGAGCAATTTAAAATAAATGTAAACGGAGAACTGGTCTGGATGTCTGGTAACACACTGTATGTGATGCTAGGCCTTGTGGCCTTTACCATTGCCGTCACGATTTTCTGGCCAAAACTAACGAAAGCTGTTCCAGCATCTTTAGTGGCCATTATTGTTGTTTTTCTGCTGGTACTGGGCCTTAATATAGATACCAAAACCGTTAAGGATATTGCTGCCATTGGCGGCGGCTTTCCTCCTTTTCACATCCCCCAGGTTCCATTTACTTTTGAAACCCTTCAGGTGATATTCCCCTATGCCTTAATTATGGCTGGTGTGGGTTTAACAGAAGGGCTTTTAACCTTAAACCTGGTAGATGAGATTACTGAAACCAGGGGGAATGGAAACAGGGAATGCTTAGCCCAGGGAGGTGCAAACATACTGAATGGCTTTTTTTATGGCATGGGAGGCTGCCCTATGATCGCGCAGACACTCGTCAATCTTTCTGCAGGTGCCCGGGCCAGGCTGTCTGGCATTATTGCCGCTGTTACCATTCTGATGATTATTTTATTCGGCGCCCCATTGATAGAAAAAGTACCCATGGCAGCTTTAACCGGTGTAATGATCATGGTGGCCATTGGCACCTTTGAATGGATGAGTTTCAGGATCATCAACAAAATGCCCGGACAGGATATTTTTGTAGGTATTTTAGTTGCTGCGATTACGGTCTGGCTGCACAACCTGGCCTTGGCTGTTTTGATCGGCGTCATCATTTCTGCATTGGTTTTTGCCTGGGAAAGTGCAAAAAGGATCAGGGCCAGAAAATATACAGATGAAAACGGAATAAAACATTATGAACTCTATGGGCCTTTGTTTTTTGGTTCAGTAGCGGGATTTATGGAAAAATTTGATGTTGCCAGCGATCCAGAAAAGGTGATCATCGATTTCCGGGACAGCAGGATTGCGGATATGTCTGGCATCGAGGCCCTGAATAAGCTTACAGAAAGATATCGAAAGCTCGGAAAACAGCTTCAGCTGAAGCATTTAAGTGAAGATTGCAGACTGCTGCTAAAAAATGCAGACGGAGTGATTGAGGTCAATGTTCTGGAAGACCCGACCTACCGGATTGCCGGCGATATATAACCATCTTTATGCAAATAAAACTCACGCAATTGTGCTGGATGATCTGTATTGATCCAGTCTGCGCCAAGCTGTTCTAAAACAATCCAGGTATCTGGATTGTCTTTACTGGCCCAGAAACGGAATGGTTTCTGTTGTCGGTGTGCTTTTTCGATGACAGTTCTAAGTTTACTTTCCTCATCTTTTGTTGGTACCCCTTTTCCATTCCAGCTGGTATAAGATTTCAAATTATCGCTGATCATCGCAACACGTTTCAATTGTTCATCAGTATACACGATCTTGGGTCTGCCATCAAATGAAATATAATCAGGGTAGTTTTTAAATTCCATTGGATCCGGCATATCGCCGCTCAGGACAATTTTTATAGCCTTTGGATTAACGCTGCTATTAAAAATAGTTTCGTAAGAACTTAAATCTGCTATCAGTCTGGGAATTACATTTTTACAATCCTGTTTAATGTCAATTACCAGCTGCAGCTTATGGCTGCCGTCCTTATACGCCTGGTTCCCATTTTTGCGATAAAATCTGGCCAAAGGTTCCAGATAAAGTTTTTTCAAGGTAGCATTTACACTGATTTCCGAGGTATCATGAGCAACAAATAATTCTCCGTTCCTTAAGAAAACATCGGCTTCAATAGAGCCCATTCCGGCTTCGTAAGCAGTAAGCAATGGAATACGCTGATGATAATCGTTATGACTATGCCCTCTGTTATAACTTAATGAGGCCTGCGCACTGGTATTTAAAGAAATGAACAGTCCGGCCAACAGGACACAACAACTAAAATACTTCATTCGGATATATTGATTTTCCAATATTTAATTATAAAACTAGTTAATAAAAAAGGCTATACAAAACAAAAAAACCATTAAGTTTGCAACATGAAATATCTGGTTTTATTATTCACCATATATGTAATGGCCTTGCTGGCATGGCCTTGCTGTGGTAATGAAACCAATCTGTCTTCGGGCCATGAAGACCTGTGTTACGAAGTTTCTGATACGCAGCACAAGGATACCCATGAAATGGCCCATGCCTGTTCCCCTTTTTTTCATTGCAGTAATTACCATTCATTTGTAGCCTCTCCTGCTGTAAATAAGGCGCCTTTGCTTATTCTGGCAGAAAATTGCAATAACTTTCCTGAATATACGGCCTACCCCGTTATTTTATTTCCGGGTGATATCTGGCAACCCCCTCAATTGGTTTAATATTTCTATACTGAACTTCGTTCGGCTAATTTATTATTTACCCATGCATCCGGCCATAAAATCAGGCCATGCAACGAAATATTAAAGCACATCATATGTTTAACAAGATTATTTTATTCTCTATAAAGAATAAACTGGCAATTGGCATCATGACCCTGGCCTTAATCATCTGGGGGATTTATTCCTTAACCAGGCTACCGATTGATGCAGTACCCGACATTACCAATAACCAGGTACAGATCATTTCCCAGGCCCCCAGCTTAGGGGCGCAGGAAGTAGAGCAGTTTATTACTGCTCCTATTGAACTGGCCATGGCCAACATTCCCAATGTAATTGAAAAACGATCCATTTCCCGTTCGGGCATATCAGTTATCACTATCGTTTTTGAGGACGACACCGATATTTACTGGGCAAGGCAACAGGTTGGTGCCCAACTCAAAGAAGCAGAAAGCAATATCCCTGAAGGATTGGCCGAGCCTGCCCTGGCCCCTATCACTACCGGCCTGGGCGAAATATACCAATATGTACTGCACACCAAAAAAGGCTATGAAGGCAAATATACAGCCACCGATTTAAGAACCTTGCAGGACTGGGTAGTGAGAACTCAGCTGGCCGGAACAAAGGGCGTAGCCGAAGTAAGTGGCTGGGGTGGATATGTAAAGCAATATGAAATTGCCCTTGACAATGAAAAACTCAATGCAAGTGAGGTAACCATTGCCCAGATCTATGCTGCACTCAGGAACAACAATGAAAACACCGGGGGTTCATATATTGAACAACAAAGCAACACCTACGCCATTCGTGGCATAGGCCAGGTAAAATCATTGGATGACATCGAAAAAATAGTGGTCAAAAATGCAGGTGGTGTGCCAGTTCTGATCAGGGATATTGGCACAGTACAATTTGGAAGCGCCACCCGCTATGGGGCGGTAACCCGGAATGGGACTGGTGAAGTAGTAGCGGGAATCACCCTGATGCTGAAAGGCGAAAACTTTAACCAGGTCATTAAAAATGTAAAAGAAAAAATAACACAGATCCAGAAATCGCTGCCCGAGGGAGTAGTGATCGAACCTTTTATTGACCGTACCGAACTGGTGGGCCGTTCGATCAGCACGGTACAGAAAAACCTGATTGAAGGAGCACTCATTGTCATATTTGTACTCCTGTTGTTATTGGGTAACTGGCGCGCAGGTTTAATCGTTGCTTCAGTAATTCCATTATCGATGTTATTTGCCTTCGCCATGATGCGGCTTTTTGGTGTATCCGGTAACCTGATGAGCCTTGGTGCTATAGATTTCGGCTTAATTGTAGACGGAGCAGTGATCATTGTAGAGGCCATCATTTTTAGACTGACAGAAAGCAAATTGTTTAAAAATATGCCCCGGCTGGATCAACAGCAAATGGACCAGGAAGTTTTTACAGCTTCCTCAAAAATAAGGGCCAGTGCCACCTTTGGCGAGATCATCATCCTGATTGTATACCTACCCTTATTATCATTGGTGGGCATTGAGGGTAAAATGTTTAAACCCATGGCCGAAACGGTTGTTTTTGCCATTATAGGTGCATTCATTCTGTCAATTACCTATGTGCCCATGGTAAGTGCCTTGTTTTTAAGTAAAAATACCGTACACAAAAGAAACATATCTGATCAAATCATGGATTTTTTCAAACGTGTTTACCGGCCTATGCTGGAAAAGGCTTTAGGCTTTAGAAAACTGGTGGTTGCCCTTGCCATTGTCTGTTTTGTATTTACACTTTGGCTGTTCAGCAATATGGGAGGCGAGTTTTTGCCCCAACTGGAAGAAGGAGATCTGGCAGTTGAAATTGCCATGTCACAGGGAACTTCCCTGACACAGGTGGTAGAAACATTCGGTAAAGCTGAAAAAATACTGAAGGATAAATTTCCTGAAGTGAAGCAGGTAGTTACCAGGATTGGAAGTGCGGAGATTCCCACCGACCCCATGCCGGTAGAACGTGGGGATATGATGGTAGCCATGCTGCCCAAAGACGAATGGACTTCAGCAAAAACAAAAGAAGAAATGTCGGAAAAAATGGAAGCGGCGCTTTCCATTTTGCCAGGGCTAAATATAGAGATCACCCAACCCATGCAAATGCGCTTCAATGAGCTGATGACCGGCGTGCGGCAAGATGTGGCCATTAAAATTTACGGGGAAGACCTCGACGTGTTAGCTCAACAAGCCACTAAGGTGGCTCGACTGATTAGCCCTATATCTGGTGTCAGTGAACCTTTTGTAGAACAGGTTAGTGGCTTACCGCAAATCGTGGTCAACTACGACAGGGACATGATTGCACAATACGGCTTGACCATTAGCGACATCAACAATATCCTAAGAACCGCATTTGCCGGAAATGTAACAGGGGTGGTATTCGAAGGTGAAAAACGCTTCGATATGGTAGTACGTCTGCAGCGCGATCTTAGAGAGAACATATCCAGTATTGAAAATTTATACATTCCCCTGCCCTCCGGAAACAAAGTACCTTTAAACCAGGTTGCAAAAATTGCGATCAGGGAGGCACCTGCACAGATATCCCGGGAGGATGGAAAAAGACGTATTTATGTCGGTTTTAATGTAAAAGGCAGAGATGTGGAACGCACTGTAGCAGAAATACAGCAAGTACTGGATGCCGGACTAAAGCTTCCCCCGGCTTATTACATTACCTATGGAGGGCAATTTCAAAACCTCAAGGAAGCAAAAGGCAGGCTTTCTGTTGCTGTTCCTGTAGCCATGCTCCTGATCCTTGGTCTGCTGTATTTTACATTCAGGTCTTTCAGTCAAACCTTGTTAATTTTCACAGCTGTTCCGCTTTCTGCCATTGGGGGGGTGCTGGCCTTGTTATTTAGAGGTATGCCTTTCAGCATTTCGGCAGGCGTTGGTTTCATCGCTTTGTTTGGGGTAGCCGTATTGAACGGAATCGTACTTATCTCCTATTTTAACCAATTGAAAGAAGAAGGTATTACAGACGTTTATAAACGGGTAATACAAGGTACGGCGGTCAGGTTAAGGCCGGTAATCATGACCGCCGCCGTTGCCTCTCTCGGATTTTTGCCGATGGCCTTATCAGGCGGCGCAGGTGCGGAAGTACAAAAACCACTGGCTACCGTAGTGATTGGCGGACTCCTTTCAGCTACCTTACTCACTTTGTTTGTACTGCCTTGTTTGTATATGCTGGTAACAGACCGTAAAAAAAGACAACATAAAGTTATGAAACCTTTGATGATCATTATATTGTTGTTTGCAGGGCCTGGATTTACCCATCCGGCCAAGGCCCAGCAATTGCCACTTTCAGCAGACAGTGCTGTTGCATTGGCATTAAAAAACAACCTGCAGGTAAAATCCTCAGGCTTGGCTGTAAACCAAAGCCGGGTCATGCAAAAATCAGCTTTTGATCCGGGAAAAACAGCTTTTACCATTTCCCAGGATCCTACAGGAGGTGGCAGTAACGACAATTCTATAGCTGTCTCACAGAGCTTTGCCTGGCCGGGTTTTTATAAGCACCAGAAAAAGGTGCTGAACAACGAGACCGTTTTAATAGCGCGATCGGAAAGTTATACACGCGCTGAGATTAGCAGAGATACCCGGCTGGCCTATTATCATTTGCTTTATGCCATCCATACTTTGAAGGTACTGGAAATGCAGGACAGCATTTACCGGAATTTCATCCATAAATCTGAACTAAGGTATAAAGTAGGAGAAACCTCCAATCTGGAACTAATCACTGCCAGGAATAAATACCAGGAAATACAGGCCCTTAAAAAAGCTACGGCAGCTAACCTGGCCAGCCAGCAGCTCAACCTTCAGCAATTGCTTAACTTGAAAACAAGCATTGTCCCTTCAGAAATAACACTTCCTGTTTTAGCATTAACAGCGTATAGTTCTGATACCGAAAATAATGGCAGCAATCCCTTAACTGCGGTTTATCAGCAGCAGATCGAAATTGCCAAAGCTAAGGTAGACCTGGAACGTTCGCGTGCTATGCCCGATCTCACACTCGGTTATGCCCAGCAGTTTGTGATCAAATCTTTCGATCCGGCAAATATCGGCCGTACCTATACTCCGGGAACAAGAATAGCAGGCCTGCAGCTGGGTATTGCCCTACCTTTGTTTAATGCTGCAGGACGGGCCAGGGTAAACAGCGAAAAAATTGCTGCTCAGATTGCCGAAACAGATTATCAGCGGGTACAAAACCAGTTGAACATACAATACCAGCAGGAACTCCAAAATTATGCCCAGCACAAAGCCATGGCCGATTATTTTACTACTGAAGGTCTGAAACAGGCTGAAGAACAGATCCGGATTGCGCAGGTATCTTACGATCTGGGAGAAATTGGTTATATCGAGTTCATCCAGAACATGTCACTCGCTGTACAAAGCAAGCTCAGTTACCTCCAGACAGTCAACCAGCTGAACCAATCTGTTATTCAATTACAATTTTTAAAAGGGAATTAATCAAATGAAAGTAATAACCTGTATCAAAAGAAACATGGCCGGGCTTTTTTATCTGGCCATTATCCTTACCGCAATGAACTCCTGTGGTGATGCCGCAAAAACACCTGGGACCAAAACTGAAGTGGCAGATGAACATGGCGTTCATGAGGAAGCTGAGGGTCTTGAATTAAGCCAGGAGCAATTAAACGCTGTTGGTATTGTAATCGGCAACATAGCACAGAAAAACCTGACCGAGGTGGTAAAATCAAGCGGTCAGCTGGCCGTACCTCCTCAAAATGCAGCACAGATCAATGTACTCACGGGGGGTATCATCAGGAAAATCAATGTAATAGAAGGCCAAAGGGTACGAAAAGGACAAGTCTTGGTCACAGTTGAAAACCAGGATTTGATCAGGCTTCAGCAAGACTACCTGACTGTAAAGGGCGGTTTCACCTATATCGAGGCAGAATACAATCGTCAGCAACAGCTTAAAGCTGCCAACGCAGGTACCGGAAAAGCCCAGCAGCAGGCCGAGGCCAATTACAATGCCGAACGCGCTAAAATAAAGGCATTGGAAAGGCAGTTGCAGCAGTACGGCATCCCGGCCAGCCATATCAGCGCTGGAAACATTACTTCCCAGGTGCCGGTAACTGCGCCTATCAACGGTACCATTGGAAAGATCAGTGCCGAAACAGGCTCTTATGCCCAACCCGGAGTATCGATCATGGACATTGTTGACAATTCAAAGATCCACGCAGACCTGATCGTGTTTGAAAAAGACCTGTCGAAAATTAAAGTTGGCCAGCGGGTAGATTTTCAGTTAACCAATCAGAAAAACCAACAAATTGAAGGTGAAATTTATGGCATCAATAAATCCTTTGAAAATGACAGCAAGGGTGTGGTGGTACATGCTGTAATTAAAAAGCCGGGGGCCAGTCTGATCCCGGGAATGTATGTAACCGGCCTGATCGGTGTAGGCACTGCCATGAGCAATGCTTTACCGGTTGACGCCGTAGTACGTGCAGAAGGCAAGGAATTTATATTCATTGTAGACAGCGCTGCAGAAGCCGCACATCAAAAGGATCACGCCGAAGAAGAAAATTCAGTACATTTCAAAAAGGTGGAAGTAACCACTGGAGTTGCCGAACTGGGCTACGTCCAGGTCAATCCCCTGCAAAAATTACCTGCCGATGTTAAAGTAGTAACTAAAGGGGCCTTTTATTTGCAGTCAAAATCATCGGGACCAGCAGAACACAGCCATTAATTAAACAATAAGCTAAAAACCATGACACAGGACATTGAAAACAGACTTACAGCCAGGCAAATTAATCCTACGGCCATGCGTTTACTGGTTTTGGAATTTTTAACCAGACAGGCAGCTGCAATTAGCTTAAATGATCTTGAAAAAGGAATGGCCCCTTCAGACCGGATCACGCTATACCGGACATTAAAAACTTTTGAAGAAAAAGGATTGGTACACAGTATAGAAGATGGCAGTGGTGCCACCAAATATGCTTTATGTGAAAAAGATTGTGATGGTGAAAGCCATCATGATCTTCACGTTCATTTTTATTGCAATACCTGCCGGGAAACCTTTTGTCTGCCCAACACCCGTATTCCGGAAATGACATTACCCCATGGATTTGAGCAACAGGAAATGAACCTCATCGTTAAAGGTACCTGCGAAAATTGCAATAGCATTGCATAGCCACCGACCTTACCTTTGTGTTATAAATTAAGACGATGAAGGTATCGAATATACATAAAGACTGCTGTGCTAATGAAGAAACCAATGCAAAAGCAGCGATGCAGCATAGCAATGCGGCGCATCACCATACTGCTGATGCACATAGTGACGACGACGGACATGACCATGGTGCAGAAGAACCTGCAGGCTGGTTAAGCCACTGGCCGTTGTTAACTGCCCTGGGCGTAGTTGTAGTCATGATGGTACTGGAATACGGATTTCACATCAACTTTAACACACTGGTACAACTGATCATTTTTGTACCTGCTTATTTACTGGCAGGATACAATGTATTGAACCTGGCTTTCAGAAAAGCGCTGAGACTTGATTTCTTTAATGAATTTTTTCTGATGAGCGTGGCCACCATCGGTGCTTTTGCTATAGGTTCTTATAGTGAAGGTGTAGCCGTAATGGTATTTTATTCTATCGGGGAATGGTTCCAGGATACTGCGGTTAGCAATGCAAAAAGAAGCATTAAAGCTTTACTTGATATCCGCCCTGATGCGGTTGATGTGATCAGGGAGGGAAAAATACATCGGGTAGCCCCTGCAGGGGTGGCCATTGATGAGGTCATACAGATCAAGCCTGGCGAAAAGGTAGCCCTGGATGGCGAATTGCTATCTGATAAAGCAACCTTCAACACCGCAGCCCTGACCGGCGAAAGCAGGCCGGACACCAAGAAGAAAGGAGAACAGGTACTGGCCGGAATGATCAACCTGAACCAGCTTTCATCAGTTCAGGTAAAAGCAGCTTTTAAAGACAGCAAGCTGAGCAAGATTCTAGAGATGGTCCAGGATGCTACTGCCCGGAAATCACAGACACAACTGTTCATTTCCCGTTTTGCCAAAATATATACCCCCATCGTGTTCCTGCTGGCGGTACTGGTAGTAGCCTTGCCTTATTTCTTTATAGCCGATTATGTTTTTAAAGACTGGCTGTACCGGGGATTGGTATTTTTAGTGATCAGCTGTCCCTGTGCCCTGGTTGTATCCATTCCCCTGGGTTATTTTGGAGGAATTGGCCTGGCCTCTAAAAATGGGATACTGTTTAAAGGATCCAATTTTTTAGATGTCATGACTAAAGTAAATGCTGTTGTAATGGACAAAACCGGCACACTTACCAGGGGTGTATTTGAGGTGCAAAAGGTAGTGAGCAATGGTTTTGATGAAAAAGAGCTGGTGATGCTGGCCTCGGCCATAGAAAGCAAATCTACCCACCCGATTGCGCAGGCGGTTGTCAGTTATGCGGGTGATGTGCCCAGCGGTGTTACCATCGAAAATGTAGAAGAGGTAGCCGGACATGGCCTTAAGGGCACGATAAATGGGAAAGCCGTACTTGCAGGGAATACCAAACTACTTAAAAAATTCAGCATAGCCTATGACCACAAGATAGATGCGGAAGCGGACACCATTGTGGTTCTGGCTGTTGATGGAAAATATGCAGGATACCTTACCATTGCCGATGAAATTAAAGCAGATGCAAAACAAGCCATTGCGGATATGCACCGGTTAAACATCGAAACGGTAATGTTGAGTGGCGACAAACAAAGTGTAGTCGATAAAGTTGCCCGATTGTTGGGTATTGATAAAGCTTTTGGCAACCTGTTACCAGAGGATAAGGTAGCAAAAGTAACGGCGTTGAAAAAACAGGGCAAACACCTGGCTTTCGTTGGCGATGGGGTAAATGATGCTCCTGTTGTTGCCCTTGCAGATGCCGGCATTGCCATGGGCGGCCTGGGTAGTGATGCCACGATAGAAACTGCCGATATTGTGATCCAGAATGACCAGCCCTCAAAAATTGTAACAGCCATAAAGATCGGCAAACTGACCAGGAGTATTGTATGGCAAAATATTGCGCTCGCCATGGGCGTGAAGCTCATTGTACTGATTTTAGGTGCAGGTGGCGTAGCCACACTATGGGAGGCGGTAATCGCGGATGTTGGTGTTGCGCTGCTCGCGATCTTAAATGCTGTCCGAATACAGCAAATGAAACTGTAGCTAAAAACAAAGCCAATTGAATTTATAAGTGTGCTAATAACGTTTATTAAAAAGCGGGATTTTATTCCGCAATTGCATAAGCATTCATTTTTGCCATTAACATACCCTAATTCAATGAAAATCAAATCAATCCTCGCACTTTGTATCCTGTTGGTCAGCGGGCTGCTGCTCTCCTTTGTAAAAAACAAGGCCTGGTCTTCTAAATTCCTCCAGGTCAATAAAGATGGCAGCATCACCTATTATCCTGATGAAAAGGGGAATACCATTCCGGATTTTAGCCAGGTAGGCTATCACCATGGCCAGAAAGAAATTCCGGAGGCAAAAATTGTAAAAACAATTGATCCGGTAAAGGGTGATGCAGCTGCAACCATACAGACGGCCATTAATGAGGTATCGGCCCTGCCTGCAGGCAAAGATGGTTTACGGGGTGCAATTCTATTAAAGAAAGGCGACTACGCCATTGCAGGAACCATCCATATTAATGCGGGTGGTGTGGTTTTAAAAGGTGAAGGTAATGCCACCAGGCTGATTGCAGCTGGTAAAGGTTCGCGCTCTTTGTTAAAAGTGAGTGGTAAGGGCCGGATTACAGAAGCTGGAAGCAGGATAAAAATTACAGACACCTATGTTCCCGCAGGCGCAAAATCCTTCCAGGTTGTTTCAGCAAAAGATTTTAAGGTTGGCGACAGAATTGTGGTATACAGACCCGGAACAGATAACTGGATCCATGATTTGCAGATGGACAGAATTGTTGAGCGGCAAGGGACCAAACAATGGAAAGCGGCGGAATACAACCTGAATTTTGAACGGGAGATCACGGCCATAGCCGGCAATAAGATCTCCATAGACAACCCTATTGTAATAGCCTTAGATCAGCAATATGGTGGTGGAGAGATCTTTAAATACGATTACAAAGGTCGTATTAAAGAAGTAGGCATTGAAGATATCTTATTTGAGTCTGCGTATGCCAGTGATACGGATGAAGACCATGGCTGGATTGCAGTTGATTTTGACCATATAGAAAATGGCTGGATAACTGGTGTGACTTCCCGCTTTTTTGGATTTGGCTGCGTAAGTTTAAATGGCGGTGCCAAAAACATTACCGTTAAAAACTCCAGGTGTTTTGATGCCAAATCGGTCATTACCGGCAGCAGGCGGTATTCCTTTAACAACAACGGGCAGCAAAACCTGTTCATGGACCTGGAAACTACTGAGGGCAGGCATGACTACGTAACGGGCGCCAAAACCTGCGGTCCGAATGTGTTTTTCCGCAGCAAATCCAGAAATACCCATGCAGATATCGGGCCTCATCACCGTTGGTCCAGCGGCACCTTATATGACAACATTGATACCGACGGAGAGATCAATGTACAGGACAGGGGCAACTGGGGCAGCGGCCATGGCTGGGCCGGCATTACCCAGGTATTATGGAACTGCAAGGTAAAAGGTGCTGCTATACAAAACCCATGGGTATCGGGAAAAAATTATGCTATTGGCGTACAGGGTCAGAAATTGAAGGGACGTTTAGAAGGCAAACCTGATGGAGAATGGGAAGGACAGAATAAAGCAGATCTTCAACCGGCCTCATTATATGAGGCACAGGTTAAAGCAAGATCAAAATAAGGGGAAAAATAAGCCATTCTATTCACAGGCATAGGCGCTGTTCACAGAAGGCATATTTTTTTTAAATTTCCCTCAGCGCTTTCCTTACAACGGGCGCTACCTTGGTACCAAATATTTCAATTGATTTCATCATTTCTGCATGCGAAGGATCGCCAACATCCATATGGCCGATAAATCGTGTGATGCCAAACAGCTCATGCATATACAGGATTTTGTCCGTTACGGCTGCTGCTTCTCCGATGAATAATGCACCTTCTTTAGCCCGGCCGCCGTCGTATTGCATTTTGGTATAAGGCGCCCAGCCTCTTGTAGCTCCAATGGTGTCCATCTGTGCTGCATAATTTTTATAATAGCCATCTGCATCAGCTTCATTATCAGCTAAAAACGCATGGGAATGGATACCGATCTGCATTTTACTTACATCATGACCATGTTTTGCATATTGTTCTTTATAGTATTCAATTAAGGGCTGAAACTGTTTTGGCATGCCACCTATAATGGCTACAACCAATGGCAAACCCAATACTGCAGCACGCAATACAGATTGCGGTGTTCCGCCAACGGCAATCCATATGGGTAATTTTCCATTGTTGGTTGCCCTTGGTAATACCATCTGGTTGATGAGCGGCGCACGAAGCTCGCCCTTCCAGTTAACTACCTCATTGTTATTGATATTGAGCAGCAGATCAAGTTTCTCTTCAAACAGCTGGTCATAATTTTTCAGGTCGTAACCAAACAACGGGAAAGATTCAATAAAACTGCCGCGGCCCACACCTATTTCTGCCCGACCATTGGAAATCAGGTCAATGGTTGAAAAGTCCTGGTATACCTTAACCGGTTCAGCCGAACTGAGTACCGTAACGGTACTGGTCAATTTAATTTTTTTAGTGATGCCTGCAGCAGCAGCCAGTACAATTTCAGGAGCGGAAACCGCATAATCCGGCCGGTGGTGCTCACCTAAACCAAATACATCCAAACCTACATCATCAGCCAGTTTAATCTGTTCCAGGATTTCCTGTAGTTTCAATTGCGCAGCTCTTGGCTTTCCAGTTTTCGGATCAACCGACAAATCGCCAAACATACCTATACCTAGTTCCATAATTTCTTGTTTTTAATACTACAAAATTACCAAGGCTGGTAAATATAAGTATTGACATAGGATAAGTAATGTCAGGGAAATGGTTTATTTCGACAAGACCTCATCAACCATCCCGAATTCCTTAGCCTCTGCTGAGGTCATCCAGTAATCCCGGCTGGCAGCTTCATTGATCCGCTCATATGGTTGTCCACTATGCTTAGCGATGATCTGGTACAATTCTTTCTGTATCTGGAGTACCTGCTTAACAGAAATCTCCATGTCCATCGCTGTTCCCTGTGTTCCTCCGGATGTTTGATGGATCATTACCCTGGAATGCTTCAGGGCCGAACGTTTACCTGGTGCACCGGCACACAGCAATACAGAGCCCATCGACAAAGCAATACCGGTACAAATGGTAGCGACATCTGGTGCAATGAACTGCATGGTATCATAGATCCCCAGTCCTGCATAAACCGATCCACCTGGAGAATTGACATACAGCTGAATGTCTTTTTCGGCATCAACCGATTGCAGGAAGAGCAATTGTGCCTGAATAACATTGGCATTTCTTTCATCTACGGCCTCGCCCAGAAAAATGATACGGTCCATCATTAAACGGGAAAATACATCCATCTGTGCAACGTTGAGCTGCCTTTCTTCTGTAATATAGGGTGTCATGGCTACCGGACCGGCCATGACAGCAGTACGGGAAATGTACTGATCAACATACAAGCTATTGATCCGGTGATGTTTTACCGCATAACTGCGAAATTCGTTCTTGTTCATATCTATTTTATTGGGTTAAAATGAAGCATAGCTGTCCCATGCCCTTATAAGGGCCTGATGTTTTAGCAGGCAATAAGATGAATTGGATTTTACTTGTTAAAGAACCGCAGGATCTTTTTCCGGAAAGAAAGATGTTCTGCAGCAGTAAATAATTTTTGGTGTACCTGAGTGATTTCTTTCCTCAACTGTTCCCGACCATAGGAATTGACCAGGTGATAGGTCCTTTGCTGCCAGTACATGCTTTCTTGAAGTTCAGGCTGCAGCAGCAGGCGGGCCTGCATTAACGAGCTTTCTTCTCCGTCTTTGTTGCCCAACAGAAAATCTTCCATCAATGCCAGTTCATTCAAGGATGTCCTCATATTGTAGCGATTTTTCTTTTACGGTTTCTTTAATTTTTTCCAGGCACTTGAACTTTTGAACAGTAGCAGACCGGGGGCCTGAAAAGCCAAACCTTTCTGCTATTTGGTCCATATTCAGTTTTTCATAATAAAAAGCACTGAGTAGCTGCATACATTTCTGACCTGCAGTTTGTAACAGCCGGAACAAGCGTGAAGAAGATATTTCCTGATCAGCAACATCGATCAGACCAGCATCAAAATCCGGATCGAGCTGATCAATGGACAATTGCTTCGAACTCTCTTTGTATCGTTTGTTCCAGAGGTAGCGGGCAATACCAAAAAGATAGCTTTGGTCGCTATATTTCAAGCTCAGTTCCTGCTGAGTCGATTTCTCGTAATAAATGACCAGAGCATCCTGAAAAATATCCCTGGCATCATCAAATGAACCACCCATCCTGCTAACATAATGTGCTACCAGGGGAAAGGTTTTTTTATACAAAACCGTAAGCCAGGCTTCCCGATCATTGCAGGTGACATCAGTATTTAATTTTGCATCCATAGTTACTATGTTTAATAGTATGTGGGCGTTTTAAATCAAATATCACCAAAAACTTGTAATTATTTTTTAGTAACCTATCTATCCACTCCCGCCTGAAAGAAAATTTGCCTTCGGTTATTTTTTCATTCTTAACTCCAACTGTGCCTCAAAAAGCGATTTCGGCACTACTTCCTGCCCCTGCAACTCATTTATCCCTGCATTTTCAAAAGTAACTGCTTTATTGGAGCGGAAACCTACCAGGATTGGTGCTGCAATGGTATAGTTCCTTCGTCTGCTCATGTCCCAGAAATTATAATGCTGTTCTTTATCTGATTTATGGTAAAAGTTCCAAAGCACGAGGTATTTCCCATGATGCGGATGCCCACCCAAGGGACCTCCCAGATTGTAAAAAACACCGCCATCAATACTGTCGTAAAGTGTTGCATTGGGATGACCGGAATGGATGTCAAAGTTTTGGTCGGTACCCAAGGTGCAGTTCGTAACAACAGTTCCAACCGCAGCATATCCTGTTCCTGCGCCATGGTGCTGTGCACCGTTAAATGTGCAATTCCTGATCAACACCCCATAACCTGTACGGGCATGAACAGAGGCATGCCCCTTTTTGCCCCTAAAATGTGTATTTTCTACCGTCACCTTGTATCCCGATCTGATGAAAACCCCTTCGTTCCAGTCGTGGAATTCACAGTTGCGCACCCAGCTGTTCCTTATATATTCCATTCCAATAGCTTCATAAGCATAGTCATGAATGGCGTTTTTATGATGAACGAATTCTTCAGGATAGCTTTTCCAGTTGCTGCTGAATAAAATGTCTTCAACACCGCATTCTTCCAGGGCATGGTAGGGTTCGATGTTCCAGCTGGCCGACTTAACCATCCTGATGTCGTAGTGCAGGGGGTTCTTAAAGCCGACCCTATTGCCCTCAATGCCTGTGATGGTATGGATTTCATAAATCTGCATCCCTCCATTGTCGCCAAACAACCTGGTCCATTCGGGCTTAAGTTCTAGAGGTGCAAAATAGAGCCGTGTATATTCTTCGCTTCTGTGGCGGATGACAATGTCCTGCCCCACTTTCAATTTCGAAGCATCTTTTACTTCAACGGCAAAAGTTTCCCTGCCGGCATCCTGGATAATGGTGGTCAATCTTTCAACCTTACTGTCGTTGGGTTTAAACAGGAACTGACGGCCATTGATCCGCATATTGGCCTGATAGATCTCTGTTCCTCCCGCTCCGCTTCCGCTACCCTTTAAAACAATACCGCTCTTCGCGATCCGGATCTGTTTCTTCGCATCCTCATCAGGCGCAATCAAATACTTCCCTGGCGAAAAAATCACCACACCACCGCCTGGATTGGCCTCAGCGGCATCAATAGCTTTCTGTATAGCAGCATCATCAAATAACCCATCATTTGCCTTGGCACCATAATCATCCACCTTAAATACTTTCTTTCCGCTTACCGAAGGTATAGCCAT
The DNA here is from genome assembly GCF_032678725.1 of Pedobacter heparinus. Classification (GTDB taxonomy): domain Bacteria; phylum Bacteroidota; class Bacteroidia; order Sphingobacteriales; family Sphingobacteriaceae; genus Pedobacter; species Pedobacter heparinus_A. The sequence continues at coordinate 63,006 of NZ_JAVTSC010000016.1, forward strand.
TTCAGAAAACCCATACCCTGCATAAGAAAAATCAGGGAGTACCGCTGTACCCCCTGATTTTTTCGCCTTTACAAAATCTTCCCATAAAGGCGCCACTTTTTGAGCCTGCGCAGTTATCGAAAAAAACAAACAGCAGCTCAGAAGCGGCTTAATTATACCTCTCATTTCCATTCAATAAATAATCAATCTAATATTTCTCCAGACCATGCTTGTCCAACAAGCCTATCTCTCATCTAACCCATCATCCTGTTAAAAGAAAAATTACCTCTCTAACATGCCATCCTATCCACCCTGCTAAAAGAAAAATTACCTTCTCTAACACGCTATCCTATCCCCCTTGCTAAAAGAAAAATTACCTTCTCAGAGAAGGCATAGGAATAATTGCGCTTCTTCAGCGCATTTTTTCCAGCCTTCGAAGAGAACGGTTATTTTTCAATCTAAAGCTCCTGTCTTCATCTCTTTCTTAGGCTTAACATCTGTCTGATGCGCTACAGCACCTTCAAATTCAACCTTAATCACACTTGCAATGGCATCTGGTGCTTGCCCAGGTAATTTGATGGTCAGCTCATCTCCCTTAGTATCCGTGTTCAATTTAGCTTTTGTAGCCAGCAAAGTAGCAGACAATACTTTATTTTTCAGCCCTGGAACAACAAGTTGCCCATCAGCAGGCCAGTTAAACACAGAAAAGTAAAGCGTGGTGCCTTTAGCAGTTTCCTTCCGGGTACAGCGGCCCCAGTTCAATGGGGCTAAAGGGCTCGATTTAGTACCGTAAATAGATTCACTATTCACACCCATCCATTTACCTATCGCTGCCAAACGCTCCATACTTTCCTGCGGAAATGTTCCATCAGGCTTAGGGCCAACATTCAATAAATAGTTACCACCCTTTGAGGCGATATCACACAAATTACGGATCAATGTTTCAGTAGATTTCCATTTATGGTCTGAAGTTCTGAAACCCCAGGTACCGTTCATGGTCATACAGGTTTCCCAGTCCATCCCATCCAGTTCGGCCTGCGTCGGTATTTTTTGCTCTGGTGTTTTTGTATCACCAGGAAAATTAGGACGTTTTAACCGATCATTGGTAATGATCTGTGGTTGCGATTTTAAAGCTGCCTGCAGTTTTAGTGCTGCTTCATCGGTCATATTAGTTGGGGTATCCCACCAAAGTACAGCAATATCTCCGTAATTGGTCATTAGTTCTTTCACCTGTGGCACAGAGACTTCATCGATGTACTGGTCAAAAGTGCGGGTCATCTGTGCCGGGTCCCAATGGCCCTTGTTGGCTGCTGTATAGGCATCTATTTTAGCAGAATCCGGATTTAACCAACCCTCCCTCATTTCCTTTCTCGCAGCTGATCCACCAGGATTGTTCCAGTCCTGTGCCTGGGAATAATAAAAGCCCAGTTTAATGCCATACTTTTTACAGGCTGCAGCCAAAGGCTTCAGCAGATCTTTGCCATAGGCAGTGGCATCAGTAACATCCCATTTGCTGGCCTTGGAATTAAATAAAGCAAAACCATCATGGTGTTTCGCCGTAATGATCAGGTATTTCATCCCGGCATCTTTGGCCATCCTTACCCATGCATCAGGATCATATTTTACAGGATTAAAGCTTTTCGCCATCTCCTGGTATTCAGCAACAGGTATTTTAGAGCGGTTCATGATCCATTCAGCTCCACCCCTTAACTGCTCGTGTCCTTTGTATACGCCTGCAAACTGGGCATATATGCCCCAATGGATAAACATGCCAAATTTAGCTTCCCGCCACCAGGCCATTCTTTCCTCCTTCGTTAAAGTTTTCTGACTGTAAACAGACTGCGCCAGCATTAAAAAGGCCGTTGCTGCTAAAAGTATTTTTCGTTTATACATGATATGATTTATAATTTGGTTTCATTAAACCCTAAAATAGAGAATAACAACAGGTCAATATTCAGCGGAATTGGCTGTTCAATAAACAATACTAACTATCTTTTTAATGCTTTATACCTTAACAAGGCTTCCAGGTAATAGTAATCGGCATAAGATAGCGGCACATTCACCTCACTGTTTGAAGGCTTGGAGCCTGTACTTTGCAGCAGGATAAATCCTTTGTTCTGGCCAACCGGAGAAATGTATTTGGTGCTCAGGCTGTTCAGCATCTTGTCTGCCTTTTGTAGGTATAAAGCTTTATCGGCACTGTAGCCGCTCAGCTCGTATAAACCAGAAACAATTACAGCAGCAGCAGAAGCATCACGAGGTTCATCAGGGATTCCGGGAGCATTAAAATCCCAGTAAGGAACTAGGTCTTCCGGCATATTCGGGTGGTTGAGTACAAAACCTGCTACCCCTTCAGCTTGTTTTAAATAAGCTGGATCTTTGGTATAACGGTAACACATGGCATAACCATACAATGCCCACGCCTGCCCTCTTGCCCATGCAGATTCATAGCTATAACCCTGGTGCGTATTTTTTTTCATCACCGCACCCGTGTTCGGGTCGTAATCAATCACATGGTAAGAACTGTAATCCGGTCTGAAATGATTTTTGATGGTAGTATTGGCATGGCTAACGGCAATTTTATAGAAAGAAGAATCGCCGGTAAGCTTAGTGGCTTCAAAAAGCAGCTCCAGGTTCATCATGTTGTCAATAATCACCGGGTTTACCCATTTATCAGTGCTGTGGTCCCAGGAACGGATCACCCCTGTTTTAGGATTAAATCGTGTGGAAAGCTTTTTGGCCGATTGGATGATCACTTCCCTGTAATGCGGGTCGTTTGTTAAACGATAGCCTGTACCTACACTGCAAAAAATCTTAAAACCCATGTCATGGGTGGTTCCATTCAGTTGTTCTTTTTCAATCAGCCCGGTAAATGCCCTGGCCTGATCCATCCAGGTTTTTTTACCCGTATATTCGTACAGTAACCAAAGCTCGCCAGGAAAAAAACCACTGGTCCAGTCGCGTGAAGCCACCAGTCTTAAATTGCCATTATCCAGCGTTCTTGGCGACACCAGTTCCGGCTTCCCGTTTGTTGCTTTTATCTTTTCAATTTCTTTCAGCATCACCAGGGTTTGCTGATCGGCATGTTTAAATGCTTTTTTTACATCTACTTTCTGGGCAACAGCTGTTCCTGCAAAAAACATTGCGGCGGCTATTGCTAAAGTGCATAATCTCTTCATATTCTCTATTTTTATTCGTACGCTATCTTACTGGTATCAATTGAATTTCCAGCAGCCTCATTAATTCGGCATCTTTGATGGCTATAGGTTTTACAGTTAAGACCTGTGTACCCGGAGCAATATCAGCCATGCCCATGTCATGGGCCACATACTTTTCAGCCAACACTTCCAGCTGTCTTTTAAAACCACCAATTTCAACCTCGTAAGAGCCCCCTCCTTCTTCGCCAATATATTTGGCCACCACATTATATTTTCCAGGTTTTAATGCCCTTAAGTCCCATGACAGGTAATCTGCTTTGTTTTTCCAGCCAGTTACATAATATTTATCGGTTTTACCATCACCAAAGCCCATTTTGCCATGTACTTTTGCATCGAATACCAGAAACCTGTTTAGCTTAACATTGGCGGCAATTAACCTGGCTGTATCCGTTTCAATTTTTCCTTTGGTTTCAAGTACAATAACTACATCCGGGCTGCCAGGAGATTTTAGGGGCAAACCAATATTGAGAGTTGTGGCATCCAGGCGCTTTACCTGCAGCGGTTTTTTGGATTTATCGGTTAGAAACCAGGCTTTACTTACTTCAGTTTTTAAACCCCCAAGCTCTAAATTGCCGTCTCTTGGCCAGTTGAACACATGCAGATAGATCTGTCTTCCTTTTTGTGTGCTTACCCCCCAGGCCGGAATGGGCAGTTGCCCGCGCTCCGTACCGTAAATGGACTGGCCATTCTGGCTTAACCAATTGCCAATACTGTCGAGTATCCGCGTATCCCTGGTGTCAAAACTTCCGTCCCCTTTGGGGCCTATGTTCATCAATAAATTTGCACCCCGGGAAGCGGAGTTGGCCAGCAGCTGGATAAAGAATTTTGCGGATTTATGGCTGTTATCATGTTTTGAATAACCATAAGATTCATTGGTCGTAGGTATAGCTTCCGCGTCGCCTGCCACCGTGAGCAGTTCTGCCGGCCGGTCGCCCGTATTCACATAATCGCCAAAATTTCCGGTAGCACTCCTTACCAAACGGCCATTTACCACAATATTGGGATCGGTTTCCCGGATGGCTTTAAGAATTCGGATGTTTTCCGATAAGGGCAGTTTGTGCGGGGTATCAAACCATAAAATATCAGGATGGTATTTATTGATCAGTTCCTTGATTTGCGGAATCGTTTTTTCGTCTACGTATTTTGCCGCCTTGGGCAGCCATTCCGGATGACTGTCGAACCAGTTAGCCCCTCCGAGCAGCTTATCCCCTCCGGGATTGTTGTATTCCCAATCGTTCCCCGGCGCATCCGGGTGCTCCCAGTCAAACGCGTGCGAATAGTAAAAACCAAATTTCATCCCCTGTTTTTTTGCCGCTGCAGCCAGTTCGGCCATGGGATCACGTTTAAAAGGGCTTTGTTTAACCACATTAAAACCGGACACCCTGGAATCATACATTGCAAAGCCATCATGGTGTTTTGCCGTGATGATAAAATACCGCATCCCGGCTTTCTTTGCAGTTGAGATCCACTCGGCTGCATTAAATTTCAAGGGATTAAAAGTATGGGCCAGGTCCAGGTAGTCGGCCCGGCTGATCTTTTCTTTGCGCATCAAATGTTCCGAATACCCTTTTACAGCTTTTCCTTTCCATTCGCCTGCCGGGACGGAGTAAACTCCCCAGTGTATGAACATCCCGAACCTGGCTTCACGCCACCATTGGATTCTTTCATCATGGGTTTTCATGGAGTTTTTCCACCAGCCATTCCTGGCTTCATCTATCGCTTTCTGATCGCGCTGTTGAGCCCGGTTAAACATCTCCTTATCTTCGTCGCCAGCTACCTGCCCAAAGGCAGCCAGGTTTGCCGTCAGCAGGGCCGAAAGCAAAAATGTCTGCATACGAATTACTCCAAACTTCATATATGATGTACTTTTAATTTACAATTCATTCAACCAGATCAAAGGGTTCCTTACCGGCAAATTCCTGATCACTTCTTCTACTTTCGGATCATGGTCCAGTTTTTTCCAGGTATTTATCCAGTTTGCTCTTTGATAAGCGCTGGCCCCAAACACCAGGAAAGGCTGGGCTACCGGCCAGTTCTCCCAATACATGACATCAGGCTTTAATGGCCATTTGGTTTTATCCGCTACAAAAGGATACAAGTAATCAATTCCCTTTTCCATTGATTTTCCATCTGCAGTTTTATAAGCCCAGAGGTTGTCATTTTTACTGGATAAGATCTGGCAAAGTGTAGTCATGGCATCCAGGTTAAAAATGGAATAACCATAAGGTTTGGTACGCCCCAGTTCTCTCGGAAAGCTGCCATCACTGGCCATTTGATTAGGCAACAATACATTTTTATACCTGTCCCGGCAAAAATCCATCAGTTTTTCATCTTTACAAAGCCTGGCAAAAGAAGCCACCTGCATGGTAAAACAGGTTCCATGATTATTGGTCGCATTCATTTCGTCCTTTCCATAGGGATGTGTCATCAGCCATTCCAGGTAAGCGGCAAACCATTTCCGGGTACCAGAAAGTACACCAGCATCCAGTACCTTTTCCATGACAATGATACCCTGTGCCACTTCCATTAGCTGTATGGTATCAATAATACCAATGCCTCTGCCGGTAAACCTGCCTTTTATGGCCTGCGCAAACTGCAGATTGGGGTTCATCAGGGTTCCTTCCTGAATAAACCAGGCCTGTAAATGCCGCATCGCCTGTTTTGCATATTTCTCCTCCCCGGTAAGTTTAAAGGCAGATGCCAGGGCACCAATGATCTTACTGAAACGGATCATAGCCAGTCTGTGCGCCACAAAGTTCTGCGGGTTGGTCATGCCGTCTTTCTGGATATACGGGCCATCAGGATTTTGTGGATCCGGCCACCAGTAGTCACCTTCCGAGTAAAAATCATGCTTTCCACCGGCACTTCTCGGCGAGCTTTCCGCAGTTACCGTAACAGGTTCCTGCTGCATGGCCCATGCGGCGTTTTTAAGGATCAGCGTTTTTAAAGTCTTCCCTACTTCCTTAGCCACCGCAGGCGGACCGCCCGGTACCTCCTTTGCAGCAGCGAACGATTGGCTCCCAATCATGCCCGCTACAACAATCCCTATTAAAAGAAATTCTTTCATCTGTTTACTTTTATTTGGTCATGGCCTTAAAAGTCACTTTATTCAGGGTATTTGGCTTCCCTTTTTCTGCGGCTGATATCGTTGCCTGCAGCTTGCCATTTGCCGCCTTAACGATCTGGATTGTCCGAAAGCTATAAGCCCCTTTTTCATAATTAAAAGTCTCCCCATCATCATCATACAGCATGTATTTGCCAGGCTTGCTGCCATAATACCTGATCTCCAGATCCAGTTTCTCTGAAGGTTTAGGAGCATGCATCAAGGCAGGTCCCATTGGGATAATTCCACCATCCTTAACATAAACGGGAATTTTATCCAGTCCAGGTGTTATCGTGATCACTTCCCCGTCTCCGGCATATTCACCGGTATAAAAATCAAACCATTTACCTTTAGGCAGGATCACTGTCCTGCTCTGCTTACCGGTAAACATTGGCGCTACCAGTAGATATTCACCAGCCATGTACTGGTCCTTAATTTCCTTACTTACTGCTTCGGCATAAGGATTTTCTTCCAGGTTGGTGGTTTTCATTTCCTTTTTAACTTCTGCCTGGAAACCTTCTTCAAGGTTCATGGCCCTGAACGGAGGCGTACCCTGGAAATGATATTTGGCAAATTCACTGTACCAGTAAGGCATCATTTGCATACGCAGCAGGGCAATTTCTTTCACCTGCTTTTCTACATTTGGATAAGACCAGGGCTTGGTACCAGTACTCCAGGCATTGATCATCGCCATGGGCGAAAAAACGACCGATTGCATCCTGCGCAGCCATTCTTCTTCCGATTTGGAAGCCCTGGCCTCTGGGGTCCACAATACACCGGCAAAACCACTGTTGATCAGCGCGGTAATAAAGTCCTCATGGTTGTAATAATCGTTATAGATCACATAAGGCAAGGCAGTTCCGCCGCCATTAGATGCCCTTACCAAACCATAAGTACGCTGGTTGCGTGCATGGTAAAGGTCGGCGCTATATTTCTGGATCAGCAAACCATAAGTCTGGCGCAGCTGCTCTGCACTGTGTCCGGAAGGGAACAGTGTAACATCGGGCCAGAGATAGTGGTCATAACCATCTACTTCGTCAAATTTGTAACCACTCACACCAATATCTACCTGGCTCTTTTTCAATTGAGAGAACAGGATATCACGTGCCTGAGGCATAGTCAGATCAGGAACTGCGCCCAACCAGACCGTATGATCCGCAGTAAAAGGTTTAATGCTGTTGTAAATACCTGCCTGAGGAGAAACATAAGGGTTTGTCCATAAATTCACCCGGACCCCCTTGTTCAGTAAACCATTCACAAATTTAGCTGGTTCAGGAAAACGGCCTTTGTCCCATTCAAAAGTACATGGATAAGCTTTGCTCTGCCAGCCTGGTTCCAGGCCAATAAAATCGAGTGGAAAGCCCTTATCTTCAAAAGCCTTCACTTCAGCTTCCACATCAGCCGCTGTATACAGGGTTTTTACCCTTTGTGTAAAGCCCAGACCCCAGCGTGGCGGCAATACACCGCCCCCGTTTAATAAATTGTACCTGCGGATGGCATCCAGCGGCCTAGGCCCTGCAAATACGTAAAATTCCACGCCTTCAGCCGGCACAAGTACTTCCACACCATCGGAATACGGGCGGGAGGACCAGGTTTTGTCTGTATTGCGGTCTTTCGCTTCCGGTACATTTTTACCATCACGTTTTACTGCCGATCCGGCATAAATGTTTAAATAACGTGCCGAATTGATAAACACCCCATAACCATTGGAGGAAACGTAAAAAGGTGTTGGCGCATGGGTGCGTCCATTGTCCTTTCCACCGTAATGGTCTACATGTAATTGCAGGATCTTGCCGCGCTGGTGTACCGTCTGAAAGTTGAGTCCAAAACCATACAACTGCTCTTTTTTATCCAAAGGAAACCTCAGATAAGTTTTTCCATCGCTCAGTTTACCAACAATCTCGGCTTTTGACAAAGGGAATCCAGCTTCTCCAATATTTTTAAGCCCGTCAACTGCAGGTTTTGCCCCAGCAGCAGTAAGCAGGTTATAAGTTTCGGGCTTTCCGATCGTCCCTTTCCAGACCCCGGGAGCAATCTGTTCCCATTTAATTTCCTGTGCGGATAAGCGTGTAGCCAGCAATAAAAAGGTTAAGCAAGCAGCATATTTAATAATTCGGTTCATAGCATTTAAATATTTATAGTACGTTTATTTCATAGGTTTTACCCTTTTCAGTTTCAAAGTCAATCACATAGCTTTTTTTCAGGTTCAGGTCCTGCAGCTTTGCATTTTCATTTTTGTGGTATTCCGGTTTTTCCGGCATTACATTCAGCGGATTCGGATTAAGTCCTTCAGCGATTTTTGAGGCTGCAGCAACAACTTTAACCGGAACTGTTGTTCTTAACCGGCAATTCCCCCCGGAGCCCGAATAAATCAGGGCATCAGTCAATTTACCCCCCGCCCAGTTCATATCTACCCGGAAATTCCCCCGGGCCTTCAGGCCTTTTATATTTCCCTTAGCCCAATCATCAGGCAGTGCAGGCAATAAACTCAGCTCATCGCTATTGCTTTGCAACAACATTTCGGTGATGCCTGCGGTTGCCCCAAAATTGCCATCGATCTGGAAAGGCGGATGTGCGTCAAAAAGGTTTGGATAAGTTCCGCCACCGCTCATCTGCACATTGGTTAGTTGTGTCATACTACCACTGGGGCCTTTTTGCGGCTCCACTGTTTTGGCCGGATCAATTAAGGTTAAACCAGCTTTTAATATTTTCAAGGCGTGGTTCCCATCCTGTAACCTGGCCCACCAGTTGATCTTCCAGGCCATAGACCATCCGGTACTCAGATCACCACGGTGAATCAGCGATTGTTTGGCCGCAGCAGCCAGTTCAGGTGTATTTTGTACAGTGATCTGGTTTCCCGGATAAAGTGCAAACAAATGCGACAAATGTCGGTGCGAATCTTTAGGGTCGTCAACATCGTTAAACCACTCCTGCAGTTGTCCGTAACGGCCAATATTAAAAGGATATAATTTTGCTTTCGCATTTTCTAAATCTGTTCTGAAACCGGCGTCTATACCCAGCGTTTTAGCCGCAGCTATGCAATCAGTAAACAATTCTTTGATGATTCCCATGTCCATTGTGGTCGCTTTACTCACTTCATATTCCTTGCCATTAACCTTAAATACATTCTCGGGCGAAGTAGAAGGATTGGTTACCAGATACCTGCTTTTATCATCTTTGACCAGCCACTTCAACATAAATTCTGCCGCTCCCTTCAGTAGCGGATAACCAGTGTTTCTCAGAAATTGCTGATCTCCGGTAAACAGGTAATGATCGTACAGGTGCGTAGTTAACCAGGCTCCCCCCATTGGCCAGGCCGACCAGCGTGGCACCCCTTTAGGATCCCAGTCATAGCCCCCTGTCGGAGAACTTTTAGCCCAGATGTCGGTGTTGTGGTGCACTACCCATCCTTGCTGGATATCATAATTGACTTTGGCAGTTTTGGCCCCATTAATGGCCATACGGCCTATAAAATCAAACAATGGCTGATGCAGTTCCGACAGGTTGGTTTGTTCTGCCAGCCAGTAATTCATCTGTGTATTGGCATTGATCGTATAATTACTGCCCCATGGAGGTTGCACATGATCATTCCAGATGCCCTGTAAATTGGTAGCCTGCGAACCCGGCCTGGAACCCGCGATCATCAGGTAACGGCCAAACTGGTAATACAACACCTGTAAACCCTGATCATTGCCCATCGCCCCCTGCCGTGATAATCTTATATTGGTGGGCAATTTGGCCAGTGCTGCACTATTGTCCAGCTGAAACGATACCCGGTCAAACAATCGCTTATAGTCTGCTACATGCGAAGCCTTAATTTGAGCATAGGATTTAGGATAGGCTTTGTTAAGGATACGTCCCGCTTCAACGGAAGGATTTTTGCCCTGTAAGCCCGGTGATTTATCAAAACCGTTAAAACTGGTTGCCCCGCTTAAATAAATGGTTACCGCATTGGCTTTACTGACCACAATTTCGTTTCCTTTTTCACGGGTAGTCCCTCCCTCGGTTTTAATCCGGACATTCACTTCAAAGGTCATTCCTTCCTTATCGTCATATACAATCTGCCGGGCTTCAGTAGCCCTGTGTGCTACATGTTTAGGCGCCCTGCCCTTTAATATCAGCTGATTGGACGTCAGCGCTGTAGTGCTATATTTTAATTTGCTGCTTATACCAGTAATAAAATTCAGCGAATTTTTCCGATCTGCTGTGATGCGGATCAGCATGGCTTTATCCGGATAGCTGATCAGGGTTTCCCTTTTATACTTTACCCCCCCAAGCGTATAACTGACCGTACTCAGGGCATTGTTAATGTCCAGCTCGCGGTAATAGGCTGCAGGAACAGAATCTTTCAGGTTAAAGTCTAAAAACAGATCGGCCATGGTTAAATAACGCGCAGAATAAGGCCCCTGCAAGTTCTTTTTCCAGAGTTCAGCAGCCTTTCCATAATCGCCATCAAAAACTGCCTGTCTGACCAATGGCAAATTGGCCGGCCCTTTAGGATTATTACCAGATTCCGGGCTTCCGGACCATAAAGTATTGTCATTTAACTGAAAGCGTTCTCTGTTTACACGTCCAAAAACCATGGCCCCGGTTTTGCCATTGCCCAGGGGCAAGGCTTCTTCCCAGATCTTTGCGGGCTGGTTGTACCATAGTTTTAATGCTGGTCCCTGCTGCTCCTGTGCCGTAGCACCTGATATGCAGAAGATTGCCCAAAGGGGCAGCATAACGTATCTCTTCATATCAATTTAATTTAAAAATATAGGTTTTACCCGCTTCAGTTTTCAGGTCATAATCTCTTGAAGCCTTAACCCCAACCGGATTTAACTTTGCCAGTGCTGAAATTATAGGCGCTTTAATGGTTGGCAGCTCGTAAAACTGATTGGTATTTTCACCTTTTGCGCTGGAAAGGCCGGTTGTGTCCAGTTTCATATCTGTATTGATCCGCAGCCTGCAATTGCCGCCAAGTTTTGAACTTACTTTAAGCTGTGTGATCTTTTTGTTGTTCCAGGCAATGTCGATCACATATCCCCCACGCGCCACCAGACCGGTAATTTCACCTGAAGGCCACTGATCTGGCAATGCAGGTAAAATATGCACCGCACCATCATGTGACTGCACCAGCATTTCTGCAATACCGGCAGTGCAGCCAAAATTTCCGTCTATCTGAAAAGGAGGATGTGCATCAAACAGGTTTGGATAGGTGCCACCACCCTTGGTGTTCACACTGTCTACACGCCCCCCCACCAGTTTCAGCTGCTCAGTGATCAGTTGATAAGCATGGTTCCCATCCAGGAAACGGGCCCAGAAATTAACCTTCCAGCCCATAGACCAGCCCGTAGCCGGATCGCCTCTGTAAGTTAATGATGTTCTTGCGGCATCAAAAAGCTCCGGTGTTCTGGAAGGAGAGATCTGGTTGCTGGGGTATAAGCCGTATAAATGAGATACGTGGCGGTGTTTATCATCCGTACGGTCAGCATCCTGCATCCATTCCTGCAGCTGGCTATGTTTACCAATCTGCATCGGGGCCAGACGGCCCAAGGTTGTTTTCAGCAATATCCTGAAGTCAGCATCCAGGTTCAAAAGTTCCGCAGCTTTACTGGTTTTCGTAAACAGATCGAACAACAGCTGGTTGTCCATAGTGGTTCCTGCAGCAATGGAAACGCGCTTTCCAGGTACATATGTATTTTCCGGAGAATTGGAAGGGCTGACCACCAACCATTTATGGCTTGGTTCTTCTTGTAATACATCAAGATAAAACTCGCTGGCCCCTTTTAATACGGGATAGTATTCCTTCAAAAACTGCTTATCGCCGGTAAACAGGTAATGGTCCCATAAATGCTGGCTCAGCCAGTTGCCGCCCATTGGCCATAAACCTGCGTAAGGCCGGTCTACCGGCCCGGTAATGCGCCAAAGGTCAGTATTGTGGTGGGTTACCCAGCCTTTGGCGCCATACATTAATTTGGCGGTATGCTGCCCGGTAACTGAAAGATCTTTCAGCATTTTAAACAAAGGATCATGCAGTTCGGACAAATTGGTAACCTCTGCAGGCCAGTAGTTCATCTCCGTATTGATGTTAATGGTGTATTTACTATCCCAGGGTGCCAGCATTTTATCATTCCAGATGCCCTGCAAGGTTGGTGGCTGATTCCCCGGCTGGGAGCTGGAAATCAGCAGGTACCTGCCAAACTGGAAATAGAGTGCTGCCAGGTGCGGATCGTTGGTACTGGCAAATGCCGCAATACGCTGATCGGTAGGTTTATTGACATCATTGGTTATGCCAACATCAAACTTCACCCGCTTAAAATATTGCTGGTAAAACCTGATGTGATCTGCAAGTGCGATAGGATAGTTTTTCTTTATGGCCTGATCTAAAAACGAAGCCGCTTTAAGGCCGGCATTTCCACTGATGTCCTGGTAATTTTTAAAGTTGGTGGCTATCGAAACATAAACCGTAGCTGAATTGGCATTTTTAACTGCCCAGGCATTGTTTTGCAGCGCTGTTTTTCCCCCTTCTGCAATCACTTTTACCTGAGATTCAACCCTGATCTGCCCCTTTTCACCTTCGTGGTCTGAGGTAAGACCTGATAAGATCAGCTTACCGTTTTCAGTGTGAACGCCACCTTTATGCTGGGTATCCATAAAGGCATTGAAAGAGATCTTTCCAGGTTTATCCGCTGTTAAACGAACAATCATGACCTGGTCTGTAAACGAAGAGAAGATCTCCCTTCTGTAATGCACACCTCCTGCTTCATAAGTAACCGTGGCAACAGCTTTTTCTATGTTCAGGTCACGATAATAATTGGCAGCCTTTTCGGCACCTTCAACTTGTAGGAAAAGGTTCCCTACAGGCTGATAGATCATGCCGCTGTTCCTTTTAGGAAACATTTCCACATCTGCAAGTGCCTGTGCTTCTTCCAATTTCCCTTCAAAAATGAGTTTCCTGAGCTGAGGTATGGCTGCGCCTGAAGCAGCTGTAATATTGGTATTTGGCCCACCAGACCATACGGTTTCTTCATTCAGCTGCAGCTGCTCTTTAGCCGGATTGCCAAAAACCATAGCACCAAGCCGGCCATTGCCAATGGGCAGGGCCTCATTCCAGTTCGCTGCCGGGCGATCATACCATAGTTTCAGCGTTTTGTCTGTTTTTTTTTGCTGTGCAAAAGCAATGGAACTAATGGTCAGCAGCAGTATGCCTATCAAGCGTTTTTTGATCATCATCATTTTAAAGTTCTACAAATGCAGAAGGGATGCCCTCTACTTTAACACTCGCTACACTTTTACCCTTATTCAGGTCTACGCTGATCACAGCCCGGCCATTGTACAATTGTACTTTACGAGAACCGTTAGAAGTACCTTGATCAGCTACCAGTTTCCCATCTCCCGTTAAGCCAAAAGTTACATAATTGCGGGCATCTAAACACAATATATTATTTTTATCAAGCAGTTTCACCTGTATCACAGCAATGTTATCCTGCATAGAAACCTTTTCCAGGACCAGCTTTACAGGCTTGTCCCATTTGGCCGTCTGGTATTCCTGCACAATTTCATCCGTAACGGTTTTGCCATCTTTCGTTGTAGCCACAACCTTAATGTTATTTTTACCTTCATTGTATTTCAGCATCCATTTTAAACCGGCAGCAGGGTAGTTCTGGCTGTTCCTTTTCTTTTTACCCATGCTTTTGCCATTCAGGAACAACTCAGCTTCAGCACAGTTGGAATACACTTTAACCATCTTCTGTTCCCCCGCATCTCCCCACCTTACCGGCCAGGAATGCCCGTAAATATGTACCATCGGTGTTTTAGTCCAGTAAGACTGGAACACATAATAAGCTTCTTTTTTAGTAAAATCCCTTTCAATTACCCCCTTCTGGTTCATGTAAGGAACCGGATTATCCGGACGTACCGGTGTTGAAAAATCTTTAAAAGGCCAGTAAGCAGCTCCCGTTAACCAGGGCATGTTTTCCTGCTCCTTTAAATGCCAGTCTATCAGGTTAACGATATAACTCTCGCTCCAATCACCATCTTTCGATACCCTTGCGCTGCCCCCAAATAAAGAGGCATCCCCATCCCTTTCATCTGCACCCAGACCGGTTTTCACTAAACTCAATGCCTTATCCGGGCTTTCTGAATGCCGCCTGGCATGGCTGTCCCCACCCCATTCTACGTGCAGAAAATGATCTACGCGGTCAAATTCCTTTTTAGAGGCTTCCTTATATTCGGTATAAATCCCTCTGTACCAACCCGCCCAGATAGAAGGCGAATAGACATCTACAATATCTTTACAGAAATCGCATCTCCTGATGGCCGTTTTACGCGAAGGGTCCAGTTTATGGGCCTTGTCGTTCAGTTCTTTCATAAAAGTCCTGATCTTCTGCTCATCAAACTCATTGAAATCACCAGGCCAGTCGTTCTCGTTCCCCAGGCCCCATATGATCACTGCCGCATGGTTATAATGCTGTTCGATCATATTGGTCAGCATATTGCGGGCCTGGTCTTTATACCCATCCCCTCCCAGGCCGCCACGGCACCAGGGAATCTCTTCCCAGACCATAATCCCCAGGCTATCGCATAAATTCAATACGATCCTAGACTGCTGGTAATGACCCAAACGGATAAAATTTACGCCCATATCCTTCATCAGCTGCATTTCCTCACGGATCATACCTTCTGTCATGGCCGCTGCCACACCTGCATGGTCTTCATGACGGTGCGTTCCCCTCAACAGCAATCTTTTGCCGTTCAGCATAAAAGGTCCTTTTTTCACAAACTCAAAGTTCCGGAAACCAATCTTTTCTTCCTGTACATGTGTATCCCCTTTTGCAGTAATACTGGTTTCAACGGTGTATAAAGCAGATGATTCAGGCGACCATAGTTTTGGATTTTTCAGGGTAGTTTCCCAAAGGTCTTTATCTCCGTGAAAAGCCTTGATCTGGTTTTGCCAGCTGGCCACCACCTTTCCTTCAGGATCTTTAACGGCTATTTTTACCGAAACCGTATCTATCCCATCCGGATTCAGGAGGCGTCCTGAAATATTTAATTTCCCCAAAGCGCCTTTAGCGTCTACGCTTGCAGCTGCAAAAATCTTGTCTATAGCCACTTTTGGTGTATATACCAGGTTCAGATAACGGTACAGTCCGCCGTACACATTAAAATCTGAAAGGCTGGAAGGGATCATTTCCAGGTCGCGCGAATTATCGCACCTGATGGACAAGGGAATTTTACCCTTAAACTGTGTTTGAAAGGCCGGATTTTTTTTAAAGGCATTTATTGCATCAGTGATATCAGCTGTCCATTCATCATAACCACCCACATGCGATGCCACCTTCTGATCATAAATATACACCTGTGTTTTTTGGCCTGCCCCTTCAAAATGTAACAAGATCCTGCCATCGGTATACGGATTATTTACCGCCAGCAGTGTACGGTACCAGCCTGGGCCCTGGTAATAATTCACATCCGGGTCAACCGCATCAAGCGCATTAAAGCAATGCGGCAAACTAACCTTCTCCCATAGGGGTACACTTTCAGGGTTCCCTTCTTTTACAGGCCTAACGGCTTCCCATATTCCCCCCAGATCTCCCTTTAAATATTCCCAATCGTTGATTAATCTTTGCCTGTTCTGCGCAAAAATGAACTGACTGCATAGCAGCAATCCTAAAAAAAATACCAGCTTAACTCTCTTCACTCTCTTATACTATAAATAAAAACATAATTTTGGCGCAGGTTTATGACCAATGCTAAATTGATCATAAACCTGCTATTATTGTTTCGCACGATTAGCTTATTGATCAACTATCTTGGCATAACAATGCCAGGCTGACTTGCATCAGATGTCTGAAACAGACCATAATTAATTAAGCGCAGGCGCTAACGAATTCTTTTTGGTAACACAATGGACTTTTGCCGGTAATCTTTTTAAAACATTTATGGAAACTGGCAAAATTGTTAAACCCGCTGTTATAACATACCTGTTTCAGGTTTAAGCTGTGCTCGATGAGCAATTTACAGGCCTGCCCTACCTTAACTTCTATTAAGAACTGCGAGTAGGTTTTACGCGTACGCGATTTAAAATAGCGACAGAAAGAATTGGGACTGATCCTGGCCACCTCGGCAATCTCTTCCAGATAGATCTTATTTTTGAAATTGGCGTAGGTATAATCGTAAATGTCATTGATCCGGTCTTTCTCGATCATCTCCAGGTCATAATGGAAACCTACCGAGGAAAGCACTTCCAGCTCACCAGATTTGGCAATCTCTACCAATGCCTGCATCAGGATAATGATCCGCTCTGTTCCTTCGGCTTTCAACATCCTGGTAATTAAATTGGCTACAACAGCCTTATTTTTGCCGGTTACCTTTACCCCTCTTTTTGCTTTCTCCAATATATCCTTCAGTAGTTTATTTTCCGGAAGGTTTAAAAAACAATCGCCAAAAAGATTTTCACTAAAATGGGCAACCCTCACATCAGCCGATGCAGGTTTGGTATCGGTTGTAAAATAGGCCTCATCAAACCTCCAGTAATGTGGCAGGTTAGCACCCAGTAAAACAATGTCTCCGGATTTAAAGCGTTTAATGCTGTCGCCGATAAACTGCGTACCATCTCCTTTGTTAAAATAGATCAATTCAATTTCCTGGTGGTAGTGCCATTTATTATTAATAGAAGGCTCCAGATCTTGCCTTACACTAAAGGATTGTGCAGGCTCCATTGATACTTTAAGTAGTTGTGCTTTCATAATCAATATATTTGGTTAGGTTAAATTGGTTTAGTTAACTGACCAAATACTAGGCGACAGGTTTTGTCCGAAACTTGTTTAGCTCACAGGTTAAAGACATTGTGCATGTCTGCTTAACTTCATATTTGGTAAGGCTAAATTAGGCTGGAACTAAATAGAACAGGGGTTAAAATCTTAAAGGAATGGGGGGAAATTCTTAAATACCGGACCTGTACGGTCTTTTGCTATTTCACAGGCTCCAGTATAACAGATTTTAGCTTAAATAATTCCGTACCGTTTTGCAGGGGCTGAATGCTGATCTTATATTCACCGGCTTTGTTAAAAGTAGTTGTTGCAATCACATGCTTAATAAAGGGCAACGGCGCCTTTTTGTCAAATTCCGAAGTACGTAGCGTACGGAATAAAAACTCCTGACCATTCACCTTCATACTTCCTTCCTGTCTGGCACTTTCCGGCGCGCAGGAATACTCCAATGCGATCTTATAAACACCGGGTTCTGTGACCCTGATGTTAAAATCAACTTCATCTTTAATTTCTTTCAGATCCGTTACGCAAATGGTATGCTTCCAGTCTCCATAATAATGACTGTAGGTTAAGCTTTGGATTTTCGCAGCACCTTTAAGCCTGGCAAAGGTAGCTTCTACCGTATTCTCCGGATATTGATTAGAAACAGTAACCGGCACATTCAAATCATAATCAGGAACTTTACCCCAATACTCCATCACACAGACCGTATTTGCAGCATCTGCATCAAAGGCAGGTAAATCTATCCAGATGTCATTGCCTTCATTTTTCCAGTTCAGTTGTTTCTGACCAGCCAGCATATAAACCTTAGTTACCTTTCCTTTAAAACCAGGAACCAGCAATTGTCCCTTTTCAGGTCGGTTGATTACATGCAAATATTGTTTTCCTGGCTTAGAAGTGCTTACACCCCAGGGCTGTGCCGGAACCAAGCCATAAGTAGAGCCATAAATACTCTCTCCATTTTTAGCCAGCCATTTCCCGGTTTCCCTTAAAAACTTTACCGAATATTCGGGAATGCTGCCTTCCCCATCTGGTCCCACGTTCAGCATCAGATTTCCACCTTTTGAGGCCACATTGGCCAGCAAACTGATGATTTCTGCAGGAGTTTTAAAATTCATATCGTGTTTAATATAGCCCCAGGAATCGTTGTGCGTATAAATAGACTCCCATGCACCCTTAATAGGTGTAGCAGGCACTTCCGAATCACCGAAATCCCTGTAGTCACCCAATCCATGCCCTACCCGGCTGCTAAACAGACTTTTTGGCTGCAGCACACGCAGATCGTTTACAAAAGCCTGGGTCTGTGCTTTGGTCATTCCACCTGGGGTATCAAACCATACGATACCCAAAGGGCCGTAATTGGTAAGTAGTTCTTTTAACTGCGGTATGGCCTTTTCTCTGTAATACTTCTGATAATCTTTTTTAGATTCGTCGAAATCCCAGCTGTTTTTTCCACCGTTTGGCTCATACCAGTCCTGGAACTGTGAATAATAAAAACCAAACTGAATGCCTCTTTTGGCATTTGCCACCGCAAGCGCTTTCATCGGGTCTTTTTTATAAGGAGTAGCCTCAACAATATCAAAATCCGTTACTTTAGAATCGTACATCGCAAAACCCTCATGGTGCTTGGCGGTGATCACCATGTACTTTATACCGGCATCCTGTGCCAGCTGGGCCCATTCTTCGGCATTAAATTTTACCGGGTTGAAGGTATGGGCCACTTTTTTATATTCCGAAACGGGAATCCTTGCCTGGCTCATGATCCATTCTCCGCTGCCATAATACCGTTTACCTTTCCATTCGCCCGCCAGCTTGGCATACAGGCCCCAATGGATAAACATACCAAATTTGGCATCTTTGAACCACTGGATATTGGGATGATCCTGGGCAGATGACCGGCTGTCCCACATCTCGTCCATGGTTTGTGCATGCGCCGGAATTACACAGGCAAAAAAAAGTACAATTGTAAGAATAGGTTTGGTCGTTCGCGGTATCAATGTCGGTTTCATCGAGTGAAGATATGGACTCTATTCTTAGATAAATTCTGCGCGTTTAGCTATTTGATCAACCAAATTAGCACCAAAAACTACTTCTCCCCGGCGTCACCCTACCGTTACCTCCCCCAAATAGACCGATGTACTCACCGCATCTCCCTTTGCATTTACAATGTGCTGCCAGCAATGTACCGTGTCGCCTGCAAAATCTTCGGGCAACTGCAATACCGCTTCCTTTTCATGGCACGCAGCGACATCACAAAAAGTAACAAAGGCTTCTTTTGCCGGATTGTAAATGATAAAGCTGGCCTGGTCAATCATCATTGCAAAATACAGATGCTGGCCCGTTATCCCATTTTATGCTCAATACTGCATTTACTAAACATAGTACCTCGAGTATCCAGGATACCAATAACTCCCCCTACTGAATATGGCTTTTTAAAATCGATATGGTAATCGGGGGCATCTCCTATTACAGTTTCCGTCAGGTGATAAGACACTGCGCGGTTCTTTTAATGGAATTTCCAGTTCTTTATAGCCTACATACCTGATTAGCAGTACTGCATCCTCTGGTACATCAGGAATGCTGAACTCCCCATTCTGGTTAGTATTCGTAACAGCATTTTTCCCTTTTACCCGGATATTTGCGTTTGGGAGGGGTTTCCCTGTTTCATCCACCACACGGCCTTTCACGGTAAGATCCTTCGCTATGCGCTGGATGACAGAAATAGCCTTATCCAGTAAAGAAGGGGTTTTAAGTTTAATTTTCTTTATTGATAAGCCAAAAAAAGAAAGTATACCAGCTAAATGCCGCGGTTCTTGGACAAGACGAAGATAAGCCATTAACCCAGTTATCCCACGTAATACTAAATTTGCATTAACTTATTAATAATCATTATTTTATAAGACCATTAATATGTAGCTTTAGTAAAAGCCCTGCTTATGGAACAGCAAGAATCGACTGAAAAAACACCTACCAATAAAGAGATAACAGAGCAGTTGCTTCAAAAATCCAGGGAGATCAAAGAAAAGCACAAGCTTGCCCAGGAGAATTTAAAGAAGCTAACTGAGAAAATTGAAAAACACGTTAACAACAGTAACGAGGAAAATTTTCCGTCGGCATAAGGAATTAATAAAAAATCTGTATCCTAACTCTGCACCCTGCAATTGAGTAATAATTCTGCATTCGCTGAAGAGGCATAGCTTCTTTTGGCATTTCTTCAATGCCAAATTATGCAGCCTCAGAAGCGAGATGCTTAATTATCCAATATACTCTTTAACACACCTGCTCAAAATATCCCGCTTCAGCCGCTCAATTGCCCTTGTTTTCAATTGTCTTATACGTTCTTTCGTTACCTTCAGGTGCTCAGCAATATCATCACTACTCAATTCCGGGTAACCATCAATACCATAAGTATACTTTAATACCAGTTGCTCTTTAACAGGGAGCTTATTTAAAATTCTGACAATATCCGTTGATAAAGAACCAGTCATCAAACCCCGCTCCGGGCACAACGCATTATCATCCTTCAGCATATCCAAAAGGCAGTTGTTTTCCTCCGATCCCAATTGCCTGTCCAGCGATGATGTAGCCATACCAATGGTAAACAACTCCATCACCCGAGCTTCCTTAAAGCCCAATTCCTCTGCCAGCTCCCCAACAGAAGCCGGTCTTTCCAAAAGCTGTTCCAATCGCGTTGCCGCCTTTGTGAGGTTATGAATATCATTTAGCCGGTTGCCAGGCAACCGTACTACCCGCTTCTGCTCCGCGATAGCCTGTAAAATACTTTGCCTGATCCAGTTTACAGCAAACGAAATAAATTTAAAACCTTTGGTATGGTCAAACCTATTTGCCGCTTTAATCAGCCCAAGATTCCCTTCCATGATCAGGTCCGACAATACCAATCCCCTGTTTTGATA
This sequence comes from Pedobacter heparinus, assembly GCF_032678725.1. Taxonomy (GTDB): domain Bacteria; phylum Bacteroidota; class Bacteroidia; order Sphingobacteriales; family Sphingobacteriaceae; genus Pedobacter; species Pedobacter heparinus_A. The sequence continues at coordinate 83,977 of NZ_JAVTSC010000016.1, forward strand.
TTGTTTCGCCACAGAAACCACAAAACGCAGGTTCGCATTAATCAATTTATGTAAAGCAACCGTATCACCAGCTGCCATCAACTCACCCAATCTGGCTTCTTCCTCGGCATTAATCAGGTCAATATGCGAAACCTCAACAAGGTACCGGTTCACACTAGCCTCATGGCGGTTGGTAATGCTTTGCGAAATTTTTAACTGCCTCATATTACAATCAGTCCCTGGAGTGGAGACAATCAAAAATAGAAACAGGATACCCAATAACAAGGAGGCACTTCAATTTCCGTTTACACGCGCAATTTTAAACAATAAAACCACATAATATTTTGGATAAAAATCCAACACAAGCAAAAAGCAGAATAAAAATTGGAAAGCTGATTTCCAGCTCTACATTTTCCAATGCCATATTAACCAGAATACAGCTTGTAACAAAATGATAAGCATATTCAAAATACTACATGCACAACACGGTTCATCATTCAATCCTTAATAAATTCGCCGCTCATAACATTAGTTCTGTCCAATTCATACCTGGTAAAATAGAACGATGTTACGCTAAGTTTAATAATTTTGGTTAAGGCATTGTTATCCTGGATAGGGTAATAATGCCCTTATTATTCCAATGCCTTTTTTAATTCCTCCAGCATGGCTTCCCACATTTTTAGCGAATGCTGCTTCGCTTCTTCATCAGCATTATTGTCCTGAGATAGCGAAACCCGGGTATGGCCACCCATGTCAGCAAGTTCGTAGGTGAGGGTATGGTAATTTTCCAGGATATCTTTCTCTCCAGAGAGCGGGCTATAATGCGTGTATTGCAGGAGTTTTGGTGGCTCTATCTTAAGGATAGTTCCTTTATCCTGGTAGGGTTTATCTTTCCATACACCATTCCAGGTAATGGGGCCACCCTTTTCCCAATCAGAAATCACTTCAGTGCCGAACATATACTTTTTGATGGTTTCTGGCGTAACCAGTGCATCCCAAACTTTTGTAATTGGGACCAGAATGTCAATAGTTGTTTTTGCAATTAATCCTTTGTTCATCGTGTTTATCATAGGTTGTTATAGTAACCCCTGGATTGGCATTATGTTTTGAACTAAATTATGCCCAACCTTTACTTTATTACATTTTGTCATGCAGAATGTTTCCCTTTTCAGGAACGTATTTCCGAAGCACCCGGTACAATAAATCCAGATCAAAAGGTTTTCTGGAAAAACCATACAATAAAATGGGCGCAGATATCGAGCGTCATACGTAATCACCAAATTAAATTCCGAAAACCCCTAAAAATTCAGTTAAATAAGCTGATTATTTTAAACCATTTACAACCGGAGATATAGAGCTTGGCATCATAAATACTAAAGCTTTTTATGCCAGAACAAACCAGCACTGCAAACCGGCCAAAACTAAAAAAGAAACGAGTACCAAAGCCTCGTAAAAAAAACGATGCCTTACTCAAAGGTGCGGTTGAAGACTTTTTTCATATGTACTGCGTTTTTTTTACCCCAATGCTGATGAGATCTTTGACATGGGCAAAGGTTTTGAATGGATGAATACCGAACTTCACGAAATCCAGCCCAGATCTTTAATCATACAGAAGAAGAACTGCTTGATATGGACAATCCCTTTGCACTGGTAATTATTGCCGCGCAGCAGGAAGCAATATATGATGATGAAGTCCAGGACGGATTATTAAATACCAGAATGAAAATTGCGAGGGCTCTGGCTGCCAGCAAAAAGTTCGATTACGAAAAAATCGGTGCGTTTTTATACTTTATGGATCAGCTGATCCCTTTGACCGATAAAAAGTTAAAATGTATATTTGATCAGGAACTAACCACTTTATTTGAAGGAAACATTACTATGGGCATAATGGAAGCAGTAAGAGAACAAATCCTTGATGAAGGAATTGAAAAGGGAATTGAAAAGGGTGAAGCCCGGAAAAATCATACCTTCGTAGAAAACCTAATTGTAAAACTTGGCCTTTCCGATGAACAGGCAGCCGATGTTGCAGAAGTTACAGTGGACTTTGTTGCCAAAGTCCGTGAAGAATTAAAAAATAAGTAGAACTACTACGATTCAATTTATGCAACAAGAGCCGCATTTTTTGTGGGTCTTGTTGCATAGCTTTTTCCAGTTTTAACAAATCAGCATTACGCTTCAGCAAAAGTTCCCAGAGAAATTATCTTTTTAAAAAAAGTTCAAACATTTTTTAGCGCTGCTGGTTATTTCCCCGCAGTTGATTGTAATGAAGCATTGCTCAATACAGTCATGCTGTACCGGACCCAAATGCTATAGTCTCGATCATGAAAAATCCAACTAAACATAGCTTCTTTTACCGCAATGGCCTGACTATTGTCTTCTTATGTTTATTTATAGCTACCCTAGCCGCACAGGCACTCACCGGCTGGAAAAAACACAACCAGGATCTCCATGAAGACCATGCGCCGGAAATTGGCTTAACAACCTACCTGCAAAGCGGGCATTTCATTTCTGCCACCTTCGAAAACTTCGAAAGCGAATTCCTGCAAATGGCCTTATACGTTTTACTGACCGTATCTTTGCGCCAGATTGGTTCAGCGGAGTCCAAAAGCCTGGATGAGCCCGAAGAGGTTGACCGGGAACCAAAGCCGTCTAAGGATGCGCCATGGGCAGTACGCAAAGGTGGCTGGATCTTAAAGCTCTATAGCAATTCGCTCTCCATTTGTTTCGGGCTTTTATTCTTCTTCAGTTGGGCCATGCACTTGTACGGCAGCTGGCAGAACCACAACGTTGAACAACTGGCTAAACATCTTCCAAAAGAAAGCGTAACAGCTTACCTGGCACAAGCAGAGTTCTGGTTTGAGACTTTTCAAAACTGGCAGAGCGAATTTCTTTCGGTCGCTTCCATTGTGTTCCTGACCATATACCTGAGACAGAAAGGCTCTCCTGAATCCAAACCAGTTGATGCCCCGGACATGGAAACCGGGAAATAGGCTTTCCCCGGTCCCGAAACACCTTTTAACTATTCCGGCCCAGCGGGAAGTACAAAAGAAAAAGCCGAACCTTTTCCCAGCTCACTTTGTACCTTGATCTCTCCACCGTGTAGTTTGATTATTTCGGAAACAAGATAAAGGCCAATGCCAAACCCAGATACATGATGCTGACGCTCAGTATCTACCCTGTAAAATCTTTCAAACAGCCTGGCCTGATCCGCTACCGGAATGCCATATCCCTGGTCAATTACGCTAAACTGCACCGATTCCTTATTTAGCATACACCGGACTATAATGGCAGAACCTTCAGGGGAATACTTAATTGCATTTCCCAAAAGATTGGTCAACACCTGACCGATCTTTTCCCGATCAGCTGTAATGGATACTTCAGCACAAGGCTCATAATTAATCTGATGAGAAGTGGTCAGCGTCAAGATATCACCCAGCACTTCTTCCATAAGCTCAGCTAAATAAAACGCGGACAGATTAAGTGACATTTTTCCCTCTTCCAACCTGGAAAGGTTCAAAAAGTCCTGGATCAAGGTCGTCATTTTGCCAGTTTGGGTCTCTGCACGCTTCAATAAGTTTTCGGTAAAGTTATCCGACCCCTTAACTGCCTTGGACAGGGCTAGTTGTATATAAGAGCGCATAGAGGTAAGCGGTGTTTTTAGCTCATGGCTCACTATTGCAATAAAATCGTTCTTACGCTGCTCTTCCTGCTTTTTATCCGTAATGTCTCTGGCTATTTTAGAAATTCCTATAATTCTTCCGGTTAAATCCATCACCGGAGAAATCGTCAGCGAAACATCCAGAAGTTTCCCATACTTAGTGAGCCGTTTGGTCTCAAAATGGTCTACCCGCTGCCCGCTCTTCAACCGTGCTATAATATTAGGTTCCTCTTGCAAACGGTCTGGAGGGATCAGCTTCACAATAGACTGCCCGATCATTTCTGCAGCAGTGTACCCAAAAATACGTTCGGCAGCATTGTTCCAACTGGTCACAATGCTGTTAAGATCCTTACTGATAATGGCATCATCAGAATACGAAACAATTGCAGAAAGCATCGCGCTCTGTTTTTCCGCTTCAATCAGATCGGTAATGTCCCGGGCAATTTTTGAAACACCTATAATTGAACCTTTTTGATCTTTTACTGGCGAAATGGTCAGCGAAACATCAATTAAAGCACCCGATTTGGTCAATCGTTTGGTATGGAAGTATTGCACACGCTCTCCCCTGCGAAGCTTGCTGAGTATAAGCGACTCTTCTTCTGTACGGTCTGTAGGGATCAGCTTGGTAATAGAAGTCCCAATCATTTCAGCAGCCGAATATCCGAATATCCGTTCCGCTGCTGCATTCCAGCTTGTCACAAAACCGTTCAGGTCCTTGCTGATGATCGCATCATCCGAAGAATCTACAATAGCAGCCAGCATAGCACTACGCTCTTCTGCCAGGCGGAGCTTTGCGATCAGGATTTCCTGGCCCTTAATCTCCGCACTCATTTCCTGCTCGCTTCTCTGCTGCCCGCTGCCTTCATTCTGCGGTTTATTGGTCTCTTGCATAATTAAAGGTAATTAAAATGCATACACTTAAACGTGCTGTTCAGGAAAATGACCTTCTTTATGTGCTTCATGCAAAAGCTCCCCGATATCAGATTTGGGTCTTTTAACCGGCGTAGCAGTATGATTCATCTCGGCGGCGCCCAGCAACACTTCTGGTTCAACCGTATCCCCTCCGCCAAATTTTGCTTTTATGGCATCCATCAATTCTGCAAGCGTCCCGCTTACCTGTCTGCCACTGTCAGCGATCCCCTCCCGTAAATCACTCCCCTTTTTAGGTGCAAAAAGTACCGCCAGCGCGGCGCCAACGGCAAGCCCTCCAATCAGAGCAATACCGACCATTGTAGAGTTATGATCATTGCAGGCCATCATCTTTTTCAATTGTTTTCCGTACTTCATAGCTGTAGTTTTCTAGGTTAAACATCACCCCTGCAAAATTGTTCGGGCAAAAAACATTTGATATCTTGAAAGGTGGGTGCCAATCGGTATGTTCATCTGCTCGGCAATCTCGTGGTAGCGATACCCTTGAAAATATATGACAAAGGGAATTGCATAGGCAGGCTGCAAGTTTTCGAGAGCTTTGGAAATATCCTCGCTCACCATTTTAGCTTCACCCTGGTTCACTGAAGTACTTTCCGTGATGGGATATAGCCATGGATCTATATTCCTGATAAAAACCACCGATCTTCTGCCAAGGGACTTGTAATTGTTGATGAATGTATTTTTCATTATAGTGAATAGCCAGCCCTTCAGATTACTATCCTCTTCGAACTTGCTTTCATAACGGATCGCTTTAAGCAAAGTATCATGTACCAGGTCATCCGCATCATCATTGTTACGGGTAAACTGCAGTGCAGATTGCATTAACTGCGCGCGGCAGTCGCAAATTCTGGTGCTAAAATTAGTGGAATTCATAAATTGATGAGTATTAGTTGATTAAAAAACACTAGAAAACTCCCTATGTTTTTCGAACTAATACTGGTTTTGCTGTTAGTCTGCCCCTGCTTTTTGCGTTAAATACGTATACGATCAGAATTCCCCGAGTTCCATAACAGCAGGTGGCCGCCAATTGGCAATAGTCTTTGGATTTAAAAAGCTAGGTAGATACCGTGCGCATAGGTAAAGTTTTAGCCACCATCACCTCCCACGGTTTCGGGACGAGGCATTTTCCTGAACAGAATTATGACCGGTTTCCACTTCAATTTCCTTAGTTGTCACCGCATAATGCGAAGGGAGGATCTCTGAACCGTAAGCAACAGCATAGGCTTTGGTAAACTCCGCACCCAAATACAAAATTATCGATGAATAATAAGTCCACAGCAATAAAATAACCAACGATCCTGCCGCTCCATAGGTACTGCCTACATCACTTTGACCGATATAAATAGAAATCGCAAATTTGCCGAGCATAAACAAAATGGCAGTCACTACTGCCCCGGACAACACATCCCGCCATTTGATGATCGCATCGGGCAACACTTTAAAGATCACCGCAAAAATAAGCGATATCAACACCAGGGTCAACAGTTGGTTCAGTATGTAGAACAACACCACAGAGACATCAGAAAACCTGGCCTGAAGCCGGGTGCTAAAACCATCAAGTATCGTTGTGATCGCTAATGAAACCAATAAAATGAAACCCAAACTAACGATCACAGAAAAAGAAAGGAACCTGTTCTGTAGCATTTTTAACCATCCGCGTTTGGGCTTGGGTTTAAGCCCCCATATTGTATTGATAGATTCCTGAATGTCAGCAAATACAGTTGTTGCCCCAATGAGCAAGGTCACGATCCCTACGATAAAAGCAATCCTGTCCTTATCTCCAATGGCGGCTTTTGAAACAATCTCCTGAAGCTGCAATGCGGTTTCTTTACCCATAAAACCAGCCAGCTGATGATAAATCTCTCCCTGGGCGGCTTCCTTGCCCAGAAATAAACCACATAAAGAGATGATCACCACCAACAGCGGCGCCATGGAAAAAACAGTGTAATACGCCAGCGATCCACTCAGCTTGGTCACCTTATGTTCGCTAAATCCTGTAAAGGTTTCCTTTACCACTTTCCAGATACCCTTAAATGTAATTTTCTCGTGCTCAACTTTCTTATTCATCACTATCATTAATTTGCATCCTAAATTTCATTTTAGCGAAACATTGATCTGGGTTGCCATCTGGTGGTGTTTTTCCAAAACCGGAAGCGTACGGGCAACAAAATCCTTAATCTCCCCTCTTAAACTAGTCGCTGATCTAAATTGGCTTTGGTATGGTCGGCAACCATTTGCGCGGCAAATTTTTAACCTGCTCGTTGGAAAACTTTTCAAGTGCCAGTTTACCCAGATCAACCTCCATCATCCCGCCAACTGCAGCGGTATCTTGCTTTTAGATTTCATAGTCTTGAAAATTAGATATATAATAGACAAAGGCATTAACCGCTGTAGCAGCAAAAAGTTTTAAATCCCTTGCTAAAAAAGCAACGAACAAAACCAAAACAATCTCGTGCGGCCAATGTTAAACGAGTATCAGCATTTCAATTCAGCTATAATTCTCAGTAAAAATTACCCTTTTAAAAAAAGCTCAAACAAATTTTAAGACCGCTGGTTATTTCCCCGCAGTTGATTGTAATGCAGCATTGAAATAACGAACATTTAACTCATGAAAAACTAAAATTATGGCAACTACAACAAAAACCGGCGCAAAAACCGCCACAAAATCAAAAACAGGGAAAATGGAAAATTCAGAATTCCATGAATTCTTCGTGGACGAACTGAAAGACATCTACTGGGCAGAAAAACACCTTTCCAAAGCCCTCCCTAAAATGAAAAAAGCAGCAACCAGTCCAGAACTGGCAGCCGCATTTGAAAAACATACAGAAGAAACCAATAACCACATCGCAACTTTGGAGCAGATTTTCCAGCTTCTGGATGAAAAAGCCCAGGCAAAAAAATGTGATGCCATGGAGGGATTGTTAAAAGAAGCCGAAAGTATCATTGAAGATACAGATGCTGATACCATGATCCGTGACGCAGGACTTATCCTTGCGGCCCAAAAGGTAGAACATTACGAAATTGCGACCTATGGCACATTAGTAGTTTTTGCCCAAAACATGGGACATACCGATGTGGCTGAACTTTTGCAATTTACCCTTGACAACGAAAAAGCAACAGACGTTGCCCTTACAGAAATTGCGGTCAACTCCATCAACGATCAGGCAGCAGCTGAATAAACAAGGATAAGCTCCCCTCCCCCTTAGCCTGGCGCTAAGGGGTGTTCAACAACAGAAAGTCCTGCATAGATCAACCAAAATAGCCCATACCTATGGAATCCATTCATTCCAACGAGAAAACTTTTAACCTTATTTAAAGCTTTTTATGAATGCATTATCACCATGGGCCGTATCGGCAAGCACCGAGCTGGCCGGCAACACATCAGTATTATTTGAAAAGTATGCAGATCCTTTTAGTTTTAAAGTGGTCGCCACTACCGATTCCATCTGGATCCGGACAGAACTTCCCGATGGTGGACGCGCCGCCTTCCGGGCAGCATACAGCCCCGGAAGCGACCTGGAAGTTGTAAAAAGCACAGGTACGCACCAGCAAGGCATAGCACTCAAACTGAACTCAGCTATCGGTAAACAAAGCATTACTATCTCCATTGATCAGGCTGAGAAACTGCCGGTACTGCGTTATACCACAAGCTTAATCCCGGCTAAAGAAATGATGATACCCAACTGGCCAAAAGATATTTTGTTTAACGGGAAAAACGACAATCCTGAACAAACTGAAGGAACAATCCATGCCAGCCAGTTTGGCACCCGTACAGGATTTCTTTACCTGAGTGAGATCAGACCGAAATCAGCCACGCTGCTTTACCTTCAAAACCTGACCGCCTTATCTGAATATGCCGATCAAACAGAAACCTCCCTGGGAGATACTGTGGGTGGAGCATGGCCGGAACTAGGATTTTCCCTCCCTTCCTCAAATAAACCTTTGAAAGCAGGAAAAGAGGTCATCCTTTCCGATGCCTTCGTCGCCTTCAGCGAAGAAGTAACGGATAAAGAGCCTGCCATGATACGGCTCTACCTGGATTTACTGGCCAGAGTTTACCAGCTACTTCCTAAGCCGGAAACGGAATACAAACACTGGCCTGATATTCTGGACAATGGCCTCAAAGATCTGATCGACAGCCCGGGCTGCTGGTCACAGGTAGCCGGACACAAATACTTCAACGCATACGTTAGCGATTATGAAACTCCGCCTGAAATCATGGTACAGCTCGCCGTTTTACTTCCCCTGCTCGACTATGTAGAGTGGAGCAAAAAGCAGCTGGAAGTTATGAAAACTATAAAAGCAGGACTGCCTTCCTTTTATGACGAAAAACTGGGTACCATCATGCGCTGGCTACCCGCCGCAGAAGACAAACTCAAAGGCGAGGAAGAACAAAAAGTACCAAAAGTTATGGATTCCTGGTACCTGCACCATCCCCTGCTCAACCTTTCCAGGCTGGCTTTGAAAGGAGATCAGATCGCGAAAAAACTATTCCTGGATTCATTGGATTTTGCCATCAAAGTAGCACATCATTTTAAATACCGATGGCCCGTATTTTATAAGATGGATACCTTAGAGGTGGTCAAAGCAGAAACCGCTGAAGGAAAAGGAGGTGAAAAAGATGTGGCAGGAATTTATGCACATGTCATGCTCCAGGCCTGGGAGCTTACCCGCGAACAGCGTTATTTAAACGAGGCCGAGAAAGCCGCGAAGACCTTACAAGGCCTGGGTTTTGAGATCTTCTACCAGGCCAACAATACCGCATTCTCGTCCGGAGCATTACTTCGGCTGTATAAAATCACTAAAAATGAACTGTATCTTAACCTGAGTTATATGTGTCTGGCCGGAATATTCCGGAACGTTCAGCTATGGGACTGTAACTATGGATACGGAAAACACTTTCCGAAATTTTTCTCCCTCTATCCGCTCAAAGACGCCCCTTACACTGCTGTTTACGAAGAACAGGAAGTTTTTTGTGCTTTCCACGATTACCTGAAGCACGCTGAAGGTGTAGATATACTTCCTTCTGTAAAACTGCTCATCGCCGAGTACATCCGCTACCTGGTAGACCGTGCGGTGTATTACTACCCAACAATGCTGCCTGCAGACATGCTGGAAGAAAAACCCAAGATCGGAGAAGTTGATCCGAAGCTTTGGATCGCCCTGGAAGACCTGCAGGACGGCTGGCTGAAATCAGGCACTGTTGGCCAGGAAGTATATGGTGCAGGTAATGCCTTTGGTATTCTTCCCCGCCATTACCTTCAAATTCCAGGTAAACCTTTCATGATCTATACCGATTACCCTACCTCAGGATTTAACGCAAGAAAGGGTAAAAACATCAGCTTTAAAATACTTGGAGATGAGAGAATCACCTGCCGAATGATGCTGGTAAAAACAGCACAAAAGAAAATCCCGGACTTTGAAGTATTGATCAAAGGGAAAAAAGAACCGCTCAAAGCCAAACTGGTCAACAATGGCAACCTGGAATACATCATTCCCGGTAACACTGCCATCACCATTTACACGAATTCCTGATTAAAACAAAAACTATGGACTCATTAACTGCATACCTTATCTAATCATGAAACCAGTATCAAAAAAACACAGCTATTTTTACAGAAGAGGAGGTACATGTGCTGCCCCCAAATCGTTCATTTCTTTATTTTCCATATGTCTTCATAAGTAGATGAACAAAGCACGGTGTTACCGTACCAAACGCAGGTGATACGTTTCAATTTCTTTTAAGGCTTCAAGGATACCTGTACGCTGACGCTGCAGCAAAGCAAGGTGATCTATGTGTGATGCATAATCGTCGAGTACTTTATCATATTTTTCAATCGCAGCTTTCTCCCCGGTTTCAATCGCGGTCAATACAATGGCATTCTGTTTAGCATTATTCGTGCAATTATAATACACGAAAGTACCTATCTCTTATCCTCTCTCTATACACCTACGCACAACTGAATTTTTGACATTTAAAGCTGAAAAAATTTCAGCAGGAATGAAAATTTTTCAGCTGGAACCCATAAAAACTACATTGGCATTCCACTTGTTCAGCCTATCATGAACGCGAAGTTCAAAGAGTTTAATTAATTGTAAGTTTTAATCATTAAATCAAATTAAGGAGGAAAAACCTATGACATTGGTTAAATTTAATTCCGAAAAAAACAACAACAAAAACAGCTTAATGCCAGGCTTTAACACCGTTTTTGATTCCATTTTCAACGACACGTTCTTTTCTGACAGAATGGTAGCACGCGTACCAGCTGCCAACATCAGCGAGACCGCAGACCATTTCCGTATGGAACTTGCAGCACCCGGCCTGAAAAAAGAGGACTTCAAACTCAAACTGGAACGGGACGTGCTATCTATCTCCGTTGAAAAGTCTGGTGAAAACCAGCAAGAACGCAGTTACGCCAAACGCGAATACAGCTACAGCTCATTCGTACGAGCCTTTACCCTGCCTGACAGCGCTAACGCAGAAGGCATCCAGGCCAAATACACCGACGGTATACTTTGCATCGACATCCCTAAACGCGAGGAAGCAAAAATGGTGATCCGCCAGATTGAAATTAAGTAACCTGCCCTTAAAACAATCTTCAGAGCTGCCTGAAAAGGCGGCTCTTTTATTTAGTTGAAGCGTGTTAGCCTTGCTGTTCAGGAAAATGACCTTCTTTATGTGCTTCATGCAAAAGCTGTAGCTATCGCCTTTGCCAGGGAAGGCGCAGACGTGCTTATCTCATTTTTGAGCGATGCAGAAATTGAAGATGCCAAAAATACTGCCGGATATATTCAAAAAGCCGGACGAAAGGCCATTTTGGTCAAAGGTGACGTCGGTTCTGCAGCCCATTGCAAATATATTATTGACACTGCAGTTGCAGAGTTCGGACAAATCGATATTCTGGTCAACAATGCGGCATATCAAATGGCCCGTGAAAACATGGATGAAATTTCCGATGAAGAATGGCAACGCACTTTCGATACCAATATCCACGCTATGTTTTATTTATCAAAAGCCGCCGAACCTCACATGAACCCAGGAAGTAGTATCATCAACACAACATCCGTCCAGGCCTATTCGCCAACACCACTACTTCTGCCCTATGCCGCCACAAAAGGCGCCATACAGAATTTTACAGCGAACCTGAGTCAAAGTCTTCTTGAAGCCGGAAAAGGAATAAGGGTTAACGCTGTTGAAGCAGGACAAAATTCTGGACAGCCTAACAATACTAAAGCCCCGTAAATCGGGGCTTTGTTTTTTTACAGCCGCCCTGTATAACATTCCAATCTCCCACAATTGACCGTAATTCTGCATCCTCAGAGCAGGCATGCTTATTTACATTTTTTTTAGTACATTGATTACCCCTATTAAGTATAAAATAATGAAGAATATCCCTTTTAAGATCAACCCGAACGATGCAGAATCAGCAAGTTTCAAGCGGATTTTTGAGGAAAGCCCGGCACCAATGTACATCTTTGATCTCCACACCTACGAATTTCTGGCGGTCAATGCTGCTGCCTTAAATCAGTACGGATACCAAAAAGAAGAATTTCTCTCCATAAAAGCCTTGCAAATCAGGTCAGAGGATGAAGCTGTTCGCTTCAAAAAAGCAGTGCAAAAAGTAAATGCTGCTTATTTCGATTATGGGGTATGGAAACACATCCGCAAAAACGGCGAACAATTCTTTGTTCATGTATATGCGCATAGTAACATTTTCCAAAACAGGGTGGCCAGGGTAGTTATGGCAATCGACATTGATCAAAAAGTCAAGGCAGAAAATGCGTTAAAAGAAAAGAATGCGGAAATTATTGATATTCTGGAAAGTATCACTGATGGCTTCTATGCCATGAACGAAAACTGGGAAGTCACTTATATCAACAAAGAGGCAGAACGGATCTTAAACTGTAAAAGAGCCGATTTGTTAGGGAAAAACCTCTGGGAGTTCTTTCCCAGATCAAAAGAAGGAAAGTTTTACCAGGAATATGAACGTGCATTAAAAGAAAAAGTAAGCGTACATTTTGAAGAATGTTATACAGCACTTGGTGTTTGGGGAGATATGCATGTATATCCCAAAAAAGACGGTCTGGCTGTTTATTTTGTTGACATTACTGAGCAGAAAAAAAATCAGATGGAGCAATTAATGTACATGAAGATGATTGAAAAACAGAATGAACAACTGAAAAAGATATCATGGATGCATTCGCACGAGGTAAGAGCGCCACTTTCCAATATATTAGGCCTTGTAGACCTGGTTATAGAAAACAAAGACACCACATGTAATGCAGATATCCTGGACCTGTTGAAAAAAGCAGCTAAGAACTTAGACAATGTAGTGCGAAATATTACTGCACAGGCGCGGAATGACAATTATGGGGAATGCCAATAATATTTACCGAATTGTCGAATTTTTTATTCAATAATTCGTTAAGAATATCCCTGCCCCATCAAAACCAGTTGGTAGCAGTGCCCCCCTGGGGAATTACAGGTACAATCATTATCTGGCTTGCTTTACAAAGTTTTCTTAGTCTAAATGGGCTATATGCAAGTTTCCCAGAATCTATACCACCAAAAATCATTGTTTTCGGAGTTGTTCCGGCAATTATTTCAATCATTTTAATTTTCACCACTAAAAAAAAGGGAATCTTAAATTTCCCTTTCAGCTGGCTACCTTCCTTTATCGTTCCATTAGTTCTTTTTGCTCACCTGGCCTCAATCAGGAAATTAATGAACCTTTAACCATCGATGATAACTACGGCATATTGATTATATGACCGGAAAAGCCATACAAAAACCCGGAGGCAATTGGCGGCTTTTCACCGGTAATACAATATGAACTTATTCGCTTTAAGAATGGCCCAACTCAGAAATTCATTCATCGTTCTGCTCATCATCCTCCGGGTTTTCAATTTCCTGATCTAAACGTGTCCCCTCACCATCGGCATATTCAGTTTCCCCTGGTGTATAACCGGCTTCGTCCGCCTCATCAGTATCCCCATCATCCAGACCTGGTTGCTCCTGGGCAGGGTCAGGATTAAACTTATACGGTTCAGGGCTAAACACTTCTTCTTCATGCATCTCAACAATGTTTTCCATAACAATAAATCTTAGAACCTAATAACACCTGCATATGAGATATGTTTCAAACTATAGATCCACCCTCCCATTAAATTTCTACCCATTATTTCCAGGCTGGTAAAAGCCATACAAAAAACCGGGTTCGGGTAGCGAGCGTGATATCTGATCAAGACCATATAACCTATCGTGCGTAAATTTCAAAACAAACTGTCTGGTAGATGGTTATGAAATACCAAAACAAAAAACTTATGAAAAAATTATTTTACGCAATAGCAATCACAGGAGCGGTATTCAGCTTCCAGGGTTGCGGCAACAGTGCAAACAACGCAGATGATGATGCTGATAGTTCAACAATGACAACAGATACTACAATGGCTCCGGAAACATTGCCAGCAGACACCGGACTAAACGAAACTACATTTGCGAATAAGGCCGCCGTGGGCGGAATGGCTGAAGTAGAGTTCTGTAAACTCGCACTGGAAAAAACCAGGAATGCAAAACTGAAAGATTTTGCCAACATGATGGTAAAAGATCACGGAAAGGCAAATGAAGAGCTGAAGACAATAGCTACAGCCAAAAACATGAAATTACCTGCTGCACTTGACCAGGAGCACCAGGCCAAGCTGGAGGAGCTTAAATCAAAATCAGGTGCTGATTTTGATAAAGCCTACGCTGCAGCCATGGTTGAAGGTCATGAAAAGACCCTTGCATTGATGGTAGATGGTAGCACCAAGCTTCAGGACGCAGAACTGAAAGGCTTCGCAGCCAAGACTTCACCTGTTGTTCAGCATCATTTAGAACTGATTACTTCTATTCAGGCCGAATTAAAATAATCAAAATCCTGCGCAAACAGACCTGCTAAAAGCCAGGCAAAGCTCAAAAAATCCCTTAAGGAATTGAGTACAATGTGTACAAATAAGATAGCCCTGCAACTGCGGGGCTATTTTTTATTCCAATTTACAAAATCAAGTTTTTGCAGTAATTAGTTTTTAGTTTATTTAAAACAAACCACACTCAGATCGGTTAGGATAAAAGAACCTCATCAGGATCTTTTAATACATTTTTTGAATGCCGTATTTAAAGGATGTCCATGTGCTTACAGGCCGAGTATCCGCTGGGTTTTCTGGTCGCGCTCCCCATCGAAAAATTGATCGATAACTTGCTGAAACACTGGGTCAGCATTTGGTACCGCCGCGAACAAAGTCATACTTGACCGCAATTTGAGGTCATCAGGATTGCCAAAGATTTCCTGTGCGGTTTTTTCGGTGTGGTTGAGTAATTCTTTGGTAACTTTTATCAGTCTTGGCCCGAGGACGGGATGAAGATAATAATCCGTTGCCTCCTTCAGGTCTTTAATGTCGTAGTATTTGGCGGTGTCCGAAAAACCCAGCCCCTGGATTTGCGGGAATATATACCACATCCAGTGCGTTCTTTTTCTGCCATAGCTTACTTCAGTTAACGCAATTTCGTAATCTCTCTCCTGGGCCAAAACAAACCTATCCAGGCCCTGTACATTTATTGTAATCATAGGTTTTTTTATATGCTTTAACTGCATAACCATTTAATTGAACTTTAGTTTTTGCGGCGCAGAAAAATGTTCAAAAATACAGCTGAAATATGGCTATCAGGTTAGTTAATTTAAATCCATGGATCCGATTTGCAAATTGTTACCCTACTTTTTGTAGGGCCGGTAAAAGCCATACAAAAACGTGCCATCCGGTATTTCTTTTGCAATACGTGGATTATTTTGAGGAGACTTCTTTTGCCGACATTTTGTGTTTAGCGCCCCATATACTTAATTGTTTAAAAATAGGTAAGATCTCGACAGCCATCCCAGTCAACTCATATTCTACTCGCGGAGGAACTTCTGCATAAACAGTACGCTTAACTAATCCATCCTGCTCCAATGTGCGTAGCTGCAGGGTAAGCATTCTTTCTGTAATCAATGGAAAAACCTTACTCAATTCACCGAATCTCAATTTTTGCGCCCCAAGCTTGTCCATTATCAAAATCTTCCACCTTCCGTCAATTTTATTCACCGCGTAAGTTAGATCGCATTCAATCAGATATTTTTCGTTTTGTGTAAAAGTTGAATTCTTTTTTCGTTCGCTCATTACTTACATTTTTGTTCGTAGCATACAATAAGTAGTATGAACTACAAAAATAAATGCTGTACACTACTTTCGCAACAAATAATAAATAACAATATGGACTTATACCTTAAAGGAAAAACAGCTGTCATCACAGGAGCGAGCCAAGGCATTGGCCGCGCAATTACTAAAGAATTAGCGCTTGAGGGCGTAAAAGTTTTCGCAGTAGCAAGAAATGAAGTTTTACTCGGATCCCTTAAAACTGAAATTGAAAAAGAAGGTGGTACTGTTCCAGTTACATTCATACAGGATATTGTTTTACATGACGGACCGGAAATCATAGCTGAGGCTGCAATTGCCGAATTTGGACGGGTGGATATTTTAATTAATAATGCGGGGAAAAGTCAGCCTGTTGACATAGTCGGAGGGGAACAACAATGGATTGATTCCATGGCGCTTGATTTTGAGGCTCCAAGGAAATTGACCCATGCTTTACTTCCACATATGCTCATGCATAAATCCGGAAGCATTTTAAATATAACAAGTACTTATGAACTACGCTCAATCAATGTTTCATCAATTGCCAAAGCAGCGGTGGTAATGTGGTCGAAACAGCTTGCTAGTCAACTGGGTCGACATGGCATAACCGTGAACTGTTTACAGCCGGGACTTATCGATACAGAAAATACACGCAGGATTTTCACTCCTGATGAACGCAAAGCATACGCTACTCTTGAAATTCCATTACAAGATTTTGGTGATCCAAAAGACATGGCTAATATGGCCACCTTTCTTGTATCCCCGCGGGCCAGATATGTAACAGGCACCGTGGTGGTAGTCGACGGAGGTGCTAAGCGTTTTGCGTTTTAAACCACTATTGCCAGTGAACTCAAAAAAGAGGGATTGGCAATTGAATTCATTGCTAAAACGACAAAACTTTCCATGGAAGAAATCGAGGCACTATAGTATCCAGTACCATCAAAATATTTGATAAAGCCTTTCCTACTCAAAGGCTTTTTTTATTACCTAAAAATTTTCAACTTATCAATCCGCGCCCTGCACCTAACCCCAGCTCTACACCGCTATTGACCAATAATTCTGCATCATTTGTATGGAATCGGGATAGTACATCAATCCAAAAGCAATTTTAGAGCTGTTGGCAAACTCCTTGCGATGTAAATAATAGATTAGCTAAAAACATGCCTGTGATTAAATCTGGCACATTGATAAGCAATTCAGTATCAGCTAACAGATTGAGCATAGAAACGTAATTAAGACTCCCGAATATAGGAAATAATATGCCCCAATAAAAAATGCCCGCTGTACATCAATAACTTTAATAGCAGTTCACACCACATTCAACCGGGCGAGGAACTGCAAACTGCTTTTGTTGTAAAAAGCAAGTACTTAAAGACATGATCACCGTAAACACAGCTAAAACGCTCTCCTCGAGTATATCCTGACTAGACCAATTCCAGTGAATCGACTGATAGCACACAACTGGCATAATTGCTGCACACTCACTCCAAATAAAATTACACTATTTTTTTATGAACGGACTGCCTGATTTTGATTGCCACGATTTTTTTGAGAATACGAACCTATGCATTCTGGAGATTTCTACTTATAAAGGAACGACTGGCGAAAGGAAATATAAATGGCTATTGATCAACAAGTTGACTCTATCTGTAAAAATAATGCTGTTGAAAAATCAGGACAATTCATCCGTTGTACACGAACGTTTCTTTGACCTTGGATTTTTAAAATATAAAGGAAATTCCGGAGTCTTTATCGAAGCTGACGCTAAAGACTTACATCACCTGGAACACAAAGGATGTGAGAATATTCCCCAACATTACCTAACTGCGGTGAGCAAGTACCTCAATGCAAACCTGGTAGAATAAAGCGCGATTATTGCTTTCGATCTTGCCTGTTTCGAAACTGGAATTTGCACTCGAAGATTTTAACATAGGTTAATGCGATGGTAAATTAAACAGGCAGGGAAAAGAAAAATGTAGAGCCTACCCCGCTCTCGCTTTCTACCCATATTTTCCCCCCATGGAAACGAATGATCTCTGCAGAGAGATAAATACCTATGCCAAAGCCTGTTATATGCTGGGTATGTTTGGTGGCAATCCGGTAAAATCTGTCAAACAGCCTGGGCTGGTCGCCTGGTTTTATACCCATACCTTCATCCTTTACCGAAAACAACTGACCCTTACTTTCCGCCGCACAGCTGATTTTAATCTCTTTGCCTTTTGGTGAATACTTTATCGCATTACTCAGCAGGTTGGAAATAACCGACGCAATCTTGTCCCTGTCAGCATGGGTGCTGAGATCTTCAGGACAGACAATGGTAATCTGATGGTTTTCAGTCGTTAGCGAGAGTTCTTCGCTGACTTCCACCAATAGCTCTTTTGTATCAAAGCGCGATTTATTGATTTCTATCTTGCCCGCTTCAAAACGGGAAATGTTAAGAAAACTATTGATCAGTGAGGTCATTTTTTTCATCTGCACATTCGTTTTCTGATGTACAGCTACCCTAAAAGCATTCGCCTTGTCCTCATCCCTTGAAAGCAATTGAAGATAGGCGGTGATGGAGGTCAGAGGAGTCTTTAGCTCATGAGATACAATTCCTATAAAATCATTTTTGCGGATCTCGTTGTTTTTTTGTTCGGTAACATCAAGGAGGGCTCCGACAAGCGAAACTTGCAGATGAATTAGGTATGATTTAGAAATTATAAATTCCTTCCTCGGCAATATAATCACATTAAAACCACCCGGAACACTCCAAAATAGCACATCCCCATGCATATGCGGTATTCCATCTATCGTTTTATACACCTCACTTTGGGCAGTTGGAATTCTCCTCCCATAATGTCAATCATCGGCCCTGTAAGCATTGAAATGGTGTAAGGTAAGAACCTGCGAAGCTTAGCGAAGCAATATTTTTAATTTATCATACTACCTCGGCAAGATCTAACTATTTAGTATGTAACACATTCAATTACTAATTATGACTTATCACATGAAATTAACAGAACAAAAGCCTTCGCTCCGTTTTGCCGGATTGATCATCATGCTGTCATAGGTATGAATGACGATTGGATGTCTATTTAGGGATAAAGGTGTAAAAATACACTTGTCTTAATATAAAGAGCAGCTTGCCATTGCTATTCATCCCCCCTTATTAAGTATTTAACTCGTCCAAAGGTTACTCGTCGAATGTTTCATTATAAGATCCAAGGTCAAAATATCTTTGCCGGGCACACTAATGAGAAACATGTTTATAACCTTTTATTATATAAACCCTTATTTAAATTTTAAACTATATCCCAATGAAAAACAATGTTAACCCTTTATTTTTTTACTTATTAATCATGGCTGTTACCATGCTTACGTTAGCTTGCAGCCCTTCCGGAGCAAATGACAGTAAACAATCTGGCTCTTTCACAAATAAATCATGGAAATTGTACAGCCTATCTGTTGCACCAGCAATAGATTGGGACTTAGATGGAAAAAAGGAAACGGATATTCTGGCTACAATGGAAGGTTGTGAAAAAGACGATTTGCTGTTATTGCGCAATGACAGCACTATTGTGCGCAATGCCGGGAAGTTAAAATGCGATGAAGACGATGAACAGGAGAAACATACCGGGAGCTGGACTTACGACAAAGCCAGCAAAAAGCTAACACTTAATGAAGATAATGATGCACAAGTGCTAACTGTTGTTGAATCCAGTGGCAGCCGCTTAGTGGTAACCTACAACTGGAAGGCTACCAATGGCACCTCACATCAGATGACTGCAATTTATAATTAAACAATGATGCATTTAACAGCAGACAGGTAACTCCTCCCTACTGTAAATTCAAGCCCGTTATCTAACACCAAAAAGGTTTTTCCAATGTCCCGGTACAGTTCCCGCACATAGCTTAAATTGACAATTACAGACCGGTGTATTCTTA
Source organism: Pedobacter heparinus (assembly GCF_032678725.1). Lineage (GTDB taxonomy): Bacteria > Bacteroidota > Bacteroidia > Sphingobacteriales > Sphingobacteriaceae > Pedobacter > Pedobacter heparinus_A. The sequence continues at coordinate 103,676 of NZ_JAVTSC010000016.1, forward strand.
CAAATTTAGCCGGATCAAACTTTTGAGCAATCGCACTTATTCCGAACGAACTCAGGTACGAACGCTCATCAGTATATATTTCGGTGTAATCGCCATCGGCTTTAAGATACATGATATCATGAACAGAGATGTTTTTAAAGCGATTTTGATGCGCTACCATTATCCTTTCCGGATAACGCTGAGCACCGGGAAACGTGTTCATGGCCAGCTGAGGAAGAAACCCTGGTTTGATCTTCAGGCGAGCGATTGTCTGGTCAAAACGTTCCTTTGTATAGGGTTTCAACAGGTAATCAATCACATTGATTTCAAAAGCTTTGATCGCATATTTATCAAATGCGGTAGTAAAAATCACATCCGGCACGTGATCAATTCTTTGCAGTACTTCGAAACCACTGGCCCCCGGCATCTGGATATCAAGAAATATCAGATCCGGCTCTATCATATTGATAAACTTAACAGCCTCGACCCCGTTTGAACATTCGCCGGCGACATAAAAATCAGCATAAGGTGCTAAATACTGTTTAACCAATACCCTGCCGTGATCTTCATCATCTATCACCAAAACAGATTTTCTGGACATCTACCCTTAATTTATGGAGTTAAAAATTATTATGGCTAATATACAACAGATCAGCATAAATCAATAAGGCCTTTTAGTGCTGTTATGCTTTTCAGCAGATGCAAAACAAAATTATTAAAATTGTATAATGAAACATTATCCGCCAGCTTCCCATCAGGAACGTACCACTACCAGAGAGATCGCGCTGTTCATCTTTGTGCTGCTGGTGATGAGCATTTTGTACGGAACACCCCGGTTATTTGCTCAGGGATTTAGTTCCGCTTTTCTTATGGAAACCGGCATAGATTGTCTGATGATGACGATTGCTTGTTTTCCGATATGGTGGTTGCACTTCCGTATGCTGGCCCATCTGCCGATGAAAACCAGGTTTGCCCTGCATATTCTTACAGCTTTCCTTTATTACGCCATTTGGGCGGGTTTGTATTACCTGTATAACCCTATGGTTGGATTACCAGCAATGAGCAGCAAACAGCTTTTCCAAAATATTGGCCCTAATTTACTTTTTTATATCCAGGTATTTAGTTCCTTACATATTGACCTGTTTTTTCGCGAGCGTGAAGCGCAGCAACTTCGGGAACAGGAACTCAGGGATCTGGCCTACAGAGGGGAGATCAATGCGTTAAAAGCTCAGATACAGCCCCATTTCTTATTTAATACCCTGAATAGCATTAGCGCATCCCTGCCAGCAGAACAGGAACACAGCCGGGTGCTCATTGCCCGGCTGGCAGATACGTTTCGTTATGCGCTGCTGAGTACACAGCAGGACCTGGCTCCCTTGTCACAGGAATTGGACTTTATGCATACCTATCTTTCGCTGGAGAAAGGCAGGTTTGGGAAAAGACTGGCTTATTCGATTGAATGTGCTGAAGGGGCAGAAGAAGTTTTGATCCCCCCGATGTTACTTCAGCCTTTTGTGGAAAATGCAATAAAGCATGGTATCGAACCATCAATTGAAGGAGGGAGTGTAAGCATCAGGTGCATTAAGGAGAGTAATGCGGCCGGGATTTATATTGAGAACACCGGAAGCCCATATATTGGAAACCCGGAGGATCTGTTTCTTGGTAAAGGTGTGGGCGTAAAAAATACCGCCAAAAGACTGGAAAATCAATTTGGCGAAAAGCTGCAGATTTTTGTAAATGATCAAGGTGGACTAACGATTCACTTTCGTATACCTTATTAGCAGAACCCGACTTTGCGTTTTGGTAAGAGATTAAACCGATTTTTTATAGGCTTGATCGTCTGCTATTGCATTTGATCGAAAAAAACGCTGCTTAATGTTGTGCTGGTATAGATTTGCCCGCATGAAAAGAACAATTATATACTGCAATATGATAGCAGTTTTGCTGCTGATAGCTGCTGTTACCTCATGCAGCAAGAAAAAAGAATTACCCATTGAAGAAGAAGAACTTTCTTTTACCAATATTGGCAGTGTTAGCAATTTGCCGGGTCTTGGTAAAAGTGATGATATGCCAGAAGGCATTCCATTTGAACTACCAAAAGGCTTAAGGTTTGTATCAAGACCTGATCATCCATTTGACCCTGATTTAAGTAAACTACATGGCAACATGAATACTTTTTATGTTGATGTAAATATAGAGAGAGATAGTAGCTGGAAAGAGGACAAACTGCTAACATTCCCCCCTGGTTTGGTAATGCTTAATGTTGCACCTAGTAGAATTCAAAATGGGATGTTAATGGGTAGGGTAAGAATTAATGTACCACCTAATGGAAGAGGACCTGGTGGTAAAAAGGACACTATAACTGTATATTTAGGTGTTGCGTGCATGAATTCTTCTAAAGGTTTACCCTGGGAGGATAATCAGGAACCAGATACCCGTAATTATGTTATTGGAAAGGGTACTCATATGCCGTATGTAGTTGCCATCAATGCCGAAGTTTTAAAATTTTTGTCATTATTAGAAGATAAACCCCATTTAAATCTTACAAGGCATCAAAATCCTTTGGATGTTTATGATCCTGATTATATAGAACCCGAATGGATGAAACCCTACAACACCATACAAACCATGTTCTGGAAAATAACCGATGGTTACGGTCTGGAAGAGGCAGATATCAGGGAACTACTAAAGGCTATTGAAAAACCTAAGGGTAAATAAAACTGACCTGCCTTTTACTTGCTCAAATTCAACCTCAGGTTAAGTTCAAAACTGCCGTTGGTATAGCTGCTTAAAGCAGAAGTCTGGGTAGTATAGGTTCCGCTGATCAGGTATTTCTTTTTGAAATCCACACCCAAACCAAAAGTCCCTGTTTAGTCAGGCTTTACCACCTGACACCATAATTAATAATAAGTTTGTGAAAATTATAAGTTTGTAATAGCTTCATTAATTATTTAACTATTAAATATGAAAATCGTAATACTAGACGGATATACACTAAATCCCGGAGACCTGAGCTGGGACGGGTTAAAACAATTCGGTGACGTAACCCTGTACGACCGTACCCCGATAGATAAAGTTGTTGAACGCTCAAAAGGGGCAGATGTCATATTTACCAATAAAACACCGGTAAACGCAGAGGCATTAAACAGTCTTCCTGACTTAAAATACATTGGAGTCCTGGCCACTGGTTATAATATAGTGGATACCCGAATGGCCAGGGAAAAAGGGATAACTGTAAGTAATGTACCAGGTTATGGCACGCCATCTGTAGTGCAAATGACCTTTGGCCTTTTACTGGAACTTTGCCTGCATGTGCAGCGCCATAGTGACGCTGTGGTTTCCGGCCGCTGGGCTTCCGCTCCTGATTTTTGCTTCTGGGATTATCCGCTGGTTGAACTGACAGGAAAAACGATGGGGATTATCGGATTTGGCCATATAGGCAGGCAGGTTGCTGATGTGGCCACTGCATTTGGGATGAAAGTTATTGGAGCAAGCCGGAACCGGACAGATCAGGCTCACCGAAGTAATTTTAAGTGGGCAGAAATACCCGAGCTACTGGAACAGTCAGATGTTGTCAGTATCCATTGCCCTTTAACACCTGAAACCAAAGGGTTGATCAATAAAGAAAACTTACAGCGAATGAAAAGCAGCGCTTTTCTATTGAATACCTCAAGAGGTCCTATCGTTATTGAAGAAGATCTAGCCGAAGCATTGAACAACAGTAAAATTGCCGGAGCGGGGCTCGATGTGCTTTCTGTTGAGCCGCCTGCAAAGAACAATCCGCTTTTTGGCGCAAAAAACTGCATCATCACACCTCACATCGCCTGGGCAACAAAAGAAGCGAGAACCAGGTTAATGAAGATAACTATCGCCAACCTGAGTGCCTATAAAAATGGGAATCCTGTAAATGTGGTGAACCAGTAACTGTAGAATTTCTTCTATTTCATCCAGACATTGATAATAGTATCCATTCTTCCATGAAGCACCATCCTGAAAAGAAAAATTACCTTCTCTGAAAAAGCATAGGCGTTTTTCTGATTTTTTACAAAGGAAAAATCAGGAATATGCCAGCTTTAGAAGAGAACGGTTATTTTTCAATTTTACTTGCTCAGATTCAACCTCAGGTTCAGTTCAAAACTTCCGTTGGTATAACTGCTCAATGCCGAAGTCTGGGTGGTATAAGTTCCGCTTATCAGGTATTTCTTCTTAAAATCCATACCTAAACCAAAAGTCCCGTTTTCAGTGCTGTGGTACATGGCCATTAAAAATACTTGCTGGTTGGCAATAGACAACTGCGCACCTGCATCCCAGATATTGTCAAAACCTTTTACACCCCTGTAGGCTACCTTGGGCTCTACATCCATTCCCTCCGCCCCTTCACTAATCCCAATCTTATAACTTGCCGCGGTGTAAAACGTAGCCACATCAGCCAGTTTGATCACATCCTTTTTCAATACACTTTTCAAATTTGGTATGGAAGCCTGAACGCTCAGCTTGTCAGACGTGTAAGCAAATCCGAAATCTCCATCCAGGTAAGTTTTACGGTCATTGTACTGGCCCACCATCGGGTCGTTAGGATTGCCGTAAATATCAGCATTCTCCAAACGCTGGCTCATAAAACCCAGCGACACCCCAAAATGCAACTGATGGTTGTTGTCGTTCAGTTTCAGGTGATAAGCATAAGTGCCCACTACCCTGGTCTGCCTTTGCAAACCCGCACTTTCGTTGTTCACGGTAAGGCCCAGCCCAACTTTGTTAAAGCCATAATCGGCAGTCAGGTTCTGGGTCAAGGGTGATCCGGGTACATTGCTCCAGAGTTTACGGTAAGCACCGTTCAGTTTTAAACCTTGTCCTGCTCCGGCAAAGGCCGGGTTGATCAGGTACTGATTGGTGTAATACTGGGAAGATAGTGGGTTTAATTGGGCCTTTACGGTGGTACTGATGGCGCCAAGCGCAATTAATACCAGTGTTTTATATATCGTGTTCATTTTAATCAATCGTGTTTATAATCCGTACTTAATCATTTCTTACAATGGTGATAAAACCCCTGAAAACTCTGGTTCTGTTGCCGAAATCAATAATGTAATAATAGGTGCTTTCCTCTAAAGGAACACCGTTAAAGGTTCCGTCCCAGCTGTTGTCATATCCTTTTTTACTGTACACAATGCGCCCTGCTTTGTCAAATACCTTCACCTCGTTGTTCGGATAAAAGTCAATGTTATCGATCACCCATTTATCATTAAATCCATCATTGTTTGGTGTCAGGATATTGGTCGCTTTGATCTTTGCAAAATCATCGAGTACTGTTATCGTGAAAGTCTGTAACTGCTCACAGCCACTTGCATTTTTAGCTGTAACGGTATAAGTGGTGGTCTGGTTAGGCCTGACTGTCAATACCGCATTGCTGGTAGTTCCAATTATGCCGCTGCTGTTTGCCCATGCATAAGTGTCTCCGCCTGTAGCGGTAAGCAGAACCGTTTCTCCTTTACTGATCTCGGCTCCTTTATCGCTGCTGACCGACACTACTGGCAAGTCATTAACCGTGATGGTAAAAGTCCTGCTATAAGTATCTGCACCTCCATTGGCAATACCACCATTGTCTTTCACGGTTACCGTGACGGTAGCTGTTCCGGCTATAGCGCCGGCTTTAATGCGGTAGTTTAACGTCCCCGTAACTCCGGTTCCTGACACTGTCAGGTTTTCAAACAGTGCAGCATTATTGCTGCTCACATTTAAAGTCGTGGTTTGTGCAGTTTCCGGCCCGGCACTGATGCCCGTTAAGGCCACTGTTTGTGCTGCTGTGGTAAAGCAGATCGTCTGGTTATCTATCACCGCAAGCGTCGGGATTTCATTAACATCAGATAAGCTGATGCTCAGTTCCTTTTCGAGCCATAGCGCATTCTGTGTGGTTGATCTTACCCTTACTTTGTATACAGCTTTGTTTTCAAAATTCAGACTGGCTGCAGTGTTGATCCTGTTACCACTAATGGCAAATGATGCATTGTCTGTATCACCCGTTCCGGCCACAAAAGTATAAGTAAAGGTTGCAGAAGGATCATCAGAAGTACTGCTCAATGTTCCGGCATTGGTACCTGCAGCATTGTTTTCATACAGCGTAACCGCAGCAAGACTGATGTTGGTCGGAGCACCTGGTTTAACCGTCAGTACTCCCTTCACATAACTCGTGGTATAATTGGCTGCCGCAGCACCACTTACATTTATGTCGTAAGTACCTACTGCACTACCGGTATTAGCCGCAGTTGTAAATACAGGCTGAGCGGTTAACACACTTTCGCTTTCTCCGGTAACAAAACCACTATAGCTGGCCGTAAATACAGGGTTTGCGGCACCTGCAAACTTCTCCTTATTATCGGCAGTGATGGTCAATGCTTTCTGGCTGATGGTTAATGCCGTAGCATTTGCCGCAGCTTGAACAAAGGTATAATTGGTTGCGGTAAGACCCGAGCCGGTGATGGCATAGCTGCCCACACCGCTTGTAGCCGTAGCTGTACTGCTAAAACCAGCCGTACCTGTTGTCGCCCCGGCAAGGTTATCCGAATATTTAAAACCTGTAACCGTGCCGCTAAATACCGGATTGGCTGAGCCATATATTTTAGTAGCTGCATTTGCTACATAACTAAGTTGTGCTTTATTGATGGTAAGGATTTGTTGCTGCTGTGTGGCCGCATTAAAAACCCCGTTACCAGCCTGGTTTGCAAAAATGGTTACCTGACCTGTTCCTGTAAGGTGTACCTTTCCGGCAACAACAGTGGCTATGGCCGGATTGCTTGTGGAATAGCTTACCGACAATCCGCTGTCACTGGTAGCCCCGGGATCAAAATCTGCATCGCCATAGTTTACTGTAGCAAGTCCAGCCATGGTAATGGCCTGCGCTTTGCCCTGAACGTTAATACTATAAGCTTTATCAATTGAATAAGGGCCCGTGCCGCTGCTGGCATCTGTTGCACGTATCGTTAAATTATATATTCCTTTAACGGTAGGTGTGCCACTAAAAACACCCGCACTGCTGAAAGATACTCCTACTGGTAATGAGCCTGAAAATATACTGTAACTATATGGAGCAATGCCTCCGGTAGTACTGATTGTTTGGCTATATGCCGTACCGGCAGCTACATCAGGCAGTGTGGCAGGCGTAATAACCAATGTTGGTGCTGCAATGTTTAAGGTATAAGACTGAGAAATATTAGCCCCGGCATCATCTGTACTTCTCACCACAAAAGTAAAGGTACCTGCAGATAAAGGCGTTCCGCTTAACACCCCTGCACTGTTAAAAGATATCCCCACAGGAAGCGCGCCAGAGACCAGGGAATAACTATAGGGGACAATGCCACCTGTTGTGGACAGCGATTGGCTATATGCTACGCCCAATACCGGATCTGGAAGGGTTAGTGGTGAAATGGCAATTACCGGGGCCGATACCGTAAAAGTATATACTTTTGAAACCGCCAGGCCATTTGCATCTTCGGACCTTACTGTAAGTGAGAAATTACCATCCGACCGGGGAATGCCCGAAAAAACACCAGATGAGTTAAAGGAAATGCCGATAGGAAGTGCGCCCGCCGTTAAGCTGTAGCTATATGGCGCTGTTCCACCTGATGAACTCAGGGTCTGGCCATAGGCAACCGCATACGCCATATCAGGCAAAGTTGTCGGGCTGATCACGATGGGTACATTAACCGTTAATGTGAAGCCCCTCGGCGCTGATGAATAAGGGCCTGATCCAGTTGATGCATCTGTAGCCCTAACCGCAAAATTGAAAGTTCCGCTAGCTGTAGGCGTACCACTTAAAGCTCCGGTACTGTTTAATGATAAACCGGGAGGCAATGCTCCGGCGGTTAGGACATAACTATAAGGCGCTGTTCCACCATTTGCAGGGTTTAAAGTTGCGCTATAAGCTACTCCGGCATTTCCATTTGCCAGGGAAGTGGCAGGAAATAACACCGTTGGAGGAGCAACCACAATTGAATAAGCCCTTGAACCCGTATGAGGTGCCCCAGTGCCTGTCGAACTTCCAGTAGCAGTTAAGGTAAAGTTAAATGTTCCTCCGCCGGAAGGCGTTCCGGATAAAACCCCTGTAGTGCTTAAGGTTAATCCCGGAGGCAGGGCACCTGCTGTTACAGCAAAGCTATAAGGAGCAATTCCACCGCTCGCAGTAATCGTCTGACTGTAGGCAGTGGCTACTGTAGTGTTTGGCAATGTTGACGGCGTAATAAGTGTTACAGGAGGTGCAACAACCAGGGTATATGCCCTGATACCTGAATACGGACCGCTACCACCGGCAGCATCTGTTGCCTTTATAGTGAAATTAAAAGTTCCTACAGCAGTAGGTGTACCAGTTAAGGCACCCGTCGCTCCGTCAATTGACAAACCGGCAGGTAATGCGCCGCCAGTTACGGCGAATGTGTAAGGCGCGGTACCACCACTTCCGGTAAAGGTTTGGCTATAGGCAGCTCCTGCCGTAGCACCCGGTACAGTTGCCGGATTAACGATTATGATTGGTGCCAGAGCTACCGTAAAAGTATTGGTGTTACTTTGAACACTTATATTCCCTACCAGGTCGGCAGCCTGGGCGCTTACCGTATGTGCGCTTTGGGCAAGGTTGGCTGTGGGGGTATAAGTCCAGTTGCCCGCAGCATCCGCTGTAACGACGTTGCTCAGGGTAGTGCCGTCGATAGTAATGCTGATATTGCTATTTGACTCAGCCGTACCGCTGATCACAGGTGTTAGTGAGTTTACCATAGAACCATTGGCAGGTGTAATTACCACCGGGGCTGCAGGTGCTGTCTGGTCAATGGTATAAATCGGACCTGTATATCCGCCATTGATTGGATTTCCAGCCAAATCGGCAATACCCGTACCACTAGCTTTGAGGTCCAAACCCAAGGTACCCGAACCTGAAATATTGTCTACTGATATATTATACCTGTTGCCTGGAAGACTTGTGATGCTGTTCACCGTTCCTGAAAGTCCGACAGTAGCAAAATCACTGATATCAACTCCGGTAACCGCTTCTGAGAAAAATACGCTAAATAAAACATCAGTTCGATTGGTAGGGCTGGTAAGTTCCCGCGTCATGGATGTAACGGTTGGCGGTTGCGCGTCTACGTTCACATTTGCAGTACTGCCTATACTGTTAAGTGTAAGGTTGGCATCTGTTGCGCCACTTTTTATCGTACCGCCATTCAGACTAAGCGCCCCTATAGTAACCCCATCGTTGTCAAGCTGCCCCGAGGTAGTGACATAGCCGAAAACAAGGGTATTTGTTCCCGTACCTGAAACATACGTTGCGTTTACAACCGTACTGCCTATAGTAACGGCAATAGCAGGTGTGCCGGTTACGTCGACCGCGGTGGAGAAGTTAACTGTAAAATCAAGCGCTTCACCAAAAATATAGGTTTTATCGGCAGGTACTGCTACACTTGTAACAACCGGTGCTGTAGATGCCGTCGTTACTGTGATTACAGAGCCATAGCTGGTCGAGTTTGCATTGGTTGCGAAAGCCCGCACTTTGTATGGCGTATTGCTGGATAAGCCTGTAACAGCCCCGGAGAAAGTACCATCCCCGGTACCGATATTGGTTTTGCCGTCAAGTATGGTCGGCGTTGGATTTGTAGAAGAATAAACAAGTCCCCGGGCAGTAATAACGCCACCACCATTGCTGGTCACTTCACCGCCGCCGGTAAATCCTGTAGTGGTAATAGCAGATGTAGTACCTGTAGTAACAATAGGTGCAAAATAATTGTAGATTTTACCATTTGCTGATGCCGTACTGTAATCTTTAAGTTCATAGTTTTCCTGGTTTGTATTTGCCAGGATGTCGGCATCAATCTTATAATAGCCAATCAGTCCGGTACTGTTTGCAGCTACGGCATCCGAACGGTTGCTGGCAATTTGAGTAGAACTTCTGGCGATATTCCAGATTCTGACCTCATCAATCTCTCCTTTGAAAATTTCATTGCTGCCGGTTTGCGACTGGGCCAATTTAAAAGTCAGGCCAGTAGCTACGGTACGCATCCCATTGCCCGTTGATCCGATTGAAGCTCCGTTAACAAATATTTCCGTATTGGAGCCGGTTATCACAAAAGCCACATGGTACCACTGGTTTTTAACGAAAGTAAAATTACGTGATAAATAATTCGTATTGTTCCATAAGCCGATCGAACCCAAATCGCGGTTGATATGAAAACTCCAGCGTGTTGTGCTCGTGCTGCGCATGGCCGCAATGCAAGGGTTCACGGCGTCGTGAGCGCCTGCGTCCCATCCTGGCTTTATCCACATTTCTACGGTACCAGTGGTAAAATCGAGCGCAGATCTCGCGGGCACTTCAGCATATTGGTTGGTTCCGTTAAATACCAGGCTGTTTTCCGGAAGGTTGGGTACTGTGGGGTTAACAGTTATGGCAACGGTGATCGGGTTTCCAGGACAGCTGCTGAGTGTAGGAGTGACGGTATAAGTTACCACACCGTTACCTGTTAACGTTTGGGCAATGCTTGTGCCTGAACCTGCACTTGCACCCGTAACCACGCCGCTTGTTGTGGCTGCTGTCCATGTGAATGAAGCGCCGGAAGGACTGGATGTCAAAGCTATACCGGTCGATTGTCCGCTGGTGATTGTTTGTGACGCAGGTGTTGCTGTTGCCACCGGCAGGGCTTTTACAGTTAAAGTGGCGGCATTGGATGTCGCTGTACCGCAGGTTCCGGTAACTACGCAGCGGTAAGTATAACCGCTCATGGTGGCACTTGCGCCGCTAATGCTTAGGGTTGATGTGGTTGCGTCTGAATATGGCGCGCCATTAGTAATATTGTTAAAACTAACGCCTGTATTTACCTGCCATTGGTAGCTTATCCCCGTTCCGGCAGCTGTGATACTGAAAGTTGTGTTCACTCCGGAACAAACCGAACTGTTTGAGGGCTGCCCGGTAATTGAAGGTGCAGTGCAGGCACTGCAGCCGAATGTGGCGGCCAGCGGAAGCGGAATGTTATTTTCGTCATCAATTGTCCAGTTTGCAGAGTTAAAAATAGCTGCCCTTAAGGTTGCTGGAGAACCTGTTGTCACATGGTCAGTGGTATTATAGACCGCATTATCCGAATCAACGGAAGAAAGAGCCAATGAATTGGTGGCATTTAGTCCCGCAGGCAAGATAGATTTGTTCGAGCTAAATTCCGTTGCCGTCAAAGTAGTTGACCATGCTCCTCCGTCAGTGTGCAATCCGGTGATAAATGTTGGCGAGGCCATACTGCCCTGAAAAGCCAGGATCTGATCTCCGGAAGTTACTAGACTCATATAGCTTCCAGGTGACGATTGCTGCGCTACTAATCCGGTTATTGTCCCTGTGCTTGCAGAAAGTACATCATCACATTGGATCCTGATCTGGGTACCGCAGGGAAGTGCAGTACTTGCCGTCCAGGTGATGGCACCGTCAGATTTAGCGCCTTGAGAAGCCTGACCTGGCCGCCCAGTCTGAAATCCTGAGCCATCACTGCACCAGCCAAAATCAGTAAAATGAATGGTTGTACTGGCCGATACCGCGGTTAAAAGGATAAAGGAGAAATCATCTGAATATCCAGTTAAGTTCTCGGCATTATAACCAACAATAGCGATATCGCCTGCAGATAACGTGGTCTGGGACCTGACAGATAAAAATGCAGATAGGATAAGTAAAAAAAGTAACGCTTTTTTCATATAAGACATGATTAATTTAGATAGATTGAGGCATTAGGTAGGACTTAGTGCGTATATTTTAGATTTGAGACTATAAATATATTTATGAGAATTTATTTCTACACATTGTAGTTAAAATTTTACAATTATCCCCATTCAAATCCACAATAACCCCCCTGAGACTGCGCTCCCAAACGAACGCCTCAAATCCGAAAGCTGTTTCAATATAAAACGCCTGTTCATATTAATGAACAGGCGTTTTTAAGATTATTTATTTAATTAAATAATAAAATCACAATAGCCTCCTGAAAAGAAAAATAACCGTTCTCTGAAAAAGCATAGGCGTTTTTCTGATTTTTCACAAAGGAAAAATCAGGAATATGCCAGCTTTAGCAGAGAACGGTTATTTTTCAACTTTACTTGCTCAAATTCAACCTCAGGTTCAGCTCAAAACTCCCATTGGTATAGCTGCTTAAAGCCGAAGTCTGCGTAGTATAGGTTCCGCTGATCAGGTATTTCTTCTTAAAATCCATTCCTAAACCAAAAGTCCCGTTTTCAGTGCTATGGTACATGGCCATTAAAAACACCTGCTGGTTCGCAATAGACAACTGCGCACCTGCATCTCAGATGTTGTCAAACCCTTTTACGCCCCGGTAAGCAACCTTGGGCTCCACATCCATACCTTCAGCACCTTCGCTGATGTTGAATTTATAACTTGCCGCCGTGTAGAAAGTAGCCACATCAGCCAGTTTGATTAGATATATTGTTAATTAGAGATTAATAAATGTAAAAATAATTTAGGTACTATTTTAAAAGAATTTACAATTTATTAAAAACACATAAAACGAGCCTTAAAACCTTAAAATAACGCTTCAAAAATAGGTTTTTTATGCAGGAGCTAAATTAAAAGGATAAATAACAATCAGCAACTAATTACACCAACGGCAGTATTCGTAAACCAAGGTGCATGATTCAGGTGGCTTACGACATTGCACGAAATCAGCCATAAAAAAACCGGCAGCTCTGTTTGAGCTGCCGGAGTTCAACCTTTCTTAAACGGGTTCACCATCCCAGAATAAGATTTAACCTCATTAGCTGAGGAATATTTTTATTGGTAATTTTGCTGATCATCATGGCCCGAGATGTCAGCCTGCTTTTGATTGGCCGGGTCAGAAAGGTCATTTGGATTTGGTTTTTCTTCTGTGTTGTCCTCTGCTGATTCCTCCTCATGACCTTCTTCACCCGTAGGCAACTGGTCTGGTCTGTTATCAGGAATTGCTCCATTTGGTTCGCCATCCCTGTTCTGATTCTGGTACTCATTTCGTGGTTTCCCACCCTGTTTCTGTTCACGGTCCTGATCGTTTGGATCTCGATTTTGCGTTTCCATAATTTTGTTTTTTTGATAATGGTTAGAAATATTAAGAAGCGCTTCTGGATGTTTAAATCCCCAACAGCATTCGCCAGGATTTGTTTTAAAGTTATTCATGCTTCAGCTCCATTCCTGCTGTACTCCTGCTATTGTACTAAAACCATGTATCAGCTCCAGTTCAAGACTGGTATAACTTCGGCTGTAAGCGAACCAACACCGAAGGTGAACCGAAGATGAACCGAACTTAAAGCGGCACAGCAGGCCAATGGCAGGAGTACAGCAGCAAAGGAGCAGGCTTGCAAATAACTCGCGCTAAATAACCTACTGAAGCTGCAGTACGTTGGCACCCAAAGGCTCCTCCATTTTGCGCTCCAGCTTTTTATCGTGCACAATTACTGTAATTTCCAGCGACCCCGTACCGACGGTAGCTGAGAGCAGATGCCCACCGAAAGCCGTAAACGATGCATCTGTAACCACCCCATGAATGTGTAAAGAGGGCTGTTCTTTCTGCCAGGCAATGGAGCCAGTCATACTGGCCATTTCTACGTCTCTAAAGTCCTTGGGTTTATATTCCTTGGTCTTAAAGTCAAAAAATCCAAACCGCGCATCTACAAAACCCATCGCTGTAAAATTTGCCGATGGTATCTTTTCGGCTACAGCCATTCTACTGATCTCCTTAAACACATCATCACCTTGCCTGAGGACCATCAGGTAGCCTGTTGATGTTTTGATATACCTTGCTGTATCAGCCACCTGGCCATATCCGCGTATAATGAACACGCAAAAGATTATTGAAAGTAAAAAAAATCGTTTCATATTTAGGAGTTTAACCTTTTAACAGGCCGGAGTAGAATAAGTTTGAACAGGATGAACACTAAAGCCACATCAAACTGAACAACATGAACAAAAATTAAGGCCCTTTGCACCCTAATTTTGAAAGGACAGAAAAAAACTGTCTTTATTCTTTCAATAAAGGGATTAAAAGGAAAAAATGTTCATGCGCTCTGCCAGAATCAAATATACATTAATGCATTATTTTTTGCCATTGGTTTTGGTGATGATTGCTGGTATAGGAACGATTAAAGGGCAGAGAATTTATGCGGATGCAGAAACGCACAGTAGCCCGCAAATTTTGGTGGTAACCCTTTCTCAGGTTACCAACCCAGGTCGTGCGATCGATTTGGCTGACCTTACAAATTTCTCAACATTAAGTGCGAATATAGGTGCATTAGGGTTAATTGAGGCTTGGCAAAATATAAAATTTACAGGCACCTACAAACCAGTTCCAAATACACCCATTACTATAAGATTTGGTTCTACGACGTCTCTTTTAAGTTTACTTGATGGGATTGCTATTCAACCTACATTGAACGGGACACCTGTCGGCGTAGCATATTCTAATGCCACCGTGTTATCTTTATTATCAGCATTAGGCACGCCTACAGATGCCGAGATCACTCTCCCTGCTCCTGGCATTTCTTATGATGGTATCAGACTAAAAGTTAGCTCCAGTTTACTTGGGGTAGCTTTGTCAGGCAGATACTATTATGCTTCTTTTATTGTAGCGCCTACAGTAAGCCCGGTAACTATCTGCAGTGGAACACCGGTAACCTTGTCAGTTACAAACGCCCAGGCAGGTTACACCTACAATTGGTATTCAACAAACACAGGCGGTACCGCCATACAATCCGGTACAATAACAACATTTACACCCAATCCTAATTTAACTGCAACCACAACCTATTATGTTGAAGCAGTACAAACTGTTGGTGGAACATATTATTCTGCACGAAGCCCAATCACGGTTACCATAACCCCTAAGCCCCCCTCTCCTCACGTAATCATTACAACAAATTCTCAATATTAACTCTTAAAACAAAAAACATGAAAACAAACATTACAAAACTTTTAGTAACAACTATTTTGATACTATTGGTAAGCGCAACAAAATCTTTAGCCCAGGTAACCCCATCAACTTCTGGTGTAACTTTAATGTGTTCAGACGGCGCACTCGATTTTGGCGCCCCTGCAGCTAGCACAACCTGGATTGTAAGGTATAGTGCTACTTCTACAACCACACCTTCAACTGGGGTTACCTTAACAGGAAATACCGTTGCAGCAGCAGATCTGCAAACGGGATATTATTACCTGATCAGCAAAGGGACCGCTGCCGGATCCTGCGAATCGGAACCACAGGAAATACCGGTTTATAAACTGGCGCCTATAGCTGCACAATTTACATTTGCAGATTACTGTTCTGAAAATGCTGCAGCCTCTGCTTTTACCGGTTCTGCAGTTGCAGCTGACCCCAACGTAACAACCTATGCATATCAGTGGTATACCGTATCAGGAGGTACTCCAACAGTTATTCAAGGAGCTACCAACGCAACTTATACCCCTACCCTGGTGAATACGACCACATCAGACATTACAACAACCTACAGATTACAGGTCGGATACCTGATTGGCACTGATAAATACTGCGGAACTACCATAGACCATGATGTTAAAGTACTTGCTAAACCTACCAAACCAACAGTAACCATTACAGGTGCTTCTGCCGGATCGTGGTAAACTTGTTTTGATGTTGTTACCTAAAGTATTATGATTCATGTTTAACAGAAAAGCCAATTTTGTGTCAAGCCTGCTGTTGCTGAGCGCAACGGCAGGCTTTGCGCAATCTGGTGGTTCGCAAACCGTGAATGCACTTTCGGGTGCCCCGGTGAAATTGCGTGCCAGTTCTGTTAACGCAACATCTTTTCAATGGATAAAGGACGGTGCTGCAATTACGGGTGCTACATCCTCAGATTATAACGTGATATTATCCGGCAGTTATACTGTGGTATCATTTAATGCTCAGGGCTGCGCATCTGACATCTCGGATCCGGTCATTGTAAACATTGGTCCTTCTGTCGTACTCACCGCCGATCTGATGATCAACAAAAACTCAGAACAACGGGCGGTAAGCCTCAATGATACTTTTGAATACCTGATACAGGTTAAAAACAATGGTATTGATGCGGCTACAAACATAAAGGTTGAGGATGTTTTACCTGAAGAACTCAAATTTGAGCAGCTGATCAATCCCGCCATGGGCTTTGCCAGTTACAATTATGGCAGTAAAACCATTTTATGGGAAATCAGCAGGCTTGACAATGGTGAAACGGCTGATCTGAAAATCAAAGTTAAAGCGGTAAACGCCGGTATCATTAAAAATACTGCTACCGTTACTGGCAGTGAAACAGATCCAAATCCAAAAAACAACAGTTCAACAGACAGCAAATCTGTAGCAGGGATAATCATCCCTAATGTTTTCACACCAAACGGCGATGGCTTAAACGATACCTTCAAAATACCTGGTCTGGAACTTTATGAAGCCAACGAACTGAGCATTTTAAACCGGTGGGGGGGTACTGTGTACCATAAAATAAGTTATAGAAACGACTGGGATGCCCCCGGACTAAATGAAGGTACCTATTTCTACCTGCTAAAGGTTAAAGCTGCGGGCAACAAGTGGGAAATATATAAAGGCTATATAACCATACTCCGTAATAAATAACAGGAAGGCGATATGATGAAAAGAATAATAAGTTTAATAGGCATTGCAGGTTGGATCTTCAGTGCCAATGCACAGCAGGACAGCCAGTTTACGCAGTACATTTTTAATGGGATCCACATCAATCCGGCCTATGCCGGATACAAAGAAGACATTTACGTTCAATCGTTTTACCGCTCTCAATGGACAGGAATTAAAGGAGCTCCAAAAACTTTCTCTGTTGCGGCCGATGGAGCTTTTAACAATGGTAAGGTTGGGCTTGGATTAATCGTAACAAACGATCAGCTGGGCGCACAAAGCTACCTTACCGCCTACGCAAATTATGCCTACCGAATCAGAACAGGTTATGATGACGATGGTCAGCTTGCATTTGGGATTGCAGCTGGTATAGTGCAGATGGGCCTGGACGGCAATAAACTGGAAGGATACCTACCCGGCGATGAACTGATTCCGCTGGCTTTGCAGACCAGTACGGTACCAGACGCCCGCTTTGGGATTTATTATGCCAATGAAAGCTTTTTCGCAGGTTTTTCCATGACCAATATGCTGGCAAAATACATCGCAAAAAAGAATTTGCAGGACAACAGGATACCTGTTCCCCAACCACATTTATATTTTACCGCCGGGGCCCTGTTCCCGTTCAGTGAAGATGTAAAGTTTAAACCGGTCATTCTCTTCAAAGATGACATCAACGGGCCTTCCGCACTGGATATCACTACCTTTCTGCAGCTTAAAGAGCTGCTTTGGATCGGCGCTTTCGCCCGTACCTCATTTGACCTGTACAAAAAAGATTACCAGCAAAAAGGTTTGGCCAAAGAGCATGCTATGGGTGTCATTTTAGAAGTTTTTGCTACGGAGAACATCAGGATAGGTTATTCGTATGACTACTCACTTAATAAATTACGCAACTACAATTATGGCAGCCATGAGCTATCGGCAGGTTTTTATATCAACCGCCGAACTGCTGCTGAAAAAAGGCAATTGAGATGTAATAAGTTTTAGAGATTCATTCCCTAACAATTTTGGTCTTTTTAGTGTTATATTGGTACAGCTCTTAAGGCCCGATATGACAACAAAACCCAATCAAAGCGCAACTGTTTTAATAATAGGCGGTGGTCTTGCAGGACTAACCTGTGCCCTGCATTTGCTAAAAGAAGGTTTTGAAGTCACTTTGATCGAAAAAAACGAATATCCCCTGCATAAAGTTTGTGGCGAATACCTATCAAACGAGGTGCTCCCTTATTTACAATGGCTGGATGCTGATCCGCAGGAACTGCTTCCGGTAAACATCAACCGACTTGCTGTTTCTTCCTTGAGCGGACAAATTGTAGGCTGCGCATTGCCAATGGGTGGTTTTGGGTTAAGCAGATTTGCCCTTGACAATTTCCTTTATGAAAAAACACTTTTAAGGGATTGTAAACTGATCAAAGACCGGGTTACAGCTGTCGTTTTCAACGGTGATGGATTTGAGCTGGCCACCAACAAGTTTGGAACCTTAAAAGCAGACCTGGTTATTGGTGCTTTTGGAAAAAGATCTGCCTTAGATCAGAAACTCTCCCGCAACTTTATACAGAAAAAATCACCATGGCTGGCGGTAAAAGCACATTACAATGGCGTTATCCCTAGTGATCTGGTCCAATTGCACAATTTTGCAGGTGGTTACTGCGGGGTCTCGGCGATAGAAAATAAACAGATCAATATCTGTTACCTGGCAGATTATGAAAGTTTTAAAGCCTGCCGCAACCTCGACGATTTCCAAAAAAAGGTATTGTATAAAAACCCGCAGCTCAGAAAGGTCTTTGAAGAAACTGAGATGATTTTTGATCAGCCTTTAAGCATCAGTCAGATCTCTTTCGCAAAAAAAGAACTGGTATGCGATCATGTATTGATGATCGGTGATACTGCGGGATTGATCCATCCACTCTGCGGAAACGGCATGGCTATGGCCATTCACAGTGCTAAAATTTGTGCAGAACTGAGCATAAAGTACCTTAATGGCCAGCTGATCTCCAGAAAGTCCCTTGAACAACTATATACCACAACCTGGAATGCCAACTTTAAAAACCGTTTGCTGATGGGCCGGTTCTTATCAGGGATCATCAGAAAAGAAAAATTATTTAAACCAATACAATCTTTATTGGTTCATTTCCCCTCGGCACTGCCTTTAATTGTAAAAATGACCCACGGAAAACCCATCGTATGCGCATAGATACCAGTAAGCGAAGTGAAGCGCCCGAGATCATGGACGACTTTAGTTTAGAAGGGGAAATATTAAGGGATGCCCTGGATAAAATTGCCGGTATCAACAGGCTGCTGGGCGGCAATAAAGTTACCCTGCAAGGTGTAGAATACCTGCTTAAAATAAAATCAGCGGATAATAGCAGTACTGATGAAATTACCATTCTGGATGTAGGTTGTGGCAATGGGGATATGCTGAGGGCTTTGGCCGACTATGCAAGACAAAAACAACTGAACTTTAAACTGTTGGGCATAGATGCCAATCAATTCACCATTACACATGCAGCGCAACTGTCGCTTGATTACCCAAATATCAGCTATCGCTGCAGCGATATTTTTGAGGAAATTAAACAAGATAGCACTTACGATGTTATCTTATGTACATTGACTTTACATCATTTTAAAGATGAGGAAATTATAACGCTTATGAAAGGCTTTAAAGCAAGTTCGGCATTGGGTATTGTAGTAAATGACCTGCACAGAAGCAAGCTCGCTTATTACTTATTTACAGGGCTGTGCTTTATATTTGGCCTCAATCAAA
The DNA here is from genome assembly GCF_032678725.1 of Pedobacter heparinus. Classification (GTDB taxonomy): domain Bacteria; phylum Bacteroidota; class Bacteroidia; order Sphingobacteriales; family Sphingobacteriaceae; genus Pedobacter; species Pedobacter heparinus_A. Next base: position 123,041 of record NZ_JAVTSC010000016.1, read on the forward strand.
TGTCTAAAGATGACGGGCTCGTTTCTATTTTAAGAGGCTTTAAAAAAAGGGATCTACAATCCTATTCCAGACAATTAAATTTTAGCACCTATATCCTGAAATGGAAATGGGCATTCCGTTACCAGTGGATCATCCCGACAATATGAACGTAAAAATAACTACTGTTTCCAAGCTGTTGCCGCAATATTCCAGAACTACGGCAGAGATCATCCCCTTTCTGGATGCCTGGTTAACCGGCCAGGATGACCGTTTCGTCAGGAAAGTAAAGAAGATATTTGAAGGTGCAGCTGTGGATAAACGCTATTCCATCATGTCGCCGGAGGAAGTATTCAGCAATGCTTCATTTGAAGAAAGAAACAACATTTACATCCGGGAGGGGATTAAACTGAGCAGCCAATGCCTGCGGGAGGCTTTAGAAAAAGCCACCTGGCAAGCACATGACCTGGATTACCTGATCACTGTGAGCTGCACCGGCCTGATGATCCCTTCTATGGATGCCTACCTGATCAATGCTTTAAATTTGAAGCCTGATATTGTGCGATTGCCGGTAACGGAGATGGGTTGTGCCGCCGGAATTTCGGGGATCATTTACGCTAAAAATTTTTTAAAAGCGAACCCGGGTAAGCGGGCTGCCGTAATTGCTTATGAATCACCTACGGCTACCTTCCAGACAGCAGATTTTTCTATGGCCAACATGGTGAGTGCAGCAATTTTCGGGGATGGGGTTGCCTGTGCCCTGCTTTCTTCGCGAGAAGAAGACCGGGGGCCGGAAATTATAGCCGAAGAAATGTACCATTTTTATGATGCTACCAGGATGATGGGTTTTGACCTGGTCAATACTGGCCTGCAGATGGTGCTGGATGTTGCCGTTCCGGAACGTATAGCCCAGCATTTCCCTAACATCATTCATCCCTTTCTGGCCAAAAATAACTTGATGATAGCGGATATTGATCATTTGATCTTCCATCCTGGAGGAAAAAAAATTATCCAGACAGTTGAAGGCTTATTTGATAAATTAGGCAAAAATATAAACGAGACTAAAAACATTTTAAAGGAGTACGGAAATATGTCGAGTGCAACGGTGCTGTATGTATTGGAACGTTTTATGGAAAGACCGGCGGGAAGCGCTGAGCTGGGCTTGATGCTGAGCTTTGGCCCCGGCTTTTCGGCGCAACGGATATTGCTGAAGTGGTGATTTAAGCCTGGTTTTGCTGAATGCAGTTGTTGTTTCTGCACGCTCGTCATCTCGAACGCAGAGAGAGATCTCTTGTTTATGATTGCGATTTCAAGAGATCTCTCTCTGCGTTCGAGATGACAACTTTCAATGGCGGCAGTATTAAACAATGACGAAAATTAAAAAGATATAGACACAACATGAATAAAGAAGAAATTCCAGCACACCTGCCATATACCAAGCCTTTTCTGTTTGTAGATGAATTACTTGAAATTGACGAGAATAAGGCGGTTGGCACTTACACTTTTAACAAAGATCTAGATTTTTATAAAGGTCACTTTAAGGATAATCCGGTTACACCAGGGGTGATCTTAACGGAAACTATGGCCCAGATCGGTCTGGTTTGCCTGGGTATTTACTTATCCGGCAGTGCTGAAGGTGGAATGTCGGGCCATGTGATGTTGACCTCTACCGCTATTGATTTTATGAAGCCGGTATTTCCCGGAGAAAAAGTTACGGTAACTGCTCAAAAGGTATATTTCCGTTTTAAAAAGTTAAATTGTACGGTACAAATGACAAATGCCGCCGGCGAAGTAGTTTGTAAAGGCACCATAGCCGGCATGGTGACCACCAAAATGAATGCATAAACGTGTAGTAATAACCGGTTTAGGCGTAGTGGCACCAAATGGTGTTGGGTTAGCTGCGTTCACTGAAGCCATTAAAAACGGCACTTCAGGCATCAAACATGATCCTGAGCTGGAAAGACTACAGTTTTCCTGTCAGATTGCCGGGAAACCTGAATTACCGGATGATCTGATATCGACTTACCTGAGCGATCTGGAACGTAGAAATTTTAACAGCAGTGGAATCCTGTATGGCATTATAGCTGGTATGGATGCCTGGGCAGCTGCCGGTTTACCGTTAGCGCCTATGGAAGAACCCGACTGGAATAGCGGTACCATATTTGGCGCAGGCACATCGGGCATACAAAAATTCAGGGAATCTATTTATAAGGTTGATGATCTGCAGGTACGCAAACTGGGCAGCACGGTAGTGGCACAAACCATGGGTAGCGGCATCAGCGCCTACCTGGGTGGTAAACTGGGCCTGGGCAACCAGGTAAGCAGCAACTCATCAGCTTGCACAACCGGAACAGAGAGCATTTTAATGGCCTTTGAGCGCATCAAAAGCGGGCAGGCAACCAGAATGCTGGCGGGCAGCACCAGCGATAGCGGGCCCTACATATGGGCCGGTTTTGATGCGATGAAAGTTTGTACGTTTAAACACAATGCGGAACCTGAAAAGGGATCAAGACCAATGAGTGCCAGTGCCAGTGGTTTTGTACCAGGTAGTGGAGCGGGTGCCCTGCTGCTGGAATCGCTGGACAGTGCTTTGGAAAGGAAAGCTTTTATTTATGCCGAAATATTGGGTGGAAATATCAATTCGGGCGGGCAGCGTGGTACGGGCAGCATGACCGCCCCTAACAGCATCGCCGTGCAGCGCTGTATAAGTGCCGCTGTAGAAAATTCCGGCATCAGGGCCACTGATATTGACGCCATTAACGGACACCTCACGGCCACAACGAAAGATGCGCTGGAAATACAGAACTGGACCATTGCCTTAAATAGAAAAGGGGAAGCTTTTCCTTATATCAACAGTTTAAAAGGGATGACAGGACATTGTTTAAGTGCATCGGGCAGCATTGAATGCGTGGCTGCAGTACTGCAGCTGCAGCAGGGCTTCATTTTTCCTTCCATCAATTGTGAAGACCTGAACCCGGAAATTCTTGATTTAATAGCTAAAAATAAGATTCCGCAGCAAATACTTTATAAAAACATTGATATATTAGCTAAAGCAAGTTTCGGGTTTGGCGATGTGAATGCTTGCATCATCTTTAAAAAGTATAAAAATGGATAAAGAAGAACTCGTAGCAAAATTGAAAACAATTGTTGCTCCTTACACCCATGATAAAAATGCTTTAGAAAACATCGGCCCCGACACAGATTTCATCAAAGACCTGAAGATCAACTCGGCCAATCTGGTAGATGTGGTACTGGATGTGGAGGAAGAGTTTGACATAGAAATTGACAACCTGGAAATGGCCCGTATGTTAAATGTTACCGCTACCCTGGAGATTATTGAGGCTAAACTGAAAGCACTTGATCGGTAATGACATTGTTGACCTGGAAGCTGCGTTAAAAGAAAGCGACTGGAGAAGAAAAGGCTACCTGGAAAAGATATTCAGCCCGGATGAAAGGTTCCTGATCAGTTCTGCTAAAGATGCGGAAACCATGGTATGGCTGCTGTGGACCATGAAAGAATCGGCCTATAAAATCTTCAGCAGGGCAGAAAAAATAAGGATCTTTGCACCTGCTGCAATTGTTTGCAACAACCTGATTATACATAAAAATACAGCGACAGGCCATGTCCGTCATCAGAATCAGTTGTATTTTACCGGAAGCAGCATCACCGAAAAATACATCCATACCATAGCTGTGCCCGATATGGACCTACTGAATAAAGTGGAGGTTAAAATAAGCAGTTATGATCCTGGCGACAGTACTTACAGCGCCAGCAACCCGGCTTCAGTGAGCCATCATGGCGGGTACCTTGCCCTGGCCTATTTATAGGCAACATTACTGAGGTTTTCTTCAATAAGCAAACTGATGATGCCATCTACCAGACCAACTTTTGGCACATAGATTTGTTTGATACCTGTCCATTTTAACAGGGTGATGTAAATTTCGCAGGCGGGAATGATGACATCGGCCCTGTCGGGGTTTAAGCCAAACACACCGATCCGTTCTTTAAGTGAATGGGAGTTGAGCTGGTTATACATGCTTTTTAATTTCAGAAAGGTTAAAGGCATCCCTTCTTTTTCGTCAGACATGCGGAAGAGTTTATTGATGTTCCCTCCTGTTCCGATACCGGCAAGATTTTTTAAGGATTTGGTATGTTCCTTTACCCAGTTTTTCATTTCTTCCCAGGTTTCGTCTTTATCCTGGTTGTCGAGGATACGGATGGTTCCGATATCAAAGGATCTGGAAGCAATGGGTATCCTGTTTACAAAAACGGAAAGCTCGGTACTGCCCCCGCCCACGTCAATGTATAAATAGCTTTTTTTGATGTCCAGGTTTTCTTCAATATGGTTGGCATAAATGATATTGGCTTCCCTTTGTCCGGCGATGATCTCCAGGTCAATGTTGCACTGTTTCTTTATTTTTTTAATGATCTCTGTCCCGTTTTCCGCTTCACGCATGGCTGAAGTTGCGCAGGCCAGGTATTCGGAAACATGGTACACTTCCATCAGATTTTTAAAGGCTGACATGGTTTTCAGCAATTCTTCTACTTTTCGTTCTGATATGTAATGATCTAAAAAAGCATCGTCGCCAAGACGCAGCGGAACCCTTACCAGGGTATTCTTTTTAAACCCATAACCGTTATCAGTTTTGGAAATATCGGCAATTAACAGCCTAACCGCATTCGAGCCTATATCTATGGCAGCGTATCTTAACATTGGCTTTATTGATGTTTGTTTTTTAAGTAATTATAGGTCTGCACCTGCGCCCTAATTTTTGTTTTTAAATTGTTCTTATGGTATTTATTGTTGTTGAGCCGGGTAATGTCCCTGGCTTTCACGTTATCCTGCAGCTGAAACTCTATGATGTCCCTGATCTCCTGTTTTACCTCTTCGTCCAAGACAGGAAAACCAACTTCTACCCGGTGCTCAAAATTCCGGCTCATCAGGTCGGCGGAAGAAAGGAACATTTCTTCCTTGCCATTGTTGCCAAAAATAAATACCCTGGCATGTTCCAGGAATTTGTCAATGATACTGATCACTGTAATATTGGTGCTGAAATAGGGAATACCGGGAACAAGTGTGCATATCCCCCGTACAATCAGTTTTACTTTAACTCCGGCATTGCTGGCTTCATACAATTTTTCTACAATCCCTTCATCAGCCAGGCTGTTTATTTTGAAGATCAGGTAAGCGGGCTTGCCTTGTCTGGCAATTTTGATTTCCCGCTCTATCAGGTGATAAAATTTGTTCCTGGATTCCAGCGGAGAAACGATCAGGTATTTGAATCCTTTGATAACCGTTTTTTTGTTCAGGGCTTTAAAAAGCCGGATCAGATCGCTGGTAATTTCTTTTTTTGAAGTAAAAATGCTGTGATCGCAATACAATTTGGCTGTTTTCTCGTTAAAGTTACCGGTAGCAAGGTTGGCATAATAAACTGCACGGCCCTTTTCGATTCTTCTGACCAGGCATATTTTAGAATGCACCTTGTAATCGGTTAAGCCATAGTTAACATTTACCCCTTCTTCTTCCAGTCTGCTGGTCCAGAAAATATTGGCCTGCTCATCAAACCTGGCTTTTAACTCCACCAGGCAGTTTACAGTTTTTCCGTTTTTGACGGCATTGATCAGGGCGTTGATCACCCTTGAGTTTTCTGCCAGACGGTAAAGGGTAATGTTGATTTCGGTAACTTTAGGATCAATGGCGGCTTCACGCAGAAAAAGAATGATATAATCATAAGATTGATAAGGCAGGTTGATCAAATAATCCTTTTCCTGTAGTTTATTGAATATACTTTCCGTACGGTGCAAGCCATATACTTTAAGCGGCACATTTGGTTTATACTCCAGGTCTTTGCTGCCTACATTTGGAAAGGCGATAAAATCACCAAAACGATGGTACCGGTTGCCCGGGATGAGGCTTTCGGCCTCAATCTTCAATTTATTGATCAGTACCTTCAGCATTTCAAAAGGCATTTCTGTATCGTATAATAAACGCATGGGTTTTCCCTTTTTACGTTTATCCAGGCTGGCCTTTAATTCCTCAATGAACTTATCGCTCACATTCTTGTCAATGTCCAGCTCTGCATCGCGGGTTAGCTGTATGGAGTAAGCTTCAAGAATGTCATAATTAAACACATAAAAGATATCGTCCAGGCAGTACTTTATGATGTCTTCAGCAAGGATAATAAACTTTAAGCCGTTTGTTTCCGGCAGGACCAGGAAGCGTGGAAGATCGGGCGGAAGCTCGATCAGCGCATATTTATGGTTTTTATTTTTACTTGATTCTTTGGAAAGCCTGACAAAAAAGTACAGGTAACGGTCTTTGAGCTCTGGAAATGGTTTTTCCAGGTCGATCATAATAGGAACCAGATTGGAAAGGATCCGGTCTCTGAAATGGTTCCTTACAAATTCTCCTCTGGAAACGTTTAACTGGGTATCGTTTAAAATAAAAATCCGGTTTTGGGCCAGTTCATTGATCAGCGTAGCTTTGAATAGTTGTTCAAACTTGCGTTCCTGCTTTACAACGATGTTTTTGATCTCATTTAAGATCTTTTTGGGATTAAACCCCAGCAAGGCTTTGGCCTTATCATTTAGGTTTGCCAGCCGGCTGAGCGTAGCTACCCTTACACGATAAAACTCTTCCAGGTTTGAAGAAAAAATTGACAAGAATTTGATACGTTCTATAAGCGGAACCGTTTCATCGGCCACTTCCTGTAAAACGCGCTCATTAAAATATAACCAACTGATCTCTCTGTTTAGAAATGGAGCTTTTTTCTTCGTCATTTAAAAAATCAAAAAAATCCCTGTTTAAAACAGGGATGCCCAAAACTGCGAATTCTATTGTTAAGTAATTGTTAATTATCAGGCAATTATACAATTTTTATTAACGTATGCTATTTACTTTCAGTTTCTGTTTTTACCGGGGCTGTAACAGTACCGTTTGATGCAGGACTTGTTGCAGGTTCTGGTGCTTTAGCGGCGGTTGCTTTGCTTGCAGGCGTAGCTTTACTGGCAACTGATTTAGCTACAGGACTGGTTTTTTTAGCCGGTGCCTTTGACGGGGCAGCTTTTGCTGGAGCAGTTTTTACAACCACAGGTTTAGCAGGGGCAGCTTTTGCAGGAGCTGCTGCTGCTGTAACTACAGGTTTTGCGGCTGCTGGGCTTGCTTTTTTAACAGGTGCTTTTCTGGCAACCGGTTTTTTTGCTGCCGGTTTTTTAATTGCTGCCGGTTTTGCGGCGGCTGATTTAACTGCAGCGCTCACTTCCTGTTTTATTTCTGCAGCTTTTTCTGCAACGCCCGATGCCGCAGATTTAGCTTTGCTGGCAACTTTGGCTACTGGTTTAGCAATCGCATTGGCTGCTTTCTTTTCAGTGGCAATGGCGGCTACTTTAACACTTTGGACTACCGGTTTTACCTTTGCTGTTGCAGCTTTAACAGCTTTTTTAGCTTTTTTGGCATCCTTGGTCACTTCCTTCTTTACATTTTTCTTAACCGATGCTGCTTTTTTAGCGGCTTTCTTTATGGCCTTCTTGTTCGCTGCTTTGGCTTCGTCTATTTTTTCGTTAACAGCGGCTTTCACTTTACTGAATTTCCTGGACAGCTTTTTAGCTACAAATTTACTTACTACAGCGATATCTCCCCCAATCTTCTCTGCATCCTGTCCTAAATGTTTAACAGTTTCCAGGATCTTTTCAGTTAAAGTTTTTTCCAATTGTTTTTTAGCAGCTTTTTTTGCCACTTTTTTCTGAGCTTTTGGTTTACTAGATTTCATCAGTATTAATTTTATGTTTTTAGATAAATTTCAAGCTCATGGAGCTTGCTATAGTTAATTGTTTTATATTTGCTTAGGCAGATCAAATAATCTGATAATTAAATCTACGCTAATTTTTTATTCTAAAGCTATAATAATCATGCCCACTTTCGATATTGTAAGCAAAGTAGACGCGCAAACCTTAGACAACGCGATGAACAATGCAAAAAAAGAGATCCTAAACCGTTATGATTTCAGTTCCTCTAAAAGTACCATTGACCACGATAAAAAAACAAATGTAATTACCATTGTTACCGAGGATGACATGCGTCTGAAAGCAATTCAGGATGCGATTATTTCCAGAATGATCAAGCAAAACCTGGATGCAAACAGCTTGGATTTTGGAAAAGAACAGTATGCATCCGGAAACATGATCCGGAAAGAAATTTCCATTAAAGAGGGCATAGACAAGGAAACAGCTAAGAAAATTGTAGCAAAAATAAAAGCCAGCGGCTTAAAGGTACAGGCTTCTATGATGGACGACCAGGTACGTGTTCAAAGCAAGAGCATTGACGATTTACAGGGGGTAATTGCCCTTTGTAAAAAGGAGGATTTTGGCCAGCCCCTGCAGTTTATCAATATGCGAAACTAGCCTGTTTGTTTTAGCCATTAAAATCACAGCTAAGTCTTAACGTAAAAAAACAATTACATTAATGGAAATCGAAGAAAACGGGTTTGTTTTTTCTGATGACAAAAATAAGATCGATCCAATTGCAATTCATCATTATTTAAGTACACAATCGTACTGGGCTAAGGACATTCCACTGGAGGTTGTACAACGATCTATAGACAATTCCTTATGCTTCGGTATTTATAAAGATACCAGACAGGTAGGTTTTGCCCGCTGGATCACTGATAAGGCTACCTTTGGTTACCTTGCTGATGTTTATATTGATGGGGCATACCGCGGGCAGGGCTTATCTAAAAAGCTGATGTCGCTGATGCTTTTTCATAAAGACCTACAAGGCTTAAGAAGGTATATGTTGGCCACACTGGATGCACATGGTTTATACGCACAGTTTGGATTTAAAGCCATTGAGCATCCCGAAAGGATCATGGGTATTGCGATAGAAAATCCTTATCAGAAACAGGGTTAAACTGTTTTCACATCGCTTTCGCTATAGTCCTCAATATCTGTGATATAACCATTGATGATCAGAAAATCAAACAGCGGCCTGGCATCCGGCGTTACCGGCATATTGGCACTGGTGATGACTTCATTTGTCTTTTTATCCAGAAAAGGATAGGCAAAAAGCTTTACGTTTTTGCTGAACATATCGCTGACATAACTCAATAGCATGCTGGAATAATTCTCCCCAAAATTGCCGGAGTTGAACACAAATTTCAGGTTGTTGATATTGGTAGAGATTCCTACGCTTTTTGGTCTGCAGCGGTCCAGGTATTTAGCCAGCTTATTGTGACGTGCAAAATTAGATACAATGACCTTGTTTCCTGTTTTACACATCTCTTCTGCCCTTTTGGCAACGGCCCTGAGGTCGATATCCTCTGTTGTGTCATCGGCCGACAGCACATTGGACATCAGTACTTCAATGAGTACACTCAAGTTATCTTCCTGTACATTTTCTGTTCTGACAAACTGGTCTACAGCTTTATTTAACATACTGAAGTTAGGATTGGATTTTTGTGCGTACTTGGTACGCAAAATCATGATGTCTTTTTTATACAGCAGGTCTTTGGGCAGACAGGGTTTACCAGTGGCATCAAATATGGCGGCATCTGAAAAATCCTTGACGATCAGGTATAGATTGAGTAAGATGTTATCGGCATCTTTAAATATCGGGCCGTTAACCGATATCAGGTCAATTTCTACTGAACCTACGGTTAAATTATCGGCCAGGGATTCAATCATCGCCTTGCGGTCGTGATGGTAATAATAAGCTGCATAGACCAGGTTTACCCCGATGATGCCCAGCACATTTTGCTGCAGGGCCGCATCGGTATCCAGCAAGCGCACATGGAAAAAGATCTCATTGGGCTCCCCTCCCGGTTCTGCCTGGAAACGGACGCCGATCCAGCCATGCGGATCATTGGATTTGTTGTAGTTTAATGTAGTAACGGTATCTGCAAAAGCGAAAAAAGTACGTTCTTCATATTTCTCCCCGCTTAACCGTTCTGTTAAAAGGCTGAACTCATGGTTGATCATCTTTAATAACCTGGATTGACTGACATACCTGCCAGATGGTTCGGCACCATAAATGGCATCGCTGAAAGTCATGTCGTAAGCCGACATGGTTTTAGCTACTGTACCTGATGCCGCACCTGCTGTAAAAAAATTACGGGCTACCTCTTGTCCGGCACCAATCTCTGCAAAGGTTCCGTAAATTTTAGGGTTTAAGTTAATTTTTAAAGCTTTGCGTTTGGTATCAAGAATTTCTCTTTCCATGCTGCAAAATTAAACAAACAGGCCGAATTATAGGTTAGGAAAATTGCTTTCTTAAATTCTGCTGGTATGCGCTGAAATCACTACCTTGGTTCTCAGATGCTAAAGGTTAAAAATCTAAACATACAATTTCTTAATAAAGAGGATAAATCCTGGCTTAAGGCGGTAAATGGTGTAAATTTCCAGGTTGAAAAGGGAAAAGTACTGGGTATTGTAGGCGAATCCGGTTCCGGAAAATCAGTTACCTCATTTTCCATTATGCGGTTACATGATCCGCAAGGCACAAAAATTGACGGCCATATTGATTTTGAGAACATCAACCTGCTCGGTCTGTCATCCGAGGAGATCAGAACATACCGGGGCAACAAAATTGCCATGATCTTCCAGGAGCCCATGACTTCCCTGAACCCGGTTTTTACCTGTGGCTACCAGGTTAAAGAAGCCATTATGCTGCACCAGCAGGTAGACAGGCAAACAGCAAAAGAGAAAACGATCGCTTTATTTAAGGAGGTACAGCTGCCCCGTCCAGAAAATATATTTGACAGTTACCCACACCAGCTTTCGGGCGGACAAAAGCAAAGGGTAATGATCGCCATGGCCTTAAGCTGCAATCCGGAACTGCTGATTGCAGACGAGCCGACTACTGCACTGGATGTTACGGTACAGAAAACCATTTTGCAATTGCTGCTAAAACTTAAACAGGAACGCGGAATGGCTATGATCTTTATCTCGCACGATCTGGCGGTGATCAGTGAAATTGCGGATGACGTGGCAGTAATGTATAAAGGGCAGATTGTGGAACAGGGACCGGCAGCAAAACTGTTTAACAGTCCGGAACATCCTTATACCAAGGGTTTGCTGGCTTGCCGTCCTTCCCCTCAGCGCTTGTTGAAAAAACTTCCGGTGGTTGCGGATTTCCTGCACGATAACAAAGATATGGGGCTGAAACATTTACTGGAAATCAACAGTTATACATCAGCCGAAATTGAGCAGCGCAGGCAGGACCTTTACAGCCGGGAACCTATACTGCAGGTAAAACAGCTGTGTACCTGGTACCCGATCAACAAGGGGCTTTTCGGCAAAACAACAGCCTACGTAAAAGCAGTGGACGACATTACTTTTGATGTTTTTCCTGGTGAAACTTTAGGGCTGGTTGGTGAATCGGGATGTGGAAAAACCACTTTAGGGCGAAGCATTCTAAGGCTGGTTGAGCCTACCTCGGGCGAGCTGCTATTTGACGGAACAGACCTTTCGGCATTAAATACCGCTGGATTAAGAAACATGAGAAGAGACATCCAGATCATTTTTCAGGATCCATACTCCTCTCTTAACCCACGTTTAACCATTGGAAATGCTCTGATGGAGCCTTTGCAGGTTCATGGGATATTTGACAACAATGAACAGCGGAAAGACCATGTACTGAATTTATTAAACCGGGTAGATTTAAAGCCGGAATATTTTAACCGGTATCCACATGAATTTTCGGGCGGGCAGCGGCAACGTATCGTAATTGCAAGGGCCCTGGCCCTGCAGCCCAGGTTTATCATTTGTGATGAATCGGTTTCGGCGCTGGATGTATCCGTGCAGGCGCAGGTGTTAAACCTGCTGAGGGAATTGCAACAGGAGTTTGGACTGACCTATATCTTTATCTCGCACGATCTGGCCGTAGTCAAACACATATCTGACAGGATGATCGTAATGAACAAAGGCAAAATTGAAGAGCAGGGTTTTCCTGAAGAAATTTACCATAACCCACAGGCGGAGTATACCAGGAAGCTGATTGCAGCCATACCTGGCAATGCTTAAAAGGATTCCTTTTTTTCGGTATCGATTTGTTTGTCCTTATGTAGCGTGGCAGAAAGTCTGATCAGTGCTGTATTGATTGCTCTCCTGATTTCCCTTTCTTTCAATTTATCATATCTTTTCAATAAGATCATGACCTTAAATATGGCCACATCCTTATTTATGGCGATGGTTTTAACAGTTAATCCCTGTTCTACAACATTTTCCGAATAGTCATGAATAACCTTATATAAATGATTTTCCAGGTATTCAGGAGTGAAGCCATTGCTCAGGGACATGTCAAATTCAATACTCAGTTTCTTGGTATTCTGTTTGGATTGGTTAACGATTACAGAACTGAAAGCCAACGAATTAGGAATGATCACCATATCACTGTCTTCATTTTGCAGGATCATATTGATCAGCGTGATGTCGAGGATCTTACCCTCATGTTCCCCTATTTTAATATGATCACCCAGCGAAAGCCTGTCTGAGAACATGATGATCAGCCCATTGATCATATTATTGATGTAGTCTTTAAATGTTACCGCTATCGCTGCCGCAACAATAGACACGCTGAATATAAAATCTTTGATATCCACATTAAATAAAGTGATACCTGCAATGACAAAAAATACGGTATTTAAAATGGATTGGATCCGGTTGATACCCAGGATGAAATTGTCTTTTACATTGCTTTTAAACTTATGCTTGCGGATGTACCAGTAAATGATAATCAATCGTACAATTGATATAACCAGACTTGGGCCCAAAAAAACCATAACTGCACCTGCTGCTTTATCTAATCGGGGATATTCTGCATAGAGCAAGGGTTTATGGATATAGAAATAGACCAGAAACAGATAGACAACGGCTTTAACCAGGATCATCAGTATCTCTTTACCGGTCTTTCGTTCTCTATCTTCAATCATTTTATAACGTGTTAAGTTAAACCATTAGCTGGTCATCAAAGGTACAAAATACAACAATACTCAGTTCAAATTGTTACCTTCGGGTGATTCATAAATAGATTATGGCAAAAAAGAAATCATCTCATATAGAACTCGTTTTAATCCAATTGATTAGCGATGTACTGGAGAAAAGTAATAAAGAAGCCCTGAATTACAAACAGGTATCGGCTAAACTAAACCTTACCGACGCTGATTCGAGGGAAACCATACTGGAAATATTAAAAGAACAGGCAAGAAAAGGTATATTCTCAGAACCTGAAAAGGGAAAATTCAGGCTAAAAGACCTGAAAACCTTCATTACCGGTAAAGTAGATATGACAGCTGATGGCGCCGCATTTATCATCCCTGATGATGAGTTTGAAAAAGATGTGTTTGTATCGGCCAGGAAACTGCACAATGCCCTGCACGGCGATAAGGTTAAGGTTTATATCTACGCTAAAAAAAGCGGGCGTAAAAATGAAGGTGAAGTTGTAGAGATCATAGAACGGGCAAAAACAGACTTTATTGGTGTGATCAGGATTTCTGACCGCTATGCCTTTGTAAATATTGACGACCGTAAAATGCTCCATGATATTTTTGTTCCGCTAAGTGATCTCAACGGCGCAAAAAATGGGCAAAAAGTACAGGTCAGCATTACAGAATGGCCGGAAGGCGCTAAAAATCCAATTGGTAAGATCATCAACATCCTGGGAGAACAGGGCGAGAACAATACAGAAATGAATGCCATACTTGCGCAGTACGGCTTTCCCCTGAGTTTCCCTGCTGAAGTGGAGCAGGAGGCTAATGCCATCCCAGAACAGGTAACTGAGGCCGAGATAAAGGGCCGCAAGGATTTTCGGGACACCGTTACCTTTACGATAGACCCTGCTGATGCAAAAGACTTTGACGATGCCATTTCATTTAAAACATTGGAAAATGGCCATTATGAAGTGGGTGTACACATTGCTGATGTATCGCATTATGTGAAGCCCAACAGCAGCCTGGACAAAGAAGCTTATTCCAGGGCCACTTCGGTATACCTGGTAGACCGTGTAATTCCGATGTTGCCGGAACGTTTAAGCAATGGGGTTTGTTCCTTACGGCCCAATGAAGATAAGCTTTGCTTTGCTGCCGTTTTTGAACTGGATGATAAAGCAAATGTGGTTAACGAATGGTTTGGACGCACAGTGATCCATTCCGACAGGCGTTTCAGTTATGAAGAAGCACAGGAGGTAATTGAAAACAAAACAGGCGATTATGCAGCTGAGCTGTTGAAACTGAATGAGCTTGCCTATGTTTTAAGGGACAGAAAATTTAAAAACGGCGCGATCAGTTTTGAAAGTACAGAAGTGAAATTTAAGCTGGACGAAACAGGCAAACCAATAGGCGTTTATGTAAAAGAACGTAAGGATGCGCATAAACTGATAGAAGATTTTATGCTCCTTGCCAACAAAAAAGTGGCTGAATTTATTGCTAAAAAAGGTAAAGGAAAACAGAAATATACTTTTGTTTACCGCTCCCATGATTCACCTAACCTGGAAAACCTGGGTAACTTTGCTTTGTTTGCCGCACGTTTTGGTTATAAGATCAATATGAAATCGGATAAGGAGATTGCAAAATCTTTAAACTACCTCATGGAAGATGTGGAAGGCAAGAAAGAACAGAACGTACTGACGCAACTGGCCATCCGTTCTATGGCTAAAGCCATTTATACCACCAAGAAAACCAGTCATTACGGACTGGCATTTGATCATTATACACATTTCACCTCTCCCATCCGCAGGTATCCTGATGTAATGGTGCACAGGTTACTGGCCGCTTATTTAAACAATGAAAAATCTGCCAATGAGGAGGAATATGAAATTGCAGCTTCACATTCTTCTGCTATGGAAAAACGTGCGGCTGATGCGGAAAGAGCATCTATTAAATATAAACAAGCTGAATACCTGGAAGAAAACGTAGGTAATACCTTCGCAGGTATCATATCCGGTGTTACCGAATGGGGAATGTATGTGGAACTGACTGAAAATAAATGTGAAGGCATGATACGTCTTAGAGACATTACAGATGATTTCTATGTACTTGACGAGAAAAATTATTGCATAGTTGGTCAGCGCAAACAGAAAAAATATCAGCTGGGCGATGAAGTACAGGTAAAAGTAAAAAAAGTAGACCTTGCCAAACGCCAGATAGACTTCACTTTAATTCAATAAAATAGATTCCGGTAAACATCATGTATACTCCCGCTCAATTACAAGAAGTTATAGAAAACGCTATTCAAGACATCAATTATCCGGCTCAGCCAGCAAAACTTTATGAACCCATCCGTTACATCATGAGCCTGGGCGGCAAAAGGATCAGACCAGCATTGACCCTTATGGCTGCAGATCTATTTGAAACCGATATCCTGGAGGCACTACCTGCGGCACTGGCCATTGAGACTTTTCATAATTTTACGCTGATACACGACGACATTATGGACAATGCCCCGCTGCGACGGGGTAAAGAAACCGTACACGAAAAATGGGGCGTTAACAATGCGATTTTAAGTGGTGATGTGATGATGGTTGAGGCCAATAAACAACTGTCTATGCTAAACAGCGCGATATTGAAGAAAGCGCTGGAAACATTTAATGCTACTGCACAGGGAGTGTGCGAAGGCCAGCAGCTGGATATGGAATTTGAGCAGCAGGACCTGGTGAGCATCCCTGAATACATCAACATGATTCGTTTAAAGACTGCGGTACTTTTGGGTGGAGCTATGAAACTAGGCGCACAGGTTGCTGGTGCAGGCGCTACCGAAGCGGAGCAGCTTTATCAATTTGGTGTGAACCTTGGGATTGCCTTCCAGCTTCAGGATGATATCCTGGATGTTTACGGCGACCCGGAGAAATTCGGCAAACAAGTAGGTGGAGATATCATTGCGAATAAAAAAACGCTGCTGTTATTGAAATTAAAAGAGCTGGCCAGCCCTGCCGACCTCCTTAAACTGGACGAACAAAGTATGAATAAAGATTATGCTGATAAAATAAAAAATATTACCGGTCTTTATAATGCATATGACATCAGGGAGCTGGCGAATGTAGAAATGAGAAACTATGCGGATAAAGCATTTGATGCCCTGAGTTCCTTAACGGTAGCTGAATCCAGGAAATCTGAACTTTTTGAACTGGCAGACCTGCTCATGAGCAGGGAACACTAGTTTAGTGATCCAGCAATTGATTCACTTTCTCAATGGTTAAAGGCTTGGTATAAAAATCTTTAACAGACAGAAAGGATTTCGCTTTAGAGCGTTCTCCCGGATCTATAGATGAAGATACAATGACCACATCAATAAAAATATGGAGTTCTTCCATCATTTCCAGAAATTTCCAGCCATTAATCTCCGGCATATGCAGATCCAGGAGGATAAGATCAGGTGTATGCTGCTGAATATAGGTAAGTGCTTTTTGCGGGTTATCAAACAGTACAATCCTTTTGCCGCTATGGTGCTTTCTGATCAGCATTTTATGGAGTTTATTGGTAACAACATCATCATCAACCAATACAATGTGGTTATGATCTGATTTGGGGCTCAGTTGATCAAACAGATCAACATGATCCTCCTTATTCAGCATATTGTTCAACACCTTGATGATCTCATCCAGTTTAACTGCCTGAACATTGATATCATTGAGCAACTGACTGATCTTTAAAGCATCATATGAGGCCAGTCTGGCGTAATTGGTAATGGTGGAAAGACTTAAAATGTTGGTAATTGGGGCTCTTAACTGGTGTGAAGTTAAATGTGAATAGGCCTTGATCATATTGATCACTCCTTTTGAACTGCTGATATCCACCACAGTACAAACAATTGCATCTGTCCGTTTATTGACGGTTAAAGGAGTAAAAATAATATGAAAAATAAGGTCGTTTGATTTAAATACGGAAAGTCTTTGTTCAATGCTGAAACAATTTCCCTCAAAGCATCTGGCCAGCAAACTGCTAAGGCGACTCCTGTACTGTTGTGCAATGATTTCCACAACTGACTCCCCAACTACGGGATTTTTTGCAAGAAGACTACCCAGATCATTTGGCGAATCTATCTTAAAAAAAGTAAGCTGATAATTTTTATCAATTAAAAAATAGGAACTTGAGCTTGGTCCGCAACCGTTTCTATTTGGCATATTCAACGTATTTTAAGCTGTTGCAGCGCATATTCATCATCATAAATACCTCTTTTATTTATAATCCAATCTTGGTTTGGCATTAACATAGTTAACCCCTTTCAACACAAATACTACCCTAACAAATTTTATGGAGCTATAATTGCTCTATTTCTTAGCAAAAATTATCCCGTCCATCACAAATCAACGAAATATATATTACTTATGCAAGAAATTCTATCAAAGAAAGAGATTGGTGAACGTATAAAGGACTTAAGAATTAAAAACGGTCTTTCACAGGCTTTTATAGCCAATATTCTAAATTTATCCAGAAGTAATTATTCTCAAATAGAGCTTGGCAATCAGTACCCTTCGTTCAACACACTACATGAAATTGCCAGTTATTATAGCAGAACATACGATTGGTTACTCCATGGAACAGATGCTAAACCTGCAAGCGAAAGTCCAGCTAAAATAGATGTGATCTTAAATGATCTCGAAACCTCGTTCAGAAATTTTACCAGTTCGTTAAAGAAACTGGAACAGGAGCTAAACCATATAAAAGCCAGGAGAGCTAAGGTTAGGATTTAGCACGGAGCACCTCGGCCTGAATGATATGGCATAAAAAAAGGTCACAACAGTTGTTGTGACCTTTTTTTATGCCATACTTTTAACTATTCTGCCGGAGCAGCTTCTGTTTCAGTAGTTTCTGTCTCTGCTTTAACTGCTTTCTTAGCAGGTGCTTTCTTAGCAGCAGGTGCTTTTTCAGCTTTTACTTCTTTAACTGGAGCTTCTGCTTTCTCAGCTTTAGCAACTGGAGCTTTTTTTTCTGCTACAGGAGCAACTACAGCTGCAGGTAATATAGAAACGTACGATTTGTTGTCTTGTTTCTTTTTGAAGATTACCGTACCATCAACCAAAGCAAATAAAGTATGGTCTTTACCAATACCTACTCCTTTATCAGGATGATGTTTTGTACCGCGTTGGCGTACTATGATGTTTCCAGAGATTGCAGCCTGTCCACCAAAGATCTTAATACCAAGGCGTTTACTATGCGATTCACGTCCGTTCCTGGAACTACCGGCTCCTTTTTTATGTGCCATCTTTTTATATTTTATTAACTACCGAAATGAACGGTATTTTTTGTTCAACAATAATTATAAACTGATACCAGAGATCTGGATCTTTGTAAAATACTGACGGTGACCGTTTTTCTTTTTGTAACCTTTTCTGCGTTTCTTTTTGAAAACGATTACCTTATCACCTTTTAAATGAGACACGATTTTAGCTGAAACAGTCGCGCCTTTCAATGCAGGAGCTCCTACAGAGATTTTACCACCATCTTCAACCAACAATACATTGTCAAATTCAATACTAGCGCCTTCATCCCCTTGTAAACGGTGTACAAAAAGGTGCTGGTCTTTTGCAACTTTGAATTGCTGTCCTGCTATATTTACTATTGCGTACATTGTTAATTAATTATTATTTTAAATTGTTTATTTTTATCGAGGTGCAAATATAGAAATTATTTTCTAATAATATAAATGATTTAGTTTTTTAACGGGCTTTCTTTCCATAGCGTTCTTCCGCATCGTTAATGCTTTGCATCAACAGCGTTTTCATCTGTTCTGCCAGACCTTTAAGTTTCTGTATTTCAGTATAATCGGTAACGTATATCACTTTCTTCGATTTTTTCTGGTAATTGAACTGCATCACATAACGCAGTACTTTAGAAGAATCCAGGTTGGTACCTGAATTGGCGATCACATCAGGAAAATTCCAGAAGCCCAGCTCACTTGCTTTTGAATGCAGATAAAGAATATCATCTTTTCTAAGCTTAACATTGGTTTTGACCAAAGAATCCTGCGCATTTACATATTGATAAGCACCCGTAGCCGAGTTGTAGCTATTTTCCAGGTCATTACCCATCCCCCATTTAAATTCTATGGATTCAAACTCTTTAAGTTTAAATGGCGCGTTACGAAACATTGGCGTATAATAAACAACACAATAAATCAGAAACGGCACCACAATAGTTAATGCCAGAAATATTTTTTTTCCTCTTGAACTCATATTTATGCTTCCTTAATTTCAACCGCATCGGGATTGTATTCTCCCTCCCACCTGGCAATCACCACCGTGGCCAGACAATTCCCAATAACGTTTAAAGATGTTCTTCCCATATCCATCAACTCATCAATTCCTAAAATGGCAGCAATAATAAAAGTCGGCAGGCCAAACTGATCTGCTGTAGCGATCAGGATAATGAGTGACGCCCTTGGAATAGCTGCCACCCCTTTACTGGTGATCATCAGCGTAAATACAATGAGCAGCTGCTCGCCAAAGCTCAAGTGCATTCCTGCAGCCTGCGCTACAAATATAGATGCAAGGGACAAATATAACGTTGTTCCATCAAGGTTAAAACTATAACCCGTAGGAATGACAAAGGATACAATTTTACGCGGCACTCCAAATTTCTCCATGGCACTCATTGCTTTTGGCAATGCCGCATCCGAACTTGTGGTCGCAAATGCAATGGATACCGGTTCTTTTATGGCATTGATAAATTTAAGTATGGGCAATTTGATATAAAGGGCAATAGGCAGCAGCACAATCAGTATAAAGGCAATGAGTGCCATGTACAACGTAGCCACCAGCATAAACAAGTGTTTCAGGATATCGACCCCCATGTGTCCGACGGTATAGGCCATGGCTGCACCTACGCCTATCGGGGCAAAATACATAATGACATTGGTGAACTTAAACATGGTCTCCGATAAGCTCTCACAGAAATCAACCATTGGTTTCCTTTTCTTTTCATCTACCATAGCTAAACCAATACCAAAAATAACCGAGAAAATAACGATCTGCAAGATCTGTGCATCATAAACAGATTTCACTATATTCTCAGGAAAAATGTTCCTGAAGAAGGCCAGTGTTTTATAAAGCCAGTGCACGCCGTCAGGCAAAGTACTCAGTATGCTTTCATCTGTCACATCCTTTACGGGCTTTGGCAGATCATTATGGGGCATATTCTCAATATTGACGCCAACTCCGGCATGGGTAAGGTTAATCGCAGCCAGCCCAATAAATAAGGCTATAGTAGTTGCAAAATAGAAATACAGCATAGATTTCCATGCCATGCGCCCCACCTGTTTTAAATCAGAATGGCCGGCTATTCCATAAACCAGGGTTCCAAACAATATAGGTCCTACAATGGTCTTAACTAACTTAATGAAACCTTTGCTCAGCGGTTGAAGTGCTACAGCAACATGCGGATAGTCTATCCCTATAAATATCCCGAGTACCATACAAACCAAAATCCATGTGGTCAGGTTTTTTCTGATTAAGGCATAAGCCAACAGTTCCAGTGCCAGCAGCCAACGTGTTGCCATCATGACGTTATCCGGAACATCAACAATGTTGAAATCCTTTAAAACACCCAAGCATGCTGCAACAGTGATAAACAACAAAGTGATTAACCCCACGCGGTTTTGTTTCATATACTTATGGTTTGTTTGATTCGCAACAAAAGTAATTATTTGTGTCAAGCCCGCAAACATTTATTATTTTTGCCCATCCAGGCTGTAACATTTCAGGCTTAGGACAATCAAACCACCATTAGCCGTTAATTGATGGAAAAAAAGGATCAATTATTTAAACAAATTTTCGATACAAATTCTAAAAAGATCTTCCATTT
Source organism: Pedobacter heparinus (assembly GCF_032678725.1). Classification (GTDB taxonomy): domain Bacteria; phylum Bacteroidota; class Bacteroidia; order Sphingobacteriales; family Sphingobacteriaceae; genus Pedobacter; species Pedobacter heparinus_A. The sequence goes on from NZ_JAVTSC010000016.1 coordinate 143,804, forward strand.
ATGCTACGGTTATACCGGGGATGAAGATGCAGCAAATGACCTGCTGCAGGAAACTTTTTTAAAGGTTTGGCAAAATCTTGATAAATTCAGGAACAAGTCACTCATTTCCACATGGATTTACAGAATTGCTGTAAATACCTGTTTAACTTATTTAAGATCTGAAAAACGACAGGCAAAGGATGAGCTTACCGATAATATAATAGAAAACAGACCCGAAGAACTTTCGGAAAAAAATGAACAAATAGCGCTGCTCTACAAATCCATTGCTCAACTGGAAGAAAATGACCGCCTCATCATTACTATGGTACTTGATGAATTGCCATATCATGAAATAGCCGACATTTCGGGTATCAGTGAAGGAAACTTAAGGGTTAAAATTCATCGCATTAAATTAAAACTTACAGAATTATATAACCAGCATGCAAGAATTTGATCACATACAATCGCTTTGGCAATCACATTCTATTGAGGTAAAGATCTCATCTGAGGAAATGCTGATGCAAGCTAAAAAGGAAGTAAATTCCATCCGCAACAAATCTATACTGAATATTGCAGGTATGTTGCTGTCATTTGTAGCAGTGGCCAGTCTGTTGGTATGGTTTGATTTCCAGTCATGGACTACCCATGCAGGAATATTTATTTTTTTAGCAGCGATTGCTGTTACTACACTGATGCTGTACAGGGGGCACCGGCTGATTTCTAAAAATGATTTCACCACCCATCCAAATGAGTTTCTTGTGAATCTAAAGCTTTATCAGATCAGCCGCTTCAACCTTTATAATAAACTTTACTGGATATATGCCATTGCCTTAAGCCTGGGTATATCGCTCTGCTTTGTGGAAATACTGGCTTATTTTGAAACCTGGTTATGGGCTTTGGTTATTTTACTGACTTTTAGCTGGATGGTTTTCTGCTCTACCCTGGTACGTAAAGCTGTGGTAAAGAAAGAAAAGGAAAGAATTGCATTACTGATTGAAAAATTTGAACGACTGGCCAGTCAGTTTAAAGAACAGGCATAAAAAAAAGTCATCCGGACTCTTCGGATGACCTTATTATTAACTAACCCAAATTAAATTCATCCAAACTTATATACTGGGTTTCCTGCTTCAAATTTAACTTAACAAAGCTATCCATCAATAAGCGAAAATCACCATTGTGTTTACTAAATGTTAAATCTATTTACATTCACAACTTTCCAATTGCCATTTTTATCTTTTTCTATGGCAATAAAGTTCTGCTGGGTAAAATGATAAAACTTAAAATCAACACGCACCACCATGGCATGGTCACCTTGTGAAAGTACCTGGTAGTCAGATTCACAGTTCAGATTAACAGTGCCAATCTTTTTATAAAATGATACCACCTGCTTTTTAGTATACTTTAAAATTCCTTTTCCCCTGCATACGCTAATCAGCGCATTATTATCAATGATTTCATCAAATAATGTTGCGTCATTGTGCATTTGAGCATCTATAAACGCGCCAATAACGAGATCAGGTTTTGAAGTAAGCCCTTTAACCGGATCTGCGGATACGCTGAATCCGGTTATACCCAATATAGCCAGACTCCATAAGATTTTGCTTTTCATTTGCTTTTTTCTTATAAATTTCAGCCAATCAATTCATAATCAATATGCTAATACCACTTTAAATGAAAAATAAAAAAAACAGGTTCAGCGGTATTGACCTGGAGTTACATTAAAAGAATTCCTGAACAACCTGATAAATGAACTTGGACACTCAAAGCCTAAAATATCTACAATTTCATTTATGGGGTAGTCTGTATTTTTTAACAAGTGTTTAGCTTGTTGCAACCTGATTTTTGTAAGAAACTGATGGGGTGATTGCTGGTAAGCTTGTTTAAATGTACGCAACAAATGATTAACCGACAAACAAGCTGTTTGTGCAATGTCATCAAGTCGTATATTTTTATTATAATTGCTGATCATATAATCCCTGGCGATTGACAAGCGCCTTAATATTTCTGTTTTTGTACTGCAGCTTAAAAATTTCAGGGATGCTTCCCTGCTCACTATTTCTGAATGGTATAGATTGTAGTAATTGATCAGGCAATGGTATAAATATTCATTCAACAGCAATTGGTCATCTGTTCCATTTTCAATATGCCTGGAAAGGTGTTGTAAATTATATTTGATATCTCCCTGCAAGGGATAAATCGATTCAATAAACCGGGGCTGTCTTTGTTTAAAACCAGTCGGATTATCCAGTAAAGTCTCTGTTTCAGTGTAGTATGCGTACTCAAAATCACGAACAAATTCGGGGTCGAACAAGACCGAAAGTGTACTAACCTCAACAGCCGAATCTATTTTTTTGGAATAACAGGTATCATGGTTCAGAAAAATAAAGCTCCCCGGCACCAGGGTTAGCTGTCTTTTTTCTATGGCATAATTTACTTCACCATTAAATACGGCATTAAAAGCATATTTGCCGGTAAAAAAAGGATTATGGGCATCGTAGGTAACTTCAGTTATAATTTCATTCTTATCGATCAGGATCCTGTTATATTTCATGACACAAATTTTATTGTTCAGGCATCTTTATAGTCACGCTCCTCCAGTATAACAAACTGGTTACCTGTTGGATCGGAAAAACAAAGTTCAAGACCATTATCCACATAACGTGGTCTGCTTAGTGTAGCTATATTTTTTTTCCTGAATAAATGATAGTCCCTCAGGCAATCATCCGTTTTCAAAACAACGGTATCAGGTCCGACAACTTCCTTTTCTACCAGCATCATGAAGTCTCCATTGCTCAATTGTAAAATAGGACATTGTTTTCCTTCTATAGCTATTCGCTCATATAGCCTAAAGCCGGGTATATCCGTGAAAAACTTTAACGAAGTTTCTTCACAATTAACAAAAATGACTTTATAACTTTGATGAAAATCCATAATCCCCTACTTCAGCCACCCTATAACTAACTGAAGATTAAACAAATTTAATATAATGCAAACAAATAACACTAACCCTTTAGGGGGTATTTTTTTATTTTAATATATATTTGTTATTTCGTTAGCGGGTATTGATTTGAGTTGTACTCAAGATTAATTAATAGCAGACAGGAATAACCTTGCAAAAACCACCCTTCCGGGGTGATTTTTAACAGCTTATTGATAATTATATTTACAATTGGTGAAAACTGTATACTTTTAAACCGTGTCCTACATAAAAACAAGTCTTATTGTATTTTTTCTGCTGATCAATGACCTTCATTCCTTCAGTCAGCGGTACAATTTTGAGCAATATGACATTGAAGATGGTCTGATCCAATCCCAGGTCACAGCAATTACCCAGGATAAACAGCGAAGATTGTGGATAGCCACCCTGGGCGGGCTGAGTTGTTTTAATGGCAATCAGTTTATTAACCTGGGCAGAACTGACGGACTGAACAGCAATTTTATTTTATCGCTTACGATCAATACCCAAAACAATCTTTTTATCGGTTCTGAACGGGGACTATCTGCTTACAACCGCAGGTCCTTTTATAATTACAGGGCGACAGATGACTGGACAGCAAATCTGGTAACCGATGCCGGCGGCACTGTCTACGGCATATCAGCCAGACATCTTTTTAAAACGAAGGGACTAAAAACCGAACGCATAAATGTGACCGGCGATACTTCCGAAATGGTCACAACCTTAGCCATTGATGCCTCAGGTAAATTATGGGCTGCCGTATACCGGCATGGCGTATATTATCAGGAAAAGAACAAGTGGCATCCAAAAATCAACAGCCATGAGGTAAAAAGTTTAATTATAACCGATCTTTTGCTGGATAAACAGGTAAAAGATAAAATCTGGTTGCTGACCACAAACGGCATTTTCACTTCAGAAAATGGAAGAATACAAAGTGCGTATGCTGACAAGATCAAAAAGGCTACAACCATCATACAGGATGCGAAAGGAAATATCTGGCTGGGTACAAATAAAGGTGCCTGGTATATCAGCATGGGTCATATGATTCATTTTAATGCTAAAAATGGTTTTACCGACAATGTAGTCAAATATCTGTTTGAAGATGCCGAAAACAACATCTGGCTGGGTACTGACGGTTCCGGAATTTACAAATTTAACAGCAATGCTTATGTAACATTCGATGAGTCGCAGGGTTTGCAGAGCAATATCGTCATGAGCATCGTCAATGGCCCCGAACCGGGTGAAATCTGGCTGGGTACTTACGATGGTTTGTTTATTCATAAAGATAACCAGATTAAAAGGCTTGTTATCCCTTCAAGCGCTGAAGATACCAGACGCATTAATTTTCTGTTAAAAGACAGTCAAAATGATATTTGGGTAGGTACGGTTGGCGGTGGGTTGTGGGTTTACCATAAAAATAAATTTAAGCGCATCGGCAACGGAAGCACTGGACTGGCTTACAATGCCATCATGGAAGACCAGGATAAAAACATATGGCTATCGACCAATGTTGGCTGCTTTGTAATAGTGGCTCAAAGCAGGAAGGTAAACCAGATATCGAATCAATTTGGCAGTAGTTTACTCGAAATTGGCAAAGACTCTGTGATCACAGGCACACCAAACGGCGCCTACCTGGTTACACATAAAAAAGAACAGAAGAAATTAAAACTCAGACTCGTTGCAGGTTCCAGTATTTTATCAATGCTTAAAAATGGCCCTTACATTTTTTTTGGAACAGCTGACAATGGCTTGATTGTATGGAACCACATCAGCGGAAAAATTAAACAGCTGAGTACTAAAAACGGGCTTCTGTCTGACCATATTTACAGTTTGCTGCCCGACAAAAAAGGTGTGATCTGGATTGGGACAGGCAGGGGTATAAACCGGCTGAATTCAAAAGACCTTGCCCTGATAAAAAACACCGGTGAAAATGCTTTACTCGTAGAATGTAATCAGAATGCAATGCTGGAGTATTCAGATAAAATCTGGATAGGGACTACTAAAGGAGCGATCGTTTATGACAACAAAACAGATTCTTCTGTACAGCACACCCCCTTTGTTTTCATTAATTCCGCAGGCATATTATCGCAACATAAAAAAGGGGAACAAAACAACCTGCAACTTACCTACAAGGAACATGAACTCCATCAAAAAATAACAATTCCTTATCACCAGAACCACCTTAACATCAACTTTACAGGCATTTACCTAACCAACCCAAAGGCTTTGACATACACGTACAGATTAATTGGCCTGGACACCAAATACAGTAAACCCAGCATCAATTCTTCCGTTAACTATACTGCTCTTCCGCCGGGCAAATATACCTTCGAGGTTAAAGCCGTTACCCTTTCAGGCCAGGAATCAGCCAACACCGCATCTCTTAATTTTGAAATCACCCCGCCTTATTATCAGACTGCCATTTTCAGTATCTTCATACTTGCTGTTATTGTTCTGCTCATTATACTTTCGGTATATGTCATTATTAATCTGAACGAAAGGCAGCGCAAATTACGCCTTAAAATAAAACTGGAAGAACAGTTTAAGATCAGAAAGCAAACCGCCGAAGATTTTCACGACGACCTGGGTAACAAACTTACCCGCATATCTGTCTTATCAGAAGTATTGATCAGTATGACAGACCAAAATGACGGAGAAAAAAGGGCAATCCTTCAAAAAATAAAGACCAATGTAAATGAACTGTACACAGGGACAAAAGATATACTCTGGTCTTTAAATCCAAAAAATGACACCTTAGGTGAACTGCTGACACACATCAGGGACTTTGGCCAGGAGATGTTCAACGAAACTTCCATTCGTTTCGTTGAAGAAATTTCAGTAAATGATACAGGCACCAGGCTTTCGCTTGAAGTCAGCAGAAATATTTTGATGATCTTTAAGGAAGCTATACACAACGCATTGAAACATTCAAAAGCAGATCAGGTTAAATTTACCGCAACTATGGACCAGGGTGTTTTAAACGTTCAGCTTCGGGATAACGGAACTGGTTTTGATATGGAATCCGCTAAAAATGGCCATGGGATGAACAACATGAATGTCCGGGCAACGCGGATCAACGGAATTTTAAGTATCCTTTCCAATCATACTGGAACAACGATAGCGCTCACTGTCAAATTTAAAAAATCAAAAAATGCAAAATCAGGCAGCCGCAAGAATAGTGATTATAGAAGATGATCAGACCATCAGAGAGGGTTATACCTATCTGATTAACCATACTTCTCCATACCAGGTGGTAAATACCTATCCGTCTTTCGATGTCGCAAGGCAGAAGATCAGTAAAGACAATCCTGATGTGATTATCCTGGATATACAAATGCCCGGAACTAACGGTATAGATGCGATACCGATATTGAAAAAGCTGTTGCCGCAGGTGTATATCATCATGTTAACGGTATATGAGACAGAAAAAATCATCCTGGAAGCGCTGGCCAATGGGGCCTCGGGCTACTTTACTAAAAACACAGCTGCTTCAAAAATCATTGAAGCCATTAAAGACGTATTACAGGGCGGCGGCCCGATGAGTCCCAGTGTTGCAAAAAAGGTCATCACTTCCCTGCAAAAAAATCCAGATTCTCCACTTACAAAAAGGGAAACCCAGATACTTAGCCTGATTACCCGGGGTAAAGACAGGTCGCAGATTGCGAACGAATTATTTATAGAGATTGAGACTGTTAAAACGCACATCAAAAATATATATGTTAAACTCAATGTCAACTCCAAAGCAGATGCGATTAAAGTTGCCAAAAGCAACCGGCTGGTATAAATGAGCTGCGCTTACTCCTGCTTCACTTCGTCTGCAGAAAAACTATTGCCATTTAACCGGTATACGATCTTTTTCAAGGCCCCTGGTTTAATGGTCGTATCTGCCGGATTTACCACAGGGAAGGAACGGAACAGGTCACCGTTTTTAATCGTAAATTTATCATTGCCCGCATAGTTCTTTTTCATATTACTGCTCAATGGGGGAAAAGTGATCTTTCTAAACTCCCCACCAGCGTATTCGTAAACGTTTAAATCCAATACATTTTTCTTGCTCAGTAACTCGATATAGATCTCAGGGTTTCCATCATTATCCATGTCCATATTCCAGGCATCGGTAATGATCCCTTTTCGCTCATTAGAAAAAGAATTGTAATTATTTCTAACGGAATCCGACATCAATATCAAGTACCCACCAACACTATCTATTCCTTTACCCCAGCTGATCACCTCAAAATTCAATCCGGGCTTCACATTAATGTCTTTATAAAAGGCAAATGGCCCCTTTGTTTTTTCTGCTATTACCGTTTGTTGTTTTACAGGTGTTTTTTCTTCCTGATTCCCACCACAGGACGTTACTAAAAGCACAGTTGCAAAAATCAGGCTGGATCTTCTTAAATATTTTATTGTTTTCATGTGTCTGTCAATTATTCCTGTTTAGCTTTTACATCAGCACTCCCATTGTTTAATATAGTTTCAGTTACCACACTACGTTTGCCTGCGGGTGTAACCACAATGGTTTTTAAAATTTGTTTTTGGCCCTTTGGCACCTTTACCTGGATGGGTTTGGTATACAGTTCTCCTATTTCGGAAGGACGGGTCAGGTCAAGGGTATAATAGATTTTTGATCCGGTAAGGGGTTCCTTTAAAGTTATGCTGAAGTTTTCACCATTAAGTACTTTCTGGTCCAGTCCCAGGGGTGTTGGCACCCAATAATTTGCAGCTGTTTTATCCAGCCTTGATAAGTGCAGCGGTAAGCGCTCTTCTGAGAAATTCTTAAAATCTTTACGCGAGTTCTGGCTCCATGCAATCTCCGATAAAGAGAACAATCTGGGAAGGAGAAAATATTCTACTTTAGACGAGCTTTGAATATATTCTGTCCAAACATTTGCCTGAACCCCTACTACATATTTTTGTTCATCTGCCCTAAGCTCAGCTGGCACGGGATCGTAAGCATAAGATTTTGAATAAGGTGCCAGTCCCCCAATATTTGTTGGTTCATCTGCAGATTCAGACTGTTTATGATCAAAATACAGACCACCTGCATTTGGAGTCATGATGACGTCATGCTTTTGCTGAGCTGCTGCGATCCCTCCCTTTGTACCTCTCCAGGACATTACCGTTGCATTAGGTGCCAGTCCGCCTTCTAAAATCTCATCCCAGCCTATAATACTCCTACCTTTAGAATTTACATATTTTTCAATCCGCTGAATGAAATAACTTTGCAGTTCATGCTCATCTTTTAAACCAAGCTGCTTGATTAATTTCTGGCAAAACTCGCTTTGCTCCCAATATTTCTTAGGAGATTCATCGCCACCGATGTGGATGTATTTAGAAGGAAAAAGTGCAATGACTTCATCTAAAACATTCTCTAAAAATTTAAAGGTGTTTTCTGAAGGAACAAAAACGTCGTCGAACACGCCCCAGGTTTGCTGTACCTGTTTGCCTTTACGCGAACCTACCCAGGGTGTAATGTCGGCCACAAAAGTATCTTTATCCGGGAAACAACTTAACTCCGGGTAAGCCGCAATTGCCGCACTCGCATGCCCTGGCATTTCAATTTCAGGGATTACGTTGATGAACCTCGCCGCAGCATAAGCTACAACTTCCTTTATTTCATTTTGGGTATAGAATCCTTTATAGACTTCTCCGTCATTATTTACTCCCGGGTAGTGACCGATGATCGTTCCGTTTCTGCTGGCACCAGTAGTCGTTAATTTAGGATATTTTTTAATTTCAATTCTCCAGCCCTGGTCTTCCGTTAAGTGCCAGTGAAAATTGTTCAGCTTATACTGGGCCATCAGGTCGATGTATTTTTTTATGAAAACAACAGGAAACATATGCCTTCCAACATCCAGGTGCAGGCCGCGGTATTTAAAGCGCGGATAATCGTTAATTTCGGCTGCATTGATCAGGATCTGGTTGTCTTGTTTTTCTGGCATCAATTGCATTATGGACTGAACTCCGTAAAATAAGCCGGCATCTTTACCTGTAATGGTAATGTTTTTAGGGCTGATATTGATTTTATACCCTTCGGCAGGCAACTGGTCCGCGCCGGCCGAGCTGAGTACAATAGCCCTTTCATTTGCTGTAGCCGATTTAACTGTTCTCAAAGAAAATCCGCCTCGGCTGACAATAAAAGCATTTAAAAGATCGGCTGATTTTGCATTTTTGCCGTCATTTGATACCAGAACTACTGTTTTATCCAGTTTAAAATTCCCCGAACTTTTCTTTACAGTTACCGGAGCAGGGATAATTCCCATGTTTATATCGTCTTGCGCAAAAGTATGCACATACAGGAATGCCAGTAAAACAATAGCTAATGGTTTTTTCATCATTTTGGTTAATAATTGGATTGATTTCATGCCTAAGGTAAAAAAAATCTTACTAAATAAACCACAAAAAAAGGCAGAACCAATAAATGATCCTGCCCTTTATTATTTTTTATTAATAACTAGGATACCACTTTCAAGTCATGTTCTTTAGCCGCTAAGTAACGTTCCGCATCAAGCGCAGCCATACAACCTGAGCCAGCTGCAGTTACAGCCTGGCGATAATAACTATCCTGCACATCTCCACTGGCAAAAACACCTTCAACATTGGTTTTGGTAGAGCCGGGTATTGTTTTCAGATAACCAGTATCATCCATATCCAGCCATCCTTTAAAAATATCTGTATTCGGTTTATGTCCTATAGCTACAAAAAATCCTTCCACCGGCAAATCAGTTTCAGCACCAGTCTGGTTATTCACTACCCTGACTGCCGTAACATTTTTACCGTTACCCAGGATCTCTTTTGTCTCGGTATGGTAGATCACTTCTATATTCGGAGTATTCAACACCCTGTGTACCATAGCTTTTGAGGCCCTGAATTCATCTCTGCGCACCAGCATATATACCTTATTGCAAAGCTTTGCAAGATAGGTAGCCTCTTCAGCAGCCGTATCACCGGCACCAACAATCGCAACATCCTGGCCTTTAAAAAAGAAACCATCGCATACCGCACAGGCAGAAACTCCAAAGCCATTATATTTTTGTTCACTAGGAAGCCCCAGCCACTTTGCTGTGGCCCCTGTAGAAATGATCACAGTATCCGCAGTAATCGTTTTGATATCATCCACGATTACTTTATGCGGCAAAGAAGAAAAGTCAACACCACTTACATAGCCAAAACGGATATCAGTACCAAAACGTTCTGCCTGTTTGCGAAAATCTTCCATCATCTCAGGCCCCATGATTCCGTTTGGATATCCCGGAAAATTATCAACATCAGTGGTTTGCGTCAATTGCCCGCCAGGCTCCATACCAGTATACATAACCGGTTTAAGATCTGCCCTGGCTGCATAAATTGCTGCCGTGTAACCTGCAGGCCCTGAACCTATAATTAAACATGGAACGTGTTCTATTTCTTGTTCTTGTAACATATATTTTTCTATTGTGATACAAAATTACGCTTTATCTGTCTATACACAAATACCAATGCACCAACAAATGCAACTTTGTGATATATAGATTATAATTGGGCTCAGGTCTGGATGATACCTACATTAAACTGCTTTTTTATAGGTGATTGATTTGCTGCTTCAATCCCCATAGAAATCACTTTTCTCGTTTCTTTAGGATCTATAATGCCATCTACCCATAGTCTGGCAGCCGCATAATATGAAGTGGTCTGGCTGTTATACCTGTCGGTAATTTCCTTTAGCAGTTCTGCTTCCTTTTCCGGGCTGATCGTTTCTCCTTTGGCCTTTAATGAGGCCTCCTGAATTTGCAGCAATACCTTTGCCGCCTGTGCCCCGCCCATTACTGCAATTTTTGCGCTTGGCCAGGCATAGATCAGTCGGGGATCATAAGCTTTGCCACACATCGCATAATTACCTGCACCATAAGAATTTCCGATTACAATTGTAAACTTCGGCACTATTGAATTTGAAACCGCATTCACCATTTTTGCACCATCTTTAATGATCCCACCCTGTTCCGATCTGCTCCCCACCATAAACCCGGTAACATCCTGAAGAAATACCAGCGGGATCTTCTTCTGGTTGCAGTTCATGATAAACCTTGCAGCCTTATCGGCACTATCAGAATAGATCACACCCCCAAACTGCATTTCTCCTTTTTTGGATTTAACAACCTTGCGCTGATTGGCGACAATACCCACAGCCCAACCATCAATACGTCCTAAACCGCAGATGATACTTTGTCCGTATAATTTTTTATACTCTTCAAATTCAGAAGCATCGGTTAAACGCTCAATAACGTCCAGCATTTCATAGGGTTTCTCCCTGTTTTCAGGCAATATCCCATAAAGCTCTTCTTCCTCTTTTTTGGGCAGAACAGGCTTAATCCGGTCAAATCCGGCCACTTCAGGCGCCCCCAGTTTGCTCATGATGTTCCTGATGCTATCTAAACAGGCCTGGTCGTTTGGATGCTTGTAATCGGTAACCCCGGATATTTCACAGTGTGTAGTTGCGCCGCCCAGTGTTTCATTATCCACCTCTTCACCAATCGCCGATTTAACCAGGTACGATCCGGCCAGGAATACAGAACCCGTGCCATCAACAATCATAGCCTCATCACTCATGATCGGCAGGTAAGCACCGCCGGCAACACATGAACCCATAATGGCTGCAATTTGTACAATGCCTGCTGAAGACATGATGGCATTATTTCTGAACATCCTTCCAAAATGTTCCTTGTCCGGAAATATTTCATCCTGCATAGGTAGGTAAACACCAGCACTATCAACCAGGTAAATTACAGGCAAGCGGTTTTCCATGGCAATCTCCTGCGCGCGCAAATTCTTTTTAGCGGTCATCGGAAACCATGCACCGGCTTTTACCGTTGCGTCATTTGCAATGATCATACACTGTCTGCCGGAAACATACCCAATACCACATACTACACCCGCCGAAGGACAACCACCCTGTTCCGCATACATCCCCTCTGCAGCAAAGGCGCCTATTTCTAAAAACTCGGTTTCCTTGTCTGTTAAATAGGCAATGCGTTCTCTGGCCAGCAGCTTGCCTTTTTCTTTTTGTTTGGCGGCATTTTTATCTCCCCCACCTTTATATATCTTTTTAAGCCTGGTTTTTAATTCGTAAACCGATTGCTTATTGACATCCTCGTTTTTGTTGAATTCTATATTCATCAGGCCAAGTTAAATTTTTATTTTTAGGAGAGCAAAAGTCTGTTTCGGGCTTTGGTATACTACCCGAAAAATAAGAATGGGTCCGGTCATTCAAAAAACGGCCGAACCCATCCAGGTATACGTTTAATTATAGCCTAATCAGCCTCATATTTCTTAAATATCGAAGTTGCCGTATGTCCGCCAAAGCCAAAAGTATTGTTCAACACATAGTTAACCGGCTGATGAACAGACTTTCCGATGATCAGATTTAAGCCTGCCGGAATTTCAGGATCAATGTTTTCTGTATTGATGGTTCCGGGAATAATGCCATCTTTTATAGCCATTATACTGATGACACTTTCAATAGCACCTGCACCGCCAAGCAAATGGCCGGTCATTGACTTTGTAGCGCTGATCGCCACCGGAAGCTCTTTAAATATCTTTTTGATCCCATGCAGCTCGCCTATGTCTCCCAATCCGGTAGAAGTAGCGTGTGCATTGATGTAATCAATTTTTTCTGCGCCAATACCAGCATCCGCCAGCGCTTTAGCAATACCGAGCGATGCACCCAGGCCATCTGGAGGTGTGCCTGTTAAATGATAGGCATCAGCAGCCATACCACCACCAACAATTTCTGCATAAATATGCGCTCCTCTTGCCTTTGCATGTTCCAGCTCTTCTAAAATCAATGCACCCGCACCTTCGCCGATAACAAAGCCATCACGGTCTTTATCAAAAGGCCTGGAAGCACCTGCCGGATTATCATTTCTTTTGGATAAGGCATGTGCAGAATTAAATCCTCCTACTGAGGATTCTGTAATTGCAGCTTCCGATCCCCCTGCAACCATGACATTTGCTTTGCCCAAGCGTATGGTATCAAAAGCGCTGATAATTGCTGTATTTGATGAGGCGCATGCAGACACGGTAGCATAGTTGGGACCATGCAGTTTATGGCGGATAGAGATTACACCTGCAGCAATATCTACAATCATTTTTGGAATGAAATACGGGCTAAACCTCGGAGTTCCATCCCCCAGGTGGTACTCTTTCAGCTGTTGTTCAAATGTACTGATCCCTCCGTTTCCAGATGCCCAGATCACACCAACTTCATAACGTTCGGTTTCCGGCATAGTTTCAAAGTTTAGGCCGGAGTCCTGAATGGCCTGGTCGCTGGCCGCTATCGCATATTGCGTATACAGGTCATACTTTTTAACTTCTTTTTTATCAATATAAGCCTCAATATCGAAGTCCTTTACTTCCGCAGCAAAATTAGTTTTGAATTTAGCAGTATCAAATTTTGTGATCGCTGCTGTACCGCTCTTTCCGGCAACAATGTTCTTCCAAAATTCGCTTACTGTATTCCCCAATGGGGTTATAGCGCCTAAACCCGTTACTACTACTCTTTTCATATTTACTTGTTAATTACACCAAACGGTTCTTAATAATATTTTACCGTATTATTTCATTATTAATTAGCTGAACAACCCTATCCAGCGCCAAAAACAGGTGCTTTTCATCATTCGTGATCTTGCCCAGCATAATTCCCCCTTCAATCAGGGTGATCATTACATAAGCATAATCCCTCGCAGAGGCCTCCTTTTTAAATTCACCATGCTCCTGCCCTTCTACAATCACCTGGCTGAGTTTTAAGGCCCAGCTGGATATACTTTGCTGCACTTTCTCTTTTAAGAAAGGCAAATTGTCATCAGCCTCTACAGAGGCGTTTAATATCGGGCAACCACCTCTGTCAAATTCATCTTTCCAGGCTGTACGGTAATGTGCCACAAAAGACATCAGTTTGTCTTTCGCTGTTTCTTTAGCATTCAAAGCACGGTCTATCTGCTCACTCAGTGCCTTGCTGTTGTATTCATATGCCGCAATTGCTACCTCATCCCGGTTGGCAAAATTTCCATAAATACTACCTTTTGTTAAGCCCGTAGCAGCAGTCATATCAGACAAAGATGTAGCTGAATATCCTTTTGTATTGAATATTGCAGCTGTCTTCTCTATTATAAAATTCCTTGTACGGTTTGCCTTGGTCATACGTTGTACTTCTGGACAAGGGCAAAATTATACCTTTCGGTATAATTTACCAAATTTATCCTCCATTTTAATATTTAAATGTCTGTACGAATAAAGCTGCTTTTAAACATTATGGCTACTTTTACCAAAACGTTAACCCGATGAAGATTGCTTTTATAAGTTACCAGATACAGGAAAGATACAGTGCAGCAACAGAATATGATGAAGATACTGCGCTGCTTAATTTTTTATTGAACAAAGGTGTGGATTGTAAACGCATGGTTTGGAATGAACCTGATGCGGATTGGCAGCAATTCGATATGGCAGTGATCAAATCACCCTGGGATTATCATGAAAATTTTACGGATTTTAACAACTGGCTGAACAACAGGGAAGCAGAAGGATTAAAACTTTTAAACAGCTACCAATTGATCCGCTGGAACAGTGACAAGCATTATTTGAAAAAAATCTCGGATGCAGGGTTTAAAATTATTCCGTCTCTTTTCCTGGAAAAAAACACCAGGCCATTTTTAGTCGACTTCTTCGGTTTCCTGGCGGCACAAAAACTGATTATTAAACCTTGTGTCAGCGCGGGTGCCAAAAACACACTGATTATAGACAGGGATAACCTGAACACCTTACAGGAAGAAGTATACCGGCTGCTGCAAGCGGAAAGCTATATGGTTCAGCCGTTCATGGAAGAGGTTCGTGAAGGAGAATGGTCATTTTTATTTTTTAACGGCAAGTACAGCCATAGCCTGCTTAAAGTTCCAAAATCAGGCGATTTCCGGGTACAACAATTTTTTGGCGGCAACATACTTGAAACTGAAGCACCTGCTGAACACATCAAAGCAGCGCAAAGTTACATAGACCACTTTGCTAAAGATACCTTTTACGCACGTGTCGACGGCCTCATTGTTAACGGAGAACTGGTATTGATGGAACTGGAGCTTATTGAACCTTATCTTTACCTGAACAATCATTCTAAGGCTATGGAAAATTATTACCAGGCATTGCTGCAGCATATCAAATAAACAAAGGCCGCTGGATGTCGGCCTTTGTTTATTCATCAACTACCTATTTTCTTTTTTTTATGGATAGTATTTTTACAGTTTCCCGAAAGCGGCC
>NZ_JAVTSC010000017.1:0-139469 GCF_032678725.1 Pedobacter heparinus
GCTAACGTAGGAAACGCAACACGAAATACTGCTTTTATGAAAAAATGGATAGATACAGCGGATTCTAAAAATATAAAGATAACTACAAATGGGAAAAATAAATTAAGGTTTTGGAATAATGAATAGCGAAACACTCGAAATCTTTGTTGCTAAGGTTCCTAACTTTGCCAGTTTGTCTTCGGCTGTTAAAATGGATTTCTTTGTTTATTATCTAACAGTTGTTAAAGACGTGTCTGGCACCACAAATGCAGCAATTAAAGATTGCTTTTCTCAACTCAGATACGATCCTTATTCGAACATACCTGCATACCTGAAGAAACATGCAATTAAATCAAAGGGTGTTAAAAGAAAATTTATACTAAATAAGTCTGAGTACCATTTAGAACGCCAGTACCAAGACGAACTAGAAAAGCAGATAGGCATTCTTCCTTCTTCGCCTGCCACAAATGATTATTTTCCGCTTGCCATTTTTGACCAGACACGCGGTCATCTGGTTAAGATAGCCACACAGGCTTGTAAATGCTATGATAATGCTTTATATGATGCTTGTGCTGTAATGACTAGAAAACTGCTGGAGGTGCTGGTCATCGAGACCTTTGAACGTTATAAAATAGAGATGAAGATAAAAGATGGGAGAGGAAATTTCTTCTATTTAAGTGATCTGATAGATAAATTGCTTTCAGAAGACACCTGGACGATTGGACGAAATGCAAGGTCTGCAATTCCATCACTTAAAAAAATGGGAGATCAGAGTGCCCATAATAGACGCTATTTTATACAAAAAGCAGATATAGAAAAAATAAAAGACGATTTACGCATCGTACTTGATGAGCTGGTTCACCTGATTGATTACCCCACTTGGAATAAAGAGTTTTCGGCATGATTCTGAAGAGGTTACGGAGATAGTATCTCAGATATTAAATGTTGGTCTTCAGTTCGTATTCCTTAACCAAGGCTTCTGCCGGGATATGCAATAGTTTACTAAATTTTCGGATCATTGTCAAAGAAAGAGATTGCTTATAGTTTAATACCTTACTTATAGTCCCTTTATCACCATAAGCTACAGCCAAATCGGCTGATTTATAGCCAAAGTCTTCCATTTGGATTTTGATCATTTCTACCGGGCCAACTTCAGGAAGTTCACTTTTCTTATGCTCATATTCAGAAATCAGATGTGCCAAAAGAAGTTTTTCCTTATGCTTAGGTGTCCCTTTGGATACCCGCTTTATTTCTTCATATTGTACAATCGCACGATTGTACTCTTGCTCGGTTCCAATTAAAAACCAGTTGAGGATATTCATTTTGTCTATTTTTTAATTGCAAATCTACGTTTATTCGTGTGTGTTGATTAAATTTACTGAAAAGTAATTTATATTCTATGGCGACACCTAATTATTTAATAAGGGAAGAAAATTTATCAGATGATGGAGTTGAATACCTTTTTGTTAGTAAAGGTATAAGAGATGTGGTTAAAGCGGTACAATTTGATTATGTTATGAACTTTAGCGAAAGAAAAGTTTATAACCTGGGTTTTGGTGATTATGATATTTTCAGTGGAAAAATTAATGACAGCATTAATACGGTTAATGGGGATGTATATGCTGTGTTTAATACGGTGTTGAGCACAATTCCTAAATTTTTTGACAAATTTTCTGATGCAGTTATATTGGTGCAAGGCAGTGATAGCTCGGCAGAGTTTGTTGAAAGCTGTAGGGGTTCTTGTGTAAAGAAATGTAGAGCAACATGTAAAAAACAACACAGAAGAATTAATGTATATAGATATTATGTGAACAGAAATTTTAACGAACTTAGTATGACATATAAATTTTTTGGAAGCATAAGAGATGTCAATGATGAAGTAACTATAGACGATTATGCTCCTCACGTTCAGTATGATTCTGTATGGGTTATTAAAAAATAATTTTTAAATTTGTGATATGAAAAACAAGAAAAGCAGTAAAGATAATCTTGTAAAGGTCCCTGAATCAGCATTGCTGTCATTAGTAGCGTATCGGTTGAAGGGACAGGTTCTTTTCCCTGAACAGATTAAACGGGCTAAAGACTTAATTAAAAATATTAAAACTAGTGTACTTTAATTATAATATATTATAGTGTTATTGTATAGTAATAAAATCCCTGGATCATTGATTCAGGGATTTTTGTTTTTAGATCTGTTATTACTGTTATGCCTCGCATTGGTTTAACATGGGAAATAATGTCCTGTCTGTTTTTCATGATATATTTTCTATGCAATCAATGATGTTTAGGTAAGATTGTATCATGTTAATTCCATATTGGTTTATTTGAATTTGCCTGGGTTGCAGAAATTCGTGTTGTTGATCATTGGTGCTCTTTTAATTAAGCGTATGATTAACGTTTATTAAACTAACCTTATTATAAACATGAAACGACTATTGCTGATTTTATCATTAGCCCTTCCCTTATTTGTTACTGCTCAGAATTATATTGTTGACCTGAATACGGTTAAAGCCAAGATACAACCTACCATGTGGGGTTTGTTTTTTGAAGACATTAACCGTGGTGCCGATGGTGGTATGTATGCCGAGCTGGTGAAAAACCGGAGCTTTGATTTTCCTGATGCATTTATGGGCTGGAAAACGGTGCCCTCCAGGCAAAGTTATGGCCGGAATGAGGTGTTTCAGATCATTAACAATGCTGCTGTGAACCCGAATAATCCGAAATACCTGCAGGTTACGGCGGAAAGGCCGGAGAATGTATTGTTACAGAATGAGGGATTTGGCGGGGTAACGGTGAAGAAGGGGCTGGAGTATAAGGTTAGCTTGTTGGTTAGATTGCATGTTGAGGGCTTGAAGGTGAAGGTTGAAATTGTTAATAGTAAGGGTAGTGTTGTGGGGAGTGAGATCCTTCGCGGTGCTCTGGATGACAAAAACGGTGCTCGAGATGACGGGCGCGTTAGCGAGCGAACTAGTATCGGGCGCGTTAGCAGCGAGGGGGCTAGACACGGGTGGAAAATATTGGAAAGCACGATTACTCCATCTGATACTACCGTTAACGGCAAGTTGGTGCTGCGGTTTGAGGGTACAGGCAAGCTGGATATCGACCGGATCAGCCTGATGCCTACGGATACCTGGAAGGGTGCCGCAAAAAATATGCGGGCAGATCTGGTGCAGAAGCTGGCGGATATTAAGCCTGGCTTTATGCGTTTTCCGGGAGGTTGTATTGTAGAGGGTGATGATCTGACCACCCGTTATCAATGGAAAAAGACCATCGGGCCTTTGGAAGAGCGGAAACTGATTTCCAACCAATGGAAAGACGGTGGTGCATCGGGCAGGGCCATGCCGGATTATTATCAGAGCTATGGCCTGGGTTTTATGGAATACTTTCAGCTGTGTGCTGATATGAAGTGTGAGCCCATGCCGATTCTGAACTGCGGGTTGAGCTGTCAGTTTGGGGCCGGTGAAGTGGTGGCTGCTGATCAGATGGATGAATATGTGCAGGATGCACTGGACCTGATTGAGTTTGCAAACGGCCCTGCAGCTACCGGTTGGGGAAAGAAACGTGCGGAACTTGGACATCCTGAGCCTTTTAATATGAAATTACTGGGTATTGGTAACGAGAATTGGGGCCCGCAATATGTGGAGCGGCTGGAACTGTTTACTAAAGCGATTAAATCGCGTTATCCTTCTATTCAACTGATCACCAGCACTGGATACACGCCTAATCCACAGTTTAAGTATATGGATTCGGTATTGCGGAAAATGAAAGTAGACATTATTGATGAGCATTACTACCAAACCCCGAACTGGTTTTTGATGAATGCGGGTAAGTATGACAATTACGACCGGAAAGGGCCAAAGATCTTTATTGGAGAGTATGCCTGTCATAGCATCCGGATAGGAAATTCGGGCAATAAAAATACGATGCTATGCGCTTTGGCAGAGGCCGCCTGGATGACGGGTTTGGAACGGAACGCTGATATCGTAACGATGGCGGCCTATGCGCCACTGTTTGCCCATGTTAAGGACTGGCAATGGACACCGAACCTGATCTGGTTTGACAATAAATCATCATATGCTACCCCAAGTTATTATGTGCAGCAAATGTATGCTATGAATAAGGGAACAGATGTAGTGCCGATGACTTTGAACGGGGAAAGTATTGCCGGACAAGATAGTGTTTGGGCCAGTGCGGTTGTGGATAAGGTAAAAAGGGAATTGATTGTAAAGCTGGTGAACCCATCGGGCACGGCAAAGGTTAAAAGTATAGCGGGCTTAAAGGGTGGTAAGGCGAGCCTTACTGTATTGAAAGGTAAACCTGATGAAGTGAACAGCATAGAGATGCCGGAGCTGGTAAAACCTGTTACGGCTGCGGTAACGCTTAAAGGAAAGGAACTGAAGGTTGACCTGGCGCCGCATTCGTTTACGGTAGTAAGGTTGAAAATTTAAAAATATTAGCGGCTCTTGGTTTCATCAATAAGTTTAGTTAATAAATGGGGGAAGGTTGTGGAGACTCCTTCCCTTATTAAAGAAATTAGAAATGAATTTATGCTAACCGATGAAGAATTTGAGCGGCTTTATCAGCAAAATCTCAAAGACATTGAGTGGAAAGATAAGTTGATTGCGGAACTGGGACAGAAAGAGCAACGATTAAGGCAAGAGATTATGGAAAAGGAATTGGAGCTGCTGGAATGGGTTTTAAAATCAGAAGCAATGGACAAGTATTATAATGGTGAAAAACCAGTGGTTAAAAAAATTGTGAAGACTAGATGGAAATGGCTGAATTGGATGAGGGATTAACAACTCAAAATATGTACGATATCACTATCAGCCAAAAAATAAGAGCCCTGCGCAAAAAACGGCACTGGAGCCAGAAACATATGGCAGAGCTGCTGGGTATTTCTGTACCGGCATACAGTAAAATTGAATGTGCATTTACAGAGGTATCGGTAAGCAGGTTAAAGTTACTGGCAGGAATATTTGAAGTAAAGGCAAGCTGGTTGCTGGATGAAGAGGAGGCGGTAGTAAATCAGGAGAATGAAGTGTTAAAGGAAAAACTAAATGCGTGTACTGCTAAAGTTATGGTGCTGCAGCGGAAATTATTGGAGCGTTTCGAGCAAAAAATATAAAAACAAACCTATGAAAGAAACAAAATTTATCCCCTATGACGAGGAGCCAGTATTGGATACCAATACCCTCATGGCCGCGTTGGGCATTAGTAGAAAAGAAGCCAATACCATCCTCTGGGACTTATTCGAAAAGGAATACATTGATTTAATTCCCGTGCTGGATGAAGAAAAGCTAAACCTGTTGAAGCCCAGAGATTAATGAAAGCAGACAATCCGGAAGATATGACCTTGCTATACCGAAGGCTTTGGGATGTGGTACACTTTGAAGAACTGTTCCCAGTTCCTGCACACCATCATATCGATGAGTTTCTGCTTAGTCTGATCATCGAACTGCACAGGCTGTGCCTGGAAGAAGACAGGGGACTGGCAACGGTTAAATACTACCATAATAAGACGCAATTGCTGCAGCTGCAGGGAAGAACACTGGAATTACTGGCTGATGCCAATAAGAAGCAACGCCAACGGATTAAAAAAATAGATGCGGGCTTAACAGAACTACTGGATTTATTGGAGCTGGTAAAAACAGAGCGTATTGATACGCTTTTTTTTAATGTCAATTGAACCAATATTTTGATAAATGAGCAAGGAAAATGAGATCCTGAAATAAATTCAGGATGACGATGCAATAAAATTATGTGATAAAATAACCTTATTTAAATTAACATGATCTCTACTAACCTGTTACTGGCCCATTTCTGGGCTAACTCCAATAAAATTGCTACGCCTACCGGCGTTGAACTGGACCTGATTGATGATGAAACCATCAGCTTATCTGTTACGCTAAGAAACCAGGAAGAATATCCGGAACGGTACCAGCTAAAAGCCAGGTTTGGCTTAGCACAGTTTATCGATACGCTGGAACTGGAACAGTTGGAAGACCTTGATGAAATCAGTATAGAAACGATGTTTACCCTGATGGTGATTGGCAGTGCCGGTTACAAACTGTTTAGGGTGTAAGATAAAGATATAACAGATTAAATGCGGGGATGGCCCGGCGTAAAGCGTTCTTTGAAAAGATGGATTTAGTACAGGGCTTTGCCCCACGCGCCGTCATCCTGAGTTCATCTCAGGATCTCCGCCTATGCATACACATCCTGCAGTGTCAATATTTTGGAAGAAACGCCAGTATTTTGTGATTATAAAGATATTTAATTAATTATTGGTTTAATTAAGTCGTAATTGTTTATATTTGGCTACTAACTTAGTTATTATGACAGAAAAACAAATTGGGCTTCCCGACGAAGTGGTTTTGAGTAAAATATATATGATCAGAGATCAAAAGGTAATGTTGGATAAAGATCTATCAGAACTTTATGATGTTGAAGTAAAACGTTTGAATGAACAGGTCAATAGAAACATTGATCGGTTTCCGGATGATTTTATGTTTCAGCTAAACGAATCTGAGTGGTCGGTCTTGAAGTCGCAATTTGCGACTTCAAGTTGGGGAGGAACTAGAAAGTTGCCTTTTGCCTTTACTGAACACGGGGTTTTAATGCTTTCCAGTGTTTTGAATAGCAAGCAAGCTATTCAGGTTAATATTCACATAATGCGAATTTTTACAAAAGTAAGGCAGATGCTTTTTGATAACACGGATTTAAGGTTAGAAATAGAGAAGATAAAACAAAAGCTAAACAACCAGGGTAAGAATATGGAGATTGTTTTTCAGTATCTCGACGAACTGCAGCAGAAAACGGACAAGCTAGATCGCAAAATTGACTCTGGTAAAAAAAATATGGGGTTTCAAATCGGTAATAAATGATTTTATAGAATACAAAAATAACTTGATCCTGGTACTGAGCGCATGAAGAAATAAACACAGCAGGCTGCTATAATACTTATTATCGAATACCATTTGTGAGCCGCTGATAAGCGGCTTTTTCCGTTTCTTATGCCCCAGCATTGCTGGCGGCAAACCGGTACTAAATCCATTAAACATTTTCTGGCGATTAGGTGGAACAGGAAGAATTTTTCTTCTCCTGTTCCATGTTTCGCAAAAAATTACTGTACAAAAAACTATAAAACTGAACTAACCATTAATAATCATAAAAAACTAATAAAAACATCACCATGAAATAATTCTACATCAGCTCCTGTTTTCTGAACTGCCTGCAATTTTATGCCCCTGTAACTGCTGAAAAACGGCAAGGGAAATGCACTAAAATTGGAGGCTTTGCTGTGCCTTTTATTTCGGATTAACTATTTGATAATGAACAAAATAAATAAAAATATAATCCCTTAACGCAAAGCTGAACGTGTAAATCCGGTTTAATTTCGCTGCATCAAAAACAACGAGAAATTATGAAAGAAAACCAGAACCACGAAAATGCAAGCTTTAAAGATTACGAAAACCCGAAGGACAAAAACATTTACCAGAAGGCGGAACTGTTTGGGCAGTACATTGCCAACTGGCAAAGCCGCGGACACTGGAACTACCGGCAGGTTTGTTTAAGTGGCAGCACCGCAGAGGTAATACTGGAAGGGGAACCGGATAAGATATACGTGGCTACGGTATATAATGACTACCTGGGGTTGAGCCAGCACCCCGCCGTAAAAGCGGCTGCCATTGCCGGCATAGAAAAATACGGCGTGGGTGTTACGGCCAGCCCGGCCATTGGCGGGCAGATGGATTTTCATGTGGAAATAGAACAGAAGATTGCAGGATTTTTTAAGCGTGAAGCGGCCATGCTGTTTACCACCGGTTATACCGCCAATACGGCCACCATGCAGGCCTTGTTTAAAAAAGAAGACCTGGCCATTGCAGATGCAGGGGTGCATGCCAGCATGATAGAAGGGGTTAAATACACCACTAATGTGAAAACCTTTTTGCACAACAACATGGAACACCTGGAAAGGATACTGAAAGGGAACCAGGGCAAATACCGGAGCATGGTGGTGGTGATAGATGGGGTGTACAGCCAGCCTGCGGATCTGGCCCCGCTTGCGGACATTGTGTATTTGTGCAAAAAGTACGGTGCCTTTCTGGCTATGGACGATGCGCACGGGGTTGGGGTAATCGGTGAGACGGGCAGGGGCGTGATCGAACTGCATGATGCTTATCAGGATGTAGACATCATTACCGGCACCTTTAGCAAAACTTTTGGGCACCTGGGCGGCTACGTGGTAGCCGATCCGGAGCTGATTGAATACCTGAAGTACCAGGCTGCGCAGCATATCTTTTCTGTTGCACCCACACCGGCATCGCGCTGTGTGCTGAAAAGCATAGACCTGATAGATGAGGAACCCTGGCGTAAGGTTAAGCTCTGGGAAAACATCAATTACCTGAAAAAAGGACTGCATGATTTGCGGCTGAATACAGAGCACAGCGCCAGTGCGATAGTGCCGGTGATCATCGGCAGGCCGGGCTTAAATGCGGAGGTATGCAAGTTGCTGCTGGAAGCGGGTGTGTATGCCAACCAGATTGGCTACCCGGCAGTAAACCTGAAAAGTGCGCGGATCAGGATGAGCATTACGGCTGCCCATACCATAGACCATATGGACAGGATACTGGAGGCCTGGGAATGGGTTAAAGTGAAAATGAACATTAAAAACTTTGAATAAGTATACATTTTGAATATGACAAAACGAAAGGAATACAAAGAAAGAGATGCGGATGAGGCGATTAGAAAATTGCTGGAGGCTACTGGTAAAATTGTAAGGGAAGAAGGCTTTGAAGCCATTACTTCTACTAAGGTGGCCCGGATGATTGGCATGGACCCGGGTGTGGTAAACAAGCGCTTTGGCAATTTAAACGGCTTGAAAGAGGCTTACATCAAAACCAAAGACTATTGGGTGTTTTGCTTTGAACAATATATGCTGCCTGAGGGTGCAAGGGATGAGGAGATTTTGGAAATGTTTACCGGAATGATGCTGAGCAGCTATGATTTTTTTGCTGCCGACGGGGAAATGCAGAGCATCATCTGGAGCCAGACCGGAGTTGGGAACAATCCGCTGCTGCGCAGGTTATCGGAAGAAAGGGAAGCTGGCGGCGCGCCTTTGCTGGCTTTAACCGACCGGCATTTTGCAGATGGCCCTGTAGATTTCAGGTTTGTGGCCTGCGCCATAGTTGGTGCCAGCTATTATCCGGTATGGCATGCCCGCAACAATAAAAGTACGGTTGCAGGTATAGACATTAACCTGGAGCAGCACTATAAAGGTTACCGGAATATCCTGGCGTATCTGATGGAGCTGGCCTGGAATGATGCAGGCCGTAGTTATACGGAAAAGCCCTTTTATGGAAAATATTTACCGTTAACGTGATCAGGTATGTTAAACAACAAAAACGCTTTTGCAAGGCTGATGGCCTTGCTGTGCAGCATTGACCCGGCGGTGCCCTTGCCGGATGAACTGGAAGATTATTTATGGCAGCACATGATTGTGGAAGCGTTTTGTAGCAAAAGCAGGGTGCTGGAAAATGAAGGGGCCGTACCGGCAAAGGCTTACTATGTGGTAAGAGGCTTTGTAATGGTGTACGGCTTTGACATTAAGCTGGACAGGTATGTGATGCGGATTTATCGCGAGAACACGATTGTAGCATTGAACTGCTTTATGAAACAAACGGTTTCTGTTTTTACGATAGTGGCTTGTAAGGATACGCTGGTTTGGAGCATCAGCGATGCGAGGATGAAGGAGATTTACGAGGACATGCCAGGTATGGAAACGATGGCTTTATCTACTGCTTTGAAATATAGTGATGGAAAGGAGGCTGCGCGGGCAAAATTGCTGGCTATGGAGGTAGAGGAAAGGGTATTTCATTTTTATAACCGGTACATCGGTTTGCTGCCACCCAGGAAAAGCCCGATAAAGGATAAATGCGTTGCTTGTTTTTTAAATGTGAGTGTAGGCGTGTTGAGAAGGGTTAGAGAGAAATTAAAAACTCAAGGCCTGTTAAATTTCTAGGTTTTGTACTCAGGATGAGTACATCCGTGCAGCGAATCCTCTCTAATTTTACCATCGCTAAAGGAAGCAGAAATTTTTACAGGAAATAAAGAATGATCAATATGAATAGGAAAAGACTTAAGCCCATAATTATAGGAACCTGTACGGTTTTATTGGGGATGCTGTTTATGTATACGGCAGTAAGCAAAGTACTGGAATATGAAAAGTTTATTTTCCAGATGCGGCTTTCGCCGCTGGTGCTGATGCAGACTTTGGCGCCGGTGCTGGCGGTGCTGGTGCCCTTGGTGGAATTTGTGATTGTGGGCTGTTTGTTGTTGCCCGGGGGTTATAAAATTGGGTTTAAGGCGGCGTTTGTGTTGCTGGGTGTGTTTGAAGTGTACATAGGGGGCATGATGTTGTCGGGTTTGAAGCTGGGTTGTACCTGTGGGGGTGTGGTGAGTTTGCTTTCCTGGAAAGGGCACCTGTATTTTAACGCTGGGTTTATGGGAGTGGCATGGTTGGGGATGAGGGGGTTGGGTAATAAGTGGCCGTTGCGGGCCCGGGCATGCCCCTTCCCGTCATCTCGACGATAGGAGAGATCTCTTGGTTATGCATAGTTCAAGAGGTCTCTCGTCGCTGCGCTTGCCTCGAGATGACGGGGCGGGGCATGCACAATGACATTGGGCGGGGCATGCACAACAATGACGGGCGCTTTATTTAATGTGATATTCCAGATCTGAATATATAAACAACAAATTTTATTAATCATTTAAAAACAAAATCATGAAGAGAAACTTCAAAACAAGTATGATGGTGGCTGCGCTGACAGTAGCTACCCTGGGCGCTTTTGCCACAACGATTGCAAACATGCCAGCTGCCAATGATGAGGAATATACCTGGCACCGGACTGGTGGTGAAGCCCCACCAGAAGAAACCAATCCTTTTGTAGGCAGTAAAACTGACGCCGAGAATTACTATGGCTGCAGCGGCACAGTAAACGAGTGTGCTGTAGGTACACCGACCAACCTGAGCTTGCCGCCAGAGGTGATTTACCAGCAGTAAGCTGAATGTTAGGTAAGCCCCGAGTTTTGGCGGGGTTTATCGGTAGCCTTCCTTTTTTGGGAGGCTACTTTTTGTTTAATGTTACCTCTTATATTATGATAGCCGACGAATTGCGCTCTTGCATGCAAATGCTGCTGTTGCAGCAACAGGAATTGTTAACCTTAATGAAAGCAATAGATACAAAGCTGGCCTTGCCTGATCCGCTGCCGCAGGAAGAGGTATGGCTAACCAAGGCTGCGGTTATGGATCTGTTGTGCATTACCAGGAGCACTTTTTTTAGAAGAAGGCAGGAATGTAATTGGATTAAGAAGCGGATTGGCCGGAGCTGGTATTATCTGAAATCGTCGGTTTTTGATGAGGATTGAGTGGCTGGGGCAAATACTTTAAATGAATTTAAGCATGCTGAAGCAAGAAATCAGCATCGACATGGAGTTCATTATACACTGACTTTAGAAATTCAACATCAGGTTTTTGCTTACCGTTTAATATCAGCGAAAGTTTAGCATTGCTGATATGCAGTTTTTCGGCCAGATCTTTTTGCTTCAGCTTAAGCTCATACATTTTCATTTCAATCATACCAGCTAGCGTTGTAGGTGCTTCAATCACATATTTATTTTGCTCATATTGCTGCGCTGCCAATGCAAGTTCACGTATTTCTGCTAATTCTTTAGGAGTTACGTTTTTGCTTCCTTTAGCCATCAGACTATTTATTTTAGCCATCACGTTATTGTAATCAGCGTCCTTATTTATCTTATCCATAATTTTTATTATTCTAGAAGATTATGCCATTGAACAATCCTTAAGTTTATCATATTCAGCGTGTGACCCCACAAATCTTATATAAACAGTTCTCACATCGAAAAAGATTAAACAAATCAACCTGTATGAATTGCCTTTAACATTAAAAACATATCTGTCGTTTCCGATGGAATCAACCGATCCAAACATATCTTTCAATTCATGGAAATTAGACCAGTCAGCCTGTGAGGCTAATCTGTACCAATTGTTTAAAGCATCTTTGGATTGCGCATGCTTAATAATAAAAGCTCTTAAAGAACTATAACTAATAACTACCACAATTATTCTTTTATAAAGGTAAAACAAAAAACATAATTTCTAAAATTAATTTAGAAATTCTAAATTAAATTTGATATGTTGTTCCTGATCCGTTGAGTGACATCTATTGTGAACTTAGACAAGTCTGATATAAAAGACCACAAAATATCAGGAATTATTTTTTGAATGGTCTCTATCCGTTCCAAAATTTAATGGAACAGTCTCAATCCGTTCCATAATGATTTGATGGCTAGGATGACGATTAAAGGCTCTTTATGTTTGTTCTGAGCATCGGGCTAAATGTCTTGCCGGCCGGGAGATCATGCAGCTTTTAGGGATGCTTTTTATGAACCATAAAATTTAAGAAAATGGGATTTTTAACATGCGGTATCGACTATGATATGATTGGCAGAGTAGGCAATCACGTAGGCCGCAAAGTAAAAGGAAGAAATGTGCTGTCTATGCGGCCATCCAAATCAAACAAACCACCAACGCAGCTGCAACTGGACCAACGCGACAAGATGCGAGTAGTAGTGCAATGGCTTAGGCGCCTTAATGGTGTAATCAATGAAGGTTTTAAGGATTATGATGCAGCCATGTCTCAGATGAACGCAGCAGTATCACTAAACCTTAAAGAGGCGGTAACCGCTGTTGCACCTTTCGACATCGATTACCCAAAGGTAGCATTAAGTAAAGGTAAACTGGATACGCCCCCACAGGACCCGGCAATTGATACGGTTACTGCGGCCAAACTTGATTATTCATGGCTAATGAATACCGGAGCAACCAATGCCAAAGGAACGGATAAAGTAAACTTTGTGGTGTACAACAAAGTGAAAGACAAATTCGTGATTTTGCGTGCTGGGGCGGTCAGGTCTGCTTTGGCTTACAGCCTGCAGCTGCCTGCCAACTTTTCGGGCGACCATGTACAGTGCTACATCAGTTTTGTATCTGCCGATGGCAAACTGGTTAGTGACAGTTACTTTGTTGGCGATCATATTGTCGTTTAAGCTTATGGGGCTGTTTTACAGCAGCCCCTTTTTAAATATCGTCACCTCGAACCGCAGGGAGAGGACATGACGACGGATTCAGTTAATAATAAAATAGGAAATTATGAAAAATTTAAGTTTAAGAATACCGGCCTGGATGCCGGTTGTGAAAAATACGGAGCCTTACCTGGTTGCATTGATCATGCTGCTGTTGTGGTTTACGGCGCCGAAATTAATGATGTTAGGTGACGGTACAATGGGGCAGATTGACCAGAGCATTTGGCTACTGGTATTGCTGGCATTAATTAGCTTTCTGATCGTTACCGGTTTGTGCTGGTGGTTGCTGCAGCGCTTTTGGACAGTTATTGGTTTGCCTGGTTTGGGCATGATGGTTTTACAGTTTAATTCGCTTCAGTTATGGCAGCAGTTAGGATTTTATTTTGCATCATTTGGTTTGTTGCTATGGGCAGCAGTCGGATGCCTGAGCGCGATTTGTTAGCGCTTAATATAGCACGCGCAGAGGTAGGTGTACGCGAAGCTACCGGGCTTAACGATGGTAAGCGTGTTGAAGAATATCTGGCGGCTGTTGGCTTACCCAAAGGCCATCCGTATTGCGCAGCTTTTGTTTCCTGGGCTTTCAAAAAGGCCGGATACGATCAACCCAGAACGGCCTGGTCTCCGGTATTATTTCCGAATGAAAGAGTGGTTGGATATAGTTCAGGAGATCCCTCGTCGCTTCGCTTCGCTCGGCATGACGGGCAAGGTTTAGTGTTTGGCATCTATTTTCCAGCCTTAAAAAGAATAGCGCATTGTGGTTTCGTTTCGCAGGTAAAAGGCGATTGGATAGGCACGATCGAAGCAAATACCAGTTTGCCCGGAAACAGGGAAGGAGATGGTGTTTATACAAGGACCAGACATTTTAGAACCATTCGCTGTTATGCGGACTGGACAAGGAAAGGAGGTGTAAAGAACAGATAGCCATGACGAAGACCAATAAAGTAAAAACAGCTGAAAAAGTACAGGAGAAAACCAATATCACAACTAAACAAAGTAACCCCCTGGTGTTTTGGATTTTCGTTATCTCAGGACTCACATTCATGGCCTGTTATATTTTATTTAGAAAGTACTGAATATTTCTACTTCATCTTCAGCTAAACTAGCTGTTAATGTTTTTTTAAACATTTATTAATCCTGTGGAGTAAGTTTGGACTTCAAATAACCAAATAGAAAACAAAAATGGAACAACTTGTCCTAAGTGCTGATATCGGTGGCTCTCACATTACTGCAGCGCTTATCGATCTGAACAAAAAGGAAGAATTAAAGGATACCTGGTCAAGAACAAAACTCAATTCGGCAGGTGCGGCAATTGATATTATAAAAGCATGGGCTGAAACGCTGGAAAACTCCTGCAGAGGTTATGATATCACATCATTAAAAATCAACATTGCGATGCCTGGGCCGATGAACTATAAAAAGGGAATCAGCAAAATAAAGGGGCAGGGGAAATACGAACTCCTTTATGGTTTGAATATTAAGGAAATGCTGGCCCGTCGTTTAGGTGTCCAACCCTCTGCAATACATTTTATAAATGATGCGGCATGTTTTTTAAAAGGAGAAGTTTTTAGTGGCAGTTTGACTGGATATGACCACGCTATTGGTTTAACATTAGGTACCGGATTGGGAACCTCCTATCTGGTAAATGGTAAGGCTGTAGATTCCGGTTTATGGTGTATGCCATTCTTAAAAGGGATTGCAGAAGATTACATCTCTACAAGGTGGTTTGTTGCCAGGTTTTTCGAATTGAGTGGAATAGCCATAAAAGATGTAAAGGATCTGGTAGACAACCATAGGCAATCTCCTTATTTTAAAGAGGTATTTTCAGAGTTCAGTTTAAATCTTGCCAGTTTTATTCATAAATTCATTCGTAAAAAAATGCCACTGGCAGTGGTGTTGGGGGGTAATATAACCAATGCTGAAGCTTATTTTATTGAAGATACGAGAAGACACCTGGCATTGATTATGGGCTATAGTTTTCCTGTTAAAAAATCTATTCTTGGCGAAAAAGCTGCTTTATTAGGTGCCGGCTCGGGATGTTAATTTTACATAAATATGTTAATCTAAGCATATATGTATTATATTCGTAATCCTGATTATGAAAACCAATCTGCTAGCTGTTCTCTCCTTTTTTTTGATTTTTTGCTGTAATAAAAGCCTCGCGCAGTCATACGGCCTGGGGTTTTATAGCCATGAAGTTGTTCAGGACCAGCGTACAGGCTTAGATTTAAGTCCCGGAAAAACATTTTGCTTTAACTCAAGTTTTGAAGTCAGTTTTGATTTGAGTTTTATGCCTGCCAGGGCTGATTACTTTGGTTATATTGTCCGGTTTGTAGATAACAATAATGAAAATATTGATCTGATCTACGACAAGGACCCGAAAGAAAAAAATCATTTTAAATTAATTATCGGGGATAAATTCTCTAAGATTGCTTTTAACATTCCGGCAAATGTTTTATTTAGCTCCTGGAATGCCATTAAGTTTAAGTTTGATTATAAGCAGCAAATATTGCATTTATCTTATGCGAATTTTTCTTCTAAAACCAGCCTGAAACTTAAGAAAGGAGATTGTTTTAAAATTCTTTTCGGGGCAAATGAATATCTGGGGTTTAAAACCACGGATGTACCGCCAATGAAAATCAGAGCGGTAAATGTTGCTGAAGGCGGGGAGATCAAACATGTGTGGCCATTGGATGAGTACGATGGGGCTCTTGCCACTGAACAGATTGACCATAAGGATGCGGCTGTAGTTAATCCTTTATGGATAAAAAAACTGCACCACGAATGGCAGTTGCTTCAAAAGGTATCTTTAAAGGGAGCAGCGAGTATCGCTTTTGATGCAAAAAAAGAAGTCTTGAATATTGTAGGAATAGATTCCTTATTCAGGTATGACATTAAATCCGGAACCTTAACTGCTGTTGGCTATTTATCAGGAAATCAAAATCTGTTACGTGGTAATCAGTCTTTATTTGACGATAAGAACGGGCGTTTACTAAACTTTTACATTGACCAGAAAGCGGTGAGTATATTTGATACGGTAAATAAAAAATGGAACCGTAATTTTAGCCTTAACACGCCAATTACTGATTTTTGGCAATACAACAAATTTTATTCGGCGACAGATTCGTCCTTATACTTTGTTGGTGGTTATGGCCATTTTTTTTATAAGAATCAAATTCAGCGGTATCATTTTCCATCTGAAACCTGGCAGACAGTTCCGGTATCAGGAGATCGGTTTACCCCCAGGTATCTGGCTGCGCTTGGGCATACACAAGGAGGTGCATATATTTTCGGGGGCTATGGCAGTTCTACAGGACAGCAAATGTTAAATCCAAGAAATTTATATGATTTGCTCTATTTTGATGTCAAAAAACAGTCTGTAAAAAAGATCTATGAACTAAAAATCAGCGGTGAACATTTTGTATTTGCAAATTCTTTAATTATAAATGATAAATCTGATACGTATTATGCTTTAACATTTGCTAAACATAAGTATAAGTCACAACTGCAGTTGATACAAGGATCATTACGTAATCCGGAATATAAGCTTAGTGGCAGCCCAATACCTTATCTTTTTCATGATATCAATTCTTTTGCCGATCTTTTTTATTGCGAAGAAAGCAAAAGATTTATTGCTGTTACTTTGTTCAGAGATGAAAGTGATCATACAAATATCCAAATTTATTCGCTGTACAGCCCGCCGATTGATGCTGATCCAAGGCTGGCGACCGCGGCGAAAAAAAATGGGTATGTTCTTGTTTCGATCCTGCTCTTTGCATTAGTTGGAGGAATTTTAATTTATGTCTGGAAAAGGAGACGTCGCGAAGTGACAAGAGGTGCTGAAGCGGTGGCTGTTGCTAATGTCTCATTAGCAACTGTTCCTGTTGACATCAGTGCTGGGCATAATAAAAATGTGGTGCAAGGTGTTGCGCCGGTGAAAGCAATGACAGAAGGTGCTAAGTCCAGTATTTTTCTGTTTGGCGATATGCAGGTATTTGATAAAGAGGGACAGGAGATCACCAGGCAGTTTACGCCGCTGATCAAAGAACTTTTTTTGGTTATCCTATTGTATACCGTAAGGTGGGAACGCGGGATTAGTTCTGAAAAATTAAAAGAACTGCTTTGGTTTGATAAGTCAGAAGAAAGTGCGCGAAACAACAGGTCTGTTAACATCGCTAAACTAAAAAGTATACTGGAAAGATTAGACCATTGTATGGTTTCAAAAGAAACAGGGTACTGGAAGATCAATTGTGATTTTGATGCTGTTTTTATTGACTATCAGCAATATTATGCGATTATAAAAGATAAGAAAAAGCTGAATAAAGATAAGATCTCAGAATTAGCAAAAATAATTAAACGCGGGTCTTTTCTGCCAAACACCAGCTATGAATGGATGGACCAGTTTAAAGCGGAGATTTCTAATGAAATTATTGATACCTACCTTCATTTTGCACATTCAATTTCCATTGCAGATGACCCGGAACTACTGATCGAACTGGCGAATTATATCTTTTATTTTGATTCCATAAATGAAGAGGCGATGGTGATCAAGTGTAAAGCGCTGGCACATCTGGGTAAACATTCTCAATCTAAAAATACTTACGAAAACTTCTGTAAAGAGTACAAGCTTTTGTACGGTGATGATTTCGAAAAAAGTTTTAATGATATCTTGTCAGCATAGATTTTCCTGCTGATAATAAACTGAGCCCCAGTTCCCATTTTCTTATATAAAAAAATGAATAATTCCTGATAATGGTCAAAAAAGGCCTTTTATTAATGATTTATTATGTATTAATTAATCGCAGGCCTGTAATCTTGGTGATAATTTAACACTAACCAAATTGAACAATCGGGTATGAATAATCCAGCCATATCTTTCTGAACCAGCAGATTTTTTAACTGCGTAAAACGATTAATAAAAATGAGACGAAATAAAAAAATTGTATTAGGTATCCTGAGTTTGTCGCTGCTTATTTATACCTGTAAAGTATCTCAGCGCATGGTAAAGCGCGATGCCAATGGAAATATTGTAGTGAACACCAATCCTTCTCCTGTATACTTATCTCCACAGGAAAGCCTGAAAACGATATTTCTGCCAAAAGGATACCATTTGGAATTGGTGGCGAGTGAACCCATGATCCATGAGCCCGTGGCCATTACCTGGGACGGAAATGGCAGGATGTATGTAGCCGAGATGAACACCTATATGCAGGACGCAGAAGGAGCAGGTGAAATGAAGCCTGTATGTACCGTTAAACGACTGGAAGATACCAATGCTGATGGGAAAATGGATAAATCTGTAATTTTTATAGATAATTTACTTTTACCCCGAATGGTCCTTGCCCTCGATGACAGGATTTTAGTAAATGAAACCAATTCTAACAATATTTACAGTTACCGCGATACGAATGGTGATGGCAAAGCTGATGAGAAGAAACTGGTTTTTAAAAATGATGAGGTCAGTACCAGTAATCTGGAACATCAGAAAAGTGGTTTAATCTGGAACCTGGATAATAAAATTTATGTAACTGTTGAAAATAAACGGTATATATATGAAGATGGAATGCTTAAGGCCGAATATCTACATGAAGGACCGGGTGGACAATGGGGCTTAACCAGCGATAACTATGGAAGATTGTATTTTTCTGCTGCAGGATCGGAAACCCCTGCCCTTAACTTTCAGCAAAATCCCTCGTATGGTCGGTTTGATTTTAAAGATCAGTACGATAAAGACTTTCAAGCTGTATGGCCAATCATTTCTACTCCGGATGTTCAGGGTGGTTTAAATAGATTACGACCAGACAGCACACTGAATCATTTCACTGCATGTACAGGCCAATCGATATTTAGGGGTACTGCATTACCTGCAGATGCACAAGGTGATCTTTTTATATGTGAACCTGTAGGCCGATTGATCAGACGCGCCAAAGTGACCAATACCGACGGAAAAATAACTTTAAAGAACGCTTATGACAAAGAAGAATTCATTGCATCTACTGATATGAATTTCAGACCGGTAAATAGTGTTACTGGTCCTGATGGATGTTTATACATCGTAGATATGTACCGTGGAATTATTCAGGAAGGAAACTGGACAAAAAAAGGAAGTTATCTGCGCAAACAGATTGATGAGAAGAAGTTTGATAAAAATATTGGGCGTGGGCGGATTTATCGTGTGGTATACGATGGCATAAAGCCTGATAAAAATGCACCAAAGCTGTTAGATCTGACCAGTGGTAAGCTAGTGCCATATTTAGCACATGCCAATGGCTGGTGGAGAGACAATGCACAGAAATTAATTGTGCTGCGGGGTGATAAATCTGTTGTGCCGGCGTTAAAGGCTATGGCCTTGAATAAGACTGAAGGACAGCTGGGGCGTATTCACGCTTTGTGGACCCTTAACGGGCTTAAAGCGTTGGATCAGGAAACGCTTAAGGCAGCGTTGAATGATAAGGATGCAGAAGTTCGCAAAACAGCAGTCTGGATCAGTGATGACCTGATTAAAAGAGGGGATGAACACTTAGTTAATACTTTGGATTTTCTTAAAGACGACAGGAGTGCAGATGTTCGTTTTCAGCTGGCACTGACACTAAGATTTAGCAAGTCGGAAAAAGCACAGGGGATCATCAAATACATGTTGCTGAAGTATCCTGACAATCAGTTATTGGCTGAATCACAAAAAAGTTTTCAGAGCAATAACGACAAACGTACTTTGGCCGCAAAGAATGCTGCTACGCTTGCTGATGAAGATAAGAAACTGGTTCTGAAGGGGGCAACCATCTTTAAACAGCTTTGCGCAATTTGCCATGGCGCCGATGGCAAAGGGGTAACTATTGGTGGTAAAGATATGCCGGCGCCTCCGCTTTCCGGGGTAAAAGATGTGAACGGAGATCCTGTAAAACTAATAAAAATTCTGCTCCATGGTTTAACCGGTCCTGTTGATGGTAAAACTTATCCTGACGCAATGCCTGCACTGGGCAGCAACGATGACGAGTACATTGCTGCTGTACTGAGTTATATCAGAAATGATTTGGGCAACAAAGCTCCTGTAATAAAACCTGCCGATGTGAAAAAGGTTAGAGACCAGCACAAGGGAAGAGATAAGAACTGGACCATTGACGAACTGAAAAGCACCGCTGCAAAGTAAAATAAAATCAATCAATTGTATTCATATTAAGTCGTTATAATGCTAAAGAGTCTTTTTAAATTTAATATCAGAAATTCTTTAATTCCAATGCTGCTGATTGTTGCCAGTGGATTTGCAGTTGCCCAGGAAAAAACATATGCAGGTGCTGGAAATTTAAAATATGTTGACCCACA
This sequence comes from Pedobacter heparinus, assembly GCF_032678725.1. GTDB lineage: Bacteria > Bacteroidota > Bacteroidia > Sphingobacteriales > Sphingobacteriaceae > Pedobacter > Pedobacter heparinus_A. The sequence goes on from NZ_JAVTSC010000017.1 coordinate 20,464, forward strand.
GATTGGTAACGTGGGGCATCTGTTGCAGCCAACCCGGCCAACAGTGCAATTGCCTAATCAAATGATCAGAATGTTTCCGCTGCGGAAAGATTATATGGATGATCAGATTTCGAGTTTTCCGTTAAATGTAGTTTCACATCGTTTAGGAGAGGTGTTTGCGCTAAAACCTTCCAGCCAAAAGCTGGAGCCTGCAAGTTGGAAAAAGAGGATGACTTATGACCATGACCTGGAAGTTACGCGTCCATGGTATTACAGTACCTACCTGGTTGATGAGGAAGTGAAGGTCGCTTTTACACCGGGAAAGAAAACAGGGTATTATCAGTTTCAGTTTCCTGCAAAAGGAGAAAAAGCCTTACTCTTTGAAAATTACAGCAAGGGTTTAAATGAGTTTAACTTTATTTCTGCTACCGAAATTACGGGTATGGAGGTTTACCATGAGAACGTTAAAGTTTACCTGTATGGCGTTTTTAGTGAGGCTGCTGTTGTGGGAACTTTGGATGGCAATAAATTTTCTCCAGGCACTAAAGTTAGCGGTAAAGATGCCCGGGCCTGGGTTCGTTTTCCGGAGAATACCACGGGAAATATAGAATTTAAATACGCCATATCTTACATTAGCCCGGAACAGGCTAAAAAGAACTATAATAATGAATTGAGCAAAATGACTTTTGACCAGCAGGTTCTTCTTGCGGAGGCAGCATGGGCAAAAGTAATCAATCAGATTAAAACTACCGGAGCTACGGAAGCGCAGCGACGCTCATTTTATACTGCTTTGTACCGTTGCTACGAACGTATGGTAGACATCACCGAAGATGGCCGGTATTTTAGTGGCTTTGACCATAAGATACACCAGAGCAACCGTCCTTTTTATGTGGACGACTGGGCATGGGATACCTACCTGGCGCAGCATCCGTTAAGGGTAATCCTTAATCCGGCCCAGGAAGAGGACATGTTACAATCTTATGTGCAGATGTACCAGCAGAGTGGCTGGATGCCAACTTTCCCTGTGTTGTTTGGTGACCATGCCTGTATGAACGGTTTTCATTCTACTGTAAGTTTTTTAGATGGATACAGAAAAGGCCTGAAAAACTTTGACCTGGAAAAAGCCTATGAAGGATTGGCAAAGAATGCCAATGAAGCGACCATGATCCCCTGGAGAAATGGACCTAAAACAGAACTGGATGATATTTATCACAGCAAGGGCTTTTTTCCTGCATTGCATATCGGTGAAAAGGAATATGTATCAACGGTAGATAAATTTGAAAAACGTCAGGCAGTGGCCGTAACCTTGGGCCACAGTTATGATGATTGGGCATTGGGACAGCTTGCCAGGGATCTTGGTAAAGACCAGGACTATAAAAAATTCAATCAGAGAGGATACAACTACAAAAATTTGTGGAGCACTGAAGTTCAATTGTTTATGCCTAAGGACAAGGATGGCAACTGGATTAAAATTGATCCGAAATTTGATGGTGGTATGGGTGGCCGGGATTATTATGATGAAAATAATGGCTGGACTTACATGTGGCAGGTACAGCATGATATAGCCGGATTAATGAGCCTCATGGGCGGTGGAAAAGGTTTTGAAAACAGACTTGATCAACTTTTCCGTGAACCTCTGGGCAGGAGTCAATATGAATTTCAGGGAACTTTTCCGGATGCCACCGGTTTGGTGGGGCAGTTTTCTATGGGGAATGAGCCGAGTTTCCATATTCCCTACCTCTATAACTATACTTCATCTCCATGGAAAACACAAAAACGTATCCGCTTTCTGCTGGATACCTGGTTTAAAGATAATGTATTTGGTATCCCAGGTGATGAAGATGGTGGGGGTATGACGGCATTTGTTGTTTTCTCTGCAATGGGATTTTATCCTGTAACCCCCGGAGTACCTGTGTACACGATTGGAAGCCCGGTATTTGAAAAGGTTACTATTGATTTGCCAAACGGTAAGATGTTCCAGGTGATCGCGAACAAAAGTTCAGTGCAGAATAAATACATTCAAAGTGCGAAGTTTGATGGTAAATCGTTAGATACTCCCTGGTTTACCCATCAGCAATTGGCGGCTGGTGGCAAGTTGGAGCTGGAGATGGGACCATTGCCTAATAAAACATGGGGAACAGGCCAGGATTTAAAAATGTCGAAGTAGGTGATGAAAAGAAAAATATATGTATTGTTGATGTGCTGCGGTATCACGTTTATGGGGTATGCCCAGAACAGACACGCTAAGCTATCCCGTTTTCCGGGTTACAAAGGATTGGTTATGGCTGGCTACCAGGGTTGGTTTAATGCCAAAGGGGATGGTGCCAATCGTGGCTGGAACCACTATGGTAATGTCGATAAAGAAAAGATAGGTGTTGAAATCTGGCCGGAGGTATCCGAATATGAAAAGACTTACAAAACACCCTTTAAACTGGCCAATGGAGACAATGCCTTGCTCTTCAGTTCTTACGATGAATCTTCGGTAAACCTTCATTTTAACTGGATGCAGCAGTATGGAATAGATGGTGTATTTGTACAGCGTTTTGTGGCGAATCTGAAATCTGCAACGGGTACTAATCACAACAACAAGGTACTTTATGCAGCGCTTAATGCGGCAGAAAGGTACAAAAGAGCGATTGCTGTGATGTATGATTTTTCGGGGATGAGGGATGGGGATGAAGCGTTGGTGATCAGTGATTTTAAAAAGCTGGTAGACAGCATAAAACTAACCAACCGCGGTAATGACCAGAGTTATTTATACCACAACAACAAACCCCTTGTAGCACTTTGGGGTGTAGGTTTTAACGACAATAGAAAATACAATCTTAAAAACGTGCGTGCCATCATTGACTTTCTTCAGAATGACCCGGTGTATGGTGGGTGTTCCATCTTGCTGGGGGTACCTACCCAGTGGCGTGAACTTGCTGGTGATACGGAATCTGATCCGCAGCTACTCGAAACTTTAAAAAAAATAGATATCATACATCCCTGGTTTGTGGGCCGGTTTACAGAGCCCAGAATTCCAAAAATGTTGGATAGGATCAGGGCAGATATTGCCTGGTGTAAAGCGCATAAAATAGATTATGTACCTGTTGTTTATCCGGGTTTTAGCTGGCATAATATGAGGCCGGAATCACCTTTGGATCAGATTCCAAGAAACGGCGGGCAATTTTTCTGGAAGCAATTATCAGGAGCCATACAAAATGGGGCTGAGATGATTTATGTAGCGATGTTTGATGAGGTTGATGAAGGTACTGCTATTTTTAAGATCAGTAAAAACCCACCGGTTGGCAGTACGGAATTTGTGAAGCCTGAAGATGATATTCCTTCTGATTATTACCTCTTCCTGACCGGGTATGCAGGTAAAATGCTGCGAAAGGAAATTCCCTTCCAGGTTAACATTCCCCTTCCAAAGAAATAAAAAGATGAGGAAAAGAATTTTATTTGCTGCTTTTTTTATCAGCGGCTCATTACATGCCCAGCAGCAGGAAATGAGGTTATGGTATGATAAACCTGCCGATAAGATCTGGGAAGCAGCATTGCCGATTGGTAACGGGAAAATTGCCGGTATGGTTTATGGCAATGCCTCAAGTGAACTGATCCGGCTCAATGAATGTACCGTATGGTCTGGTGGGCCAAACCGCAATGACAATCCAAATGCTTTATCGGCATTGCCGGAAGTAAGAAAGTTAATATTTGAAGGAAAATATGCGGAAGCCAGCGACCTGGCAACTGCAAAGATCAAACCGGAAAAAATCAATGGTATGAAGTATCAACCTGTGGGCGATCTTCACCTGGATTTTGCTGGTCATGAAAATTACAGCAATTATTACCGGGAGCTGGACATAGATAAAGCCGTTGCAAAAACGAGTTATATGGTTAATGGTGTCACTTTTACACGTGAAGTATTTACTTCCCTGCCAGATCAGGTAATGGTGTTGAAAATTACTGCCGATCAGCCGTCAAGAATTACTTTTAATGCATCCTTTTCCAGTCCGCAAATCTCAACGATTTCTACAAAAGGTAATCATGAATTGCTTTTGTCGGGCATATCTGGTGACAAGGATGGGGTGAAAGGCGCCGTTAAGTTTAGGGCATTGCTCCATGCAAAAACAGAAGGCGGCAATGTTTCTTCGACAAATTCGGCCATTGCTGTCGTTAATGCAAATGCGGCTACCCTTTATCTTTCCATAGGTACCAACTTCAACAGCTATAAAGACATCAGCGGGAATGAAATGGAACGGGCAGAAAATATTCTTGCTGCTGCATTAAAAAAGAGCGATGATGTTTTGCTGAAAAATCATCTCGCTGCTTATCAGCAACTGTTTCGCCGTGTTCAGCTCGACCTGGGAAAGACAACAGCGATGAACAAACCTACTGATGAAAGAATAATTAATTTTTCGAAAGTAAGCGATCCTCAACTGGCTGCATTGTATTTCCAGTTTGGCCGGTACCTGTTAATTTCTTCTTCACAACCCGGGGGGCAGCCCGCTAACCTCCAGGGAATATGGAACGATAAAATGAATCCACCCTGGGGAAGCAAGTATACCATAAATACCAATACAGAAATGAATTACTGGCCGGCAGAAGTCACAAACCTGCAGGAAATGCATGAGCCGCTGATACGGATGATAAAGGAACTCTCAATTACAGGCAGGGAAACGGCAAGACTGATGTATGGTGCCAGGGGTTGGGTAACACATCACAATACTGATATATGGCGGATTACTGGCCCTGTGGATGGTGTTTACTCGGGCATGTGGCCCATGGGCGGAGCCTGGTTAAGCAGGCACCTGTGGGACCGGTTTTTATATAACGGGGATAAAAAATACCTGGAATCTGTTTATCATGCGATGAAAGGATCAGCAGCGTTTTTTGCAGATTTTCTGATGGAAGAACCGGCGAATAAATGGCTGGTGGTTTCTCCTTCTATATCACCGGAGAATGCACCGGCAATTGCCAAAGGGAAATCAATAGCTGCAGGTGTAACGATGGATAACCAGATTGTACATGAGCTTTTTTCCAATGTAATCCGGGCTTCAGAATTACTTTCCAGAGACCGGGAATTTGCCGAAAAATTGAAGGGTTTAAGAAAACGCCTGCCACCTATGCAGATTGGTCAATATGGACAACTACAGGAATGGCTACAGGATTTTGATAGTCCGACAGACCGGCACAGGCATGTGTCGCACTTATTTGGTGTATATCCGGGTGGACAAATATCTCCATACCGGACACCGGAATTGTTTGACGCGGCGCGTACATCCCTGCTGCATCGGGGCGATGTTTCGACAGGCTGGTCTATGGGCTGGAAAATAAATCTTTGGGCGAGGTTTCTGGATGGAAACCATGCTTACAAATTGCTTAGTGATCAGTTGTCCCCGGTAAGGGAACGTGCAGAAGGCGGTGGTACCTATCCTAACTTATTTGATGCCCATCCTCCATTTCAGATTGACGGAAACTTCGGCTGTACTTCCGGAATTGCAGAAATGCTGGTTCAAAGTTATGATGGCTTCATACATCTGCTGCCTGCATTACCAGGGGTATGGAAAAATGGAAGCATTAAAGGCTTAAGGGTAAGGGGAGGCTTTGAAATTGTAAAACTGCAATGGAATAACGGAAAACTGCAACAGGTGGTCATCAGATCTTTATTAGGTGGCAATTGCCGTTTACGCGTATCTAATCCGTTAAAGGCAGTGACCAATATACCTCTTAAAATCGCTAAAGGTGTAAATCCAAACCGGTTTTACCAGGTTGATGAAACTGCAGTGCCCATTATTTCAGCTAAAGCAAAGTTGAATACCTTAAACCTGAATCATACCCTGCTTTATGATTTTGATACGAAAGCCGGGCGGTTGTATACGCTGGTGGCACGATAGGGGAGAAATAAATAAAATCAAAAATCATATGAACAACTTAACTCCTAAGGTTCCTTTTACCGACAAAAGATTCCTGATTACCCTGGTGTTTGTCACCTCTCTTTTCATGTTTTGGGGCATAGCCATTACCATGGCTGATGTATTGAACAAGCACTTTCAGCAAACCATGAGCCTTTCTAAATCACAATCGGCCTTTGTACAGTTTGCTGTTTTTGGTGCTTATGCCGTGATGGGTATCCCCGCAGGCTTGTTTATGAAGCGTTTTGGCTACAAGAGAGGTGTGCTTTTAGGCCTGTCACTTTTTGCCGTTGGGGCCTTTTTATTTATTCCGGCAGCAAATGTTTCTTCATTTGCTTTTTTTGGAGTTGCTTTATTTATTGTGGGCTGCGGATTGTCAACTCTCGAGACGGTTGCACATCCTTTTGTGGCTTCGCTGGGTGACCAGCGTACCAGCGATCAGCGCATTAACTTTGCACAGTCCTTTAACGCGGTTGGTGCCATGCTGGGCCCTGCAATTGGTAGTTACTTTTTATTTGGTAAACATGTAGAGGGCAGTACAGACCTCACGTCTGTTAAGGTGCTTTACGCTGTAATTGGCCTGGTAATTTTGCTGGTTGCCGTGTCTTTTTCGTTTGTAAAAGTTCCACCTACAACAGATCCGCATGTGGTTTCAGCAGCAGATGCGAATGCGGTAAATATCGATGTGGCCCCAGATAAAAAATTGTTTGATCATAGACATTTCGTCTGGGCAGTTGCCGCCCAGTTTTTTAACGTTGCTGCTCAAGCCGGAACATGGGCTTTTTTTATCAATTATGGACATGAAAAAATGGGTTTTAGTGATGAAAAAGCCGGCCATTTTATGGTGGTATTTATGGGGATGATGCTTGCTGGCCGTTTTATAGGTACTTTTTTGATGCGGATAATTGCGCCAAACAAGCTATTGGCAATATTTGCAATCGGAAATATCATCATGTGTATCATAGTTGCACAAGGACAGGGTTGGCTGTCTTTTATCGCTTTGCTGATGATCAATTTCTTTTTCAGTATTATGTTTCCAACCATATTTAGTTTGGGTTTAAAAAATCTGGGCGCACGTACCCAACAGGCGGCTTCATTCTTATCCATGGGTGTGGTTGGCGGAGCATTTTTCCCATTTATCATGGGGGCGCTTGCAGATCGCGTCGGAATTGCCAATGCATATTACGCACCGATTATCTGTTACCTGGTGATTTTCCTTTTTAGCTATAAATTCTATAAAGTAAAACACTGATGCAACCTGATCAGGATTGAAGGTGTAAATAATGTCATAACAGCCCAAAAAGGCTGTTTTTTCAATTTATAACAAATAAAACTATACAAATGATGATGAAAAAAAGATACCTGGCAATTCCTTTTATGTTTTTGCTTTCGGGTGTAAATCTGTTTGCTCAGGTTAAAGCCGGTGTGACAGAACACTTTGATAAGCCCGGCCACAAACAGGTGGTTACCGGACGTGGAATGGTTAAAATAGAACAGGGCGTTCTGAAAAGTAAAAATGCATATGCCTCATATGGTGATGCCGGTATGGAAAATTATGAGTTTAGCTTTAAAGCCCGTACACCTGCAAAAGAAAAGGAAGTACAAATATGGTCAGGATTCAGGGCTTCCAGCAGAAATGACAGGTATATTCTTGGCTTAAGAGGTGGCATTCAAAATGACTTGTATCTTGCCAGACTAGGGTATATGGGTACGGATGATCACCTGGCTTTAAGACACCTGGATTTTCCATTGGTGCCGGGTGAATGGTATGATATTAAGGTGCAGGTTGCAGGAAACCGCATCAAGGTTTTTTTAAATAATTCAGCGCTTCCCTGGATTGATGTGAAGGACCCATATACAGTATTTTCACCTAAAGGGAGAGTTACATTAGGTGGGAGCTGGATAGAAACTGAATTTGATGACCTGGTCATTAAATCGCTGAAAGCAAATGAATTTAGTGCTGATCCGGTTAAAGAATATATGGTAAAATCAGCAGATAAAGCGCAGAAAAGGATAAAGGAGAGAGCTGCTTATAAACCAGTTCAGGTTAAAAGAATTGCCGCTGCCAGGACAAAAATATCGCTGGATGGCACATGGCTTTTTAGTCCGGGTTACGAAAGTCCAAATACAGCCCAGGCCATACAACCCGGAACTTCAGACAAGGACTGGCATGTGATGGTGGTACCTCAGTTCTGGAACCCGAACCGGGAGTGGTTGCATGGTGAAAAATACAATACGGCCAGTAAAGGCGTTTCTGATAATTACTACCAAAAAGAGATCGAGCGCTGTGAAGGCTACACTTTTGATTATAAGAAAACAGATATAGGCTATTACAGACAATGGATCGAATTACCAGAAAATATCAGTGGAAAATATTTGGAACTAACTTTTGATGCGGTATCAAAAATCGGGGAAGTATTTATAAACGGGAAAAGAGCTTCGAATCCACACATAGGTATGTTTGGAGAATTTAAAGTAAATGCGACCCCATGGCTTAAGCCAGGAAAAAACCTGCTTGTGGTTAAGGTTTCAAGAGATTATGTAAAAGACATTAAGGATGCAGATAAGGTAACCGATGTTGCGGTTACAGTGCCGGTAACCAATAAAATGTTAAAAGATCTGGCTCATGGTTTTTACAATGATGATCCCGCCGGAATCTGGCAACCTGTGGCGCTGGTAATTACCGATCCGTTAAGAATTACAGATGTATTTATCAAGCCTAAACTTACGGGAGCAGATTTTGAAGTAACGGTTAAGAACAACAGTACCCAGCCCCAAAAATTTGATATCGGTACGGCAATAACTGAAGATAAAAATAAAAAAAAGTTATATGAATCAGCCGATCTGAAAGAACTGGACCTGAATGCTGGCGAAGAGAAAACCTTTATTTACAGCGTAGCAGATTTAAAGCCCTTATTGTGGACACCCGCTACACCAAATTTATATGATTTCAATTTTACTGTAAATACAGTGGGTAAGGAGGCCGACCGCCATACCATTCAATCCGGTTTCCGTACATTTGAAGCAAAAGGCGATTTCTTTTACCTAAACGGAAAGCAGTATTGGTTAAGAGGTGGTAACCACACGCCTATGTCGCTGGCACCAAATGATACCGCCCTGGCCAATCAGTTCAATAAGTTGATGCATGATGGAAATATTGCCATCACCCGGACACATACTGCGCCTTATAATGAATTGTGGCTGTCTTCTTCAGATAAAAATGGGGTTGGAGTAAGCTACGAAGGTGGCTGGCCATGGCTGATGATCAAAAGCAGCATGCCTGATCCGAAGCTGATAGAATTGTGGAAGAATGAATTTTATGACCTGCTGAAAAAATACAGAAACCATCCATCGCTGTTGTTCTGGACGGTGAACAACGAAATGAAGTTTTATGACAACGATCCCGATGTTGAACAGGCCAAACTAAAAATGGGTATTATTTCGGATGTGGTAAAACGCATGCGCCAGATAGATCCGACGAGGCCAGTTTGTTTTGATTCTAATTATACCAGAAATGAAAAGAAATTCGGTAAGTCGTTTTTTGATAAGATTGATGACGGAGATATAGACGATCATCATTGGTATATCAACTGGTATCATGGATCAATTTTCAATGAATTTAACGGAGAATGGCAACGGAATTTTAAAAATCAGGGCAGACCACTGATCAGTCAGGAGTTTTCGACCGGTTATGCCAGTGAAACGGGCCATCCAACACGGTTTTATACTTATGTTCACCAAAATCCGGCAAGTCTGGCAGGTAATTATGCATACGAATATGCTAACCCAGCGTACTTCCTGAAGGCGCAGACCTTTATTACCAAAGAATCTGCTGAAGCTGTGCGGAGAACAAATGAAAAAGCAGCCGGTATTTTACATTTTGCAGCATTAACCTGGTTCAAAAACATTTACCAGGTGGATAAGATTGTGCCGCACCCAGGTTATTATGCTATGAAAAAAGCACTTCAACCGGTTTTGGTATCTGCCGAATTGTGGGGAAGACATTTTTACGCGGGGACCAGATTGCCGGTAAGAGTTTATGTAGTAAATGACAGTGAACAGGGTACTGACCTGGCTGAAACAGAATTGATGTGGTCCGTACGGGGTACAAATGGTGAAACGATCGTTTCTGGTAAAGAAAAAATAGCTCCGGTAGCCTATTACGGGCGCAAATTTATTGAGCCTGAAATCAATATTCCGGCCACCTTACCAGTTTCAAGGGTAGCGGGCAGGCTGGTACTGAAACTGGTACAGCGGGGAAAGTTGATCTCTGAAAATGATTATGAACTATTGCTTTCTGAAAGGGAATGGCTGGGAACAGCTGCCCTGAAAGGAAAAAACATAGTGTTGGTCGACGGTTCTGGTCAGGTGGCTTCCGTTGCAGCCGATCTGGGTATCGGCTATAAAAAAATGGCAACTGTAGCTGGGGCTTTAAAAGAGCAGACTGATGTTTTAATCCTGGCAAATCTGGATTCGCCGCATACTTCTGAAAATGAGCTGAACCAGGTTAAAGCTTTTGTTGCCGGTGGTGGAAAGCTATTGCTGCTGAATTCGGGCAGTGTTGCTGTTGCTTTGTTCCCGGATCAGATACGCAATGTATTTAAGGAAAATGGCGAGATCATTTCAATTGAAGTGCCTGAATCGCCCGTGTTTAATGATATTGAACCCATGGATACCAGGTATTTCAATAACAACAAAAGAGAAGTCCCGCTGGTGATTAAGAATTCTTACAGGATTAACAGGGGAGAGCAGGTTGAGCCATTGGCTTCATTCCTTAAAATCCACGGATACCTGGAGGGTGATATTTATGAACGTAGTAAAAAGATGGATGCAATGAGGGGGTTCCCGATTGTTAAAATCAACAATAAGGGCGTGGCTATCTTATCTGAAATCATGTTTGAAAAAGCTACTACAGATCCTGTAGCAGGTAAATTATTGGTCAATATGATCCGTGATTTATTGCTGAATTAATCAGGATTCTTTAAGATGTAAAAGGGCTGTCCAGATTGATCGTCGGGACAGCCCTTTTTGCATTAACAGACCATTACTACGGCTTTTGTATTAGGGTAAACCGTTTTTAACTGATGGGAATTGCCGGATAATTTTTGTATTATGGACATTTTGTAAAGCCAAATCCTGCATTTTGCGGACAGGTGTTTGCGCTAACGTTCCATTTGCTAAAATTCGGATGACTTAAAAAATCTGCCGGTAAATTTCCGGTAAAATTGTTCAGTTTTAACTCTACAGAATTGAGATTAGGCATTTTGCCAAATACGCCAGATGGAATAGGTCCGATAAAGTTAGAGGTATGCATTTGTAGCAAAGTAAGCTTGGTTAGTCTTTCGAATTCGACTGGGATAGTTCCTGTCAGACCAGATCTGCTTAACGTTAAATTAAGTAAATTGGAAAGGTTGCCCATTGATGGCGGAATCATACCCGTTATCTGTTGGTTATTGTTGTTGAAATCAATAGTGGTTACCTCACTTAAAAAACCAATCGCTGATGGAATAGGGCCTTTAAGGTTTTTTCCGCCAAATTTTAATTCTCTTACACGGGCAACGCCATTTACATTGGCTACGGTTACTCCACTCCATTTCGTGGCGGCGTTGTCTACTGTTAATGGTGCAGTAATGTCCCACTTGGTACCAGTCCAGCCTGCACCACCCATAGTTTCATAAAGTGCGATTAATACCTGTCTGTCTAGCTCATTTCCAGTTTGAATACCATCCTGTTTTACACTAACAGCAACATTAAGAAGACCATAGGTAATGTTGATTGTTCCAGTGAGCGGCATGAAGTTGTTTTTAGGTGTTGTAATGGTCAGCTTACCGCCATCTCTCTGTAAGGTATACCATGGAGTTTTTTCAAGTACGGCATAGGTCCAATTCTGATTGGTTTGAATATCTAAGGTGAATGAACCTCCATCTTTGGTAAATTGAACATTTTTTGTGTTGATATCGAATTCAACTGTTCCCTTTTGTGTTACGGTAATGGCTTTGTTGAATATTGGGGATTCTGCATTAACTGTTATAACTGCGTTACGTTCACCGTCCAGAGGATTAGCAGTTGCCATAATTTTTACGTCCTTTCCATTGATCTCCCATGTTAGCCAATCGGCGTTAGAACTTAAGGACCATTGCATATTGCTGTTAATTGTCACGATCCCATTATCGGCTGGATTTAAGAGTTTTAGCAAGGTTTTATCCAGAATGATGGTAGGCGTGTTGCCATGTTGCTTAATTACAACAATTTTACTGAGTTGTTTATCAGCACTTACAACTTTTACTTTAGCAACTCTTTCATAAAGCGCACTGTTTTCTTCCATAGTAAATGATACCTGATTGTCCTTTTTTACTACCCCGAACCAGGGCGCCGTACTTAGTGTTTCTACTGTCCATTCGCTATTGTCAGATATGGATACCGCAAAATTCCCGGTGAGATCGGTATTCAGGTATTCATACACATCTCTTTCTATCGTAAGGGTAGGTTTGGATGGGGTCTCATTGTTATCTTTCGAACAGTTTGTCAAAACAATCACCATGATTGTCAGGCAAAATATTAACGTTCTTTTCATAATTTATAATAATTAAACTTGTTAATTAGTGATGTTTTAATCTGATCAAAGTATTTATTTTACTTTGAACTCATCGCGGACAATATCCAGGTACTTTGTGCCGTAACCTTCGCCATAATCTGCTACAGTTGGTTCTATTTGTGAATCCCATACCCAATTGTTAAAGGATTCAATAAGTACCATCCGATTATTTCCCAGGTTCATTTTTGCCACATTGCAACGCTCTCTGAAATCGCTTTCTTTTTTCCTGATGGCGGGATAGTTATAGTCATAGTTCGCATTGTTGATGTTTGCCGTATATGAAGGGGAGGCTGATGGAATAAAATCAATGCCGAAATTTTTAGATAAATAATCCTTATTCAGTTTGTAATTCTCATTGATTAAACGGTTTAGCAGATAGGTTCTATCCCAGCCTGTGATACCACTACCCACGTTACACATGTTATCCATTGTCACAGCATCTACTTTACCGCGTGTAAAGAAATATTCAAAACGTGCCGATGGTGTCCATTGTTGCTGCCTGGCAATGATGTAAACATCTTTTCCTGTTTCATCTTTAATCGCTTTACGGATATTGTCGTATACTTTTTTGGTGTCCGAACTGTATAACTTATCGGCACCTATCAAAACCAATACAGGGCGCTCTTGAAAATGATAATAAGTATTGTCTTTAAAATAAAGAGAAATGCGCTTTAAATAATTGTACAATCTATTTTCACGGCTTATAGTAATGATTTGTCCATTAACATTAAATGAAACATCGGGTGCATTCTCCAATAATAAATTATTCGTCAACCCGCTGCTAAAATTTTGGATGTCTACTGAAATAGCATATTTCATGTCTCCCATTTCTACTGATGGGAGCGTAAAATTATGCTCAGCAAACATGTTCACCATTAAGGAATCGGTACCGTTGAGGTTGTTAGGGTAAATGGCCGAATTTTCTTTAACAGCCGGGGTAATCAAAAAATCAATTTTAGCCATTTTGGCCCATTCCACAATTTTTTTCAAGTTAGCTGCACCAGCTAAAGTTGGTTTTAATTCGTAGCGCCCCAGTTCCGGCTTAATATAAGGGCCAAGTTTTCCGGCAGCCACGTTGTATGGATCTGAAATTCTTCCCCATTTGATTTCGTCTCCGACCAGGGCCGAAGCAGGATCATATACGTAGGCCCCAACAGGTATATCAGTGGTAACCGGAACGTTCTGGATCTCATAATTTAATGGATAGTCGTCTATCGACGGACCATTGTCTTTCTTACAGGACACAGCCATTGATCCTGCCAACAACCCCATTAATAAAATATTTATATTTCTTTTCATCATGATTATTTCTATATAGATAATCTTTGTTATTTTCTATTTCGGTATGTATGTGATAATTAAATTTCTGAACTCATAGTCAAAGGCTTTTGTTAAAGCAGTCTTCTCATCAGTTTCGCCAGTCATACTTTTTGCTGTAGCCACAACTTCTTCATAAGTTTTGCCATATTTTTTGTTGTAGTATTCGCAATTTGGAGCTATAATTTTATTACCACCATACATTCGGTCTGCAAATATCAGATCAGGGTTCAGTTTTGCAAACCCTAGCGTCGTATAAACGTTATCTCCCCATCTGTCGCCCCTGTAATAAGGACTTACAGCTTTTAAGTTCTCAATTCCCTTATAGTAGGAATTTCCATTTTTGCTTTGTTCTGCAAGCGGGTAGATGAAGCGTTCAGTCCAGTAATTATATTGTGAATTATAACCTTCCACATCGCTGGCACCACCGTTGGCAAAATAAGGAGGGAAACGAAGTGCACGCGTCCTGCGTTCCAGATTCCAGCCTTCCAGGCAATTTAAGTAGTCGGCAATATAGCGTTGCTTGTAAATCTGCTCCAGGTGGTTTTGCTTTCCTCCTTTACCGTTGATATTTGCGCGATACAATAACCTTCTATCGGCATAACCTTTGCCATCTGTATTCCATTTTACACCATTTTGTGCCAGATAAATGTCTGCACCACCTAATCCGTATTGGGTAAAGGAAGCTTTTACACCCAATTCATAGTTTTGTTGCGCTTTGGTCTCCGATCCGAAAAGCATTTCTGCTTCTGCTCTAAGGAAGTAGCTGTCTGCCCAGTTCAATAATACCATAGCAGCGTTCTCTTTCACAAAATCTGTATGTACAAATGAGAAATTGTAAACACTATTTTTACTACCTAAGGGATCACTGTACCTGTAATTTTGTCCTGGTACAAAAGCCCATTCCCAGCCTGCAGCTAAGCTGTTCAATTCAGGAAGTGGTACATAAGGCATTGAATAAGCAACTAAAATCGAATCTCTCCTCAAAGGATTTAATCCGTCTGCCTGATGCTTTGTAAAATCTTTACACTCTACAGTATTACAGTGTTCAGGATGACTCCTGGTTAAAGTATCTGCATAAAGCATAGGCTTTACTTTGGATGGAGAAAGTGCGTTGGCTTTCATACTGTAGGCGCCAAGACGCGGATCTTTATAAGAAAATAAATAAACTGCAAAATATTCACCAAGTGCAGGATAAGTCATTTCACTGAAAGCCGTGTTGTTTTTGATAAATCTGGTATAATAATAAGAAGCACTGAATGATTCATCAGAACCGAAGCGCAGCATAACCATATCATCAATAGAAGAGATCAACTTAGACTCGTCTGCCAATACAGCAGTAGCATGTTCCTGAGCTAAAGGCATTGATAAGTTTTGCACATGAAGTGCGATATTTAAACGTAAGGTATTGCTGAATTTCTGCCATTTTGAAAGATCTGATTTCGAAAAATTGGGTCCGCCAAATACCGGGTCACGTAATAAAAGGTCATTAGGAACGGTACTGGAAAGGTTATATAAATTGCCTGCATCTTTCAGATCTTTTAGGATTTGAGTATACATTTCCAGTTCAGTATCATATTTATATTCACGCTTGGGGTTGTCTACATCAGCTAAAGCACTGCTCATTGGAGAACTACCATAAATGGAGGCGATCATATAAAATACATAAGATTTCCAGGTTTTAACCATCGCTAAACGGTTCACATATTCTGGTTTGCCTTCATAATCTTTTTCCATTTTCAAAAGGTCCCGGAGGATGCCAATATAAAATTGGTTGTAATAATTATCTCCTGTTTCCTGTGATGGATTTGTAGCAAAACCAACTACGGCATAGCGGGAAAAATTCATTAACTTGTTAAAGTTGATTTCCTGAATAAGCCTCATGGTACGGACTACCGAGCCGGAGAAAATGTCGTTGACATCTACTTCATAGATCTTATTCTTGTTCGTATTTATCTCTTCAAAATCTTTCTTACAGCCTATAAAGATACTGCCCAGTAGAAGGAAAGAAAGTATATAAGTTATTTTGTTCATCTTAGTATTTATTAGAATGATAATTTAACGTCAAATCCCCAGGTAGCCATTGGTAAACTGAATCCGCGCTCAAAGCCTTGTGCGTTACCAGTTGTTGATGTTGCCTGTGGATCCAAGCCTCTTGGTGTGTTTTGGTATAAAATGGCCAGGTTACGCCCAACAACAGATGCCTTGGCCCCTTTAATAGGTGTTCCTTTAAACCACTCGTTTTTTAAATTATATCCAACGTTTACCTCTCTTAACTTAATATATGACGCATCATAAATATACCTGGCGGCACTTGAGGCATTATTGTGGGTCCAGTGGTCCATAGGAGATACCCATGCCATGGAAGTTTTGTCGGCCCAGAAGGCACCTACTGAAGGATCATAGACTGTATTACCCAGCTGGACTCCTTTTGGACGGAAACCATCCGGATAGGCTACGAAATTCTGATCGTAATTGGCCCCGGCTTTTACAGTGTTTCCTGGCTGTAGGAACCCACGCCTTTCATCGCCATTCTCGCCCAAAATCAGTTCAGATATTAATGCGTCATAACGACCATTTAAGGATTGTACAGTACTACCATCAATTCCCCCCCTAAATGCCGTGTACGACCATACTTTTCCTCCTGATTGGAAATCGAACATGAAACCGAAATCTATACGTCCAATTCTGAAGGAGTTTTGCCAACCACCAAACCAGTCGGGGAGGATAGGGCCTAAATATTGATCAGGTAAAAATTTAGGTTTGCCATCTACACCCACGTAAATTGCCCCGTCAGCATTTCTTTTATAGTCGTTGCCATAAAAAACACCATAAGGTTTGCCAACTTCAGCGTAAAGTTTGATGTTATCTCCACTTGCCATTTCGTACCTGTTCACACCATCAATAAGTGAAATTACTTTAGAGACATTTTTTGACCAATTGATGGTAGAACTCCAGGTAAAATTATTCGTTCTGACAGGATTCACATTTAGACTTAATTCCACCCCCTGGTTTTTGATTTCACCGGCATTTAATATTTCTCTCCGGTAACCGCCTGCCGCTATGGCATCACTTTCAACAATTTGGTTTTTAGTCCGTTTGGTATAATAAGTAATGTCTGTGTTGATACGACCATTGAAAAACTTCATTTCCGTGCCAAACTCCCATGATAGGGTGGTTTCAGGTTTCAGGTATGGATTCTTTAAGATTTCTTCTCCTGTAAAAAAAGGTATACCGTTGAATGAACCAGTTTCACTTCTGAGATATCCGCTGTTCAATCTATCAAAACCGGTATCGTTACCTACCTGGGCAAAAGATCCCCGTATTTTCCAATAGGAAAGTACTTTTTTGTCAATTTTGAAAGCATCTGTTAACACCAAACTGCTACCTAATGAGTAATAGAAATAAGATGCATTATTTATTGGGAGTGTACTGGACCATTCATTACGCGCAGTTCCCTCCAAAAAGGCCCAGTTTTTATAGCCTAAGTTGGCCATGGCAAAAACTGCTTGTTTCAATTTCTTTTCTGGTTCTTCTACAGAACCAATAATTCCTTTTGCATTTGCTAAACTCGCCAGATTCTGAGTGATTAGCATTGAGGCTCTGGATGACATCCTGTCTCCCGAAATTTTTTGAATGGAGGCCCCAACGTTTGAATTGAGATTAAAATCTTTATTTAACCTTTTGTTAAAGGAAAGTAAACCGTCAAAGTTGTTATTGGTATACAAACGGTTCCATTTATAGTATTCGCCATCCACATCAAATGGGGTATATAGATTGGTGAAATCCCAGCCTTTAGATTGTTGTAAATCAGTTGCCGCTCTAAGTCTGAACCTGAATAGGTTATTTATTCTGATGTTGGCCGTAAGGTTGGCATTGAACAAATTTTTGCTATCCTGATTCTTCGTTTCATTTAACAACCAGTACGGATTGTTAAAACCATTGAAGTTGAAAGGCATTCCGTCTGGTTTCTTCCAGGGTACAAGCTCGTCATAAGAGGCATCCCGGGGTAAATTAGCCATAACATATAGTGGATTTCTATTGGAACTGTTACGGAATCCCCGGTTGTCCATGTTTTCGTAGGTGTACCTGATGCCGGCATCTATGTCCAGATAATCTGTAATTTTAGCTGTTCCCCTGAGGTTAAAGTTATGCCTGTCCATTAAATTAAAATTCTCCAGGATGTCATTCGCTTTTTGCCCGGTATAAGAGAACCTGAAACTCATTGCATCTGTTAGCTTGTCGATAGCAAAGCTGTTTGTGATGGTATTGGAAGTTTTGAACATACTTTCAATGGTCCCGGGCTGAGGGATATATTTTTTTACCTCTCCGTTTCTGCCCACTACCTCAAAGCCCAGCATCGGCATACCCCAGGACCGCTGGTCCTGGTTTCCCATATTTGGGCTCCAGATTCCATAAGGCAAATTTGGGTCGAAAACCACACCATTACCAGAATTTCCATAATAGTTAATTCCTTCTCTTTTAAATTGGTTACCCTGACCAGCACCATAGATGTTTTGATAAGTAGGGAAATTGTACAAATTCCCAATCATGGTATTAAAACCATAACTAATTCCCAATCCTTGTTTACGGCCGGCTTTTTTAGTGGTGATTAAGATTACACCATTGGCAGCATCTGATCCATAAAGTGCCGAAGCATTTGCTCCTTTTAGAATTTCGATATTTTCAATTTCATCAGGATTAATGCTGTTTACAGGGCTTCCGTAATCCAGATCTCCGTTTTCTCCTGACGGGTTCAGGATGGGGATACCATCAATTACATATAGCGGTTGGTTGTTGCCGGTAAGAGAGTTGTTCCCCCTTAACACGACCCTGGTTGAAGCACCCGGACCTCCTCCGGAGATCACCTGCATTCCCGCGGCCTTACCAGATAACATATCTAATAAACTTCCTCCTCTGGCTTCGGTTAAAGAGGATACATCAATACTCTGACGGGCGTAAGCCAGTGATTTGGCTTCTTGTTTAATGCCCATTGCGGTAACAACTACTTCAGTCAGATTTTTTAAATCGTCCAGCAGGACGATCTTTAACTCTGCATCTGATTTGATAACGATCTGCTGGGTCATAAAGCCCATATAGCTTATTCTTAATGTAGCATTGGCTGTTGCGGCAATTTTGAATTTTCCGTTCTGATCTGTTATGGTACCCTTAGCATTGGTGGCACCTACTACATTTACTGAGGCACCCACAATAGGTTGGTTGGTATTGTCCAGTACGGTACCTTTAATATTGAGTTGTTTGTTCTGACCATGAGCTATTCCGAAGAAAAGGGTCAGGATAAATATCAGGTGATATTTTAATCGTTTAATAATACTCATGAAATTTTGGTTTATACTTGGTTAAAAACAGGATAAGGTGAAGGTTTCAATCTACCAATGTCCTGCTGTAATTGGTCTAGGCTATTTATCAGCTATCAGCTATAAGTTAGCCTGGTAATAAATAGATGAATTGGTTAAGTGAAATAAGTAATGGTTTCTCATCATACAACGTTTTGGTTTAGTGAATTTGTAGTTTGGTTGTTTAGTCTGACTATTGCATAGCATGCTTTAATCTTTTATAAATTACGCTGTGACCAATTAATAAAACACTAATAAAGCATTAATTTATCCAGTTTATTTTGCAAAATGAAAGATTAATATTTTATTCTTGATTTATTCAGCTCCTGCTGAAGTTCTCCTTAAAACGGACGACTGAGAATAGAAACCCAATCACTGTTAGCAAGAGTAGGTTATTTGTTTTTTCCGAGTGCGTATTTAATGCCGCCAAGTAAATGCTGAAGAAACAAAGATTCAGTAAAGGATTCTTCTGTATGTCCAAGTCCGGTATAAAAAGCACGTCCGCCATCATATTCGTGATACCATGCCATAGGGTGATTTTCTCCCATTTTGTTTTTACCGGCGTCATAGCTTTTCTCATCGATAGCAATCAATATGTTTAAGTTGCTAGCTACTGACCTGAAATTATACCACTCATCTTTTCTTTTCCATTGTGCAGGCAAATGCTTTGTGGCGATATGTTTCCGGTCCATTACGTATAAAACTGCTTCCTGCTGGTTGGGATGACCTGCAAAATAAGCCCCTACAAGATTGCCATACCAGGGCCATTGGTATTCACAATCTGTAGCACTGTGTATCCCTACAAATCCACCTCCAGCTCTTATGTATTTTTCAAATGCAATTTGCTGATCCCCGTTCAGTACATCTCCTGTGGTACTTAAAAATATTACCGCGGCATATTGTTTGAGATTTTCCGAATTAAAGTTTGAAGCATTTGTTGTGCTGTCAACCTCAAATTTATTTTCTGAACCTAGTTTTTGGATAGCCGCAACACCTTGTTTAATGGAGTTGTGATGAAAGCCGGCTGTTTTAGAAAAGATGAGGACCTTTTGTTTCCTTGCCTGAGTCTGGAGATTGGCCATTAGCAGGGCAACAATTACTGATAACTGTGTTAAATGAATTACGCTTTTCATACATTAATCTATTTGGTTTTTCGCTAATGTATAAGGGCCTGCTTAAAAAAGGCTTAATAATTAGTTAATGACTATTCATTTTTCAGTTTTGTCTGGATTTATAGTAGCCGGGATTTTATTGTTAATCTTTTGTTATGCTTTTGTTAACTGGAAAAATGAAATTAGTGGAGCAGGTGGTCAAAATCTAAATGAATCAGCTGCATTAACCCAATCAAATATAAACCAGTTATGAAAAAAATGATTACTTCAGTATTGTTGTTGGCAGTATGTTTCTATGCAAATGCCCAGAAAGTTCAAGTATTAGATCGTTGCGAATCTTTAGGTGAGAAACCTTATCAATGGTTTAGCAACGGGAGCCCCACTAAATTAAGTGACGATCACAAAGAAGGAGGTTATTCGATTAGCTCAAACACTTCCAAAGCAGAGCGATTAAGAAAGATCTATGGTCAGGTATTTGATACAGGAGTGACCAGGGAGAACGGTTATATCGCTTTCTCGCTTTTTGTGGAAAAACCGGAGTTATTAAACGGAAATGGACAGCTCGCCATTTCAAGCAGCGCATCGGCTGATAAAGATTCTTATGGCTATGCATTTGGCGGTTTGAAGATCGGTTCAACTAAGTTAGTTGCAGGTTGGAATAATGTAGTTGTTCCATTAAGTTCATTTAAAGATGTCCATGATAACCCAAATTTAGCTGCGATCAATTACTTTAGGGTTTTGCTGTATAATCAAAAAGACGATACGACTACCCAGGAAGTAAAAATAGATAACATTCGTTTTAGTACTGAAAAAACGCAGTTAGAAGCGGTCTCGAAATAGCCCAGTGGAAAGTCCGGATTACTTAAAAAGCCTTTAAAAAAACATCTCACACGGGCCTGTTTTTCTTATTAAGTTGTTTAACTTAAGGGCCTAAATATTAAAGTAATAATGGTCAGGATGCCATAATCCAAATCAAATTAAAATTTACAATTATTAAAAATGAGTACAAAAGGATTTTCAAGACGACATTTTTTAAAGCAAACGGTAATGTTATCTGCTGCTGCAGCCATTACACCTGGTGTATTAATGGGAATGAATAAAGGAGATATCAGATTGGCCAGCCCTAATGAACGGGTAAACCTGGCTTGCATTGGTATTGGGAACAGGGGGGCTGATATTATCCGGGATTTGTATAAAACCGGTCTTGTTAATATTGTAGCCCTATGTGATGTGGATATGGGCGCAGCTCATACAGCAGCCATTTTAAAGGATTTTCCAGATGTGCCGCGTTTTCAGGATTTCAGGAAAATGTTTGATAAAATGAGCAATCAGATCGACGCCGTCACTGTTGGAGTACCTGATTTTTCCCATTTTCCGATTACCATGATGGCCATGGGTTTGGGAAAACATGTTTATGTAGAAAAACCGATGGCCCGTACCTTTAATGAGGTAGAGCTGATGATGAAAGCGGCGAAGAAATACAAAAAGGTGGTTACGCAAATGGGTAATCAGGGCCACTCTGAGGCTAATTATTTCCAGTTTAAAGCATGGAAAGAAGCTGGTATCATTAAAGATGTGACTGCTATAACCGCGCATATGAATGCACCAAGGCGCTGGCATGGCTGGGATACCCATATCAAGGCTTTCCCGGCTGCAGAAACTTTACCAAATACCTTGGATTGGGACATCTGGCAGATGGCCACAAGCGGGCACAGTTACAATAAAGATTTTGTAAACGGGCAATGGCGTTGCTGGTTCGATTTTGGTATGGGGGCCCTTGGAGATTGGGGGGCACATATCCTGGATACTGCACATGAATTTCTTGACCTGGGTTTACCCTACCAGATTAACCCGGTATTAACGGGGCATAATGATTTCTTTTATCCTACAGCTACTACTTTAACTTTTAAATTTCCAAAAAGGGGTAAAATGCCAGCTTTAGATATCAATTGGTATGATGGCGTAGATAATTTACCGCCCATTCCAAAAGGGTACGGTGTTTCTGGTCTGGATCCGAATATACCGCCGCCAAGTACGGGGGCTATTGCGCCGGCAAAACTAAATCCGGGAAAAATCATTTACAGTAAAGAACTTACTTTTAAAGGTGGCTCTCATGGTAGCACGCTATCGATTATTCCTGAAGTTAAAGCCCTGGCTATGGCCAGCTCACTTCCGGAGGTGCCATTGAGTCCTTCAAATCATTTTAAGAATTTTCTTCAGGCCTGTAAAGGTGAAGAAAAAACCAGGTCGCCATTTGCAATAGCCGGACCGCTTAGCCAGGTATTCTGTCTGGGGGTACTTGCTCAGAAATTAAATACGAATCTGGAGTTTGACCGTAAAAAGAAAGTAATTACGAATCATAAAATTGCCAATGATTTATTGATTGGCGCACCACCCCGTAAGGGCTGGGAACAATACTACAAAGTATAAGGACTTGATGGTGAAACGGGGATAAAAAGGCCCGAAAATAGAAAATCCCGACATTATTTGCCGGGATTTTTTTATTAAATAATGATGCTATGAATTAAAAGGCATAGCGCAATGTAGCCCCATAAGTTCTTGGATCACCAAGTACGCCTGCATATAAGCCAGAGTTACCAGCAGCAGCCTGTAATTGTTCGAAGTATTCGGTATCTGTAATATTTCTGCCCCAAACAAATATGGAGACCTTATCTGATTTGAAGCCTAATCTGGCATTTATTAATGAATAGCCCTCAACATTTAACACTTTTGAAGGGGTCGGGTTTGAGGAATATTCCGAACGATAGCTGGCATCTCCGGCAATGAAGAATCTACCGTCTCTGGTACCTACCTTACCAGGAAGGCTGAATTCTGCACCACCAGAAACATTCCATTTAGATATGCCTGGTATCCTTCCCCCTGACGCATCTTTAAATGCCACCTGAGTTGCTACACCGTTAACAAGTTCCGTATGTCCGGTTTCTTCCAAAGGTAGTGGCGCATTTGTGAATTTTTCGTATTTACCATCAAGGTAAGCTACGGCAGCATTTACAGTTAAAAACCTTTCTAACTGATAGCTTCCATCAATTTCCAGACCTTTTACTTTAACTTTTTCAGCATTAGCCAAATAACCTCTGTTTACACCCAATTGAGGAGATTGCACATTGGTTTGATAGTCTTTGATATCCGTGTTAAATGCAGTTACGTTTACTATTGCACCTTTAACAGGTTTTGTTTTAACACCTAGCTCATAATGTTGTACATATTCTGGTTTTACTACAGCCACAGACAAATCAGCTTCGCCGGTAGCAGTAGTTGGCAAGCCCCCTACGTTAACACCAACCGGTTTATAGGCGGTAGAAAAATTTCCATAGGCGTTTAATTTAGAATTTGGCCGGTACGACAAGGTGATGTTACCAGACAAATTGTTGTTGTCTGTACTGGTGTTGAATTGTTGATTGCTATAAACAGCAGCTTTAAGGGCGAGTAGGGCAGGATCTGAAGTTTGGAGGCCTCCGTATGTTACCCTGTCATAATCAACATCTTTCTTGTCGTAGGTAAACCTTAAACCAGGTAACACATGCAGGTGTTCTATAAACTCCCAATCTGCCTGTGCAAAAACAGCTGCACTTAATGATTTAATAGTGGAATTGGTTTTGATGCCGAAGCCATCTAACAAGCCTGGTGTTGTGTATCCTGCCTGGGCACCTGTAGCAGCTGTTTGCACAAATCTCCACTGGTCTTTACCCACCTCTTCTGTCTGGGATAGTCCTTTCAGGTTCTGTGCAAGTGCAAATACGCCGATCACTCCACTTACTTTTTCGCTAATGTTACCGGCATACCTAACCTCTTGCGAGTACTGGTCATGGCGGGAATTACCCTGAGATTTTGTGAGTGCAGAAAATTCAGTGAAATCTCTGTCGTTTGTAGGGTCCCAGTTCCAGAATCTCCAGGCTGTAGTAGAAGTCAGGGTTCCGTTACCGATCTTATAATCTACATTTGCGGATATACCACCGATTGATTGGTTTTGTTTCCATGGGGTATTGGTATAGATCTCTCTGGAAAACGGATCTACTTTAGGCAGCTCTTTGCCCAGGCCAGCAACGATTGCAGCATACTGGCGGTAAGCGCTTCTTTCAGTTGTGGTTATTCCGGCAACTACCAATGGGTAGCCAGCAGGGTGCTGGATGCTTACATCGCTGCTCAGCAATATTTGTAGTTTATCTGAGGGAGTATAATACAGCTGACCTTTAAAACCAAGGTTATTTTGTCCGCTGTATTTGCGCTCTTCATTCACATTCCAGATGGTACCATCCCGTTGGGTGCCTGAGATAGCTAATTTTGCTGCCAGATTTTTTGCTACAGCGCCTGATACTGATGTTTTTGCCTGTATGAAATTATAATTTCCAAAATTCAATTCTACTTTTGCAGTTGGGGTTAAAGTTGGTTTTGTTGTGGTGATGTTGAATGCACCTGCAGTAGTGTTTTTACCAAACAAGGTGCCCTGTGGTCCACGAAGAATCTCTATTTGCTCGATATCAAGAAAATCTGTAGAAGTAGCAGCCGGACGGGCCTGATAAACGCCGTCTACGTAAAATCCTACTCCAGGATCAATCCCGTCGTTGGTTAAGCCAAAGGTTGAACCCAGACCCCTGATATTAAGGGTGGTGTTCCTGGCATTGGAAGCGTATAACTGCACAGAAGGAACCAGCTCCTTTAAACGGTTAACGTTAAAAGCACCCGCATTTTCTGCCGCTTGTCCACCGATAACGGTAATTGCAATAGGCACATCCTGCAGCACTTCAGAACGTCTTCTTGATGTTACAACAATTTCAGCCAATTCCGAATTTTCAACCAGGGTTAATTCCAAAGGTGTGGACTGCAGCTTTAAAACCTGAAAATCCTGTGGTTTATAGCCCACTGAACTGATACGGATATAAAATGGAGGCTCCTGGTTTGAGCTGATACTGAACGCGCCCTTGTCATCCGCGATTACCGCAGTTTTAGTGCCTCTGATCACTACGGATGCATTTGGTACGGGAGTGCCATTGGGACTCTTTATAATACCTGTTATGATACTTTGGGCAGATACATAGCTTGCCGAAAGCAAAAGTGTGAAGATGAAAAGTAATGCTTTTTTCATGATTTAATATTCAATTTTTGTTTTGTTTGTTTAGTTAAAAAATTCCATAAAAAATCCATTAGGATCATTTATATCCTTTAGCCGATACTTAAATTTTGTTAATTGGATCTGTATGCTAAGCTATTGCCTGTAACCGATTGCCATGTTGATGATTAGCAACAACAACAGTACGGGAAGAATTTATTTAAATCTACTTTCATTTATGTTTCGTTTTGTGAGCGTTACAGCTAGCAATGAGGCAAATGTAATAACATTTTTTATTAATACAAATAAAATCTATAGAAATAGTAGTTTATTGTTGTTTAATTAATTTTTTGCCATTTATATCTTTATTAAATTTACATCCATGGAACACCAAATATTAATTGGCAAGCACGTTAAACTTGAACCTATGGCCTATACTCATGTTGAAGGGCTCGTAGAGGCGGCAGCACATCATCCTTCTTTATTTAAATGGACATTTGTTCCACAGGGAATTGGGGCAATGAACAAATATGTGGAAATTGCACTTGCTGGAAGGGAAGCTGGAGTAATGTTGCCTTATGCTATTGTAGATATTCATGATGGTACGGTAAAAGGATCAACAAGATATTGGAATATACAGCATTGGGCCTGGCCAGAAGGTCATTTGTTTTATGACAAAGAAACACCTGACGTTTGCGAGATCGGACATACCTGGTTAACCGAATCTGCTATACGAACACCTGTAAATACTGAATGTAAGTTGCTGTTGCTAACAAATGCTTTTGAAAACTGGAAGGCACTGCGCGTTTGTTTCCAGACGGATGTACGCAACGAGCAATCCCGTGCGGCTATTGAGCGCATAGGGGGAAAGTTTGAGGGCATTATCAGGGCAGAAAGACTGGCCATAGATAATACCGTTCGGGATACTGCACGTTTCTCTATCGTTTCTTCAGAATGGAGCGCAGTTAAAGAAAAATTGATGCAGAGATTGGACTGATTATTTTTGTTGACTCATTTCAGCATTTAAATAAAATGGTACAGAAACAACACATCCCCGGTATAAGCTGATTTTTGTTGATCTTTAATTACAAGATTGGCCTCAATGACCACTTTGGTGATCCCTCTCAAATTTACTATCGATTTAAGTTTAGCTTTTAACTGTACCTCATCATTAACCAAAACCGGTTGGCCGAACTTAAAACTTTCTATGCCATAGTTGATCTCCATTTTTATGTTGCGGACATCTGCGATCTGCTTCCATAAGTAAGGGATTAAGGATAAGGTTAAATAGCCGTGTGCAATGGTGGTTTTAAAAGGACTTTCAATCGCAGCTTTTTCCTGGTCTACATGTATCCATTGGTGATCCAATGTTGCATCAGCAAATTTATTGATTTGTTCCTGGTCTATTTTATGCCATCTGGAAACACCTAATTCTTTAGCCAAATGCGATTGATACTCTTCGAAATTATTGATTATTAACATATATCCTAAATATATCAAACAAACCTGTTAAACAAGTACCATACTTGTACAGTTTATTTTGGCAATGAAATTAGCTATTATAACTGCATTAACAAATTTCAACCCAAATTTAGTATGATATTTTTCTGTGCTGGTGCTTTTTATCCGGCATAAACAACTTCAAATCCGCCATATAAAGCCATTTCTGCCGAATGGTGAACGGTTAATTTCAGTTTCATCCTTTCAATTAATTCTTTGGCGAAGGTGATGCTGCGGTGCAGGTCATTGTTTCCCCTGATCTCGATTCCTCTTGCCAGCATCTTAAATTTGCTGGGCTCAAATTTGTCTATGAACTTTTGAAGATCTGCGCTCATGTTAGTCTGTGTTTTTTGCATAAAATCTAGTTTGATTGTTATATTAAAGAAAAAACTACCGGAATGTTTAAAATAGATTTTAACATTTCCTACTTTATGCACATTTGAGCTGCTGAAAATTGGTAATGTCTTGTTAGTCAGGTTTGTTTATCTTTATGCCTGAAAAGCCATTATGAGTTAACGCTCACAAACAAAAATTATATACTGATGAAAAGTGAAAAAGACCTGAAGCTTGCTGTACTGATAGATGCGGACAACGTACCCTATGCCAATGTGAAAGAGATGTTCGAAGAAATAGCCAAATATGGTACACCAACCTTCAAAAGAATTTATGCGGATTGGACCAAACCAACGGTTTCCGGCTGGAAAAAAGTACTGCTCGAAAATGCCATCACCCCGATTCAGCAGTACAGCTATTCCAGTGGCAAAAATGCGAGCGACAGCGCATTGATCATCGATGCCATGGATATCTTATATACAGGAAAAGTGGATGGATTCTGTATTGTATCCAGCGACAGTGATTTTACACGACTGGCCACCAGGCTTCGGGAAGCAGGAATGAAGGTAATCGGAATTGGTGAAAAGAAGACGCTTGCACCTTTTATTACTGCCTGTGATAAATTCATCTATATTGAAATCCTTAAGCCAAAATTGCTGCCAGCAGAAGATAACCCTACAGTGCAAACGTCCGCAAACGTTAAATCTCCTGAAATGCAGCCTTTGAACAAAGTTGACCCTGGGATCATCAGGCTCTTTGCAGATAGTATTACAGATCTGGCGGATGAAGATGGATGGGCTTACCTTGGAGATTTGGGTAGTTTGATGATGAAGAAAAAACCAGATTTTGACTCCAGAAATTATGGGTTTTCTAAATTATTGCCTTTAATAAAAAGTACTAACCGCTTTGAAGTGGACGAAAGGGAAAGTGGAAAAGCTAATGTCAAACACATCTATATCCGGAAAATTGCCCGGCAGTAAAATTGATGTTCACCTAAGCTTTCGGGCTGTTGGCGTAATATATTGGGATGTTGGTGTAATAGAATTGTACTAACCCTTTCTTTTAGATAGGTTTATAATATTATTAGTTTGGTGTTACGATATAGTTAGGTATGTAGGTTATCCCCAATAAAGACTAGGAAACGGAGGTTTTCTAGCAATCCCCCCTACATGAGGTAATTCCCTTAAATTAATCTCTATGCCCTGCATACGCGGGGCATTCTTTTTTTGCAGAAAGCCTGCTATAC
This sequence comes from Pedobacter heparinus, assembly GCF_032678725.1. Taxonomy (GTDB): domain Bacteria; phylum Bacteroidota; class Bacteroidia; order Sphingobacteriales; family Sphingobacteriaceae; genus Pedobacter; species Pedobacter heparinus_A. The sequence goes on from NZ_JAVTSC010000017.1 coordinate 48,868, forward strand.
TTAAATTTTCACTGGATGTGCTGGCCAGGTAAGACTTATTGTTCCAGAAATTTTTTCAGGTTTGTACCTATGATCTGTGTCCAGCCAGCGGCAAAGCTTTCCTTTGCAAAGGCAGGATTATCTTTAGGGAAAGTGTCCAGGCCAGAATGTGTTAAAGTTAAACGGGTATTTGTTCCAGCCTCAAACAGTTCAAATTTAACACACGATTTACCCGGATAGTTATCGTAAATCCAGGTGTAAGCTAGTTTTTTGCCAGCTTCAACTTCTTTAACTTCACAAATGTGCAGGTACTTTTTCTTATCGTCGCCTGCCAGAAACTGGAATTTAAAACCAGGTTCAGGGTTAAAGCTCTCCAGGTTAAAATACCATTGCTGCATTTTATCAATATCGGTTATGGCTTCCCAAACGCTGTTTGGCGAGGCATTAAATGTTCTTTCTATAAAAAATGAATCTTGTTTCATAGGAATATATTTTTGATAGTAAAGGATGACTTAGAGTAAAACGCCTGTATGGCAAAAGGGTTTTAATTTTTTACGATGAGGTGTGGCATTTGAAGTTGCCATAAGGTAGCATAGGCGGAACCACTTTTATAGAGCAATTCCGTATGTGTGCCTTCCTCGATCACTTTACCTTTGTCCAGTACTATGATTTTATCGGCATGGTTTAACGTGCTTAAACGATGAGCGATTACGATAACCGTTTTTTGATTGGCTTTTAGCAGGTCGATTGTCCGCTGTACATATTGTTCTGAAGCCGAATCGAGGGAGGATGTAGCTTCATCGAGAATCAGGATTTCGGGCTTTCGGTATAATGCCCTGGCAATGGCAATGCGCTGCCTTTGCCCACCCGATAGGGTTGTGCCGTTTTCACCCAGATAAGTTTGAAATCCCCTTGGCAGGGTTTCAATAAAATCAAGGATGCCGAGTTGTTCGGCAATATCCAGTATTTGCTGCATACTGGGCTCCTGGTCGCCTATGGCAATATTGTCGATCACATTGCCGGCAAAAAGATCTATTTTTTGAGGTACCACAGCAATGGTTTGGCGCAAGGATACCGTACTGATGTACTTCAGGTCATATTTTCCAATGCTGATGTTTCCTTTTTGAATGGGATAGATGTTTTGAAGGATGGCCATCAGTGTCGATTTACCTGAACCACTTTCGCCCACAATTGCAGTAAATTTGCCCTTTGGGATGCTTAAATTCAAATCTTCAAATACATTCGTCCTTGTTCCATAACGGAAGGAGACTTGTTCAAAACGGATATCACCGATTTGTTCGGGGTTCAGTTCTATCTGGTTTTCGTCATTCTCGCGCTCCAGGTCCATGATCTCGAACAGCCTGTCGGATGCAATCATGGCGTCTTGCAGTGTTTTGTTTATGCCTATTAAAGCGGATATGGGGCCTGTAAAATAACTGATCAGGGTGTAGAATGACAGCAACTCGCCCGGTGTAAGCATGTTGTCGAGTACAAAGCCGGCACCTGTCCATAATAATACGATGGTGAGCAGGCGGGATATCAATTCTGATGAGGTACCTGAGAACACTGCATTGATATTGGAGTTGTAGCCGGTTTGCAGGAGCTTTACAAAGCGGTGCTCTGTTTTTTCATTGGCATGCTGTTCCAACCCAAAACGCTTTATGGTACCCACGGCATTTAAGCTTTCTACCAGTTGTGATTCCAGCTCAGCGGAATCCTCCATCAGCTTTCTCTGTGCCTTTTTATTGAGCTTATTAGTTACCATGTAAATGAGCAGGTATACCGGAATTACAGAAAGCATAAGGAGTGCAAGCTTCCAGTAATAGCTGAACATCATGACAAAAGAAAAGAATACAATAAAGATGTTGACCAGGAAATTGATGCTTACATCGTTTAAAAAGGTACGGATTTTTACGGCATCGCTAATGCGTGAAATGATCTCGCCCACACGCATGGTGTCAAAAAACTGCTGTGGTAGTTTAAGCAGGTGTTTGTAATAGCCCAGTATCAGTTGGGCATCGATCATTTGCCCGGTTTTTAGGGTAAAAATAGTTTTGGCTGTGCCGATAAACAGCTGTATAACCAGGGTGATGAGCATAGCGATACCCATCAGGTTAAGCAGGTTGCGGTTACCGTCTACCAGGACAAAATCGACCAGTTTTTGCACAAAAATAGAAGTGGAAAGACCTAATATAGTATAGACGATGGCCCCAAACAGGGCCTGTATTAAAATGCTTTTATGTGGTTTGATGAGCTTCCAGAAACGAACTTGTACGGAGATTTTTTGGTTTCCGGGCTGAAATTCTTCGGCAGGGAGGAGGAGCACCAATGCACCTGTCCATTCTGTTTTAAATTCTTCATGGGTTTTGCGCTGCATCTCCCCATCTATAGGGTCCATAACGGTTATGAACTTTTTGTTCAGTTTATAGATGACGACATAATGCTGAAGGATGTTTTCAACAAGGATGTGGGCAATGGCTGGTCTGGGTACTTTGAAAAGGCTTTCGAAAGGGCCTTTAACACCTTTGGCCTCAAAGCCCAGCTTCTGTGCAGCGGCTACAATGCCCAAAACGGTAGTGCCCTTTTTGTCGGTGCCTGCCAGTTGCCGGATACGGGCCACTGGCAGGTCTAATTTATAATGTGCGGCCACAGAGGCCAGGCAGGCTGCGCCGCAGTCTGTAATGTCGCGTTGTTTTACTTTTATGCTCATTGCCTTATGCGCTCTTTATATCTTTCCTTCCAGGTTGGGATTTACCCAATCGTCTACCTTATCATACAACAATTGGTATAAGCTGCGCTCGGTTACTGTAAAGCGGGCGGTAAAGCTCATTCCTTTTTTTAGGTACCCTTTATACCCATTTTTTAACAGGAGATAGTTTTGATTGAGGCCACATTTCACCTTAAATACAGGCTGGCCGTTGTTGATGACAATGATGTCGTCGGAGATATCCAGGACATTGCCGATGGCCAATCCCCATTGATTGTAATTATAGGCATCGACCTGGAAGCGTACTTCCTGCCCTTTTTTAATTAAGCCGATATCTGATGGTTTAACATAACAAAATGCGGTAAGACCACCGTCTGGCGAGATTTCGCCTATTTTTTGATTGGCAAATACATAAGCGCCTTCTTTTATGCCACTCAGGTTTTGGATAGATCCGTCGATGGGTGCTTTTAAGGTATACTGTTTTTTTTGTTCGTTTAACTCTACTTGCTGGCCACTTAGCTGCTGCAGTTCGTTGCGCAGGGTGCTGGCTTCGGTTTGCCATTGCGATTTGTATTTACTGACGATCATTTTAAAAGCCGATTCGGCCTGCTGCTGCTCAAACTTATAGCGCTCGTATTCAGATTCGGTAATGGCTTTATTCTGGAAAAGCCTGTTGTATCGGCTAAAGGTATTTTCGGCCTGGGTTTTTGCTATTCTGGCACTTTCCAGCTCCTGGGCAAATTGCTGCCATGAAGCGGTGTATTGTCCGGTTTGCAGGGGTGGATAACTGTATCCGTTTCTGTTGAGGTAAACGAGTAGCAGCTGAATGTCTTGCAGGAATGCCGATAACTGGCCCTGGCGATTTTGTACGATGGCACCTTGTTGTTTTGCCAGGGCTGCGTCAATAATCAGAAGGGTTTCGCCTTGTTTAACTTTTTGGTTGTCTTGTAACTTGAGGCTAACCAGACGGCCGTTTGCAGGTACGCTAAGTTCTGTTTTTTCAATAGCTGACTGCAGGAGCCCCGCACTTTTTACGCTGATGGATGCCTTTATAAAAGGCAGCGCTGCGAGGGTAAGAAGAATGGTAATAACGGTAACCAGGTAAATGATTTGGGTTGAGCTTTTAATCCGGGAACGGTAAACTAATGCGGTATTGGAAATGTTTGCTGTGGTGTAGGTAGGTATGGACATATGCTGGCTCATAAAACGTAACCGTTATCCCTGATCAGGATAACGGTTATGATTCATTCTTACAGACCGTTAACTAAGCCCAGAACAGTACCTAATTGTTTGGTAAGGAACAGGAAAGTATCGTTAAGTACGGTTTTAACTGCTCCGGTTACAGGTGTTAAACCGCCGGTTAAATTGCCTAAGCCCAAGCCATTTAGTAAGCCCAGACCATCCAATAAACCGCCGCCTTCAACTTTTGACATTTCTGCTGTGTTCATTTCCTGAACACCAAGGTTGTTCAATTCTAATTTTTTCATAATAGGGAATATGTTTTAGATTTCAATCCTTACTCGTCTAAGGCTTTTCAGGATACGCCTATGTTTGGCCAAACATGGTAACGAAATTAATAAAAGCAGGCCCAGCAGGGCTTATTCAGTTTGTTCATTTCATGGTGCTTTTATTTTTATTTGAAATTTTTGCCGGGTATGGAATGAATGCTCTGTTTTAAACGATAATGATTGTTAAGGAACGGGGTGTGAATACGGCGATATAAGGGGTTGATTGCGACAGTATTAAACTTTAACTTTGGATATGAAGCACATTTCGATTCTTGTACCCAGGGGGGAAGCTGTTTTAAGCAGTATTGTTGGCCCCTATAAAGTGTTTAGCCATGTCAACGAATATTTGATTGGTATGGGTAAACACCCTTTGTTTAAAATTCAGCTGGTTGGCATTGATGCCGAGACTGAATTGTATGATGGTTTGTTTACAGTTAAACCGCACGCATTGCTGACAGAGGTGGATAAAACTGATCTGGTGATTATTCCTGCGCCTAGCGGTGATATGACGAAATCGCTGGCCCTGAACCAGGAGTTTTTGCCCTGGATTACCAGGCAGTATAAAGATGGGGCGGAAGTGGCAAGTTTATGTGTTGGGGCATTTTTGCTGGCTTCGACAGGCTTGCTGAAAGGGAGGAAATGTGCCACACACTGGATGGCATCCAATAGTTTCAGGACAATGTTTCCTGATGTGAACCTGGTGGCAGATAAGATCATTACGGACGAGAATGGCATTTATTCGAGCGGGGGTGCTTACTCTTTCCTAAACCTGATGCTATACCTGGTTGAGAAATACGCTGGCAGGGCTATGGCCATTTTGTGTTCAAAGGTATTGGAAATAGAATTCGACAGGGGTAGCCAATCACCCTTTATTATTTTTGAAGGACAGAAAGAACACGATGACGAACCAGTAAGATTAGCACAAAGCTATATTGAGAAGAATTTCCATGAAAGGATTACAGTAGACCAGCTGGCGCTCATGCTTGCTGTAGGACGGCGCAACCTGGAACGGAGATTTAAAAAGGCAACGGCTAATACTATTGCCGAGTACATGCAGCGGGTTAAGATAGAAGCAGCGAAAATGAGCCTGGAAACTTCCAGAGAGAACGTGAATGAAGTGATGTATAAGGTTGGGTATACGGATACCAAGGCTTTTCGTACTACTTTCAGAAAAGTTACCGGGCTTTCACCGGTTCAGTACAGGAATAAATACAGCCGTGAAGTCCTGTAGTTTGCCATGCTGTAATTTGGGTTTAAATGATAAAATTTCAACGAAATTCAATAAGATAATACGCAGAATTATGGTTTTTTAATGTTTTCTTTGTTTAGAATTTAATAATGCTGAAAAAAGGCCTGCAGGCCTGATTAAATATTGTTGTTTTAAATGGATATAGGGAAGCTTTTACTAGACATTTTACCTGAAGAAAGAATAAAAGTACGTTTGATAGACCTGGTTGCCTATGCATCTGATGCAGGTTTTTACTATTTGCGGCCAAAGGCGGTGGTTCAGCCTGTAGCCGAATCCGAGATCATCGACTTGTTTAAGTTCTCTCATCAGCAACAGATTCCTTTAACTTTCCGAACTGGTGGTACCAGCTTATCAGGCCAGGCGATTACCGATGGGATCCTGATAGACCTGAGCCAGTACTGGAATAAGATGGGGATTGAATTGGAGGGAGAACTGGTAAGGGTACAGCCTGGAATTACAGGAAGCATGGTAAATGCCTATTTAAAGAAATACAGGCGGAAGATAGGTCCCGATCCATCGAGTATTGATGCGGCCATGATTGGTGGCATCCTTTCCAATAATTCGAGCGGGATGTGCTGCGGGGTAAAACTGAACTCTTACCATACCACCAGACATATCCGTTTCATTTTGCCTGATGGCAATACGTTTACAACAGAAAAAAGTGATGATTACCTCAGGTTTGAACAGGAATGTACCCGGATCTATACTGCTATTAAGGCTTTGCAGGACCAAATTACAAGTAATGCAGCCTTGTATGAGCTGATCCGTAAAAAATACCTGACCAAAAACACGGTTGGCTATTCGCTGAATGCCTTTATTGATCACGAGCATCCACTGGACGTTTTTGCGCACCTGTTGATCGGTGCGGAAGGTACACTGGGTTTCATTGCCGAAGCGGTGATGGAAACGGTTCCTGATTATCCTTACAAAACCACTGCTTTTTTATATTTTCCGGATATTTTTGCAGCGTGCCAGGCCATTATCCCCTTAACTGTTGCAGGGGCCGAGGCTGTTGAACTGATGGACCGGGCTTCATTGAGGTCTATTGACAGCCTGAAAGGTGTACCGGAAAGGTTGAAAACTTTGCCGGAAGCAGCTGCTGCGCTGCTGGTAGAATTCCAGGCAAACAGCCTGGAAGAACTGCATGCCAAGACGAATGTTTTTTTGCTTTCTGCCGGCGTTTTATCTATGCTGGAAGCGCCTTTATTTACAGAAGATGTACAGCAACAAGCCTTTTACTGGAAACTGCGTAAAGGTATGTTCCCCGCGGTTGGTGCAGTTAGGGCCAGTGGCACCACGGTGATTTTGGAAGACATTGCTTTTCCGGTTGCACAATTGGGGGATGCCATTCTCGACCTGCAGCAATTGTTTAAAAAATATGCCTATGATGAGGCTATTATCTTTGGTCATGCCAAAGATGGAAACATCCACTTTGTGGTAACCCAGGCCTTCCATACTGCTGCCGAAATCGAGCGTTATGATTTGTTTATGCAGGATGTGGTGAAACTGGTGGTGGAAACTTATGCTGGTACATTAAAAGCAGAACATGGAACGGGCCGGAACATGGCCCCTTTTATAGAAACAGAATGGGGTGCAGATGCATACCAGATCATGAAAACGCTGAAGCAGGTGGTCGATCCGCAAAATCTGCTGAATCCCGGGGTGATCATCAATGAAAACAAAAAGGCCCATATTACTCATTTAAAACCCCTGCCTTCGGTAGAGCAGGAAGTAGACAAATGTATAGAATGCGGGTATTGTGAACATAAATGTCCGAGCCGTAACATCACGCTCACGCCAAGGCAAAGGATTGTGGTGAGAAGAGAGCTTGCCGGATTAAAGGCAAAAGGGGATAAAACCACCTTTGATGAACTGGTTAAGGAATATCAATATGACGGACTGGATACTTGTGCAGTAGATGGTTTGTGTGCTACGGCCTGTCCGGTAGATATTAATACAGGTGACCTGGTCAAAAGATTGAGACGGGAAAGCCATAGTGCTACGGCCAACAAGCTGGCTTTAACGGTAGCCAGAAATTTTGGGGCTACTGCTTTTACGGTAGGTCTGGCTGTTAAGGTTGGAGATGGAATGAACCGCATTTTTGGTGCTTCTACCATGCACAATATTACCGGAGGGCTAAAAAAAATCATTCCTGCTATGCCGCTATGGAGCAATCAGCTGCAGGCTACCAAGGGCAGTATCCGGGGCGATCAGGATGGCTCTGTGGTTTATTTCCCTACCTGCATCAACCGGATGATGGGTGGGGCAATGGAAGATAAACAAGGTGTATCAGAAACTTTTATGCGCGTATCTGCCAAGGCAGGAATCAAGGTGCTGGTGCCTGATGACATCGGGGGGATGTGCTGTGGACAGCTGTTTTCTTCTAAAGGATATAGCGATGCTTATGTGTATACCGTTAATGAAACGGTTAAGAAATTATGGAAATGGACTGCCCAGGGTAAATTGCCGGTAGTGCTGGATGTGAGTTCCTGTACACATACTTTACACAGTTGCCGCACTGCACTTACGGAAGATAATCAGGCATACTTTGATCAGCTGAACATTATTGACAGCATAGATTATTTACACGATTATGTAATGGCAAACTTAAGCCCGGTAAGTAAAAAGGACCGGATTGTTTTGCACCCGGTGTGTACGTTGAAAAAAATGGGACTTGAGGGCAAACTGTTCCGGCTTGCAGATCATTTTGCGGATAAAGTGGAAGTACCTTTACATGTGGGTTGCTGTGGAATGGCGGGTGACAGAGGCTTTTTGTTTCCTGAACTTACGGCTTCGGCTACTGCTCCTGAAGCTGGTGAAGTGAAGCAGGTAAGCTATTCAGGCTATTATTCTACTGCTAAAACCTGTGAAATGGCAATGTCCGATGCAGTAGGTAAAAATTATGAGTCTATTTTATACCTGGTTGACGAATGTTCGTAAGTCATCGTTTGTGCCAATAATCCGTAAGTTCGCGCATGCAGTATTTCAAGGATCAGCTGAAATCACTTAAAATTGAGCGGGATGAGGACCTGCAATCTTATATTAAACAAATGGAAACGCTCTCTGTTGCCGACCGGAGAGCAAACGGCCTGAGCTGGTATCCCATTGCAATAAGGGGTACAGAAATGAGCAGGAGCGATTACCTGACTGTGGAGCTGGAACGCACCACGCATCAGGAAGTCAATCATCAGCTCCGCTTCGGGATGCCGGCGGTATTGTTTTCGAATCACGACCCAAAGCACGACAGGGTAGAAGGTGTAATCGCTTACCAGGGAGGCAGTCGTTTGAAACTCACCTTGCGTACAGATGAATTACCCGATTGGGCAAAAAATGGAAAATTGGGTGTGGATGTGCTGTTTGATGATCACACTTATGATGAAATGCAAGCTGCGATTAAAAAAGCCGACGGACAGGTAGCAAAAGGAGAGGAAAGTGCCTTGACGAGCGTGCTTCTGGGTAGGAAAATCCCTGGTTTCAATCCGCATGTTTTTCCTTATCCTATTCCTGAATTAAATGCGGTTCAGCAACTGGCGGTAAATCATATTGTTGCGGCTCATGAACTGGCTGTGGTTCACGGGCCACCCGGAACAGGTAAAACCACCACGTTGGTACAAGCCATCAAAGCGTTGATTAAGCAGAAGGGTAAGCAAATACTGGTTGTAGCGCCCAGCAATACGGCGGTTGACCTGCTGAGCGAAAAATTAGCTGATGAGGGCCTGGATGTTTTGCGCATTGGCAATCCGGCAAGGGTTTCTGCGCAACTGTTTTCTTTAACCCTGGATAGTAAAATGGCAGCTCATGCCAGCATAAAAGAAGTCCGGAGCTTAAAAAAACAGGCTGCCGAATATAAAAACCTGGCCCATAAGTATAAACGGAATTTTGGCAGGGCAGAAAAGGAGCAGCGTAAAGCACTTTTTGATGAAGCGCACAAGATCATGAAAGAAGTGGGCATTATAGAAGAGTATATTATTAATGATCTGATTGAAAAGGCCCAAATTATTACTGCAACACTGGTAGGTTCGGTACATTATACGGTAAAGGACCGGAAGTTTGATACGGTAGTAATTGACGAGGCTGGTCAGGCGCTGGAACCCGCATGCTGGATACCTATTTTGAAAGCCAGTAAGCTGGTTCTTGCAGGGGATCATTGCCAGCTGGCCCCCACTATTAAATCAAACGAGGCTGCAAAAGCAGGTCTGAATAAAACCTTGCTGGAAAAGTGTGTTGCTCTGCATCCTGAAGCTGTTATTTTACTGGAGGAGCAGTACCGGATGCATGAAAAGATCATGAACTATTCCTCTGCCGTATTTTATCAGAACAGATTGAAAGCACATCCTGCTGTTGCCGGGCACCTGCTGTTTCCGGAAGATGCACCTTTGGCTTTTGTGGATACTGCCGGATGTAGTTTTGAGGAAAAGATTGATGGAACAAGTACTTTTAATCCTGACGAGGCGGTCTTTTTGCTGAAACACCTGAGTCAATTGGTTGTTCAGTTAACGGCGCTGTATTCGATTACAGATTTCCCTAGCATAGCCATCATTTCGCCCTATAAACAGCAAATTCAAGTGTTGAAGGAATTGTTGGACAGTCATCCGGTATTGCAGGAATTTGCTGTTAAAATTTCAGTGAACACCATAGATAGTTTTCAGGGACAGGAACGCGATATTGTCTATATTGGCATGACCAGAAGTAATAATGAAGGAGTTATCGGTTTTTTAAGTGATATTCGCCGTATGAATGTGGCCATGACCCGGGCCAGGAAAAAACTGGTCATCATAGGGGATAGCGCAACACTTTCAAGATTGCCTTTTTATGCCGATTTTATTACTTATGCTGCTGGTATTGATGCTTATCAGAGTGCATGGGAGTTTGCTGATGCAGACTAAGCACCTTTAGTTTCATCAGATTGATCGCCACTGCCATATTGGTCCGAATAATCTCTGGCTTGTTCGTCAGCAGTTTCATCACCTTCATGTTCATTTTCCAGGTTATGATCCAGGCGGTCATTCCATTTATCGAGCCCGTCAGGGTGGTCATGTTTTTTGATCAGGTTAGCGTTTTCCGGGTTAGTTTTTGGTTTTTTCATGAGTATGCATCTTTATATGGATGTTCTAAATTTTCCAGCCTAATGTTGAAACAGTTTTTAGAAACAATTGTTTTATAGTCCTGATGACCTGATAAAGTTTTTGAGTTAACTCCTCCCCTTGCTTAATTATTTCTTTGTTTTTACTTTTTTTGCATCTTTTGCAGAGGTTGCATTTTCAGGTTCGGCGCCTTTTGGTTTCTTTTGATCGGTTGTCTCTGCTTTTTCTGTTTTTGTTTTAGGAGCTTTCATGGTTATTTTTTTAGTAATAGATATAAATGACTGCTTCAATAAAACACCGCTTGGCAGAATAGGTTTTTTTGTTTTTTGCTGATCAGATGAATTTGATCCATGATAAATTATTATCTTTCGAAACTTAATATCCAGTAATGAAGAAATACCTAACCCTTGTACTTATATTTTTTAGTTCCATAGTTTTTGCCCAGGAAAAGTACTGGCAGCAACATGTTAGTTATCAGATTGATGTTGCCTTAAATGACCAGGACAAATCGCTTAAAGGTTTTGAAACAATTGTATACAAAAATAATTCACCTTCCAGTCTGGATTTTATCTGGTTCCACCTCTGGCCAAATGCCTATAAAAATGAAAACACAGCTTTATTTGAGCAGTTAAAGAATGATACAGCGAGAGCGGGGAAATTAGATAAATATACTTTTGGCAGCATAGAAGGGTTAAATTTCAAAGTGAACGGAAAGCTGGCGGTTACGGAAGCGCACCCGAATCCCAAATATATAGATGTGATGAAGGTAAAACTGGCTTCTCCGTTAAAACCTGGAGATTCTGTAAAGATCACGACTGATTTTAAAGTGAAACTGCCTTCGTATTTCTCCCGTTCGGGCTTCGCTGATGGAGAGTTTATGGTTTGTCAATGGTATCCCAAACCAGCGGTTTTTGACAAAAATGGCTGGCATGAGTTCCCTTACCTGGATATGGGCGAGTATTATAGTGATTATGCCTCATTTAATGTGAATATCACCGTTCCATCCGCATATGTGGTGGGGGCTACCGGTGTGTTGCAAAACGCGGATGAACTTGCGGCCTATAAAAGCACGGGTGCAAAGAATGTGGCCAACAGAACGGGGAAGCCTGTATTATATACCGCTAAAAATAGCAAAGGGTATAAAAAATTGAATTACAAGATCAATAATGTGCCGGATTTTGCCTGGTTTGCCGATAAGGATTTTGTGATCCAGTATGATACGGCAAGGCTGGCTTCCGGAAAAGTGGTTGATGCATTTACCTATTATCACAATAAGGACAGTACTTTGTGGAATTATAGCATTGATTATGCAAAAGATGCCGTTAAACGTTACAGCAAATGGATTGGCGAGTATGAATATCCGGTAGTACAGGTGGTGGAAGGGCCGAAAAATAACTCCAGTGGAGGTATGGAGTATCCTACCATTACATTGATCACCAGTCCGGATGCCAAAAAAGAATCCCTAGATGCTGTGATAGCACATGAGGTAGGCCATAATTGGTTTATGAGTATGCTGGGCAGTAATGAAAGACAACATGCCTGGCAGGACGAAGGGCTGAATACCTATTTTCAGTTCAGGTATGAGGCGGAAAAGTACAGGTCCAATTCAATTTTTGGCAGCGGAATCCCGATAGAAGTTCAGGCCTTGCCTGTTGATAAATTTTTAAATGCGATTTATGGCGCCTTGAGTGGCATACCCATGCCGTCAGCCATTGATCTGCCATCGGATAAATTCAAGTCCTCAGACGAATACAGTACAGCTTCTTACCTTAAAACTGCGTTATGGCTGTACATTCTGGAAAATGCTGTCGGCAGAGAAAAACTGGATGCCGCCTTTCAACATTATTTTAAATTATGGACTGGCAAGCATCCTCAACCTGCTGATTTGAAAGCCGCTTTTGAGGAATCCTTAGGTACCAATCTGGACAGGTACTTTCAGCTGTTGAACAAGGAAGGCAAGTTTGAATAATTTAGCCAGCTATATATCATGGTTAAAAGTATGAGATACAAGGCGAAATTGAAAACATCGTGATGATCTGCTAAGAACCACATTGGCCCGGGCTTGTAAAATAAGGCAATCAGCACAAATCTTAATGTATTTAAAAGTTGAATACTAATTAGACCTGTAACCAGGAAAACAATTCTTGAACGTAATGATTTAGGAAAAGCCAGTGTAAAGGCGGCGAAGAAACTCATTACACCATAACCAAGACAGGAATAGATGAGTCTGAACCCAGCATGACCTTGTACCTTAAGGCTAATGTCTGTCGTATAAACGGTATGCCCGGTCAATTCCAGTATTTTTGCTGTTGTAAACAGGCATAGCTCTCGCCAGGCTTTGATGTAATTTAAATGATGATCTGCAAATGGATGGTATAATCCACCAGGGGTACTAAGGCCAATAAACCCTAGGTTGAATCCATAGAAGAGAAAAAACAGACATGCGAAATGGATGAGGAAGCGTATGGAAGAAGGGGGATGCTGATTGGTGTTGAACATAGCAATTGATCCTGAAACCCAAATGTATAACTATTTTGTCATTTGATACAAAACTAAAGTGGGCATTCAATTGTCTTAATTTCTACACTGAATAAACTGATGTTATGGAAAAGATAATTCATGCCGTATTTGATAACGAAGTAACTGCCTACAAAGGTTTACAAGCTTTGGAGCAGCTGGATTTGGTGCACGATATATCCTTGGGTGAATCGTATGTGTTGACAAAAAATAGCGATGGCGAAACCTCAATTAAATCAGCTAAAGACAAATCGGAAGGAACTGGTATGGTAAGTGGAGGTTTGCTGGGCGGATTGGTTGGCTTGCTTGCAGGCCCCCTGGGATTTATTGTAGGTATAGCAGGGGGGATGATTGCCGGATCGGCTACTGAAACGCTTCGTGCTGAAGACAGATCTGATTATCTTGATGTGGTTTCAGCGGGTATCCCAAATGGAAAATCACTACTTGTTGTGCATGTATGGGAAGATTGGCAAACACCTGTTGATTCGGTTCTGCAACCTTTTACGGAACAGGTGCTGAGGTTTGAAGTGCAGGACAAGGTTTTTGATGCCGATTTTCAATCCAGGCAATATCAGGCCTGGATAGACAAAAATCCTGGTATAGCGGTTGATTATGATGAGGAGAAGCAGAAAAGACTTGAAAGCCGTCTGAATGCACAGCAAAACAAATTAAAGCTGGCAAAAAAAGTTGATAAAATCTGATTCTTACCGTTTGTACGCCAGCGGCATAAACAGATAATATTATGACCATTTTTACTACCATTACCTTAAAGAATATAGGTACTTTTGCGCCGATAGTTATACGAGCAAAATGAAATTAGCAATTAATGGTTTTGGAAGAATAGGGCGTATTTTTTTACGCACTGCGATTGAAAAAAACATCAATGTGGTTGCCATAAATGACCTTGGTGATCCGGCAACTTTAGCGCACCTTTTTAAATATGATACGGTTCACCGTGGTTTTAAAGGCGAGGTTTCTTATGAAGCGGACGGGTTGATCATTAACGGGAAGAAAATTCTGGTATATAGTAAAACCCATCCTGAAGATTTGCCCTGGGGGGAACTTGGGATAGATCTGGTACTGGAAGCTACAGGCAGGTTTACCAGCAGAACCGGAGCGACGCTTCATTTGAAGGCTGGAGCCAGGCAGGTGCTGATATCGGCGCCATCTGCTGACAAGGATGTTCCGATGGTTGTGCTTGGTGTAAATGATGACAAGATAGATCTGGCGACCCCGGTATTGTCAAATGCTTCCTGTACGACCAATAACGTTGCGCCAATGGTTAAGATATTAGACGATAACTGGGGGATTTTGGACGGTTACATCACTACGATACATTCCATGACAGGCGATCAGAACCTGCATGATGCTCCGCATAAAGATTTAAGAAGGGCGCGAGCTGCTTCAGCTTCCATTATACCAACCAGTACAGGTGCTGCAAAGGCCGTTACCAATATTTTTCCGCATCTGGAGGGAAAGCTGGGCGGCGCTGGTATCAGGGTTCCCGTTTTAAATGGTTCATTAACTGATTTTACCTGTATCCTAAAAACAGATACGACCCGGGAAGCGATTAATGCTGCTTTTAAAAAAGCATCAAGAGAGGAGATGCAAACCATTTTAGAATATACAGAAGATCCTATTGTATCAGTTGATATCCTGGATAATCCTCATTCCTGCATCTTTGACGCACAATTGACCTCTATTGTGGGCGACCTGGTGAAAGTGGTCGGCTGGTACGACAATGAGGCTGGTTACTCCGCCCGTTTGGTTGATCTGGTAGAAAAAATTGCGGCTAACAATGGTTAAGTACATCTCAGCAGCTGCGGGGTATGGCTACTGACCCTGATTTTTCAGGCAGGGGGATATGGTTCTGAATTGAAAATTTGCAATTAATGAGCTAAGATCTGCTAATGCTTCTTATATTTGGTGCGATGCACGAAGCGTTGCTGTTGAGTTTTATAAAAAGCCGGGCTTTGAAACCCATTTCGGAGGAATTTGAAGTTCCAGGAATAGGCCCGCATTTTAAAATGATTAAAAACATCTGTTAAATAAGCACGTAACCAAACCACTAGTACAAAACAAATTTAAAATGAGAATAATAGATCAATACAATTTCAAAGATAAGAAGGCTTTAATCAGGGTAGACTTTAATGTTCCTCTTGATGCTGACTTCAACATTACTGATGATAAACGGATGCGTGCAGCTTTGCCTACCATTAATAAAATATTGAATGATGGCGGATCAGTGATCTTAATGTCTCATTTGGGTAGGCCTAAGGGGGGTCCGGAGGACAAATATTCTTTAAAGCACATTTTGGGTGACCTTTCGAGAATGCTGGATCTGGAAGTGAAGTTTGCTGATGATTGTATCGGGCCTGACGCGGTGGAAAAAGCGAAGAACTTAATGCCAGGACAGGTTTTATTATTAGAGAACTTACGCTTTTACAAAGAAGAAGAAAAAGGTGACCGTGATTTTGCTGAGAAACTTTCAAAGTTAGGTAACGTATATGTGAATGATGCCTTTGGTACCGCACACCGTGCGCATGCTTCAACTGCTATTGTTGCTGAGTTTTTCCCTTCAGCTAAATATTTTGGTTACCTGATGGCTGAAGAGTTGAAAAATGCTGAAAAGGTGAATCATGGTGCTGATAAACCTTTTACCGCTATTATGGGTGGTGCTAAGGTGTCTGACAAAATTCTGCTGATCGAAAGCCTGCTGGAAAAAGTAGATAACCTGATCATTGGAGGAGGAATGGCTTATACTTTTGCTAAAGCTCAGGGTGGGGAGATCGGAACTTCCTTACTGGAAGAGGACAGAATGGCTTTGTGTCTGGAGCTGATGGAAAAAGCTAAGGCAAAAGGCGTCCATTTATATTTGCCCCTGGATACAGTTATTGCGGATAAGTTTGATAACGAAGCCAGTAAGGATACGGTTGATACAGGCAAAATTCCAGCCGACTGGATGGGGCTTGATATCGGTCCCAAAACAATTAAATTGTTTGCGGATGTGATCGCTGGTTCTAAAACATTATTATGGAATGGCCCGATGGGGGTATTTGAGATGGCTAATTTTGAGAAGGGAACGCGGGCAATTGCAGATGCAGTAGTGGCTGCAACCCAAAACAACGGTGCTTTTTCTTTAATTGGTGGAGGCGACTCGGCAGCTGCAATTGCAAAATTCAACCTGGAAGAGAAAGTAAGTTATGTTTCTACCGGTGGCGGGGCCTTGCTGGAATATATGGAAGGTAAGGAGTTGCCTGGTGTTAAGGCAATTAATGATTAAACGAAAAGAATGATTTTAGGACAGGCGTTTCGTTTTTACGAGACGCCTGTTTTTGTTTACCACCTAATTTTCTGCGTTTTTGATGGTGTAGAGGCAGAAAAATCAGGTTATAAAATATGTTGATAATTTTTTGTGGTAGAATGTGGTAAAAAGTGGTAGAAATATCTATTTTTACACTACATAAAATTGCACATATAAAAATGGTTCAGCTGTTAGGAGAATTTGATTGTAAATTGGATGCGAAAGGCCGCTTGATGGTCCCTTCGAATCTGAAGAAACAATTGCCTGATGTTGAGGCTGAGGGACTTGTGGTTAACCGCGGTTTTGAGAAGCATTTGGTGCTTTACCCTAAAAAGGTATGGGAAGGCATGGTGGAGGAGTTGAGCAAGTTGAACCAGTATGAGCCAAAAACAAGAGAATTTATCAGATATTTTACCCGTGGCGCAACGTCTTTGACGCTTGATGCTGCCGGAAGGGTGAATTTGCCGAAGTCTTTATTGGAATCTGTAGGGATTGAAATCAGTGATGAGCTGGTTTTGGCTTGTCAGTTTGATAAAGTTGAGGTTTGGTCGAAGAAAGCTTACGAAGCGTTGTTTGACAAGGAGCCTGAAAATTTTGCATTTCTCGCCCAGGAAGTAATGGGAAATAAAAACAGGGGGGAAGATGGAAAATAGTTATCATGTTCCTGTCTTGTTAAAAGAATGTCTGGAGGGATTGAATATCAAACCTGATGGGGTGTATGTTGATGTCACTTTTGGTGGCGGTGGGCATTCCAGGGAAATACTTAAAAAATTAGATGCTAAAGGTGTGCTGATTGCTTTTGATCAGGACCCAGATGCCCAAAGAAATAAAATTGAGGATCCCCGTTTCCATTTTGTAGATCAGAATTTTGCTTTCCTTAAAAATAACCTGCGTTTGCTGGGTATTAAAGCTGTTGACGGTATACTAGCTGATTTGGGTGTTTCTTCGCATCAGTTTAATGAGCCCGAACGGGGTTTTTCTACGCGGTTTGATGCGGCATTGGATATGCGTATGGATAAGCAGGGAAAGCTGACTGCGGGGGAGGTGCTGAATACTTATGCTGAAGAGCAGTTGCATAAAATTTTTGGGATATACGGTGAAGTTAAAAATGCAAAATCACTGGCCAGGGCAATCGTCACAGGTAGGGTTGATCGTCCGGTACTTACTTTGGCTGACTTTAAAGCTGTAGCGGCTGCTCATATACCTAAGGGGAAAGAACATAAGTATATGGCGCAGGTTTTTCAGGCGCTGCGCATTGAGGTAAATGCGGAAATGGAGGTTTTGGAGAGTTTTCTTACTCAGACTGCGGATGTGATTAAGCCTGGCGGGCGTTTGGTGGTGATGTCTTACCATTCGCTGGAAGATAGGCCGGTTAAGAATTTTATTGCTAAAGGGAAATTCAGGGGCGAAGTAGATAAAGATTTTTTTGGAAATGAGCAAAAGCCCTTTAAAGCGGTTACCAGGAAAGCAATTGTTGCCGAGGCTGCAGAGCTGGAACGAAACAGCAGGGCAAGAAGTGCCAAGTTAAGGGTGGGGGAAAAGATATGAATAACCAGTTTAGGACAAGGGTAGAAGAGGAGCCGGAGCTGGAAGAAGAGGTGGAGGTACAGCCCCGGCTGAAGAAAAAAGAGCCGGAAAACAGTAATGCTTTTTTCAGAAAGTTGTTTACTGAAGGGGTGGTGAGTAAAGAGTCGGCTACGGAGATGCTGCCATTTTTAATCTTTCTGTCGGTTTTGTGCATGCTGTATATCGCCAACAGTCATATGGCAGTTAAAAATGTAAGGAATATTGATAAGTTAAATAAAGAAGTGAAAGAGTTGAGCTGGGAGTATAAATCACTCAAAGCTGACCTGATGTTTAAAAGTAAACTAACTGAAGTAGCAAAAAAAGTGGATACACTGGGAATTAAAGAATTAACAGAGCCACCAAAAAAAATTGTAATAAACAGTAATGAATATTAGAGACAACATATTATTGCGTGTTTATCTGGCTTTCGGGCTGATTGTACTGCTTGCCGTGGCAGTATTGGTCAGACTATGCGATGTACAATTTGTGGAGGGACAAAAGTGGCGTGCCATGGCCGATAGTCTCTCTACAAAGTATATCAACATTGAAGCTGCGCGGGGTAATATTTACTCTGTAGACGGTAGCCTGCTGGCAACTTCGATCCCTGAGTACGAGTTGAGGATGGACATGTTTGCCGGTGGAATACAGGATAAAGATGTTTTTGATGAAAAAGTAGATTCCCTGGCGCTGAGATTATCGCAGTTCTTTAAGGATAAAACATCCAAAGAATACTCCCGTTACCTGCGTGCAGCGAGAAGGGATAGCGCGCGTTACCTGCTGATTAAACGCAAGGTTGGCTATCAGGAATTGAAAATGGTAAGGACTTTTCCTTTGTATAACATCGGTAAATATACCGGAGGGTTGATCGCAATACAGCAAAATAAAAGAATAAGACCTTTCAAATTCCTCGCTGCAAGGACTATTGGCTATAAGAATGAGAATGTTGCCAATGGAGTAGGTCTGGAAGGTGCCTATAAGGAATACATTAACGGCGAAAGTGGTAAAAGACTGGTTCAGCGGATTGCAGGAGGAGTTTGGATGCCGGTTAATGATGAAGCTGAGGTAGCGCCAAAAGAGGGTGCGGATATCATATCAACCATTGACATCAACATGCAGGACCTGGTTCAAAGTGCATTGGAAAAACAGTTGAAGCTAAGTGATGCAGATCATGGAACAGTGATTCTGATGGAAGTAGGATCGGCTGAAGTTCGCGCTGTAGCTAATTATACAAGGGTAAGCAAAGGTGTATACGAAGAAAAGTTTAATTATGCGATTGGCGGGAGTCAGGATCCGGGATCTACATTTAAACTGGCTTCTTATATGGCTTTGCTGGAAGATAAAAAGATTGATACCAATACCATGGTTGCCACGGGTGATGGAACTTACAGAATTCCGGGACATACCATAAAAGACTCACATGGTGGAATAGGTACGGTTACGGTAATGAAGGCTTTTGAGCAGTCTGCAAATACGGCTGTTGCGAAACTGGTCAATACCCATTATCAGGATAATCCTTCTCAGTTTACTGATCATTTGTACGACATCCACATGAACGAGAGGCTTGTCTTGCAGATCCCGGGAGAGACCAAGCCGGTAATCAAGAACCCTTCGTTCAAGAGCTGGAATAAAAATATGACCTTACCGCAAATGGCCTATGGCTATGAAATGCAGATTACGCCATTGCAAATGCTGGCATTTTATAATGCCGTAGCCAATGATGGTAAATATATCGCACCAATTTTTGTAAGGGAAATCAGACGGCTCGGCAGCCCTATTGAGCAATTCCAGGCCAGGGTGATTGCTGATCGCATTTGCTCTGAAAGAACCATTAAGAAGTTGCAGGCTATGCTGGAATCTGTAGTAACTAAAGGAACCGGCAAACTGATGGGTTCGCCCTTATATAGGGTGGCTGGTAAAACAGGTACGGCACAGGTTGCGGATGAAAACAGGGGCTATGGTAAAAAAGTGTATCAGGCTTCATTTTGCGGCTACTTTCCGGCAGATAAGCCTAAGTATTCCATTATTGTGTCTATAAACGGACCAAAAAACGGGTATTACGGTGCCCAGGTGGCAGGACCGGTATTTAAGGAAATTGCCGATCGCATTTATGCAAGTGATATGGAAATGTACAACAATATTCCTGAGCGTCTGGTTGGCAATACCACCAATCCAGAAGCTAAGGCTGGTGAAAGTAAGTCGGTTAAACGGGTTTATAATGCTTTGGGTGTTAAAGCGCTGTATGCGGCAAGATCCGGAGGGGTAGATACCAATAATGGAGTAGCATACGAGGCGTACAATACGATAAAGGGTGTGATGCCAAATGTGAATGGAATGGGCTTAAAAGATGCATTGTATCTTTTAGGAAACGCGGGTTTAAAGGCAAAGGTAAAGGGAAGTGGAAAAGTGATCAGTCAGTCTATCCCTGCGGGAAATAGGATAGGAAAAGGATTATTGGTACAAATTGATTTACAATAAGATGCAGTTGCAGGATGTTTTATATGGTGTGCAGATAGCTGAGCAGGTTGGAACAACCAGCAGGGAAGTGAGTGCGCTGGTATTTGATTCCCGTCAGGTTGTTAAAGATGCTGTTTTTTTTGCAATAAGGGGTACTTTATCCGATGGGCATGAATATATTGCGGCTACGATAGCTGCAGGTGCGACAGTAGTGGTTTGTGAGGAGATCCCTGCAGAAAAGCTTGCTGACGTTACCTACATTCAGGTACAGAGCAGCGCACAGGCCCTGGGTAAAATGGCTGCCAATTTTTACGGAAATCCTTCTGCCAAATTGCAGTTGATTGGGATTACCGGCACCAATGGTAAAACAACCATTGCTACACTGCTTTTCAAATTGTTCAGAGCGCTGGGCTATAAAACAGGCCTGATCTCGACGGTAGAAAATCAGATCAATGATGAGGTGATCCCTGCCACACATACCACACCAAATCCTATCGCATTAAACATGCTTTTGCAAGATATGGTTGATGCAGGTTGTGATTATTGTTTTATGGAAGTGAGCTCGCATGCTGTTGTTCAGCATAGAATTGAGGGTTTGAGTTTTGCGGGAGGAGTGTTTTCGAACATTACACATGATCATTTAGATTTTCACAAAACCTTTGATCAATATATAAAGGCCAAGAAAGGATTTTTTGACAGCTTGACGGCATCAGCCTTCGCGCTTACCAATCTGGATGATAAGAATGGCATGGTCATGCTGCAAAATACCAAGGCTGCTAAAAAGACCTATGCATTGAAACAGCTTGCTGATTTTAAAGCAAAGGTGATAGAAAATAGTTTTAACGGTTTACATCTGGATATTGACGATGCTGATGTTTTCTTTAAGCTGGTAGGCTCTTTTAACGCTTATAATTTACTGGCTGTTTATGGTACAGCGGTATTGCTGGGCCAGGATAAATTAAATGTGCTGACCTTGCTCAGTAATTTAATGGGAGCAGAAGGAAGATTTGATTACATCACATCCGACCAGCAGATTATCGGAATTGTAGATTATGCGCATACGCCAGATGCCGTTCAGAATGTGCTGAGCACCATACATGACATCAGGAAAGGAACGGAACAGGTGATCACCATCATCGGATGCGGTGGGGACAGGGACAAAAGTAAACGCCCCGTTATGGCACAGGTGGCCTGTGACTGGAGCGATAAAGTGATCCTTACGTCCGATAATCCCAGAACGGAAAATCCACAAACAATAGTGGAGGAAATGGAAAAAGGCGTTTCGCCAACAAATAAACGTAAGACACTCAGTATAGTAGACAGAAAGGAAGCCATTAAAACAGCTTGCCATTTGGCCAGACCCGGCGATATCATATTGCTGGCTGGAAAAGGACACGAAAAATACCAGGAGATAAATGGGATCAGGTATCATTTTGATGATAAGGAAATATTAACCGAACAACTAAACTTAATCAGCTAATGTTATACTATTTATTTGAATATCTGAATCAGCATTATGATTTTCCTGGGCTAAGGTTGTTCCAGTACATTACTTTTCGTACCTCATTGGCTGTCATTTTATCCCTGATCATTACTACTGTTTACGGCCGGAGACTGATCAATTACCTGCAAAAAATGCAGGTCGGAGAAACGGTAAGGAATCTGGGCCTGGAAGGGCAGATGCAAAAGCAGGGCACGCCTACGATGGGTGGGATCATCATCCTGCTGGGTATTCTGGTACCTACATTACTACTGGCCAATCTTACAAATATTTATGTGATACTGATGATCGTAACCACGATCTGGATGGGGGTAATTGGTTTTGTTGACGATTACATTAAGGTTTTCAGAAAGAATAAAGAAGGTTTAGCGGGTAGGTTTAAGATTGTTGGTCAGGTTGGTCTGGCGCTGATCATAGGCTGGACCATGTATTTTAACCCCAATATCGTGGTTAGGCAGACGGTAGATGAAGCCAGTGTTTCTAAAGCGACTGCACCTATGGTATTGCGGCAGAAAGGGGAAAGTTTTTATTATACCCAGGATGTGAAATCGACTTTAACCAATGTTCCTTTTTATAAGAACAATGAGTTTGATTATGCCAAGGTACTTAAGTTTTTGGGCCCGGGGTATGAAAAATATGCTTTCATGGTATTTCTTGCTTTTACCGTCTTTATCATTACAGCGGTATCAAATGGCGCCAATATTACCGATGGCATCGATGGCCTTGCAACAGGAACTTCAGCAATAATTGGAATTACGCTTGGCTTGCTGGCTTATGTTTCGGGTAATACCGTGATTGCTGATTATCTGAATATCATGTACATTCCCAATTCTGGTGAGCTCATGATCTTCGCAGGGGCCTTTGTTGGAGCTTGTGTGGGCTTTCTTTGGTACAATTCCTATCCGGCCCAGGTCTTTATGGGAGATACCGGAAGTTTAGCCATCGGAGGTATTATTGCCTCTTTTGCCATCATGATCCGTAAGGAACTTTTGATCCCGATTTTATGTGGTCTGTTCCTGATTGAGCTGGTATCTGTAATTATGCAGGTTTCCTATTTCAAGTACACCAGGCGAAAGTTTGGTGAAGGCAGAAGGATATTTTTAATGTCACCGTTGCACCATCACTATCAGAAAAAGGGCTATCACGAAGCAAAAATTGTAACACGTTTCTGGATCATCGGGATATTACTGGCCATTATCACCATCATTACCTTAAAACTACGCTAATGGAAAAGAAAAGGATAGCAATTCTTGGAGCTGGAGAAAGTGGTGTAGGTGCGGCAATGCTGGCGCAGCAGCAGGGCTATGACGTATTCGTATCTGATTTTGGGGCAATCCCATCTCAATATAAAGAAAAGCTTCAGGAGCTGAATGTCGTATTTGAGGAAAATATGCATACCAGGACTGAGATTTTAAAAGCTGTTGAAGTGATCAAAAGTCCTGGTATACCAGATACTGCCGGGATCATCAAAGAAATCAGATCGCGGAATATTCCGGTACTTTCTGAAATCGAATTTGCGAAACGGTATACCAGGGCAAAAACCATTTGTATTACAGGTTCTAATGGTAAGACCACTACTACAATGTTAACTTACCATATTCTAAAAAATGCAGGTTTAAATGTAGGGCTTGCAGGGAATATCGGGCATAGTTTTGCGGCGCAGGTGGCTGCTGCTGATTTTGACTGGTATGTATTGGAGATCTCAAGTTTTATGCTGGATGATATGTATGATTTTAAAGCGGATATCGCTGTTTTATTGAACATCACTCCCGATCATCTGGACCGCTACGATTATAAACTGTCTAACTATGCTGCATCAAAAATGCGCATCACCCGGAACCAGACCAGTGAAGATATTTTTATTTACTGCGCTGATGACGAAGAAACCTTAAAGGCATTAAAAAGTGCCCGGTTGAATTCAACCGTATATCCTTTTTCTATCAGGAAAAAAATTGAAAAGGGCGCATACCTGGAAAGCAACAACATACACATCAATATAAACCTAAACGATCAACTAACCATGTCTATTACAGAATTAGCCCTGCAGGGAAAGCACAATATTTACAACTCTATGGCATCGGGCATAGTAGCTAAGGTATTGGATATCAGAAATACTGCTATACGGGAAAGTATGGGAGATTTTAAGAATATTGAACATAGACTGGAGCATGTGGCCAGGATATCCGGTGTAGAATATATCAACGATTCTAAAGCTACAAATGTCAATTCTACCTGGTATGCCCTGGAAAGCGTGGGTACGGATGTGATCCTGATTATGGGTGGGGTGGATAAAGGGAATGATTATGATATGTTGAAGGATATGGTCCGTCAAAAAGTGCGGGCAATTGTATGTTTAGGTAAAGATAATAAACGGATTCACGAGGCTTTTGAGGATGATGTGGAAATTATAGTAAATACATTTTCTGCTCATGAGGCTGTGCAGGTTGCTTACCATCTGGCCAAAAAAGGAAATACAGTATTGTTGTCTCCGGCTTGTGCAAGTTTTGACTTGTTTAAGAATTACGAAGACAGGGGGAACCAGTTTAAGGCAGCGGTTAAAGAATTATAGGCTATGATTGCAATAAATAGAATTTTAGATAAAACAAAAGGAGATCGCTGGATTTGGCTGATCATTATCCTTTTGTCCATGATCTCCATACTTACAGTTTATAGTGCTACGGGTGCTATTGCTTATAAGAAAGGGGTTACGGTAGAGCGGTATTTATTGTATAAACATGTTATTTTCGTTATTCTGGGTATTGGAATGATCTATATCGCCCATTTGCTGGATTATAAGTATTATGCCGGTATTTCAAAGATCCTGATGATCATCACCATTCCGCTGCTGTTTTATACGGCTGCTTTTGGAGAACACATCAATGATGCTTCGAGATGGGTAAAAATCCCTGTAATCGGGTTAACTTTTCAAACCTCTGATTTAGCCAAACTTGCGCTGATCACCTTTCTAGCCAGAATGCTGACCAGGAAACAGGAAAATATTAAAGATGTAAAAAAAGCATTTATCCCGATCATGGGCTCTGTATGTGTGGTGTTTGCACTCATTGCCTGGGCTAATTTATCTACTGCACTGATGCTTTTTGGAGTAAGTATTTTATTGCTGATCATTGGAAGGATCAGTATTAAACAGATCCTGATGGTATGTGCAGGGGGCTCGGTGCTGTTGTTGTTCATTGTGTTTCTGGGGCCAAGAGCGGCAACGTATGAATCAAGGATCAAATCATTTTTGCATCCGGAACAACAACATTCAGACAAAACTTATCAGGCCGATCAATCAAAAATTGCGCTGGCAACTGGTGGTGTTTTCGGGAAAGGTCCAGGTAACAGCACACAAAGAAACTTCCTTCCGCACCCCTATTCAGATTTTATTTTTTCCATAATTGTGGAAGAATACGGGGTAATTGGTGCGGTAATGATGATTGTTTTATATCTGGTGCTGTTGTACCGCTGTGTAAGGATCGTAACCCAGAGCCCCAAAGCTTTTGGGGCCCTGCTTGCTGCAGGGCTAAGTTTTAGTTTAACCATACAGGCTTTTGCGAATATGGCGGTTGCTGTTGGTTTAGGTCCGGTTACCGGGGTTCCGCTGCCATTGGTGAGTATGGGAGGAACCTCCATATTGTTTACCAGTATTGCATTTGGCATTATATTAAGTGTGAGCAGGGATGTAGAAGAACAAGGTAGTAAAAAGGTGATTGTAGGCGAAATACCAGCAATGGCTTAAGGATGGTGTGTAAGGATTAAAGAAAAAATAAAATGAGACCAACAAGAATAATTATTTCAGGAGGCGGTACGGGCGGACATATATTTCCGGCCATATCGATAGCCAATGCGCTAAAGCGTATGGAGCCCGGCTGTGAAATTTTATTTGTTGGGGCTGCTGGCCGTATGGAAATGGAAAAGGTTCCTGCTGCCGGTTATAAAATTATTGGTCTGAACATCAGTGGTATACAAAGGGGCTCTATTGCCAAAAATTTAAGTCTGCCATTTAAATTAATGGGCAGTATACGTAAAGCGCTGCAGTTAATCACTGATTTTAAACCTGATGTTGTAGTAGGGGTTGGTGGATATGCTTCCGGGCCGATCTTGTTCGCCGCATCCCTAAAAAAGGTTCCTTATCTGATCCAGGAGCAAAATTCTTATGCCGGTATGACCAATAAATGGCTGGGCAAAAAAGCAGCCAGGGTTTGTGTGGCCTTTGATGGAATGGATCAGTTTTTCCCTGCCGCCAGCCTGCTTAAAACTGGCAATCCAGTACGGAAAGATGTGGTAGATATATTAAACAAGCATCATGCAGGGGCAGAATTGTTAAAGCTCGATCCATTAAAGAAGACCATTCTGGTTACCGGCGGAAGCCTTGGTGCCGGAACTTTAAATAAGAGTATTGAAAAACACATTCTGGAAATATTGGATGCAGATGTGCAGCTCATCTGGCAAACCGGTAAGTTTTATTATAAAGATATCGCCGGGCGCCTGGGTTTAGATTTTCATCCCAATGTACGCATACTGGAATTTTTGAATAAGATGGACCTGGCTTACGCTGCGGCTGATGTAATTGTTTCAAGGGCAGGAGCGGGTACCATTGCAGAATTGTGCCTGATCAAAAAACCAGTGATACTGGTTCCTTCACCTAATGTGGCGGAGGATCATCAGACAAAAAATGCAATGGCACTGGTAAAAAACAATGCTGCACTATTAATTGCAGACCGGTCAGCTGAAGACACCCTGGTTGCCGAGGCTTTGAGCTTGTTGAATGATAAGGAACGTGGCAGAATATATGCAGAAAATATAGGCAAAATGGCCCTGCCTAATGCGGATGATCTGATCGCAGCGCAAGTGATGTTACTTGCCGGAAAGGGGGGCAACAGCTGATGGAACTGAATCACATACAGCGGGTTTATTTTGTAGGTATCGGAGGGATAGGAATGAGTGCCATTGCCCGCTACTTTGCAAAACGGGGATGTGTAGTTTGCGGATACGATAAAACGCGCACAAATTTAACTGTTGCTTTGGAACAGGAGGGGATATTGGTTTCCTATCTTGATGATGATGCCGTGTTGCCTGTATGTTTTTTAGAAAGTAACAGCGATACCTTAATCGTTTATACACCTGCAATACCTAAAAATTCGGAGATCTTAAATTACTTTAAAGACAATAGTTTTATTCTAAAGAAGCGCTCCGAAGTTTTAGGCATCATCAGTAAAGGTCAGTTTTGTATAGCTGTTGCCGGTACGCACGGAAAAACCACTACATCATCCATTATAGCACATGTGCTGATAGACAGCGGATATGGTTGCACTGCTTTTTTAGGTGGCATTGCTACCAATTACAACAGCAACTTTATTATCGGAAACAATAACGTTGTGGTGGTTGAAGCAGATGAATACGACCGTTCTTTCCTTACGCTTCATCCTGATCTGTCTGTAATTACTTCTATGGATGCAGATCACCTGGATATTTACGGTGATGCTGCCAGCCTGCACGAATCTTTCGGTCTGTTTTCGAAGCAGTTAAAACCAAAAGGCACTTTGTTTGTAAGGGCAGGACTACCTTTAAAAGATGGGCTTAGCTACAGTGTTGGGCAGGCCTCGCAAATTACCGGGCAAAATATCAGGGTGGATGGCTCAATGTTTGTCTTTGATTATGTTGATACTGAGCTGAAGATCAATGATATACGGCTGATGCTGCCAGGTAAGCATAATGTTGAAAATGCTGTTGCGGCTATTGCAGTAGCGCTTAAACTGGGCATAGCGCAGGATAAAATAAAGGCTGCAATAGCTTCCTTTAAAGGCGTTAAAAGGAGGTTTGAATACATCGTTAATACGCCGGAACATATTTATATAGATGATTATGCACATCATCCGGAAGAACTAAGGGCATGCTTTGATGCGGTAAGACAATTGTACCCTGATAAAAAACTGACTGTTATTTTTCAACCTCATCTTTTTACGCGTACCCGTGATTTTGCAGATGAATTTGCAAAAGTTTTAAGCACTGCCGATCATTTGTTGCTGCTGGAAATATATCCGGCCAGGGAATTGCCGCTGCCAGGTATAAATTCGCAATTTTTACTGGATAAGATCTCCTTAAAACACAAGGAAATATGTGGAAAAGATTTGGTGTCCGAACAGATAAAGAATAGCAAACCTGAATTACTTTTAACAGTAGGTGCGGGAGATATAGATACATTGATACAACCACTTAAAGCCATTTTAACCCATGCTTAAAAGGATAAATTGGAAACCGGTTTTTAAATGTTTTGCCTGGATAATTTGTCTGGGAGGTCTATTTGTGCTCATGAGTTTTGTGGAGGGGAAAAAGAAGACTGTTGTTTGTACTGATGTTAAAATCCTGATTCCCGGAGCGGATAATTTTATAGAGCGTGAAGAAATAGATGCCATTTTAAAGCAAAGCCAGGGTAAACTGGTTGGTCAGCACCTGGCTGATATTAACCTGCAGCGTATTGAAAAGGACATTATTGCAAACCCATATATCGCGTATGCAACAGTGTACGCAGATATGAATGGTATTATCCAAATAAAAGTGAAGCAGCGGCAACCGGTTTTGCGGCTGATCAATGCCAATGGTCAGGACTACTATATCGATAAATACGGACTGAAAATGCCTGTTTCGCCCAATTTTACTGCCAATGTTCTGGTGGCCAATGGCAACATTCTTGAGCACTTTAGTGGTAAAGTAGATACCTTGATTACAAAACTGGCTGGTGATTTGTATAAAGTGGCTTTATACATCAAACAGGATACGCTTTGGGACGCGCAGATTGAGCAGCTGTATGTAAATGATAAAAAAGATATAGAGCTGGTGCCCAGGGTAGGAAACCAGCGTATTATTTTGGGCAGTGCGGATTCGCTGGAAACTAAAATGAGAAATCTGCTGGTTTTTTATAAAAAGGCCATGCCTAAAGTTGGCTGGGATGCCTATAAAACAATTAATGTGAAGTATACGAATCAAATCGTATGCGAAAGAAATAAAATAGATTCTTTAACGGGTAAGGTGATTAAAGACCGTGCGGATAGCGCCAAACAAAATCAACAGATCCTTGATTCCGCAGTGCGCAGGCAAATTGCTCTGGAAATGCAGGAAGACGGAAATGTGGAAGTTAAAAACGAAAAAATTAAAACGGATACCAGGAAAAACAACTAATAAACTCAACAAATCGATATAGTTATGGGCAAAGAAAAATCTACCATTCAATCTCCAATAGTAGTCGGATTAGACATCGGTACTACTAAGATCTGTGTGATCGTTGGTCGCAGAACACAGCATGGAAAAATAGAAGTATTAGGGATCGGGAAAGCGGAATCAGCAGGGGTTACCCGTGGGGTGGTTTCTAATATTCAGAAAACAGTGCAAGGGATAGCACAGGCCGTTGAACTGGCCAGCGGACAATCTAATGTTGAAATCCGCGTTGTGAATGTAGGTATTGCCGGACAGCATATCAAGAGTTTGCAGCACAGAGGGATTTTGACCCGTCGTGAGTTGAATACGGAAATCAGCAAAAAAGATATCGATAAATTAATTGACGATATGTTTAAGCTGGTGATGTCACCAGGCGAAGAGATTATCCATGTATTGCCTCAGGAATTTACAATTGACAATGAACCTGGCGTAAAAGATCCTATTGGTATGGCTGGAGTGCGTTTGGAAGCAAACTTCCACATCATCTCGGGTCAGGTGACAGCGGTGAAAAATATCATGAGGTGTGTAACCAATGCCGGGTTGCAAACTCAGGAGTTGATATTAGAGCCCCTGGCTTCTTCAGAATCGGTGTTGAGCGACGAAGAAAAAGAAGCCGGAATAGCCCTGGTTGATATAGGTGGCGGTACTACTGATATTGCCATTTTCCATGAAGGTATCATCCGTCATACTGCTGTTATTCCGTTTGGGGGCAATAGTGTAACAGAAGATATTAGGGAAGGCTGCTCAGTGATGAGAAACCAGGCTGAGTTGTTGAAAACCCGTTTTGGATCTGCGCTGGCTGAAGAGAATAAAGAAAATGAGATCATTTGTGTTCCCGGTTTAAGAGGCAGGGAGCCTAAAGAGATTTCTGTAAAAAACCTTGCTTATGTCATCCAGGCCCGTATGGAAGAAATCATTGAGCATGTATATTACGAGATCAAATCTTCAGGCTATGAGAAAAAGCTGATTGGTGGGGTAGTCATCACCGGTGGTGGTGCTTTACTGAAACACTTGTCTCAGCTGGTAGAGTATGTAACGGGTTTAGACTGCCGTGTTGGTTATCCCAATGAGCATTTGTCTAAATATGAAGACATGCCCAAAACCATTTATGACGACCTGAAAAGCCCGATGTACGCTACCAGTATTGGTTTGCTGATCAAAGGCATACAAAAGGCCGAAGAGCTGCTGGAAGAAATGAAACAGCCAGGCGTTTTTGTAGAGAAGCCAAGGGATGCCAAAGAAAAAACAAAGCGTTCAGGTGGTGGATTGTTTGATAAGCTCCTTGCAAAAACTAAGGATTTTATCAAAGATGACATGAATGTGAGTGACGAAGATTATATTAAACCGTAATATTTTTCCACAATGTGTGATTTTTCCACATTTTCAACATTTGTGGAAAACGCCTGTTAAAAAAGTGTTAATATTACATAGAGAGATGAACAGGTAAAACGAATTTTTAAATAACTGATTCATAAAGATATGCAGTTCGAAATGTTAAAAGATAAGTCATCAATCATCAAGGTAATTGGTGTTGGTGGCGGTGGTGGTAACGCGGTAAACCATATGTACCGTCAAGGAATTACTGGTGTAGACTTTATTATTTGTAATACAGATGCCCAGGCGCTTGAGTTTAGTCCTATTCCCAATAAGGTGCAGTTGGGCGCAAGCCTTACTGAAGGTATGGGTGCTGGATCTATACCAGAGGTAGGCAAGAACTCAGCTATAGAAAATATAGATGATATCAAGCAAATGCTTGGTAACACTACAAAAATGCTGTTCATCACTGCGGGTATGGGAGGTGGAACCGGAACCGGTGCCAGTCCGATCATCGCCAAGGCAGCGAAAGAACTGGATATTTTAACGGTTGCTATTGTCACTACGCCCTTTGCTTTTGAAGGTAAAAGACGTAAAATGCAGGCCAATGACGGTTTAGATGAATTGAAGAAATACGTGGATTCTTATCTGGTGATTTCTAATGACAGGTTAAGGGAGATTTTTGGTAACCTTACTTTGGGTTCCGCTTTTTCGCAGGCCGATGACATCCTGACCACCGCTGCAAAAGGCATTGCCGAAATCATCACTGTTCCCGGATACATCAACGTGGATTTTAAAGATGTGCGTACAGTAATGAAGGATAGTGGGGTATCTATCATGGGTAGCTTTGCCTGCGATGGAGAAAACAGGGCATTAAATGCGGTTGAAGGTGCACTTGCATCACCATTGTTAAAGGATAGTGAAATTGAAGGTGCCAGGTATATCCTGTTGAACATCAGTTCAGGCCTCCGTGAAGTGACCATGGATGAAGTGACCATTATCACTGATTATATCCAGGACAAGGCCGGTCTTTCTGCCGACCTGATCTGGGGTAACTGTATTGACGAAAGCCTGGAAGATAAACTTTCTGTAACCATTATTGCTACAGGTTTCCAAACTACAGAGCAGCGTGATGAGGAGAAAAAGAACGTTAAAAAGATATCTCTGCTCACACCAGAAGAAGCACCTTTGGTGAGACCTGTTGAACCAGTCAATTCTTTCATTGAGCCTAAAGCACCCGCTTTTTCCAGCGAACCGGTATTAAAAGCTAAAGAAGGGACTAAACAATCGGATCTTTTTGGTGACCTGTTTAATGTGAATAAAAACCGCGCAGCAGAAGAACCGGAAAATGTAGTTGTAAAGCACTCCCTTGTTCAGGAAGAAGCACCTTTGGAAGAAAGTCCGGAAGATGCAGGTTTTGAGTTCGAAATAAAGGTTTCAGAAACAGATTTTGTGTTTGAAACACCGGCCACGGTATTTAACAATGATACCGTTCCGCAAAAGGAAGAGGTAATGGAAGCTGGTGCTGATGATGATAAAAGCGATGAGTCGATTGAAGATCAGCTAAAGAAATCTAAAGAAAGAATTTTAAGGCTGAAAGACCTGAGCATGAAATTGCGTACCAGTAATGGCTTACAGGAACTGGAAAATGAACCTGCTTATAAACGCAAGCAAATGCAATTACAGCAAGTTCAGCATTCCTCTGAATCCCAGGTTTCCAGGTTCACCTTAAGTAATGATGAAGATGGATCTACTGAGATCAGACCAAACAACTCTTTCTTACACGATAATGTTGATTAATTTAAAATCATGATAAGATAAAAAGCCTTAACAATAACCTGTTAAGGCTTTTTGGTATCCAGATAATTTGCTTTTCAAGTAGTAATGACCAGTGGCTAATTATTGTATATCAGGTATATTAAACCTAACTTTGCAAAAAAACATAATAACTTAAAATACATATAACATTGGATATTTTTGAAAAGATAGCAAAACACATGGGGCCGATAGGACAACATCACAAATGGTCGCATGGATATTTCTCATTTCCTAAATTAGAAGGCGATATCGCTCCCCACATGACTTTTCGTGGTAAGGAGCACCTGGTGTGGAGTTTAAACAATTACCTGGGTTTAGCAAATCATCCGGAAGTTAGAAAGGCGGATGAGCAAGGAGCGGCAGATTTTGGTATGGCTTATCCTATGGGAGCCAGAATGATGTCCGGGAACTCCAAATATCATGAACAACTGGAACAGGAACTTGCTGCTTTTGTAGGTAAACCCGATGCTTTTTTACTTAACTACGGTTACCAGGGCATGGTTTCTATCATCGATAGCCTGGTAGACAGAAATGATGTTATTGTATACGATGCAGAATCTCATGCATGTATTATTGATGGTTTGCGTTTGCATATGGGCAAGCGTTTTGTATATAAGCACAACGATATTGACAGTGCCCGCAAACAGTTGGAAAGAGCAACCAAACTGGTTGAACAAAGTGGAGGTGGTATTTTAGTGATCACAGAAGGGGTATTTGGAATGTCCGGCGCACAGGGAAGATTAAAGGAGCTGGTTGATTTAAAACAGGAGTTCAATTTCCGTTTGCTGATTGATGATGCGCACGGTTTCGGTACAATGGGCCCGACAGGTGCAGGTACACATGAAGCACAAGACTGTATTGACGGGGTTGACGTCTATTTCGGTACCTTTGCAAAATCAATGGCCGGAATTGGCGCCTTTGTAGCTTCCACAGAAGAAATGACCAACTTTTTCAGGTATAATATGCGTTCTCAGACCTTCGCAAAGGCTTTGCCGATGCCAATGGTTATCGGATTGTTAAAGCGCCTGGAGCTGCTTAAAAACAACCCTGAATTAAGGGAGAAATTATGGAATGTGGCTACCACGCTGCAGAAAGGATTGAGAGACCGTGGTTTTGATCTTGGCGTAACCAATACAATGGTTACCCCGGTTTTCCTAAAAGGAGAATTACTGGAAGCTACCGCCTTGACCATGGACCTGCGGGAGAACTATGGGATATTTTGTTCTATTGTAGTTTACCCCGTTATTCCTAAAGGATTAATTGAATTGAGGCTGATCCCTACTGCAGTCCACACTATCGAAGATGTTCAACGTACGCTGGATGCTTTTAGTGAGGTTTCAAATAAACTGAAAAGCGGTTATTACAAAGAAAATCAATTCTCTATAGCATAATATTTATAAAAACAAAAAAAGCCCTTTATAAGCTATAAAGGGCTTTTTTTGTTTGTTTTGTTTTGCAATTACCTGTAAATCAATAGTATGACATCTAAAAGATAATGGTGATTGTTTATAAACCTGCGTAATGTGGAAAAAAACAGGGTTTTTGCTGGTTTTTTTGTTATTGTAAAAATTCTTTTATTAAAATAAACATCTTACTTTAGTAATAGAGTATTAATCAAAACCTTAAAAAACTAAAAGGAGTAAATTAACGATGAAAAAATTTAATGAAGTAAAAGAACTTGTTGCCGCTTTAGAAGCAGATGCAGACAAATTCTACAACAAGGCAAACAGTGCCGCAGGAACCCGTGTACGTAAAGGTATGCAAGATCTTAAAAACCTTGCTCAATCTATCCGTCTGGAGATTCAAGACACTAAAAACAAAGGCTAACTTGCTGAATTGTTTTGATGAAAAACGCCCCGGTAATCCGGAGCGTTTTTTTTATGCTGTAATTTTATTAGTTTCTGTAATAATAGCTTTTCTAAGGCCTTCTGATACTGTTACCAATGGCAGGCGCACATAATCATCGCATACACCCAAATGCTTTAACGCCGCCTTTACGCCGGCCGGATTACCTTCTGCAAACATCATCCTGGTAAATTCAATTAACTTCAGGTGCTGTGGTAATGCAGCCGCATAATCGCCTTTAAGCGATAGTCTGATCATATCAGACAATTGTCCAGGCAAAGCATTTCCAATAACCGAGATCACACCAACAGCGCCCAGCGAGATCATCGGCATGGCCACAGGATCATCACCTGATATCAGCATGAAATCTGCGGGTTTGTCGCGCATGATCTGGTTAAACTGATCAAAATTGCCGGAGGCCTCTTTAGTGCCAATGATATTTTTACAGTCAGCAGCCAGTCTGCAGGTAGTTTCCGGACTTACATTACTGGCGGTACGTCCTGGTACATTGTATAGCAACAAAGCCAGGGGGCTGCTTTCACTGATCGCTTTATAATGTTGATATATGCCTTCCTGGGTAGGTTTATTGTAATATGGGCTGGCCGATAAAATCGCATCATAGCCATTTGCTTCAAAAGTTCTGATGCTATCGATAACTTCTACGGTATCATTGCCACCTATACCGGCAACAAGTGGCAGCCGGCTGTTGTTAACTTCTGCAGTAAATTCCCAGATCTTTTTCTTCTCGTCCTTATTTAGTGTTGAGGCTTCTCCTGTGGTACCTAAGGATACCAGGTATTCTACCTTTCCGTCAATCAAATGATTGATGAGTCTTCTTAACCCATCATAGTCTACTGTTCCATCTGCATTAAAAGGGGTAACTAAGGCTACACCCGTTCCGTGAAATTTGTTCATTTTTTATTCTTTACTTCAATAGCTCTAATAACTCTTCCTGCGAAATAAATGGGACATTTAACTTTTTCGCTTTTTCGAGTTTAGATGGCCCCATATTATCTCCGGCTACAAGATAATTAAGTTTTGCAGAGATCCCACTTAAAATCTTACCACCATTACTTTCTATCATATCTTTGAGCTCTTCTCTGCTGTAATTCTCAAAAACGCCCGAAATTACAAATGTTTTTCCAGTTAACTTATCACTTTGTAAGGTAATTTCATTTTCTGCAGCTTCAAACTGTAAATGGTATGATTTTAACAGTGCTATTTGGTGTAAATGATCAGGTTTGCTAAAATATTCAATAATACTTTCAGCTATCCGTTGCCCAATTTCATCTATGGCTGTTAGCTCTTCCAGACTTGCAGTAGCCAGCTTATCTATGTTTTTTACACCAAAGGCCAGTTTTCTGGCAACAGTTTCGCCCACATACCTTATTCCCAATCCGAACAATACCTTCTCAAAAGGCATTTTTTTGGAAAGTTCAATTCCTTTTAACATGTTTTCGATGGATTTCTCTCCAAAGCGGTCCAGCGTTTTCAGTTCCCCTGCTTTTTCATGTAGAGTATACAGATCACTGATATGGGCAACCAACCCGCGCTGGTAAAATGTTTCAATGGTCTCGTCACCCAGTCCATCAATATTCATTGCCTTCCTGCTGATGAAGTGCTGGATTTTCCCAACGATCTGCGGAGGGCAGCCCTCATCATTCAGGCAATAAAAAGCTACTTCACCCTCTTTTCTGATCAGCGCGGTTCCACATTCAGGGCATACGGAAGGATATAGAATCTTAATAGCCCCGGCTTTGCGTTTATCCAGGTTTACGTTCATGATTTTTGGAATGATCTCCCCGCCTTTTTCTACAAAGACACTGTCTCCCTCATGCAGGTCCAATCTTTCGATCTCATTCGCATTATGCAGCGTTGCCCTTTTTACAGTGGTTCCTGCAAGTTGTACCGGCTTCAGATTTGCTACGGGGGTAACTGCGCCGGTACGTCCCACCTGATAAGTTACCTTATCCAGAATGGTTTCCACTTCCTGGGCTTTATATTTATAGGAAATTGCCCAGCGCGGGGATTTGGCCGTAAAACCGAGTTCCTGCTGCTGTGCATAGCTGTTTACTTTAATTACAATCCCATCTATATCGTAAGACAATTTAAAGCGTTCGTTTTCCCAATGTTTAATGAACAGCAATACTTCTTCGATACTGCTGGTCAGTTTGGTGTGCTCAGATACATTAAATCCCCATCTTTTTAAGGCCTGCAGACTTTCCCAATGGTTCTTAAAATAATTTTTATCCGTATTTAGCGAATAAAGAAAACAATCCAAAGGACGTTTGGCTACTTCTTTAGAATCCTGCATTTTAACAGTTCCTGCGGCAAAATTTCTGGGGTTGGCATATTGTACCTCACCGAGTTCTTCCCGTTCCCTGTTCAGCCGCTCAAAGGCAGCGCGGTGCATAAAAATCTCCCCCCGTATTTCAAATAGTGGCGGCACATCCTGTTCCATTAACTGATGCGGAATGGTATGTATGGTTTTCACGTTAGTGGTCACATCATCACCTTTAGCCCCATCACCCCTTGTTACCGCCCTTACCAGTTTTGATCCCTCGTAACTTAGGCTGATGGACAATCCGTCAAATTTCAGCTCACATACATACTCAAAATTGTTGCCGATGGCTTTTTTTATACGTTCGTCAAAATCACGGAGATCCTGTTCGTTATAGGTGTTACCAAGAGACAGCATTGGCCACCTGTGCTGCACTGTGGTAAAAGACCTGGTAATGTCGCCACCCACCTTTTGGGTAGGGGAATTTGGGTCTGCAAATTCAGGGTGCGCCAGCTCAAGAGCGGCAAGCTCTTCCAGTTTTTTATCAAAAGTATAATCTGCAATGCTGGGCATTGCCAAAACATAATAATTATAACTGTGCTGGTTAAGCTCCTTAACCAAGGCATCCATTTTGTCTTTTACTTCAGTTGCTGACATGAATGCGAAGATACAAATAAGCTATTTAGCTGATTTAGATTTGAGGAAATTTTTTACCTTTCCCTAATCTGGCAATTGTCCTGGAAGGCTTCATTTTGCCTGGTATTTGGTACACCCCGAGGTTGTTTCCTGTTTATATTAGATTTCATGAATCAATCAACTTTTGTTCAGTTCCCTTTCAATGTCATTATAGATGGTCAGGTAATCGTCTTTAATGCTGTTGCTGAACACGCTGAGCTGAAGGTTCAGTTCCAGCATTTGCTGCTCCGTAAATGGCTTGTCCCATAAGCGCATGCAGATGCGGTTGAGGGCATAGGAAATGTTGTCAATTTTTTGATAGCTGAAAAGATATCTGCTGGAGATGAAGTTGTTCAGGAATTTTAAAAAAACCGTGGTGTCGGCTAAGGAGCAGGTGTGCAGAAAATCATCCAGCGCAGATTTGTCGGCTTTGCCCAGCTGATCATAAAAAGTATTGATGTTAACGATCCCATCCACAGTTAACAGGTGGTCTAAAACCAGTTCCAGCCCAATATGTGCAAGAAAAAAGGGTTTAACAGGGCTGTTTTCGCAGGCTTTAACGATCAGTTGTTTCAGGTTATTGGTATGATGCCGGAAGAAATCTGAAGAGTGAAAAATCCGGTCTACCTCAATATGTCTTTCCCAGCCCTTGAGTATAGCGATCTGCTCTTGCTGTGTTTTAAAAAGATGTCGGATCTTGAGGGGATATAAATTATAGTCTTTATGTGCGTTCTTAATGAAATCTGGCAATACCACTCCCAATACCATATTTTCGTCTGGATTGTTCCGCTCAAAATAAAAATGGGATAAGAAGTTCATGCGGTTAAAAGTAGCGATTTTTGTCCGAAAAGCCATTTTTTACCTGTCTTCAAATTTAAGGATAACGCAGCTTTTCCTATATTTGCGCACAAATTAGATGATGATGACCAATTTTGTAGAAGAGTTACGCTGGAGAGGCATGTTGCAGGATATGATGCCTGGTACAGAAGAGAAACTTAATGAAGGGATGACCTCCGGGTATATTGGTTTTGATCCAACAGCAGATTCATTGCATGTTGGGCACCTTACCCAGATCATGACACTGATCCATTTTCAGCGTGCCGGACATAAACCTTATGCTTTGGTTGGCGGCGCAACCGGAATGGTAGGTGATCCATCGGGTAAGTCGGCCGAACGGAACCTTCAGACAGAAGATATGGTGGAGCATAACCTGGCAGGGATGAAACGCCAGCTTTCCAGATTTTTAAAATTTGAAGCTGCAGGTAATGGTGCCGTAATGATCAACAATGCGGATTGGTTTAAAGATATGGGCCTTTTCAGTTTCATCAGGGATATTGGCAAGCACATTACTGTGAATTACATGATGGCCAAGGATAGTGTTAAAAGACGGCTTGAGGGCGATTCCGGCTTATCTTTTACCGAGTTCTGCTACCAGCTGATTCAGGGTTATGACTTTTACTATTTATGGAAACACCACAATTGCCTTGTACAGATGGGCGGCTCAGACCAGTGGGGCAATATTGTTACCGGAACTGAACTGATCAGAAGGAAAGATGCAGGTACAGCCTATGCCATTACCACTCACCTGATTAAAAAAGCTGACGGAACAAAATTTGGTAAAACAGAAAGTGGTGCAGTCTGGCTGGATGCCGCAAAAACATCACCCTATAAATTCTACCAGTTCTGGTTAAATGCCTCAGATGATGACACCAAAAAGTGGACCAGGATATTTACGCTGAAAACCCAGGAGGAGATCACTGCTCTGGAAAATGAACACGATGCTGCGCCACATTTGCGCGTACTGCAAAAAGCACTTGCAGCAGACATAACCATTAGGACACATTCTGAAGAAGCACTGGAAACTGCTGTGAAAACGTCGGAATTCCTGTTTGGCAATGGTTCGCTGGAGTTTTTTAAAACTTTGTCTGAAAGCCAGGTACTGGAGATATTTGAGGGTATCCCTCAGTTTACCATTTCGAAGGAGGAGCTGGAGCAAGGCATAGATGCTGCTACGCTGCTGGCCGAAAAAACAAGTGTGTTTGGTTCTAAGGGAGAGGCCAAGAAACTGATACAAGGCGGAGGAGTAGCTGTGAATAAGGAAAAACTAAAAGATCCTTCAGATAAAATAAGCACAAATGACCTCCTAAACGGAGCATTCATCATTGTGCAAAAGGGCAAGAAAAATTATTATCTGCTAAAGCTACGCTAATTAACCAGCAGATTACAACCCCTGATATCGGCATTGTCAAAACGGCCCAGTACCTCAAATGAGCCATCGGGAAACAAGCGGCCCAGGTCTTGTGTGGCAATAAATGAACAGGAGTTGACGTTGGCCAGGTCTATTACATTGATGCCTCCTGTCCTGTTGCCGCTTACCAAACTTAAAGGATCATTGGTATCCCGCAGGCAGATCTTCATCCAGGGCGGGCAATTGAAAATTCCATTCCCCCCGGAATAAGCCTGAGAGAGCATTTCGGTCATGCCGTATTCGCTATGAATGGCCTTTACGCCAAAGCCATCCTGTAGCAGCTGATGCAATTCTTCGCGTACCATTTCTTTTCTTTTTCCTTTCATGCCACCGGTTTCCATCACAATCAGCTCTGGAAAATCCAGTTGATATTTTTCAATAAAATCGAGCAAGGCGTAGGTAACCCCTATAAGTATCGTTTTTTGATTGGCGGATTGCAGCCGTTGCAATTGCGTATAAAGCTCGGCATGGTTGTGCAGGAAATAACCACTGCCTGGATGTTTGCTTTGTTTCAGCAAGGCGTCAACCATGTAGATGAGTGAAGAACCCTCACGTTCCAGGTAAGAAGGCAACAAGGCCAGCAGACAGGTATTTTCCAGGTCTGGATAAAACTGTGCAAAGGTTTTGTTAAAACTTTGCTCATATAGGCTAAGCTGGGTTACCAGGTGTTGGCTCTGTGCTGTTCCGGTCGTGCCTGAACTACTGAACACCATTTCAGGCTTGTCTTCCGAACTGAGCACTTCATGTGTTTTGAAAAAACTGATGGGCAGATAAGGAAGTGCTGCAATGCTGCTGATGTTTGAAGGGTCAATCCTCAGGTTGTCGATATAGGCCTTGTAAACCTTGCAGTTGGCGGCCTGGTGTTTAAATACAGCAAGGCAGGTTTTTTCGAGGTCCTGCGCATTGCTGATCGAAAAAATTTGCTTGTTCAGATCATTCACGCGGCAAAAATACGCAAGAATTTTTAATTAGGAATTTGATTTCTTAACCAATACTGCTTTCCTGAAATGGTAGCCGCAAAAGCCACTTACAGCAGCAGTAAAAGCGCCAAGCAAGCTACTGAGCAGCAGGATCAGCAGCCAGGATTGTACACCAAACATTTCGGCAATGCGGCTTGCCAGGACATGGTTATTGGGTATGCTTTTAAAAAGTGCCATGCCCGTCCATAACAATAAAATGGCAAAAAAGGGTGCCCATAAGGATATTTTACCTGTTTTGCCGATCAAACCGCAAGTGGCAAAAGAGATCACAACAATGATCCACCAGGGTAAAACCAGCTGAAGTAAAAAAGAGAGGATAAGGATCACTATAAAAACCATGCTGCTATTTTTTGGATATTATTAACTGTGAAATAATTTTGGCGGTATTGTCGTCCGGGGCTTGCATTAAGTACAGGTCATAGAGTTTTCCGCTGGCCCAGGTATCTATCATGTTGTCATAAAAGGGGCTGCCCGGATTGCCGGATTGTCCTCCGGGAAAAACGCCATGTCCTTTCGGTTTTTTCCCCAGTTCAATCACCATTCTCCAGGATGGCCCATTGCTTTCGCTTAACGCATTAATGGTCATTTTACCGCCACCGGTTAACAGTATTTTGGAGCCAAAGCCGGGTATTTTGGCCAGATGCGGAACGTTGGTGTGTTTAAAATTTCCCCATTCCCAGGTTTTCCCGATAGCGCCGTATCTTCTTTCCAGACTGTCGCAGCTGTATTTAAAGGCTTCATTAACCAGATCTGCAAGGGTTTCTTTTTCAGGTGTATTTATATTGTCGATCCATTTGGAGTTGGGTTCGTGCAGGATGAGCTGTACGGTCCTGTCGCGGGAGGGGTAACGCATCGGGATATTGGCAATGGTAAATTCGTCGTCCCAGATGTTGAACTGCAGCCTTTTGGTCCAGAGGTCGAACACGCTGGCTGCGAGTGATTTTGCATCGTAGAATTTATTCCAGGAAGCAACGATGCGGAGAGCTTCCTGTTGTGTGGCGTTAAGTTTGTTCCTGTCAACCATGATCAGGATGGCAGGCAGGATATTTTGCGCATGGATGCTGTAGCTGTCCGTTTGCATGTTGATGATGCTGTCGGCAGTTGCTTTATTCATGGCGGTAAGCCGGTCGTTGATGCGTTTGCCACGCTCATACGGACTAAACTCCCAGTTGATATAATAGGGATAGCTTGGATCGGTGGAAGACTGGTTTGCCGAACTGACGAAATTTCTTGGCGGGTTTTTTACCGTAGGATTTTGTGCAGCCGGGATCCATCCCTGCCAGTCATTTTTAGGATCGGAGCCGTCCAGGATAAATTTACCCTGGTCTTTCCATTTTAGCGGGAACTTGCCGTTTGCGGTAATAGCGATATCATTTTCAGCGGAAGCAAAGATGAAATTCTGCGCAGGAGCGGTGTAAAAGGTAAGTGCCCTGCGGTAATCGCCATAATTTTTTCCCCTGTTTAACAGGTAAAAGGTTTTGAGTTCATTTGACTTTTCGTGTGCAATCCAGCGAAGTGCATTGCCTGTAGGAATATTTCTGGCTTTAGGGAAATCTGTGTGCTGTAAATAGACTACAGGGCCATGGTGTGTGTATATTACGGTATCGGTCACATTTTTATCACCCCTCACCACAATCTTTTCCAGC
Source organism: Pedobacter heparinus (assembly GCF_032678725.1). Taxonomy (GTDB): domain Bacteria; phylum Bacteroidota; class Bacteroidia; order Sphingobacteriales; family Sphingobacteriaceae; genus Pedobacter; species Pedobacter heparinus_A. Next base: position 90,759 of record NZ_JAVTSC010000017.1, read on the forward strand.
CGGCTGCTGGCATTTTTCCACTGGTTGTTGTACCAGTAAGCTTTATGGGTGTCGTCTTTAAATTTAATCTGATAAAAATCCAGTACGTCGGCAGCTACATTGGTTACCCCCCAGGCAATATCCTGGTTAAAGCCAATGATGATTCCCGGAGCTCCCGGCAGGGAAACACCGTACGCATTTAATCCAGGGGCATGCAGCTGGATCTGGTACCAGATAGATGGAAGTGTGAGGTCCAGGTGCGGGTCGTTTTCAAGAATGGGATAGCCTGAAGCAGTTTTTTTGCCGGAAAGGGCCCAGTTGTTACTGCCGATGCCTTCTTCCTTTTGCCTGGTCCTGATGTTACTGCTGAGTGTTTCATTAACAGCGCTGGGTGCAGAAGGCACAGGCAAGGGCTTAAAATCCCATTTGGTACCCAGCGGTATGATGGGTTCTTCTTTAAAAGGATAGTCGGGGAAGAGATCCTTTACCACAGCTGTACCAAATTTGTTCCTGATATTATTGAGGTAAAACTCATCAGAACCCATGGCCAGGACCGCCGACATTTGTTTTAAAAGCAAGGCACATTTGATGGGTGTCCAGTCTTCGGGCTTAAAATCCAGCAGTTTATATTCTACAGGGAGCTGAGACCTGGACAGGGAGTGGATATAGGCATTGATGCCGGCGGTATAGGCCAGGATCATTTCTTTGGATTGCGGATCGGCCATCATGCCCTCCAGGGAATTTTCTGCACCATAGACCATGCCCATCCGGCGCTGGTATTTATCCAGTTCTATTGCTTTTTTACCTACAACTTCCGATATTCGGCCCGCTGCAAAGCGGGTTTGAAAATCCATTTGCCATAAACGGTGCATAGCGGTAACATAACCTTGTGCAAAATATACATCATGGTCGTTTTGCGCAAAGATATGGGGGATCATGCGGTCGTCAAAAGCGATGTCAACGTTTTGGTAACAACCTTTCAGTGCAATTTTGTTTCTGGCTTTAACATTGGTGTTTTCGGCATTTTGCCAGAAACCGGTAAATGGGTTCAGGAATTTTAAGATGGGGGGCAGTGCTCCGAATTTTGTATGAAGGGTATATGCCAGCAATATGGGAATTAAAATGCAAATGAAAGCCTTTATTTTATTCATCATAACTCGTTGAAAGTATACTATCTTATAAATTGAATAGCTGTAATTATTGCCATGGCAATTTAACACAAAACTTAATTGAAATGCAATGAAAATTAGATTTTGTGAATGAAATAATTTGCCGAATAGAATTTGTTAATATCAAAAATTTTATTAAGTTTATGTTAAAATCAAACTAAATATAATAGCGTATGAGTAAAATGTTTACAAAAGCGATTTTTACACTTTTGCTAGCTATTGCCGGATTTACGGTGTATGCACAAAGTGTTGTGGTTAGTGGCTTGGTTACCGATAAGCAAACTAAACAACCAATACCAGGTGTTGGGATCACAGTAAAAGGCACGACCAGCGGCACTGCTACAGATGCAAATGGCAGGTATTCATTTAGTACAAGCCAGAAAGCCCCGTTTACTCTCGTTATTTCTTTTGTGGGCTATGCATCCGTTGAGCTTGAGATTAGCGGAAATACCTCAGGTTTGGCTACGGAACTGGAACCTACGGCTATTTTAGGGCAGGAGGTGGTGATTTCAGCTTCCAGAACACCGGAACGCATCCTGGAATCTCCGGTAACGATTGAAAGGATAGGTGCTGCTGCGATTAAGGAATTGCCAGGTGCTTCTTTTTACGATGCGCTTACCAATTTGAAAGGGGTAGAAGCGAGTACACAAAGCTTAACTTTTAAATCGATCAATACCCGTGGATTCAATTCCAATGGCAATACCCGTTTCAATCAGTTTGTTGATGGTATGGACAACCAGGCGCCGGGATTAAACTTTTCTGTTGGTAATATTATTGGTTTGTCGGAACTGGATGTGGATAATGTGGAATTACTGCCAGGTGCTTCTTCTGCCTTGTATGGTGCGGGGGGAATTAATGGTACTTTGCTAATGACTTCAAAGAATCCTTTCAAATATCCCGGGGTAAGTTACCAGTTCAAAACAGGGGTAAACCATGTAAATGATGACAATTCTGCAGTACAGCAATTTAACCAGCTGGATGTGCGGGTGGCTAAAGCCTGGAACAACCGCTTTGGCTTCAAAGCGACATTTTCTTACCTGCAGGCAAAAGACTGGTTTGGAAATGATTCCAGGAACTTTGACAGGGTAAATAATGTGCTGAAACCAGGAGACCGGAATTCGGACCCGAACTACGACGGCATCAACGTTTATGGAGATGAAGTGAGCCAGAATATGCGTAACCTTGTTCAGGGTAGCATAGAGCCTGCTATCCGGGCAGGGATATTACAGGCGTCGAACAACCTACTCGACCCGAGAGCGGCTTTGGGTAATGTTCCGGCAGGATCGAGTTATCCTGTCTATTTAAATTTCATCAGTAACAACATACCGGCCCCACTGCAGGCGGCAGTGGCCAATCAATACCTGCCATTTTATTTTGGCCTGACCTATCCGAGCTTATTGCCTAATGAATCTGTTTCCAGAGATGGTTACAATGAAGCGGACCTGGTGGATTACAATTCCAAATCTTTAAAAACTTCCGGTTCCTTTAATTATAAGATCAGCAATACGATTGAGGCCATCGCACAACTCTCCTGGGGTAGTGGTACTTCCGTGTATACAGGAGCAGATCGCTATTCTTTACGAAATTTCAGCATCGGTCAGTACAAACTGGAACTGAAAGGAGAAGATTTCTTTTTAAGGGGCTACACTACGCAGGAGCGCTCTGGTGATTCCTATATTTCTTCTGTTCTGGGGGTCTCTATCAATGAAGTGGCCAGCCCGAACAACACCTGGTTCCCTGCTTATATCGGGAGCTTTATTGGTGCGCGACTGACTGGCCAATCGGCGGAAGCTGCACATGGAACCGCCCGGATAGCCGCAAACAGTACAGGGAAGGGCAGGCTTTTACCAGGAACTGTGGCTTTTGAAAATACCAAGCGCCAGATCATGAACACGAACATCAGCGCCACCAATATCAATCTTGTTGATCCTTCAAAGAGTGTGTATGGAGCCAGATTTGATGATAAAACCAATTTGTACCATTATGAAGGGATGTATAATTTCAGTAATGCGCTGAACAATGTAGTTGAACTGCAGGTAGGGGCTTCCTCGAGGTTGTACCAGCTGCGTTCGGGTGGAACTATTTTTGATGACCTTAACGAAGACCTGAACATCAATGAATACGGTGCTTTTGCCCAGCTGGGTAAGAAATTATTTAAGGACAAATTTAAGCTGACCTTTGCAGGGCGTTATGACAAGAGTACCAATTTTGAAGGCAGGTTTACCCCTAGGGTTACCGGAGTGCTCACTGTAGCCGAAAACAACAACATCCGCGTTTCTTATCAGACAGGCTATCGCAACCCCACCACCCAAAACCAATATATAGATCTTTCTGTACTTGGCGGAGCAACCAGGCTGATCGGAGGCTTGCCAAAAAGTTTGAACAAATATAACCTGTACACTGATAAAGGTGTTTTAAGAAAGGATTATATTGCCTACCTGGCCTCGGTAGCGTCAAGCCCTACCAATACCGGTGATCCGACTTTGCTGGTGCCTTATACCTTTGATGCAAAGGGGCTACGCCCGGAAAGTGTGGAGTCCTATGAATTGGGGTATAAGGGATTGATCAGCAAACAATTGCTGATTGATGCTTACGGATATTACAATACCTATAAAGATTTCATCACTGCCATTACCCTGTACAGAGGCCTGACAAGTTATGGAGTCCCTGTAAATGCAGCAGGTAATGTGAATACTTATGGCGCCGCATTAGGACTGGATTATTTATTGGGTAAATATACTTTAAGCGGAAATGTTTCCTATAACGAGATTGGTGACCTGCCGGCTGATTATGACAATGACTTCAACACACCTAAAATACGCTATAACCTTGGCCTGGCGAACAAGGAGATCATTAAAAATGTAGGTTTCAATGTCCAGTACCGCTGGCAGGACAAATACCATTGGTTCTCCTCCTTCGTAGTAGGCGATGTACCGGCATTCTCTACATTTGATGCCCAGGTTAATTTGAAAGTACCTTCTGTCAATTCTATGATTAAGATCGGAGGTTCAAACATCTTAAATAAATATTATATTACTTCCTTCGGTAATCCGGCTGTAGGTGCGCTTTATTACGTATCTTATACTTTTAATCCGTAAAACATTTATGCACATTTATTAAGCCCTGTCCCTTAGGGCGGGGCTTTTTCATTGGGGTAATTTTAATATCACAATAATCCTTTGGTTTTAATAGAAATTTTAACACCTTAGTTGTATAAAGTACACGAAGTAGAGCCGTCGTGTCTCTACAAAAGGGGGATTTCATGGAAGAATTAAATAAACAAAACAAGGAAATAAACGATATAAACACAACGGAAGCAGTTGAAGAAGTTGTTCAGCATTTAAATAATCCCGTTTCGGGCCCGAAGCCAATTGTAAAAAAGTACCTGAGTACGGTACAGGAGGTACATACAGAAAGCAATAAATTCTATTTTTCTGATGGCGACGCCCGTGTGGAGATCAGGGTGGTCAGTGATGAGATCATCAGGGTAAGGCTGGCCCCGCATGGGGTTTTCCTGGATGACTTCTCTTATGCCGTGCCTGTAGTAGATCAAAAGGTAACCACTTTTAAAATGGAGGAGCAGGAAGAACATTACCTGGTGGCGACAAATACCATTACCTGTAAGGTCAGAAAAAGTGATTTTCACGTTTCTTTTATAGAAAACCAGAGCCAGATGCTGATGAGTGAGGATGAATCACCAATGCACTGGGAAGAGAATATAGAATTTGGTGGTTATTATGTGTATGCCACTAAAAAATGCCTGCCAGATGAGAATTTTTACGGTTTGGGGGATAAGTCGGGAAATATGAACCTGCGCGGACGTCATTTTCAGAACTGGAATACGGATGCTTACTCTTTTGGCTGGGACCAGGATCCCTTGTACCGCACCATCCCTTTTTATACCGGCGTCCATCAGGGTGCAGCTTACGGGATATTCTTTGACAATACCTTCCGCTCGTATTTTGATTTCGGAAAGGAAGATAATACCAAAACCAGTTTCTGGGCGGATGGAGGCGAGCTTCAGTATTATTACATCCATGGCCCTCACCTGATGGATGTGGTAAAAAGATACCAGAGCCTGACCGGTACCCATCCTATGCCTCCAAAATGGGCTTTGGGTTTTCATCAATGCCGCTGGAGTTATTATCCGGAGAAAAAGGTGAAAGAAATAGCCGATGGTTTCCGGTCAAGAAATATTCCGTGTGACGCCATTTACCTGGATATTGATTACATGGATGGTTACCGTTGTTTTACCTGGAACAAAAGCCATTTTCCTGATCCCAAAAGGATGATCAAGGAACTGGCTAACGATGGGTTTAAAACAGTAGTGATGATCGATCCCGGAATTAAGGTAGATGACAATTACTGGGTATTTAAAGAAGGTAAAGAGAACAATTATTTTTGCCGCCGCAGTGACGATTATTTTATGGAGGGCCACGTATGGCCTGGCCGGTGCCAGTTCCCGGATTTTACCAATCCGACTGTACGGGAATGGTGGGGTAAATTGTATAAAGAGCTGGTAGATATCGGTGTAGCCGGGGTTTGGAACGACATGAATGAGCCTGCAGTATTTGGCTCTGGCACCTTCCCTAATGATGTAAGGCATAATTACGATGGATACAGGGGTTCGCACCGCAAGGCGCACAATGTATATGGGATGCAGATGGTACGCTCCACCTATGACGGACTTAAGAAACTGATGCGCAATAAGCGTCCATTTACCATTACCCGGGCGGGTTATTCGGGCATGCAGCGCTACGGCTGCGTATGGACGGGAGATAATGTAGCTACCTGGGAGCACCTTAAGATTGGCAATATCCAATGTCAGCGCATGTCGATTTCAGGGGTGCCATTTTGCGGAACAGATATAGGCGGGTTTAGCGGAGAGCCGGACGGAGAGTTGTTCACGCGCTGGATCCAGCTGGGTACCTTTTCGCCATTTATGCGTGCGCATTCGGCCGGAGATACGGCGGAACGTGAACCCTGGAGCTTTGGTGAGCCTTATACCAGCATCAACAGAACTTATATAGAATTGAGGTACAGGTTGATGCCATACCTGTACTCGGTATTTTGGGAGCACCACCGTTATGGCTTCCCTATACTGAGGCCTTTAGTAATGCTGGAACAGGAAAACAGCAGCAACAGCTATCGCCAGGATGAGTTTACTTTTGGCGACAAAATACTCGTATGCCCGGTACTGGAACAGGGAGCAGTATCAAGAATGGTTTACCTGCCTAAAGGCAAGTGGTATAATTTCTGGACACATGAAGTTTTAAACGGGGAGAGTGAACACGATATCAAAGCACCTTTGGCGCAGATGCCGCTATTTGTAAGGGCGGGATCTGTGGTGCCAGAATACCCGGTAATGCAATATGTTGGAGAAAAGAATATTGATGAGGTATTATTAAACGTATATTACACAGATTACGAGGTGAATTCATTCCTTTTTGAAGATCATGGCGACACTTTTGCCTATGAGCAGGACATTTATTCGGAAAAGAAATTCAGTGTGAAGGGTACAGCTTATCAGCTGAGTATTGAACAAAGTGTAGATGGATTGTATACGCCAAATTATGAGTGGTATGATTACAAAATTATTGGCCTGCCGTTTAATGTAAATAAGGTTACTGTGGACGATAAGGAGGTTGTGGATTATCATCTGGATGAGCACAGTTGTCTGCGTTTTAAATCAAATAAGAATTTTACCAGTATAAAAATATATAACTAATGAGAGCAGTGCTTGTCCATAGCTTATTCAGTGATTTTGATATTTCTTTATTTGTTTCTGGTAAGCACTTCAGGCTATATGAGAAATTTGGTGCGCACCTGATCAATGTTGATGAGGTAGCTGGTACTTATTTTGCAGTTTGGGCACCTAATGCCCAGACTGTACATGTAATCGGCGATTTTAACCAGTGGAGCAGAACCGGCCATCTCTTAAACAGACGTCTGGATTCCTCCGGCATATGGGAAGGTTTTATCCCGGGGATTGGTAAGGGGGACTTGTATAAGTTTTTGGTAAAAGGTTTTGATGGTCTGGAAGTAGAAAAAGGGGATCCTTATGCCAAAAGATGGGAACATCCGCCTAAAACGGCTTCTATAGTTTGGGATAACGAGTACAAATGGAAAGATAAAGCCTGGTTAAATAAACGGCCAAAGCTAAATGCGCTAAATAAGCCCATGTCGGTTTATGAGGTGCACCTGGGTTCCTGGCAGCGTGATCCGACCGAGCCGGACCGGGTATTGACTTATGTGGAAATTGCCAATAGCCTGGTGCCTTACGTCCTGGACATGGGCTTTACCCATGTGGAGCTGATGCCTTTAATGGAATATCCTTATTTTCCATCCTGGGGATACCAGATCACCGGGTATTTTGCGGCAAGTTCCAGGCATGGTACCCCGCAGGAGCTGATGCACCTGATTAACGAGCTGCACAGAAATAATATTGCGGTAATTATGGACTGGGTGCCTTCGCATTTTCCTGGGGATGCACATGGGCTTTATCATTTCGATGGTACGCATTTGTACGAGCATTCGGATATGCGCAAAGGCTTTCATCCCGATTGGAAATCCTATATCTTCAATTATGACCGGAACGAAGTGCGTTCGTTTTTGATCAGCAATGCGCTGTATTGGCTGGATAAGTTTCATGTGGATGGATTAAGGGTGGATGCGGTGGCTTCGATGCTGTATTTCGACTTTTCCCGTAAAACAGAAGATGCAGCCAAAAATGAATTTGGAGGCACTGAAAACCTGGGTGCGATTGCCTTTTTAAAAGACCTCAATATAGCAGTTTACGGGAATTATGAAGGGGTGCAAACCATTGCGGAAGAAAGCAGCACCTATCCGCTCGTGACTCATCCGGTACACCATGGCGGACTTGGCTTTGGCATGAAATGGATGATGGGCTGGATGAATGATACCCTGAAATATTTCAAAAACGATCCGATCAACAGGAGGTACCATCACTATCAGCTTACTTTCAGCATCACTTATGCTTTCAGCGAAAATTTTATGCTGCCCTTTTCTCATGATGAAGTGGTGCATGGAAAATCGTCAATGATCTACAAGATGCCTGGTGATGAATGGCAGAAATTTGCCAACTTGCGGGTGTTGTATGCGTATATGTTTACCCAGCCCGGTACCAAGCTCCTGTTTATGGGAAATGAATTTGCACAAACGCATGAATGGGATTTTAAAAGTTCTTTAGACTGGCATTTGCTGGAACATGCGCCGCATATCGGGATGCAGAGGACCGTAAGGGCAATCAATAAGCTGTATGCTTCAGAGCCAGCTTTATATGAGCATAGTTTTTCTGCGGAAGGTTTTGAATGGATCAACGCAGATGATGCCAGGCATTCCATTTATAGCTATATCAGGAAAGGCAAAAAGGCAAAAGATACCCTCATCGTCATTTTAAACCTGACGCCTGTTTACAGGGAAAATTACAGGGTGGGACTGCCTTTCAGGGCGAAATGGAAGGAAATATTTAACACGGATGCCAAAGAATTTTTTGGCAGCGGAAAGCTGAACAATAAACTGATACTTCCTGAAAAAGTAGCCTGCCACAACAGGGATTATTCGGTTGTACTGAATATTCCGCCTCTGGCTGTTACGATCCTGAAGCAGGGTGTTTAGTTTTTTTTCTGAGCTTTAACAGGTAATACATACCCAGTATTGCAGGGAGCAGCAAGGCTGCCGGTTGTCCGTAGGTTTTGAAAATACTGCCGGCCGGTTTTAAGGCGATCTTTTTATCATAGCCCATGTAAATGAGGGCGTCCCAGTAATAGGGCAGGTATTGCTGTGCCTGGTGCTGCTTGTTTTGCAGCCAGCTTAATTTGGCATGGTGCAGGGCCATACTGACATCCTGCCCCAACAACAGGTTGCTGTAGCAGCTTGCGGTGATTTCTGATGCCGCCAGGTCGTTTACATTCCATAAGCCAGCTATAGTGCCACCGGTACCTATTGCAGCAAAACCTCTGCTCAAGCTGATAATGCCCTCACTGGCATTCATGATACCGTCCGCTGTTCTGCAAGCGCTTAAGACCACCAGGTCTGGAGCCGTTTTTCTTGCAGATAGCTCAAATAAAAATACCTCATTATCGTTAAAGGCCAGGGTGGGTTCTTTTTGTTGTCCAGACAGATAGGCATGGGTGCTGATGTGCAAAACATTGGCCTGGTCAAAAGCCTTAAAAAAATCTTTTGCGCCTGCATCTCTATCTTTCATGAACCGGCCCTTCACGATCTTTTCTATGGTCTCAGCTTCTCTGGCTACAGCAGGGAGGAATTGCTTTTTTTTATTTTGATGGGTAATGAACAAACCTGCAAAGTTGTTGGCGTGGGCAGTTTTTTTTGTCGCCTGGTTGATCCAGGTTTGAATGGAAAAGGCATAGGCGATGCGCTGGCTCCTGATCAGGTATGGCCAGTTTGCAATAGAAGACTGGTAGTCTTTATGGGTAATCAGCCCGTCAAATGACAGATAGCCTATGATTTCGTCCGGTATGATGATGAGTTTGCTGTCCTTATTGAAATTAAAGCCCGAAAACAGGCTGTTGTAAATTTGATTCGAAGCTTTAAAAAAAGTTTTAGGCTGGTTCATCATTGCTGAGGGACCTTTATGGTAATAGGTGCTTACAAAATTGAAGATATTTTTTTTGACTGCCGGGGCCGAGTGAATTTGTTTGATGTGCTTTACCCTTTTGCCATAGATTTCCACTACATAAAGCTTTTCGGCTCCGAAAAAGAATTCCATAAAATGAGCCTGGGCAGGCAACTGGTTTAACAGATTCGTTGTACCAGCAGCAACAGGACTGTCATTATTTACTGCCAGAGATGGATAGCGTTTAACCAGCTCTTTTTCCAGCGCTTCCAGTTTAAATTTAAGGACGGCATTGCGTTGTTCTATCTCTTTTATACCTGCAGTATTTTGGAGAATTTCTCTTTCATTATAAGCAATGGCCTGTTCCAGTTTTGTTTTTTGCTGAAACAGCGTGTCTTTACTGGAAAGTGTCAGTTGTTGTTGGTTTTTACGGATGTCGTCCAGTAGCGTGCGTGCCTTGGTTTGCTCAATCACCTCCATAATGCTGACTGCATATTGGTGTTGCTTTGTTTTTTTAAGCAGGTCGAAAGCTATGGAAATGGCCCTTTCTGCAATTTGTTTGGTTTCCGTCTGGAAACGTTGCCTGGTTTTTACATCTGCCAGTTCAAAGCGGATCTTATCGGCTGCAAGTAGAGATAAACGTATATTGAGTAGTGATTCTTCTTCCTTGTTCAACAGCCTGCAGGCCAGTGATCTTTGGTAAAAAACCTCCATCAGACGGTTGTCGCCAAATATCCGCTTTACATTGAGCTGTCCGGTATCATCCAGCAAACCAAAGGAAGTTAATGCCTGGTTAAAATAATCCAGGGCAGCGGCGGCCTGCTTTTGGGCAAGTTTAAGCTTACCCATCTGGATTAAGGTATAGGCCTTTTCCCTTAGCCTGTTGCCTTTATAATATTGAAGGTTAATGTTTAGGGCCTGTTGATAATGGTTTTGGGCCTGGCCGAAGTTTTTTTTCTTTAACTGGATGTCGCCGGCCGTAATGTAACTGCTTAAAAGCCAGTAAGCACTTTCAAAATCAGGACTGCGCATCTTTTGGCGGGCAATATTCCTGCTGATCAGTTTTTCTGCAAGTTCGAATTCTCCTTTATCATTGTAGATATCAGCCAGGGTATTGTCTAGCAGAATCAGTTCGGAGGCTGCAGTGCCGGTCTTTGCTTTAGCCGACAGGATACAGGACACTGCGTTCCTGAAATCACCTAAAGAGCGGTAGGAGATGGCCATGTTGTTGTAAATAGCAATAGCCAGCGGGTCATTGTGCTCTTTTTTAGCGTATTCAAGTGTTTTTTGCTGAATGAACAATGCTTTTTCGTAATCGCCCAAACGCGTATAATTGTTTGCCCAGGGCTTCAGGATATAATCGGCTATACCTTCTACATTCAGTTGATGTGCAGTATAATAATTATAGGCCTGCTCATAACAATTGATGGATTGCAGGATATTGCCAGCATACATCTGGTTATAGCCCTGATTGCTGAGCAGCATCAGCCAGGCTTCCTTTTCCGGGCTGCTTGCCGGCTTTCGCCAACAATCCAGTTCGCTGCGCATCAAAAAGGGGAGGCTTTCCCTGGGATGCTGATAGCTGTAATCTATCCTGGCATAGATCCATTCGGAGAGGTTATTTTTTTCTTTTAAGGAATCAAGTGTCTGATGGAGATATGGAGGTAGCTTTGCCGCGGTTTGTGCAGCCAGAAAACCGGGAAATAAAAAGCAAAAAAGAAATATACACAGTTTTCTGGCTAAAATTTCCATGTTAAATAAGTAATTAACCGGTTATCTGAGCCTTGCAGGGTATATAGATACCTGAAACCAATGGAAGGGCCAACATGCACTTTACCCAATTGTATGTCGGCAAATAAGGTGTTTTGAAAATCGTTAAAACTTTTACTAACCTTGCTGAACGATTTTTTGATGCTCCCTTCCTGACCGGTTCCAACAGCAGTTAACAGTTCGTATACTGCAGTTTTGCCCGGAGTAGCTTGTTCATTGATGTTGAAGGAAACCAGGGTGCCAATTCCTGCCCCGATGTATTTATTGAAATTGTAACGCAACTGGGCCGGAACAATGTTAATGGTGATCACTTTAATGCGGGCGGTGCTGTCGATATGTTTAAGTCTGGCTTCTTGTTGCTTTCCATCAATAACTACGGGTACAAGCCGGTCGTTGCCCGGGCTTCTGTTAACCAGATATTCTTTTTCTGCATAAGTGCTGCCATAGAGTTCTACCTGCCAGTAATACCTGTGCGGCGCATAAGGGGCCAGACTGACACCCAGGCTAATATTGTTTTGCCCGGAAAATGGGGTATTCCCATTTTTGAAAGGAAAGCCGTAACCGGCGATAATGCCTGGCGATAAGCCCATTTTATATTTTCCTGTGGCCCTGTTGGTATAGATGGGCTCATTTTTATCAAAAACAATAGCTGCCCCGCTTTTAAACGGTAATTTTTTAGGTTTTTCCTTAAAGCCAATTTTGTATTCGATGAAACCCATGGTAGAGTCCGCATCCTTAACACCTTTTTGCTGAAGGCCCGGCAGGTATATATTCTTAAATATAAAATGCAGGCTGTCGGCTGTGCTGAGGGTATCCAGGCAACTTTGGTTGGCATAGGCGGTATTGCAGCCGGTAAGTTTAGGTTTGGAATCTATAATTTCTACGGAGCCTTTGTTCAATACCGCTGCGATGGCTACACCTACATCGATTTTTTTTGCAGGTCCTTTGCCCGTATTTTGAAACCGCACCTTATAGCTGAGTTTTTTGTTTTTGCCGGTAAAACGAAAATTCATCCTGCTGTTTCTGAGCATCATTTTGTTGGGATCATGCGAGGCCACGATCTGCAGTTCTACCGTAAAAAATTCTGTTACAGCCAGGGGATTATCCGGGATAAACATACCGGTCAGTTTTACAACGGCATTGGTATCTTTGATCATTTCCGGTGTAGTTTTAAACTGCATGAACAGGAATTTCTCTTCTCCTGCTTTCAGGTTTTCAAATTTCCAGCTCTCATTTTTTCTGTAGGCTGCCATTTTTTCTTTGATCACTGCGCTGCCTTCAGGGTCAGCAACAACGGCAGACTCTCCGTATACAGGTCCATTAAGTGAAGCGTAAAACGGATATTCAGTATTTACTTTTCTTGCGGTTATCGCGCCCTGTTTTTCCAGGGAAGTCTTTTTTTCCTGGTTATAGGTCCTGGTTTCGGCCAGTTCGAAATTATCTTTGTTAAATTCTTTGTCGTTGTATAAAATGGAAACTGTACCACTAAGGTTTGACAGTCCGTTTTCCGCTTTATTGCGGTAACCAAATACCAGCATCATATCGTCACCTGGCTTGGGCATACAGTTTGTTTTAAGCTCAATTGCACCACCAGATTTAAAGAATGAGGATGGTTTTTGCTGGCTGGCAGCGAGGATAGGACGACTAGCCCCTGGTTTTATAGGTTTGGGGCGTGTTGGCGGGCGTTTGCCATCGTCATAGCTGTTGGTGGCAAATAAACGGACATCATACCTGAGTGTATCGGGGTAACTATGCAGAGGTTCTGTTTCAAAAGAGAACTGACCATCACCAAACTCCCAGAAATACGTATAAAACGGCGCTGGTGCACCTGCAATCTGGCGAAGCGGACGTAAAACAGCACTGAAGTTGACCACACCATTTTCTATTTTATGATTAATGATGGCTGGCACGGTATCCGCAGGTACAATAGCGGGCTGAACCGTTTGTGCTGCTCCGGATTGCTTTACCTGTGCGCAAAGGTTATCCGGCGTAGTTATTTGCAGTGAAATGATCCCTGTAAATAGTGAAATGAGGTGTAGCAGTTTTTTCATATTCGCTAATAAATTTAACAATATAATTAATAAATCAACAGGGTAACAACCTAAATCAGGTATTTTATGTAGCTATCCCCAAATATCCGGAAAAGCAAAAAGATAAAGCCCTTTAAGGGCCTTATCTTCAACGTATTGATTTGGGATGCTAATAACTATCCAGGCTGTTTATGGCTGCTTGTACGGCTGTTTCTGTAGTTTCAGTCAAGCTTAAGGTAAGGCTTTGATTGGCAGTGATGCTGATCTCCTGTGCGGCATAATAATACCTGCCATCTTTGATAGAGAAGGCGAACATACGGCCTTCGGAACCGATAGGCATCATGTTATCGTAGCTTTTTACCTTATTCGCCCCATCAGGTGTGTACAACTGGGCTACCACATTGCTTCCTTTTGCACAGAAGTATACAAAGGTTTCTCCGCTGTAAGCATGGAAACTGGCCATGCTACCAGGGTTGTTCAATACTTCAACTTTAACGGTCGTTTTTGGACTGGCATTGTTGTAAAATATATCGCAGTTTACCCAGCCCAGGCTTCCAAAATCAAAAGTGAACGCAGATTGTGAAGCCCCAACTTCTTTCAAACCTGCACCATTTGCATTTCTTGGGGCAGCCCAGGCCATTTGATTATTGGCTGCCGGTACCAGAGGTTTTTCTGCCTGATCTACCCCTATCCAGATTTGGGTGGCGCCATCTCTTTTAGCAGGGATGGAAATTTTAACAGGCACTGCCAGGTTCTGGTCTACACTGGCCCCATTGGATTTTACATCGATAAAAATAAAGCCATCTGAAGCAAGTGGGGCACCTGAGGAATGATTGGTGTTTGCACCTGTAAATATGACCGCACTTCTTTTCAGCACTTCGTAAACTTCTACCGTTACATTCCCGCTTATCGGGACACCTGCTTTGGTTAAAGACCCCGCCGGAAAAGTGACTTTAGTACCGTCTAAAAAAGTAAGGGTTTGAGGAAGCGCGGAGGCGTTGATTTCTTTACTTTGTTTCTGAGTACCAAATTTAGCTGTAAACTCTTTTGCTGTATTTACGGTGCTTCCGTTGTCATCGCCGGAGTTCTGTTTTTTACATGCAAAGTTTAAAGAGATCAATGCGATAAATAATGCTGATGTTAAGTTAAATGTTTTCATGTCTTTAGTTTTAAAATTGCTTACTCTGTTAGGGCTTTTCAGCGTTCGCCATTGGGTGATTCGATTAGATATCAGGTACAGTTAAAAATTGTTACCCCCTGTTTCATTTTTTTTTATCAGGCTATCAAAAGAAATTTTAAATTAGTTGTCTATATGCTTCATTATACCCTTGCCAATGGCTAAAAACATACATGCAGACCAGCGCTACCTTACAGGCCTCGTAAATAATGATGCCCCGGTAATTAACGAGATCTATAAACGCTGCGCCGGGAAAATCAGATCCTGGATCGTTTTTAACAATGGGACTGAAGATGATGCCGCGGATATTTTTCAGGAAGCCCTGATGGAGGTATACCGGCAGGCCAAATACAAGTCGCTGGAGCTAACCTGCCCCTTTGAACCCTATATTTTATTGATATGCAAACGTAAATGGTTAAATGAAATAAAAAAAAGATCAATTCTACCGGTAACAAATAGCGAGGAAGATTTATTACATATCGGAGAGGATACTTTTGCAAATGCAGATGAACTGGAAAATCAGGAAGCGCAATCTAAATTGTTTTTCAATGCTTTTGAAAAACTGGGGGCACGCTGCAAAGAGATTATATCCTGGAGCATGAAGGGCGAGGCACAGGAAAAAGTGGCCGAGACCCTTGGTGTGACCTATGGTTACCTGAGAAAAAAGAAGTCTGAATGCATGGCATCTCTGATAAAAATGGTTCAATCAACTAAAACGGAAGAATGATGAACGAGGAGAAATTATTAGCTGTTGCCCGTTACCTTGAGGGTGATATGGGGCTTCAGGAAAAACAAGAGTTTGAAACTTTGATCCAGTCGGATCCTGAACTGCAGGGACTGCTGGAGGAGTATAAAAATATTCACCTGACGCTGAAGATGAAACTTGCGCCATCTGAGGAGGATCGGGCGGTTGGAGCTGCATTGCAGCAGTTGAACCAGCAGTATTTTAAGGATGCTGCAATGGCCGGCCCTGTTAAGGTAACCAGGGTAGTGCCTTTTGTGAGCTACCTGAAATGGATGAGTGTGGCCGCAGTATTGGTGATCGGCCTGTTGGTGTGGGCGCCCTGGAGGGCTAACCTATACGAGCAATATGGCATCAGTAAAGAAATGTCGGTAGCTGAGCGTGGTGAAGGTGACAAAAATAACCTGGAAAAAGCCGCTGCCTTTTACAACGTACATGATTTTGTAGCTGCTGGTAAAATTTTAGAAAAGGAATACCTGGCTGATACAGACAATTCGCTTATTGCTTATTATTATGGGATAACCCTGATAGAAAACACGAGCGAGGCCAAGGCAAGGACTGTACTGAGCAAATTACACAACGGTGAATCCGTATTTAAATATGATGCGGCTTACTATATCGCTTTAAGTTTTATTAAACAAAACAATTATCCCCAGGCCCTGGAATGGCTGGAAAAGATTCCTCGGGATACTCCCAGCTATGATAAAGCACAGGAACTGATCAAAAAACTGCGTTGATAAAATTAATCTAAAGTATTGCTATACAAATGCTTATTGTTTGGGTGGCATTTCTTTTTAATTATTTGTTCATTTTTTTGTACTAAATTCATAAGCGCAGGCAACCCCCATGCGCTGATCTGCGTACCTGTTGGTATAGATGAATTAAAAAAAATACGTGGACGAGTTTAACATTCAGGAACTGATAGCCGGTTGTAAGAAAAAAGACAGGAAATGCCAGAAAGGACTTTACCAGCTTTTTTATAGCTACGCTATGCGAATGTGCATCCGGTACGCGAAAGATAAAGATGAAGCCGTAGAACTGGTAAATGATGGGTTTCTCCGGGTCTTTATTCACATTCATCGTTACGAGGAAACACGGCCATTTAAGGCCTGGTTAAGTACAATCATTATCAATGCCTCAATAGATCATTACAGAAAGCAAATAAAGCGTATTGAAATGGAAGAGCTAAACGCAAGGTATGAACTGGAAGATAAAGAGGGTATCCTTTCCCATATCCATTATGAAGACCTGATTAAACTGGTCCAAAAACTATCTGTTGCTTACAGAACGGTTTTTAACCTTTTTGCCATTGACGGCTATACACATGAGGAGATATCGGCAATGCTTTCTATTTCTGTTGGGACATCCAAATCTAATTTATTTAAAGCAAGGGAGCAGTTAAAGAAGATGCTGAAGGCAACAACGTGATCAAAATTTTAATAGATAAAACACCATTATGGAATTGAACGACAAGGAGTTTGATGCCACCTTTAGAAAAAAGGTATTTGATGCTGAACCTCAGTTTGAGGAAGCGGCATGGGATAAGATGGAGCAAAAGCTGAGGAGGAGAGACCGTGTGGTGTTTTTTAGAAAGGCGGGTGCTTTATGCTTATTGCTGTTGCTGTGTTGTTTGGCTGGTTACCTGATGTTTGATCAGCAGCTGCCGGGAAAACTTCAGCCTGCGGCTGCGGGAAAAAGTAAACCGCTGCAGCTGCCGGATGTGCGGAATCGGGGAGGCGAAACCAATCCTGTTCCTGAAACTGATCAACCGGCAGCGGCCATTAAGTATCAGGAGCTTTATGTGGATCTGGCAGACAGTTCCAGGAGCCCAAAAACTGAAGAACGGCTTTTGAGTGCTGAAAGTGACAGTTTAAACAGGATGCTGGCGGGCAAGATAAGCACCCCATCTGTTCCAGAACCTGAGCCGAAAATTGATTCGGTCAGCACTGGTTTGCCTGGTACTGATGTGCTGCCGGCTGCTGTCGCCACTATCGGCAAGAAACAAAAAACCACTGGCCGCAGGATATGGCCTCTGAGTTTATCGCTAAGTGCAGGTCCAGAGTTCAATTCATCGGGGGCAATGCTGGGTGGCAAAACGGGTTTTAGTGCAGGCTTTGGCTTTGGTATACATATGACCAAACGCATTACCCTGCAAACCGGGCTGACATACAGCAGGAAAGACTATGCGGCTGACAACTATGAGTATAAATTTAAAAGTGTAAGGGCCATGGATGTCATCTCCCGGGTTGATGCTTCTTGTGCGGTGCTGGAGATTCCATTACAGCTGGCTTATACGGTATTGGATGATGCGCAGAAAAGCATTGACCTGAATGTAGGCATGTCGAGTTATTTTATGCTTAAAGAAGATTATATATACAGATACAATGCCGGATCGGGTATTGCAGACCGGCTGCAGGAATACAGGAACCAGAACCAGCATTATTTAGGAGTAGCCGATCTTTCTGCTACGTATTATATTAAACTTAAAAAAGAAGGATTAAGGCTTGGACTTGAGCCTTATGTTAAAATACCATTAACCGGCGTTGGCGAAGGTAAGGTAAACCTGAAATCGAGTGGCATTTCATTAAAACTGCGATATGACCTGGGAAAAAAAAATAACTAGCATCCTTTTGGGCAGCTCATTTCTGCTGTTGCAGCTGAACGCATCAGGTCAGAACTATGGGAGCAAAAATGTAAAACTGGCCATGTTTTCTTCTACTCCCGTGGAGGACATCAGGGCGGTAAGTGTAAAAGGTGCTGCAGTACTGCTAGCCAAAACCAGGGAGATTGTGGTGCAGGTGCCGGTCAGGACCTTTGAATTTGACCGTAAATTAATGCAGGAGCATTTTAATGAAAATTACATGGAAAGTGATCAATACCCGTTGGCTAAATTTAAGGGGATTATAGATCAGGTCATTGATTTCACAAAGGATGGGGTATATCCGGTTACGGTAAATGGTACTTTAAGTGTACATGGGGTAGATAAAAACCGTGTGATACCTGGAAAAGTAATTATCCGGAATGCTGAAGTCCATATCCTGACAGAATTTAAAGTGGCCTGCGCAGATCATAACATAAAAATACCGAACCTTATCATCACTAAGGTGGCCGAGGTGATCAACATAAAGGTGGATGGCATGCTTAACCAGATCAAATAACCCAACATATGAAAAAGATCAGTTTATTTACGGTTCCTCTTTTATTTAACTTAATGACGGGCTATGCGCAGCAGGCAGATTCTTTGTTGAATGCGCTGGATAGCGGAACAGTAAAACCCGGAATCGAAGCAGTATTTAAATCTACCCGCGTTGTTTTGTCACATTCCAGCGAAACGCAGAGGAAGCATGACCTGGATATGCGCATTCGTCATCATTTTGGAGATATTGGCGGAAAGTTTGGGACTGCCCATACTTTGTATGGCCTGGATGTTGCATCTGACCTGTTTATTGGTTTTGATTATGGCCTAACTGACGATTTAACCCTTGGCCTGGGCAGGAGTAAGCAGGATGAAATGTATAATTTTTCCGGCAAATATAAATTGCTCAAACAAAGAGCTGAGGGTAAAATGCCTGTTAACCTTACGCTGTTCGGGCAAATGGGCTGGATAGCCAGGGAACCTTTCTCTGAAACGGAATTTGCTCCCTATTCCAACAGGTTCTCGTATTTTTTTCAGTCTATCATTTCGAGGAAATTTTCTTCGAGGCTTTCCCTGGAAATAATGCCGGCCCTGCTGATGAGAAAAAATATTACAGACAGCAGGGATCCTGAAAACATTTTCTCATTGGGCTTTGCAGGCCGGATGAAATTGACCAAAAGGTTATCTTTTGTTGCCGATTATACTTTAGTTAATGGTTTGTCACGGCCAAAAGATCTGGCCCAGGTATATTATAATCCACTAGGCCTGGGGTTGGAAATTGAAACCGGCGGCCATATCTTCTCCCTTAATTTTATGAATTCAGAATATATTCTGGAAAACAACTTTATTCCGAATACAAAAAAATCATGGGAGGAAGGCGGTGTTCGTTTTGGCTTTACCATTTCCAGAAACTTTACCCTGTTTAAATCAAAAAATAAAGACCCGGATAAAACATCTAAAATTTACTAAATCTAAAATTTAAAATTATGGAACGTGAAGAATTCATCAAGTCTTTAGGACTTGGACTGGCACTGCTATGCACTGGATCTTGTATCTCCGGATGTGGTGGAAAAGGTGATACCGGCAGCCCTGATCCTGGTACTAATCCTCCCGGTGGTGGTGGCGGAGGCAATACTGCAACTGTTGATCTGGCCAGCCAGTTGATGGCCGTAGGTGATCAGGCTACTGCAAATGGGGTGCTGTTTTTTAGGATTGCCACCGGCAATGTCCCCGCATCAATTGTAGCCACCGAAGCCAGTTGCCCGCATCAGGGTGGCAACCTGGTATGGAAACAAAGTGACAATAAAATACAGTGCCAGCTGCACTTTTCGGAGTACAGTAACAATGGGACTGTGCTGCAGGGGCCCCAGGGTACCACCGGAAATACCAGGACCCTTAAAATTTACACCACAGCACTAAGCGGGACCAAGCTGACCGCAACAATAGCCTAGAAAATGGAGGATGGCCATCGCATGCTTTACGTTTGCGGTGGCTTTTATGAATTCCATTTTTTGGAATCCTTAAATTCAAATGGCTATCTTCATCCCCGGTAACTAAGGATGAGCTATGGAAAGAAAGTATTTAAATGCCAGTAAAATATTTTTAACAGCGGGGGCTTTGCTGGGCTGGTTTGCCTTACTGGCGCAGTTGTACCTGATCATTGCTAACAACCCCATTCCGGTAACGGAGTCTGTTACCCGGTACTTTAGTTTTTTTACTGTTCTAACAAATATTCTTGTAGCCCTGTGTTTTACAACGATGCTGCTGAGGTTTAATAGAGATCACCGTGGTTTTTTAGCCAGACCGGATACCTTGGCAGCGGTTACTGTTTACATCAGTGTTGTTGGGATTGTTTACAATTTAATCCTGCGCTTTACCTGGCAGCCCCAGGGTCTGCAGTTCGTTGTTGACGAACTGTTGCATTTGGTGATGCCGATCCTGTTTATTATTTATTGGTCGATGTTTGTTCCAAAGAATACACTAAATTGGTCTGCCACACTTTTTTGGCTCATTTACCCCTTTATTTACCTGGTGTTTATCCTGTTTAGGGGATCCCGCTCAGGATTTTATCCCTATCCTTTTGTGGATGTAGATAGACTTGGCTATCACCAGGTGCTGTTAAATAGCTTTTATTTATTGATCGTTTTGCTCACGTTGTCCCTGCTCCTGGTTGGAATTGGAAAGTTGGTACAAAATCACCGGAAAAAGAATAAATACCTGCGTTACTGAGCATAATCCCTAACTGAATTCTCTGATATCTACAATCCTGTTGCTGTCGCTGAACTTCAAAAAGGTAATGCCTTTTTTATTTTTTTCCCAGCTGAAATTGTCTCTGATCCATTCGGACAGATCGGCATTAGCTGGTGCAGGTTTTGAAAGTGCTTGTGTAAATACATCATCACTTTCATAATGAACCTGGTATAAGGACGAAGACTGAAGGAAAACCAAGGTAGATTTGTCTGGCGAGTTAAGGATGAACTCTCCCTGGATTCTCTCTTCCGGATTTTGTCTTTTGATCAGGTGGACCTGGGCGTTGACATTGGTAATAAAAAAATCATTGTTGACCAGGTAACCCCCTCTTCCGAGCTTATTCAGGCCTTTGGTGAATTTACTGTCCAGCTCACCTGTTGAGGGACGGTTCAGGCTAACCACATTAAGTTTCTGATCTTTAAAAGCGATCAGATAAAAGGCTGAAGCTAAATCCGGATGATCCGCCAGTTGTACCAGCATCGTTGTTTTTTGGGTGTTTATAGGCTGTACAAAGGAAAATTTATCGGCAAGTCCGTTTGAATCGGTTTTATTAACCTGGATGCGTACTACGGTATCCTTGAATTTTATGCCAAATGCTTCGGTTCCGCTACCTGACTCATCTTTACCGGAATTGTATTTGTAAACCGTGAAAACGCTGTCTGCTGCAGGCTGAGCATCATTAAACTTTTCGCTGGATGTAAGTGTTCTTGGGGTATAAGTGGCTGCTGTTTCCTTTTGCTGACAACTGAATAAAAGAGCGGACAACCCGAGTGCGCATACTAATTGTTTCATAGTTAATTGTATTTTTTAGTTTCTGCAAAATTAATCTTTGAAAGGAAATATCCAAGCCTGTAACAAGAAAAGGACGCTCCATCCGGAAGCGTCCTTTTTCTAACCAAATATAAACCTGTATGAACGGGTTTTACTTTAAGTTTCCGTAGTATTCTACGAATTTGGCTAATGCTGATGAATAGCCCCATTCGTTATCGTACCATGAAACTACTTTTACGAAGTTATCATTCAATGAAATACCTGCTTTCGCATCAAAGATAGAAGCGTGGTCATCTCCGATGAAATCTGAAGAAACAACTTCTTCGTCAGTATAAGCAAGTACACCTTTAAGTTCACCTTCAGATGCAGCTTTCATTGCAGCTTTAATCTGCTCATAAGTAGCAGGTTTTTCTAAACGTGCAGTTAAGTCAACAACAGATACATCGGCCACAGGAACGCGGAAGGACATACCAGTTAATTTACCTTTTAATTCCGGTAACACCATACCTACTGCTTTAGCAGCACCAGTAGAAGAAGGGATAATGTTAGAGAAACCACCACGGCCACCTCTCCAGTCTTTTGCAGAAGGACCATCTACTGTTTTCTGCGTTGCAGTTACCGCATGAATGGTACTCATTAAGCCTTCAACAATACCAAAGTTATCGTTTAATACTTTGGCAATTGGTGCCAGACAGTTTGTAGTGCAGGAAGCATTGGAAACAATGGTCTGATCTGCAGTCAGTTTGTGGTGATTTACGCCCATTACATAAGTAGGGATATCTGCATCCTTTGCTGGAGCTGAGAATACCACTCTTTTTGCACCGGCAGCGATGTGTTTCTCTGCGTCAGCACGTGTTAAGAATAAACCTGTAGATTCGATAACAGTTTCTACACCTGCTTCATTCCATTTCAAATTTGCAGGATCTCTTTCTGCTGTAATGCGGATGGTTTTTCCATTTACTACAAGGTTTCCGTTTTCAACGGCGATAGTGCCATCAAAACGACCGTGAGTAGAATCGTATTTTAACATATAAGCCATGTAATCCGGCTCAACAAGATCATTGATTGCAACGATATCTAATCCTCTTTTTAAAGCAGCCCTAAAAACCAGTCTGCCGATACGGCCAAAGCCGTTAATTCCAATTTTGCTCATTTTAAATTATCAATTTGAATAGTAGTTTAGTAAATTATATATAGGTTCTTTGGTAATCGATGTAATTTTCAGTCCATGTTTTTTAGCTGTTGCCCGCAACTGATCCTGAAAATTTCCCGCGACAAGGCCTACAAAATGTATTTCTGTTCCAGGATGAAGTTGAACGGTGGGCAATAAATAAGTCTGAAAATAAAGTTCAAAAGAATGATCAATAAGTTCAAGCAGATATTTGTTTTCCCTGTTTTCCAGGAAAAAATCAAAGAAAGAACTTAAAAATTGTTGTGCCATTGGTTTTTTATAGACTCTTTCCAGTATTTGAGGCCTGTCCAGGTTGTATTTCAACTCAAATTCCTTTTGCAGTTCTGCCGGAAGTTTTTTCTGCAAAAACCGTTTTAAAATGATTTTCCCCAGGTAGTTAGCAGATCCTTCATCTCCAAAAACGTAACCCAGGCCATAGTTGTTTTTTTCTGGTTTTTTTCCATCAAAATAAGCACAGTTGGCTCCGCTGCCTAAAATTCCGACAATACCGCTGTTGTTGAAGCAGGCAGAGAGCGCAGCGCCATACAGGTCGTCTTTGACGCTGATTTTGCTATACCTGAAAAACATTCCAAGTGTTTGGGCCAGCTCATCCCTGCGCTCATCGGAAGAAGCGCCCGCGGCAAAAACATAGATCTTTTTGATGCTTTCAGCGTGGTTAACCAATGTTGTTTTTTTATTCAGGTATTGAAGGATGGTTTTTTGATCGTTAAAACAAGGATTTATACCTGGCATGGTACACTCAGCAATAGTCTTCCCGTCCCTGGCTATCTTCCAGAAAGCTGTTTTCGATCCGCTGTATACTACTGCTATCATATTATATGGACAAAACTTTAGTCATTTCCAATAAATCACTTTCCAGTTTAAAAAAATGCCTGGTAAGGGCTTCTTCAATACTGGTTGTTTTCACTTCATTACCCCTGAGACCAACCATTTCCATGGTATTTCCTTTTAGTAATTCATTAACGGCTGCAAATCCAAGCCTGCTGCCAAGAATCCGATCGAAACTACTTGGACTGCCTCCGCGCTGAAGATGGCCTAAGATAGTGACTTTCGTATCATAATGGTTAAAACGTTCTTTAACTTTTTTTGCAACCTCATAAGCACCACCGTCTTTATGACCTTCAGATACAATTACAATACTTGAAGTTTTTTTGGTAGAAGCACCCGTCTCCAGCATGCTGATCAGTTCATTTAAACTGGTTTCTTTTTCAGGCAGCAATACAGCTTCAGCTCCACTAGAAATGGCACTTCTTAGTGCGATACAACCTGAATCCCGGCCCATTACTTCAATAAAGAACAAACGGTCGTGAGAATCAGCAGTATCCCTTATCTTATCTATTGCTTCAATAACGGTATTTATGGCGGTATCGTATCCTAAGGTAAAATCAGAGCCGTAAAGGTCGTTGTCGATGGTTCCCGGAACACCCATTACCCTGATGCCGAATTTTTCACCAAAGCGTTTGGCCCCGGTAAAAGTTCCGTCCCCACCGATCACTACCAGCCCGTCTATGTCACGGGCTTTCATGTTTTCGTAGGCAAGCGCCATGCCTTCATCGGTTTTAAATTCCAGACAGCGTGCGGTTTTTAATATCGTGCCTCCCAGATGAATGATGTTACTAACGGATCTTGCATCCATCGGATTAATATTATTACTGATTAATCCCTGATATCCTTGCAAAACTCCAAACATATTTATACCATTGTATATTCCGGTTCGGACTACTGCTCTGATGCACGCGTTCATTCCGGGAGCATCTCCTCCAGATGTTAATACGGCGATATTTTTGATATTTGGTTTCATGATTTATATTTACGAATATAGCGTGTATTTTTTACACTAAGTAATTTATTTTTTATTTTCCTATGTTAAGAGGAAACAAGTATATTTATTTGCTTTAATATTTAAAAATTTAATGTTTTGAAAGAAGTCTTACCAAAATTTAATTCCACTTTCTCGATTGATTGTGTGCTGTTCGGGTTTGATGAAGGAGAATTGAAAATTCTTTTAATTGAAAGAAACGAAGAACCTTTTAAGGATTGGTGGGCCTTGCCTGGTAACCTGGTTGAAGAAGATGAAAGCTTAGACCAGAGTGCGACCAGGATTTTGCATGAGCTTACCGGCCTTAGTGACATTTACATGGAGCAGTATTATACGTTTGGTGATGTAAACAGGCATCCCCAGGGCAGGGTAGTGAGTATCGCTTATTATGCACTTTTAAGACTGGGTGGAGATAAAATAGTTAAGCCAATCAGCAACTATGCCAAACAGGCTTACTGGAGAAATGTAAAAGACCTTCCGAGGCTGGCCTTTGATCACCAGCAGATCTTTGAGAAAGGCATGGAAAAGATCAAAAGAAGAATCAAACACCAACCCATAGCCTTCGAGCTGTTACCTGAAAAGTTTACACTTACACAACTTCAGAATGTGTATGAAGTGATCCTGAACAAAAAACTGGATAAGAGAAATTTCAGAAAAAAGATGCTGAGTTTTGGTGTGTTGAGAGACCTGAACGAGAAGCAGTACGGGGTTTCTTTCCGGGCGGCCACCCTTTATAAATTTGATAAAAGAAAGTATGCCAAGTTATTTGGAAAGGAAATTTCTTTTTAAATGTTTTTCTTGTCTATAAAAAAAGCCCGGACTGATTAATCCGGGCTTTTTTTATAGCGACTGATTTTTTGGTTATTTTTTGTTAGCAATATGCAGGTGATAATCTACCAGGTCATCTATAGGCGAACGGATAATTTTACCGATACCCATTTCATACCTGTCTGCTACTACACTCAGAACATCCCTGAAGCTGTAACCCACAGAGCCTACACAATTTAATTTATAATCTTTGTAATTGGGATAATGAATAACCAGGGCATCGAAAAATGCAGTGAATGCATAATCTATGGTATTAAAGGTATAGTCTTCATAGTTATCTTTAAAATCGTACAGAAATTTGCTAAACCCGGCACAAAAACGGTTTGGAAGTGGTTTGTTGTAAATGTGGTCAAAAATATCCTCATTGGTCAGTGCATAATTATCGTAAAAGGTTTCTCTTAAACCTTTTGGCATATAACCTTTCATGTAATCGCCCAGAATTTTTTTGCCAATAAAGCAACCACTGCCCTCATCGCCTAAAAAGTATCCCAGCGAATCAATGTTCAAGGTGATGTCTTTACCGTCGTACAGGCACGAATTGGTTCCTGTACCCAATATTGCGGCAAAGCCTGGCTCATCGCCCAGCAATGCCCGGCAGGAGGCCAGCAGGTCATGACCAATATTTATTTTTGCATTGGGAAAAACCTGCTGCATGGCATCGGCGACAATTTTCCGGTTGGTTTCTGTTGAACAGCCAGCGCCATAGTAATTTACTTCAGTGAGTTTCTCTGTTTCTAAATGGTCAGGAAGAGATTTCCTTAACGACTCTACGATGTAGTCCGTTTTTGAAAAATATGGATTGTAGCCTTCTGTGTTGAAAAGAATTTTTCTACCAGCTTCATTAATTAAACACCAATTGGTCTTGGTCGAACCGCCGTCTGCAATAACTATCATCTTAATTCGTCTTTTTCGGGATAAAATTAAATAATCCTGCCACTTTTGTATTGGTTTTACTCATAAAATTATTTTTTTGGTTTTGGTTAGATAATTGTTTTTCTGCGTTTAAATGCTTTTTAAACGTGATTTTATAGATTTTTTAGCTTAGGATATTGTCAAATAAACACTAAGCTAAATTACACTTGTTATTTTAAAATCCAAATTTAAAATTCCCAGTCAGCATAAGCGTTGTTTTTTTGACTTTTGCTGATAAGTTTTAGGACATAAAAACTGGTAATGTGGAGCAGCTTGAGTAGTTTTGTATAAAAGAATAGCCGAATGAATATAGACCTTCGAAGTGATACCGTCACTAAACCTGATCAGGGAATGCTGGATGCCATGATGACCGCAAAAGTTGGAGATGATGTATTTGGAGAGGATGAAACGGTAAAAGCACTGGAACATAAGCTGGCCACCATGTTTCATATGGAAGCCGGGTTATTCTGTCCTTCAGGAACAATGACCAACCAGATCGCCATTAAATGTTTTACCAACCCGATGGATGAGGTCATTTGCGACCAGACCGCGCATGTGTACCGCTATGAGCGAGGGGGTATCGCTTATCACTCTCTGGCTTCGGTAAGATTGCTGAACGGGGAACGCGGAATTTTAACACCGGAACTTATTGAACCCGAGATCAATGATGACAATGTTCATTATCCGCATTCCAGCTTGGTGGTACTCGAAAATACAGTTAACAGGGGAGGAGGAGCCTGCTATGCATTGTCACAGATAGAACCCGTGCATACCTTGTGTAATATAAAGGGATTGAAACTTCACCTGGACGGAGCAAGAATATTCAATGCGCTTGCGGCTACCGGAGACCATGCTGCAGCTTATGGGCAATACTTTGATGGCATCTCTGTATGCTTGTCGAAGGGGCTTGGTGCACCTGTAGGGTCTGTATTGCTGGGTTCAAAAGAAATGATAAAAAAGGCAGTCAATATCCGTAAGGCCTTTGGTGGCGGAATGCGGCAGGCAGGCTTTCTGGCCGCAGCAGGCATTTACGCATTAGATCATAATATCGCTAAACTCCCAACCGATCATAAACATGCCAGCGCATTGGGCGAAGCTTTAAGCAGAGTGAGTTACGTGGCGTCGGTACTTCCCGTTGAAACCAATATTGTGGTGTTTGAAGTGGCCGGTGAACTGAAACCGCTGAATGTAGTGCATCACCTGGCTGAAAAAGGGATTATCTGCAATGTGACCGGGCCAAAAACGGTAAGGATGGTGACACATTTAAACATTTCTTCAGAAATGATAGACAGGGCTATAGAAAACATAATACATTTGCATATATCAGCTAATAAATAATTTCAGGTGTAAATGAAGAAAATTCTTATCGCCAACAGGGGGGAGATCGCTTTGCGCATTATGCGTTCAGCAAGGGAAATGGGTATCAAAACGGTTGCTGTCTATTCTGAGGCCGACAGGACTTCACTCCATGTACTTTATGCAGATGAGGCGGTGTGCATTGGCCCCGCACCATCCAATCAATCTTACCTGATCGGAGAAAAAATTATTGAGGCCTGCAAAATTACAGGTGCGGAGGCCATCCATCCGGGCTATGGCTTTTTATCTGAAAATGCGGCTTTTGCCAGATTGGTAAAAGCTTCCGGACTGATATTGATCGGGCCTACACCGGAAGCTATGGAAATCATGGGCAATAAACTTTCTGCAAAGGCTGCGGCATTGAAATACCAGATTCCTATGGTTCCGGGCACCGAAGAAGCCATTACCGATGTGGAAGAAGCGAAAAGAAGGGCAATTGAAGTAGGTTTCCCAATTCTGATCAAGGCAGCTGCAGGCGGTGGTGGTAAAGGCATGCGTGTAGTTGAAAAAGCAGCCGACTTTGAGGAACAGATGCAACTGGCCGTAAGTGAGGCCTTATCTGCTTTTGGTGATGGCTCAGTTTTTATTGAACGTTACGTTTCTTCGCCGAGACATATAGAAATACAGGTGCTTGGTGATACCCATGGAAATATCGTACATCTTTTTGAAAGAGAGTGTTCCGTTCAGCGCCGGCACCAGAAGGTGATAGAAGAAGCGCCTTCCAGTGTTTTAACTGCGGAAATACGTGAAAAGATGGGCAAATGTGCAGTTGATGTGGCCCGTTCGGTAAATTATGTCGGCGCAGGTACGGTAGAGTTTATCCTGGATGAAAACCTGGAGTTCTTCTTCCTGGAGATGAATACCCGTTTGCAGGTGGAGCATCCCGTAACCGAAATGATTACCGGGCTGGACCTGGTAAAAGAACAGATTAGAATTGCCAGGGGTGAAAAACTGGCTTATCAGCAGGAGGACCTGCACATTAGCGGCCATGCCATAGAGCTCAGAGTGTATGCGGAAGACCCTGAGAATAATTTCCTTCCGGATATCGGGGTGTTGCAGACCTATAAAACACCTAAAGGCAATGGGGTAAGGGTAGACGACGGATTTGAGCAGGGCATGGAAATACCCATTTATTACGACCCCATGATCGCTAAACTCATTACTTATGGTAAAGATCGGGATGAAGCAATTGCACGCATGGTTCGTGCGATTGATGAATATCAGATTACGGGTATACAAACCACGCTTGAATTTGGTAAATTTGTGATGCAGCATGATGCATTTAAATCGGGTAAATTCGATACCCATTTTGTGGCTAAATATTTTAACGCGGGTCGGCTGAAAACGCAAAATGATGAGGAAGCTTTAATGGCAGCCCTGATGGCTGCATTGTTTTTCAAAAGACAACCCGCCGCAGCAGGGCAGGATAGTGTAGCACTGGAAAAATCCAGTGCAAACAACTGGAGAAAGAACAGGTTAAATAAATAGTGAATTGATATGTTTACAGGAATAATAGAGACATTAGGCGAAGTTACAAACATAAGGGCAGAGGGTACCAATCTGCATTTTACCATAGCATCTGCAATCAGTAACCAACTTAAAATTGACCAGAGCGTTGCACACAATGGGGTATGCTTAACCGTGGTTGCTTTGACCGAAGACAACCATACCGTAACTGCTATCCGGGAAACCCTGGAAAAATCCAATATGCAGTATCTTAAAACAGGGAATAAAGTTAACCTGGAACGCTGTATGCAAATGAACAGCAGGCTGGATGGCCATATCGTTCAGGGGCATGTAGACCAGACTGCCGTCTGTATAAAAAGGGCGGAACTGAACGGCAGCTGGGAATACCGCTTCAAATATGAAGCTGTAAATGGTAATGTTACTGTCGAAAAAGGCTCTGTATGTATCAACGGCATCAGTTTAACAGTGGTCGGTTCTGCAGATGATGAGTTTTCTGTATTTATCATTCCGTATACTTTTGAACATACCAATTTACAGGAAGTTAATATTGGTGATACTGTAAATGTGGAGTTTGATATCATCGGAAAGTATGTGGCCCGGCTGGTAAACAGGTAATTACCTTTTTAGCTCCTCAATTTTATTTTTAATGTAGGAAATGTGCCGCCGCTGTTTTTCGGGATTCTTGATGCTGTTCAGGTATTGAGAATAATAGCTTGCCGCATTTTTTTTATCGTTTAACTTATCTTCGTAAACCAATGCTATGTTGTAATACAAACTGCCATTGTTTTCAAACAAAAGACCCCTTTTATATACATCTATTGCCTCCTTATTTTGGTTCATATTTTCATAAGCATCTCCAAGCAGACCATAGTAAGTAGCCGTTTTAGGAGATATGCCTTCTTTAATGGCTAGTTTAAAATAGACCATGGCATTTTTATAATCCCTTACACCTCTGTAGCTCTGGGCCATCTGGAACAACAGTTGTTCTGAAGGGTTCTTTTTTGCGGCCAATAATTTCTTTCCTATAATTATGGCTTCCTTGTATTCTTTAAAGGCCATGTGGATCGGCATCTTTGCGTTTAATAACTTTAAATTGGTACTGTCTGCTTCCAGCGCAGGTTTTAGTATTTCTCTGGCTTTATTGAACAGGTTATCTCTAAAATAGACATCTGAAAGCTCAGCGCTTACCTCGGCATCCAATATATTTAGCTGGTTCGCCCTTACCAGGTAAGCCTTTTTTAGCGCACTTTCCGGGTCGTTTTCCAGTTTTGCCAGTTGTTTGTTGGCGTTAAAATTGTTGCTGTCAACTTTTAAAACTGCTAAAAAGTATGCTTTTGTTCTTTCATCCTGATGATAGCTGGCACTGATGTTGCCCAGCGCCGATAGAACTTCCGGATCTTCAGGCAGCAATCGGTTCAGCTTCAGGTAATGTTGCTCAGCTTCAGGTAATCTGTCTGCCATCAGGCTGGCATAGGCCAGCTGTTTTAGCTTTTTAAGATCCGTACTGTCTTTATAAATGGTTTGAAGGTATTGCATTGCCTCCGTGTATTGCTGGGCCTGGTAATATTGCAAAAGCTTGTCCTGATCAAGGTTTTCTGAGGTCTGGGCCTGGGCTAATGGAATAGTGATACAAGTGAAAATTAAAAAAAATAGTTGTCTCATACTGCGGGAAATTACCAAAAACTACATATACTACCAAAAAATAAAAACATATTGGCAGGGTAATTGGTTGATTAGGTAATAAATAGAACGTTAATTTTAATATAGTGGATATGGATACTTTGAAAAAGTTTGAATTAATGGAGAAGATTGTAAGAGAGCTGGGTGATTTACAGCACTCACAACAGGCAATTATTCAGAAAATAGGAAAAATTGAGGTTGACAATATCGAACTCGGAGATAAAAGGTTAGATAAAGACCTTTCTGATATGCACCAGCGTGTAGCCGATAACCTGGATACGATAGTGGGCATATTGGAATATTTCGCAGATAAAACCCAAAATTTTGGTAATAAAAACAATGTTGATGCCTTGAAAGAGCAACAAGCCATTAATGGTGCAACAGGATAATAAAAAAAGCCCCTTTTCGGGGCTTTTTTTATGTTATTTATCGTCAGTTACTGGCAAATACAGATAGAAACTGGTCCCTTTTCCACGTTTACTTTTCACCAATATCTTCCCATCGTTCCGTTCCATAAAATCTTTGCAGATGACCAGGCCCAGGCCTGTTCCTTTTTCATTCATGGTGCCCCTGGTAGAACTTCCTGCACCTGTAAAAATCGTATCGAGCATTTCGGCTGACATGCCTTTTCCATTGTCGTCGATCCGGATCATCATGGTGTGGTCTGCCCGGTAAGCAGCACTGATGTTGATCTCGCATTCCTCCATGCAAAATTTGATGGAATTGTTTAAAATATTCCGGACAACGATCTGGATCATGATCATGTCGGCATACACGATCATGCCCGGAAAAACATCGTGAATAATGTTGATCTTTTTGATGGCTGCTGATGGTAAATGATAATTTACCTCATTGAGGATCATGCTCCTCAGTTCAAAGAACGTTTTATTGATGCCATAGCCTTTTAACTGGCTTCTGGACCAATGCAGAATGTTCTCCAGCAGGTCAGTAGTGTACAAAATGTCGCTGCTGAGTTTTGGTGACAGGTTTTTGAATTCGTCTAAGGAGATCATGCCTGTATTTACCATTTTAAGTACTTCAGACAGGTTTACCAAAGGTCCCCGGAGGTCATGTGCAATGATAGAGAAAATTTTGTCTTTCAGCTGATTTAGCTTTTTCAGTTCTTCTGTTTGCTGTTTAGATTTTAAGGCTTCCAGACGTATTGCCGTCAGGTCCTGGATTTTAATTACCGTTGCCTCATTGTTCAGCTGGTTTTCATTCAGGTACATGATATTTGCTTCCAGGTCAAACAATTCTTCATTCAGCTGCAATTTCATTTCTATTTTTCCTGAGCGATGTGCGGTAATGTAGTCCAGGAATCCGGGTTGCCCGGGAAACAGTTTGTCCACCTGCATACCGATAATTTTAGACTTCTGTTCATCAGGAAGATATTTTTTAACCGCCGGATTATAATCTATTACTCTGTTTTTCCCGTCTAATACCAGGTAACCGTCCTGAATCAGGTCGAGTACTTTTTCCCGCGCAACTGGTAAGATATCGAACAGCTTAAAGCGGTAAATCGCAATGGCAATCAGAAAAATGGCCAGAATAAAGGCAAAGGGGGTAAGGTCAAGGTTTTCCAGCGGGCGTATCCCCAACAGGTAAGCGAGGTTAACCAACCAGGGAATCAGCGCTGCAAAGAAAATAGTATAATTCTGCCGTCTGTAAATGGGCTCTGCTTTTCTGAACTTTACAAGGATCTGGTAGCTGCCGAGTCCGAGCAGAATGTAAAAGTAAGCGGTGAAAATTCTGTACCAGATGCCTGGTGTAACCACCAGCATTGGAAAAGGGCCCGAATGGTCTACTGCCAGGTTCAGGTATTGCAGGTGGTGATGGTCGTTTGTCCATACCAATACAACGGTAAGCAGAGAAACTGCCAGCAGTG
The DNA here is from genome assembly GCF_032678725.1 of Pedobacter heparinus. Classification (GTDB taxonomy): domain Bacteria; phylum Bacteroidota; class Bacteroidia; order Sphingobacteriales; family Sphingobacteriaceae; genus Pedobacter; species Pedobacter heparinus_A. The sequence continues at coordinate 123,521 of NZ_JAVTSC010000017.1, forward strand.
CGCCCAGATTGAACTTTTTCTTGTACCAGCAATCTTTGCCCGCAAGCTGTAGGCAAAATAGAAACCAGTTCATGGGCAGCGTAGTAATGCCGAGATACTCGATACTGACGAAAAACTTCATCTGCTCCAGGGTATTGCTGGCCAGTTCAAAGCCGTAACCTAAAGACCAGATGGCATTAGATAACATCATAAAACCAAAAAGTCGTACCGCTTCTCCTTTTTTTCCAAATAAATTGTAAGAAAAAATGAGTGTAATAATGCCGCAAAAAATTAAAGTAATGGCATAGGAATTAAATGTAAAATCCATTCAAATAGGTGAAGATGATTAATCCCGTTAAAAGTGTTGAAGCATTATTACTGATGTGGAGATAAAACTACGGAATTTTTTTTCAATTGAAAATATTATTAGCTTTACTTAAAGAATGCAAACTATTAAAAGTTAAGATTGTTATTCAGGAATAAAAGGAGGAATTGGCTATGCCAGTTTTATAAAAATTTAAATCACCCAAATTATAAATACAAACAAATGAAAAAAATCATTTTATCCGCACTGCTCATTTCCTTAAACCTGGCTGCATTTAGTCAGGTATTGCCCAGTTTCCAATTGGGCTTAAAAGCAGGAACCAATCTATCTAAACTCAGTACTGATAATACTTTTAGCAGCGACAACAGGGCAGGTTATTATGCAGGCTTGTGGGCGCGTATTGGTGCTGCAGGTATTCATTTACAGCCAGAGCTTTATTTAAGTGGAAAGAATACAACGTTAAAAGCAAGCAATGGTGAAGAAAATAAAGTGAAGTTTACCAGTCTCGATGTGCCGGTATTGGTAGGTACAAAGATAGGTGCAGCAGGTGTTGGCCTCCGGTTAAATACCGGTCCGGTAGTTTCTTTTATCCTGGATGATGAACAATCGTTCGGACAAGCTGCCGGCAGCGCATTTCAAGGAAATTTTAAAGGACAGAATTTTGCATGGCAATTTGGCGCAGGCGTAGATATCGGAAATTTAGGTCTTGATTTAAGGTATGAGACCGGACTTTCTAAAATTGGAAAAGATGGCTATGACGATACTAAACTGAGCCTTTTCACCTTCGGGCTGGCCTACAAATTGTTTTAATAAATAAATTTTTTCCACATTTTGTGTAAAAGGGTAAATGATTGTCATTTACCCTTTCTTTTTGGCTTCATAATTGATCTGCTATTTCTCCCTAACTTAATTCAATACGGCTATGAATATTAAAGAGTTGCTTTTAAATGGAAAGAGCTTTTCAGAGCTCCTTAAACAGTTTTCAATTGATGCTGCAGATGTCAGAATTCAGGACGAAGAAACGATCCTTTCTGACCAGTTTTTAAAACACCAGGAAATTGTAAAAGAAAGTATCTGTATTGAAGCAAAAAATAAGGATGGCATTGTCAATTTTTTTGGAACGCTGCACTATAACCTGCTCAACAAGCTCGCTGTGTTTGAAATGCTCGGCTTTGAAAAGGTATTGGTGAGCGAGTAGATGCTTAAGTGCTTTTTAATACTTCTTTTATTTCATAATTATATGCCCCTTTAATAGGACGTATAGGGGTTTCTTTGTCATCACTCAATACCTTCACATAGCAGGCGCCAAAGTAAAATATAAAGGAAGAATAAAAAACAAAGAGCATGATGAGCACAATAGATCCCGATGTGCCGTAAATATTTCCGATACCGCTTAATGGCAGCATTATCCTTAAAATGTATTTGCCAAAAGTAAACAGGACAGCAGTAAGTATGCCGCCACGCAAAGCGGCCATCCAGGTTGGTCTGCCATTTGTTAAAAAGCGAAACAATACGGTAAACCATACCATGACTATCGCTATAAACAACAACTGGTTTAATACGGATAAAAAGAATTTACCGAAGGTTGGTGCTGCGGTATTGATGTATACCCCGATAAATGCCTGTATACTGTCGGTTAAAAAACCAAACAGGAACAAGAGACCAGCCAATAAAATGATCACCATTGATCTTGCCCTTAATTTCATGGTGAACATAAATCCTACATGGTCCTTTTTGCCAATAGACCAGATCTGGTCCATGGAGTTTTTGATGACATTGAACAGCGTGGTGGCCACAAACAGGAAAAAAACAAAACTGATCAGTGTAGCATACCATTGGTGATCTATTCCTCTGATGTTTCTGAGTGTTTGTCTGATCTGCCCTGTGCTGTCGTCATCTAAAATATTGGCCAACCGTTCAAACAAACGTGTAGCCAGTATTTTCCTGTCAATAAAGAAACCAAACAGCCTGATCAGGATCAGTAAAATAGGGGGGAGTGCAAAATTGGTAAAAAAGGCAGTAGCACCCGCCAGCCGCAGGGGGTCATTTTTCTGGAATAGCCTGAACGCAGCGCTTAACCGGATAAAAAAAAGTCTTGTTCTTTGAAGTATGTTGATTTCCATTCCCCCGCTTGAAGCCCGAAAATAACTATTTTTTTTGTATCCTGATACCCAATTGCATAAAAAGAGACATCCTTGTCAGGATGCCCTGCTGGTTTTTAATTAAATCGACCGGTTACAGGTTTCCTCTCAGTTCCTGTTCGCGTTCTAAAGACTCAAATAAGGCTTTAAAATTACCTGCTCCAAAAGATTGTGCACCTTTACGTTGTATGATCTCAAAGAACAAGGTCGGCCTGTCTTCAACCGGCTTGGTAAAGATCTGCAGAAGGTAGCCTTCCTCATCACAATCCACCAGAATTCCCAGTTCTTTCAGTTGGGCAATTTCTTCATCAATTTCACCCACACGTTCCGGCATCATGTGGTAGTAGGCTTCAGGGGGTGCACTCAAAAACTCAACCCCCCGAGCTTTTAAGTCCCTTACTGTGGTCAAAATATCTTTTGTTGCCACAGCAATGTGCTGCACCCCTTCGCCCTCATAAAATTCCAGATATTCTTCAATTTGTGATTTCTTCTTTCCTTCAGCCGGCTCATTGATCGGGAATTTAGAATAACCATTTCCATTGCTCATTACCTTGCTCATCAGTGCAGAATATTCCGTATTGATCTGCTTGTCGTCAAAAGAAAGGATGTTTACAAAACCCATCACTTCTTCGTACCATTTGACAGTTTCGTTCATCCTGTTCCAGCCTACATTGCCAACGCAATGATCTATATACAACAAACCGGCATCAGCAGGATTGTAGTCACTTTTCCAATCCACATATCCCGGTAAAAAACTGCCTTTATAGTTTCTGCGTTCAATAAACATATGGACAGTTTCGCCGTAGGTATAAATGCCTGACATGCGGACCTCACCAAATTCGTCGGTTTTTGTTACCGGTTGCAGGTAGGGCTTTCCACCTCTTCTGGTGGTTTCTTCAAATGCACTGTAGGCATCGTCCACCCAAAGAGCAAGTACCTTTACACCGTCTCCATGTTGTTTTACATGTTGCGCAATCGGACTTTCCGATTTCAAAGCCGTGGTCAATACCAGTCTGATCTTTCCCTGCTGTAATACATATGAAGCCCTGTCGCGCAGGCCCGTTTCGGGCCCGGCATAGGCCAGCGACTGAAAACCAAAGGCTGTTTTGTAATAATGTGCAGCCTGTTTGGCATTGCCTACATAAAATTCTATATAATCCGTTCCATTTATCGGAAGAAAATCCTGCGCTTTAGCAATCTTTTCTGCAAATGTTTGTGTTGACATCTTAGTTTTTCTATTAAATAAGTTAGTTTAACCTTGCAGCTGAATTTTTTACGATTGCCAGCTCTTATAATACCCCTCATCCTCTATGGCTACCGCATCCTCAGTCAGCATCAGGGGGCGAAAAGGATCGATCATTACCGCCAGTTCATCTGTACTTTCCTTGCCTATTGATTTCTCTACCGTACCCGGATGCGGTCCATGCGGGATGCCACCCGGATGCAAGGTGATCTGTCCTTTTACTACACTTTTCCTGCTCATAAAATCACCGTCTACATAATAGAGCACCTCATCACTGTCTACATTGCTATGGTTATAGGGTGCCGGAATTGACAAAGGATGATAATCGTATTTGCGCGGGACAAAAGAGCAGATCACAAAATTGTGTCCTTCAAAGGTCTGGTGTACCGGCGGAGGCTGGTGTAACCTGCCGGTGATCGGTTCAAAGTCGTGAATAGAGAAAGCATAAGGATAATGAAAGCCATCCCAGCCCACAAAATCAAAAGGATGAGTACCATAAGTATAGGGATAAATCAGGCCTTGTTTCTTAATTAATACCTTAAAATCACCATATTCGTCAATGGTCTCCAGATCGGATGGCCTTCTGATGTCCCTTTCACAATAAGGGGAATGCTCCATCAGCTGACCATATTCATTGCGGTAGCGTTTCGGTGAGCGGATCGGGCTAAAGCTCTCCACAATAAATAGCCTGTTCTTTTCCTCATCAAATTCCACCTGATAAATGGTGCCACGGGGTACCACCAGGTAATCGCCATAGCTAAAGCGGATCTTGCCAAAGCCTGTTTTTAACGTTCCGGTACCTTCATGGATAAAGATGACCTCATCGGCCTGGCTGTTCTTGTAAAAATAATCCGTCATTGATTTTTTGGGTGCCGCCAATGAAATGTGCAGGTCGTTGTTTACCAGTACCGGTTTGCGGCTTTTCAAATAATCATCCTCGGGTTTAATGTTAAAGCCGAGCAGACTTGTATGTTTTAAATGTTTTTCTCTTGCAATTTTAGGTTCAACGGAGTAGGGCTCACCTAAAGCCTTTACCAGGGTAGGCGGGTGACAATGGTACACCAGGGAATATAAGCTGGAGAAACCCTCGGTAGAGACCAGCTCTTCCGCATAGAGGCTTCCGTCTGGTTTCCGGAAAACGGTATGACGTTTGGCAGGGATAGTACCTAATGTGTGATAGATAGGCATAACAATATGTCAGTTAATTGGTTAGAATAATAAGTCTCTGCTAAATTAAGTATTAAATCTATCAACCACCAAATGATAAGCCATTTATTCTATCTGGTCCTTTCAAATCCAGGTCCACTATTTAATTTCAAGTATTTATTTTATGCTGTGAGGTAATTAATTTTTATATATTTAGAATCGCGAAATGAAATTAAACGAGTAAATACGATGGTTTGGATACAGCTGGCAGTTTTAATCCTGCTTATATTGATTGGTGCACGCATGAAGGGTATTGGCCTTGGTGTAATGGGGGCGGTAGGACTCCTCATCTTTGCACTGGGCTTTGGCCTTAAACCGACTACACCCCCGATAGATGTCATGCTCATCATCCTGTCAGTTGTTACGGCTGCCGCTGCTTTACAGGCTGCCGGGGGAATGGATTACATGGTCAGTATTGCCGAAAGGATCCTGCGTAAAAATCCAAACCACATCACCTGGCTTGGCCCGCTGGTTACTTATTCCTTTACACTTGTTGCGGGTACCGCACATATTATATATTCCTTACTGCCCATCATTGCCGAAGTAGCCACCAAAAAGCGGGTAAGGCCGGAACGGCCACTCAGTATTTCTGTTATTGCCGCCCATATGGCCATTACTGCAAGTCCCATTTCTGCTGCAACTGTTGCACTAACTGCTTTAATAGCTCCAAAAGGATATGAATTGACACACATTCTTATCGTCGCCATTCCGGCTACCATCATTGGTGTACTGGCTGGTGCGCTGGTGGCCAGCAGACAAGGAAAAGACCTGATGAAAGATCCCGAATTCCTGGAACGGCTAAAAGATCCTGAATTTGTTAAATTACTGGATGGTGATCAGACTGATCAAAGCCAGGAAAGAGTATTCAGTGCAGCGGCTAAAAGGTCGGTATATGTTTTTTTGCTGGCTGTGGTTAGTGTGGTGCTGTTTGCTGCCATTCCTTCGCTTCGTCCTTCATTTTTAACAGATGGTAAAATGCTGCCCTTACGTATGGTCGAGATGATTGAACTGCTCATGCTTAGCGCTGCGGCTGCCATTGTCCTAGTTACCGGAACACCTGCTGCCAAAGTATCGCAGTCCAGCATTTTTCGTTCGGGAGGTGAGGCGGTCGTTTGTATATTTGGTGTAGCGTGGATGAGTGATACCTATTTGCAGGCGCATATGCCTTTCTTTGAAACACATTTGAGTGCCTTTGTTACTGATCACCCCTGGACATTTGCCATCGCCCTCTTTGTGATGTCTATCCTCTTGTTCAGCCAGGCTGCTACCGTAAGGGCACTGATGCCACTTGGCATTTCCCTGGGCATCCCGGCGCCGGCATTGATCGCGATGTTCCCCGCTGTTAACGGAGATTTTGTCATCCCCAGCTATCCGACCCTGGTGGCTGCAATGGGTTTTGACAGAACAGGGACTACAAAAATAGGCCGTTTCCTGCTGAACCATTCTTTTACACCTCCGGGCTTAACTACGGTTATTGTGACCATTGCTGCCGGTTTTCTGCTTGCTGCCGTACTGTTGTAAGTTTTTGATGATTACGGCTGTTCGTTTAATTTTATATAGCTTTGAATAAAACTTAAAATTTATAAAGGTCATGAAGCTGGTATCCTATAAAACAGAAGACAGAGAACACCTTGGTGTTTTTGTAAACGGTAATATTTATAATTTAAACTCCTGCGATAAGCAGTTGCCTGATGAAATGAATGCTTTTTTACAGGGCGGAGAAGTTTTGATGGAACGCGCTAAAAAAGTAGACAGGCAGATCAGGGAGGGTGCAATGCAGCCCAAACAGGAAGCTTTTTTTGAATTGCTCGCCCCCGTTCCACATCCAAGTTCCTGTCGCGATGGTTATGCTTTCCGCCAACACGTAGCTGCGGCACGCCGAAACCGGAAAGTGGATATGATTGCCGAGTTTGACCAGTATCCGGTTTTTTATTTCACCAACCACAATGCCATCCAGGGCCCGGGAGAAATTGAATGTATGCCCGATCATTTCGAGAAGCTTGATTTTGAACTGGAAGTAGCGGTAGTGATCGGTAAAAAAGGACGTAACATTACTGCTGCGGAAGCTGACGATTATATCGCTGGTTACATGATCATGAACGACATGAGTGCCAGGACCCTGCAAAAGGAAGAAATGCTGTTAAACCTTGGGCCGGCAAAAGGAAAAGATTTTTCAACTGTAATCGGCCCCTGGCTGGTTACTCCGGATGAGCTGGAACAATATCAGACAACTGCAAAACCCGGCCATACCGGAAAGGCCTATGACTTAAAAATGACCTGTACGGTTAATGGCCAGCAAGTATCGGCGGGTAGCATGGCAGATATGGACTGGACCTTTGCCGAGATCATTGAACGCTGCGCATATGGTGTGGATATCTTACCCGGAGACGTTATTGGTTCAGGTACGGTTGGCACCGGCTGTTTCCTTGAATTGAATGGTACGGGCTTACTCAACAATCCTGATTTCAAACCCCAATGGTTACAGGATGGAGATGAAGTAGAAATGGAAATCACTGGTCTTGGACGTCTGATCAATATCATCAGGAAAGCCGATACTGATTTTTCTATCCTGGCATTGAAAAAAAGATAGCCATGCTGACAGTTAAAACTTCAGAACTGACGCCTGCAGAGCTCCAGAATTATATGCAATACGCGGTTGCGCCAAGACCCATTTGTTTTGCCACCACCATAGATGCAGCAGGAAACATCAACCTGAGTCCCTTCAGCTTTTTTAACATGTTCAGTACCAACCCGCCGCTTTGTATTTTTTCGCCGGCAAGGAGAGTGCGCGACAATACCACCAAGCATACGTTGGAAAATATCCTGGAAGTTAAAGAATGCGTGATTAATATTGTTAACTATGCCATGGTACAGCAAACCAGCCTGGCCAGTACAGAATACGCAAAAGGGATAAACGAATTTGAAAAGGCAGGATTTACCATGCTGCCTTCGCAACTGGTGAAACCACCGCGAGTGGCCGAAGCACCGGTACAGATGGAATGCATCGTTAAAGAGGTCATCCATCTGGGTGAAAATCCAGGTGCAGGGAACCTCATTCTGGCAGAAGTAAAACTGATTCATATTAAGGAAGAGATCCTGGATGACGAGGGCAGAATAGACCAGGCAAAAATAGATCTGGTAGCCAGACTTGGGGGAGACTGGTATTGCCGGGTTACCCCGGAAAACCTGTTTAAGGTGACGAAGCCTTTAACTACCTTAGGAATCGGCATAGATGCCTTGCCTGAGGCCATAAGAAATTCCAAAGTGCTGACGGGTAATGACCTCGGGATGTTGGGCAACATAGAACACCTGCCCACAACCGAAGAAATCGACGCGGTAAGAAAGCTTCCTGAAGTAAAGGAAATTATGGATGCTTCCATCGGCGATACCCTAAACCGGGAGCGTGAACTGCAGCAGCTTGCGCAGCAATGGCTGCATCAGGGAAATGTTAAGGATGCATTGAAGGTAGTTTTATTGTAAAGCTACCTTGTCATGAGGGCTATAAAATGCTGATTACTTTTAAAAAGCGTTTTTTGTAAAAACCCTCTTCCAGGCTGGAAATCGTGACACCTTTAGCTCCGCCAGAAGAAGAATGGATAAACTTTACTTCAGTACCATCTATGGCATAGATGATGCCTACATGTCCTGGCGTTCTGGAACGGCTGTTGGTTCCTGTAAACACAATCACATCCCCGATCTTTGCATCTTCCAGCTTTTTAGCCTCACCACTTGTGGCAAAATCCCTGGAGGAACGCGGAACCTTGAAACCAAAATTACTGAATACGTAGTTTACAAAACCCGAACAGTCAAAGCCCCGGCTTGGACTGCTGGAGGCAGACCTGTACCTGATGCCCAGCATTGATTTTGCAAAGTCCAGCAGCCGGTTGGGCGATTCCAGTTTTTGTGCCTGGTTTGTTGGGTTTGCCGTTGTCTGTTTCATCAGGTTTTTCACCAGTTCCTGGTACTGTAAAGGCACTGTGGTCTGCGACTTTGCCGCAGAAAAACTTAAAAAAAGAAAACAGAATACAATAAGGTGTTTCTTCATATGGATCAGGCTAAAGATATTAAAATTATACTTTAGCCCTAATAAATGTTGATAACTTCTTGATTATGGCGTTGTTACTGCCACAGGGAGGATTTTTCCGTTGAAAAACTTATGTGCTGTCCGTGCAAAATCAGCCACATACTTACCCATTTCGAATGCGAGTACAGGTGATTGATAGCCAGGAAAGGCCAGTTCGAGCATCTCTGTCTGCGCAGAGCCAAGAGCCAGGCAATTTACTTTGATCCCGGTGTCAACCAGTTCGAAAGCCAGGCATTCTGTCAGGGCGTGTAAGGCTGCTTTGCTCGCAGAATAAGCGGAAAGGCCTGGGAACTTTACACTACCCTGGAAGCCGCCCATACTGCCAATGTTTACAATATGACTGTCATTGCCCATTAGCGGCAGCAGGTTTTTGATCATATTGAAATGGCCCAGAACGTTGCTTTCAAACATATTCGCCAGGTCTGCAGCGGTGGTTTCTGAAAAGGGTTTGTTTACCAGGGCCCCGGCATTATTGATCAGGATATCAATATGCCCTAGTTTTTCTATTAAGAAAGGCACCAGTGCCGCATAATCATCATTTACAATGTCAAACTCAACAGGCAGCAGGGTGCAGTCAGGTGTAATGCTTTTTGCTATTTCCAGCAGTTTACGCAGTTTGTCAGCCGATCTGGCAATGCAAACCACCTTATTCTCCTTGTTCAATGTAAATTCTAATGCCGCTTCAAAACCTATTCCGCTGCTGGCGCCTGTCAATACAATATTCATTTAATGTGCTTCTTCCTCTGTAATCAATTGTGTAACCGGGTTTTCAATAACATGTAAACCGTCATTTATCAGTTTTGTATACTCACATTCGCTCGCTGATTTGAGCTCCAGGTAAATCCGGATTTCCTTTTCCAGTTCCGGGTATAATTGCTTATGATATAATATTTCCAGAATTTCCATAGCCGCAAGCCAGTCATATCGGTGTTCGGCTTTTAAACTGCTAAAAAGAACTGGCAATTGCTCATAAGCGGCATCGTTTTCCCTAACCTGGCGTACCGTCTGGTAAATGCCATGCAGTTTCTGGATTTTTTCATCATAAACCACTTTGTGGGTCTGTTTATTGCTGACGTGGGTAATTTCTTCGTAAGCATCTTTGTCGGCAGCACCGTTATACACAGCAACGATCTTTTCACCCACTGCCATGTCATAGGTGCCCCATTCCGGCTGGAACAGGATGTTGCCATTGCTTTCTTTCACGGTACAGTTTTCAAAGGTAATCAAGAAAGTCTTTTCATCTTTCTGATGAATGACCTTTACGATACCCTTTACGCTGATGCCACTTTCGAATTCGAGAATGGCCAGGTTAAAGGGTTTAATGCCGCATGTCAGCAATTGCCGAATGTCCATATCTTCCAAAGGGGTATCAATGCCCTTAAGCTTACCTACCGGTGATGAAAAACCGTCCTTGTGGTAATGTTTACCATGGTCCTTCAGTTGTTTATTGTCTATTGCCAAAGCAGATGGTCCGGTGGTTTTGATAAATGTAAGCTGGTCCTGCCCATCCAGCCCCATGTCTGTGAACACACCGGTAACCTGTAAGCCAGAACTGTAAACTGCTGTTGCCGGGTTTTTACATTCAATAGCTTTTACAATGCTTTCCGTGCCGCCCTTTCTAAAAGCCATGGTATCCGCAAAAGTTTCCAGCACATCAATCAGGTTCTGGAAATTCTCCGTCACAAACAATTGTGGCTGTGGCTTGGTAATGTCGTAGGTATAGTTGATGGTATCGGCATTGTACCATAATTTTGTCACTTCAGGTTTCATGCAGCCCGCACTTTCCCCTATTGAAGAGAGCAACCCTGCACCATAGATTTTAGGGTCTTCCAGTGTTCCGATCAGGCCGTACTCCACTGTCCACCAATGCAAACGGCTCAGTAAGGCCATTTCAGAAGGTTCGCCCATGTTTTCAGAGATCTGCTGTAACAGGCGTTCTGCCTTTGCAATCTCCGTATCATTGGCATCCACTGCCTCTTTTAAGATAGAAAGGTTCCGGATGGCCTCGTAGAGTTCAAAATCTTTAGCAGAGAACATGGCCTTTGCACCAATGGTGCCGAAATAACTCAGGTAATTGTTATAATCGCTGTCTGCAATAATCGGGGCATGCCCGGCCGATTCATGGATGATGTCTGGGGCGGGGGTGTATTCAATATGATTGATCTGGCGGATATCTGCCGCAATAACCAGTACCCTGTAGGCCTGATATTCCATAAATGCCGCCGGTGGTATAAAGCCGTCAACGGTAACTGCGCCCCAGCCAATTTTGCCCAGATTGTCGTTCATCGTTTGCAGGTCTGGGATATATTCAATACTTAAACCTGCGCTTTGCAGACCCTTGATGTAGGGGTAAAATGCCACTTGTTTTAAATAACTATAATTCTGGCGCATCACATAACGCCATACCGCCTGGTCTACAGGCGTGTATTTTTCATAGTGCTGCTCCACAATAAATTGCCGTAAATGCCTTGGGAGCTGAGCTACCTGTTGGTTATTAAAGTCATTAAAATCATTCATTGCATGAATTCTGTAAATATTTAAGCAGATGTGTAAAGTTACGCAAATAAAAAATAATGGCGGGAGCCAACAATGATCTATTTTCTTACTTTAAAGGAGAAATGCTTCTGAGAAAAGTAACTGAAAACGGCAAGGATTACTGTGATGATGATTTTTGAAATGGTTGGATAAAAGCCAAAAGCTTCTACCAGTACTTTAAGCATGGCATAATTGAGCAGTATATTGGTCGCTACTACTGATCCATACCGGAAGAGCTGAATCCGTCCTTTTAAGTTGGATTTAGTGAAAATCAGGTACTTGTTGAGCATAAATCCTATAAAAAAGGTAATGCAGGATTCGATAATGAAAGCAGCGATTGGAGCTGTAATTAAGCCTGGAAGCGGTGGAAAATTGAGGCGTACGTCTTCCTGGTGCAATATCCAGTTGTAAGCAATGTAATAGACGAGAATACCCGTAGCTGCCGTAGTGCCGCCCGAAACAATATACCTGAACGTATGCAAGGATAACCAGCGCGAAAAAGGGGTGTAAAAGAAGTCTATTATTTTTAATAAGGCCTTTCGCATGTATTTAATTCGCGGTTAGTTGGTTTGCTATCATCCGGTTATTGTATTGCTGCACAAAAGCTTTAAGGTATTTCTCCATCTGCTCTGCAACTAACGGTTCTTTTTCCAATATGTTGTTTTGGGTTAAGCGATCTGTTTTTAAATTATACAGGGAAAGGTTTATTTTTCCATCATTGATCAGTAAATAGTCTCCCTGGTAAAAGCTAAAGGTACCATCGTTATTGTTCACTACAAAATTATCTTTCCTTTTGTCAAAGGCATCAAAACCCAGGGCGAAATAAGGCTTGTCGTAGTGTAAATAATTCAAAACGGTAGGCATTATGTCTATCTGCTGTACATTTTTGTCAGCCTTTCCTTTTAAATCTCCTCCCGGGTAATAGAATACAATCGGAATGGAAAAATAACCTGGTGTGGTTTGATATTCGGGAAAATACGATACGGTAGCATGGTCTGCACACAGTACAAACAGGGTGTTTTTATACCAGGGCATAGCCGATGCCGCTCTGAAAAAATTGCGCAGGGCCATGTCTGTATAGCCCAGTACTTCCTGTACCTGCAAATGACCTTTAGGAAATTTACCTGCGTACTGGTCCGGCAACTTGAAAGGGTGATGGGAGGAGAGGGAAAAGAAGGCAGAGAAAAAGGGTTGCTTCAGCGTGTTCATGGTTTGGGCCATGTACTGCATAAAAGGATCGTCCCAAATGCCCCAGGTGCCATCAAAATCCTCGTTTTTTTTATATTCGTTTTGTCCGAAATAGTGTTTGATGCCTGCCAGGTGGGTGTAAGAAGAAAAGCCCATAGAGCCATTGGGTGCCCCATGAAAAAAGGCTGTTTCGTAGCCCTTATCACCCAGTAGTTTGGCAATACTCGTGGTTTTATTACCTGAATATACCGAAAGGACAAAAGGCTCCCGGATAGAGGGGATGCCTGAGATCACTGAGGGCAGGGCATCTATCGATTTACGCCCGTTGGCATAGGTATGTGTAAAGGTATAGCTCTGTTCGATCAGCGAATCAATAAACGGGGTGAAGCCTTTATATCTTCCACCCATCAGGTCTTTATTTAAACCACCCACATGTTCCTTACCCAGACTTTCTATGATCAGGAACACCACATTCAGCTTTTTAAAAGCAGCGGTGTCTTTTGGCAGGCGTATGGGATTATACAGGGTGTTTAGTGTTGGCTCATCATAATAATTGACGGGCTTTAATTTAGATGCCTTTAAAGTCCTGAATATGCAAAAAGGGGTGTTCAATACCAGGCTCATCTGATCTGGCGTATCTACAAATTCCCCGGCATTGCTCAGGGTAATCGGCCTTGTACCAGAGCCCCATCCGCCACGTGCGCCGGTAAGGCAAGCCAGGGCAATGGCAAACATCAGTACGGTTTGCAGTACATAGTCCGGCCATTTAAAATTTTCTGCTTTTTTAACACGTACCAGTTCATACAGCTTTACAAAAGCCCATATGATCAGGGCATAAAGAATAAACAGGTACCAGTAGTCGGCCAGAAAATCCATGAACAATTTAAACTTGTTCTGTTCGTTGCTGAACTGACTGAAAAATGTAGCCGTAGTCCGTTTAAGTGTGTATTTATAATAGGCAAAATCGGCAAAGTTGGCCATAATGCCTATACTGTTACTGATGATGAAAATCCATTTGCAAAAGCGCTGGTAACCGTCATGGTACTTGAAAGGAGCTGGGACTACCTGCAGTAAAATAAAAACAGCATTGATGTAAATGAGTGCAGAAACATCAAATTTTAACCCTCCCCATAGCATGTACAGGTATTTGGACAGGGTAACGTGCTGAAACAGACCGTGGTTAAAAAAATAAAAGCCTAACCTGCATAATGTATATAAAACCAGTAAGATCAGGAACCTGTAAGCAAGCGCCAGGTAAAGATTTACCGCTGTAGTATTTTCTCTTTTCAATTGTTGTGATTTGCGGCTGCCAATTTAAGTAATTTTTTCATCGGGACGGATGTGGCAGGGCTACAAAATCGATAACTGCACAGTAACGATAGGTTTTGTGTGATTGTATACTTACACCTACCGTATTTAGCTGATAGGAGGTGTTTAAGATCATCTTTCTGTGCCCCAGATCGGGCACGCCTTTGTCTATCAGTAATAAACAGACATTGCCCAACCCGGTTGAAAAGCCGAAAGCCAGGTTTTCTCCGTTTGATTTATTGGGGTACATTTTACCGATCCTGTCTTTTACCGTCCGGCCATCGCTTGAGTTATGTGCCGCAAAATTGTTCTTGTTCAAATCTTTTGCGTGTTGTCTGGCCACCCAGCTCAGCGCTTCATCGGGCCAGAAAGCGGGCAGCAGTTTGATGTTTTTCAGATCGTTCTTCAAACTCCTGTAATAACTGTCGGTCCGGCTGATCTTTAACCTTTCGTAATTGCTGTATTGCTTCATTTTTTCATTATAATCGTCAATAAAGTCTTGCAAAAAGGTGTTAAAAAAGCGTTCCCCATCCATACGTACCAGGTTCATGTAAATGACGATGTCTTTTTCTTCGCCGGTCAGGTAGGGTGCATTTCCTGCGGTATTGGCCATTTTTAATTCTTCTTTAGTCCAGGCATCCGCATTTTGCGCTTTAAGGGAGGCAGGTATACATAGGAAAGAAAGTGATATAAGGAGGATTGATAAGGACTTCATGGTGTAGGCTGAGCAAAACTTAAGCCATTATTATGGGGATGAAAATTACGATTCTCTTCATCGCCTGCACAATTTCAGTTTTTCCGTTAAGGAAAAACTGAAAAGACGCCAGGTCGCTTCAGAGAAGGTAATTTTTCTTTTTGGAAGGGGTTTTCGTGGAGAAAGTAATTTTTCTTTTTTAGAAGGGGTTTCATTGGAACAGGTAATTTTTTAGACGGAAGGGGCATAGGAAAAGATAATTTTTTTCAAAGCAGGTGGTTAAAGTTTGTAATGCCTTTTATAATTCTGTTCTATTTGCCAGCGCGATCAGCTGTTTTACCATATACTCATCGGCTGCAGCTCCCATACGGAGATTGATGTTTCTAAACCGCATTTCGCTGGCGACGCTTTTACTTGCAGAAGCATGAAATTCTTTCGCTCCGGTCTGTCTGATCAGCGATTGGATATTATTTGCATTAATGCCGGCACCCGGCATAATGCTGATCCGGTCTCTGGCCTGTGCAATCAGCTTCTGCAACATTTCTGCTCCTTTTAACGCAGAAGATTCGCCTCCGGAGCTGAGCAGTCTTACACAGCCCAGTTTAATGATGTCTTCCAGCGCTTCTGGCAGATTATTGCTGAGGTCAAATGCCCGGTGGAAAGTGACATGCATGTTACCTGCAAGCGCGATCAGTTCTCCGCAACGTTCCTTATCTACACTGCCATCGTGCTTTAAGATGCCCAATACCGCGCCATCACAACCGAGTTCCCTGCATGCTTTAATGTCTGCTTTCATCAGTTCAAACTCCAGGTCTGTATATAAAAAATCTCCTCCCCTTGGCCTGATGATCGGGTAAACCTGGATGTTCAGCATTTTTTTTGCCATTTCAATCTGCGAATAGCTCGGGGTGGTGCCACCTTCCGGTAAATTATCACAAAGCTCCACCCTGATCGCACCACCTTCCTGGGCTGCAAGGGCAGACCGCAGGGAATTGGCGCATACTTTCATATTGACCATCATCGTTTAACAGCATTAAAAAATATTTATATAAAATTTAGTATTATGTATAACATTATAATTGCATTAGTTTGTTTGAAAATTAACGCACTGACTGGCAAAGATAAGCGTAAGGCGTTCGAATTTTAAATGAACAAAATCAGATAAACTAAATTGTTAAAAATGAAACGTAGAGAATTTATTAGAAGCAGCGCATTGGCTACAGCTGGATTTACCATCCTTCCTACG
>NZ_JAVTSC010000018.1:0-107949 GCF_032678725.1 Pedobacter heparinus
GTTGGGTATAAGGCAGCGTTTGTGTTGCTGGGAGTGTTTGAGCTGTATATCGGCGGCATGATGCTATCGGGTTTGAAGCTGGGTTGCAGTTGTGGGGGTGTGGTGAGTTTGCTTTCGTGGAAAGGGCACCTGGTTTTTAACGCTGGGTTTATGGGGGTGGCATGGTTGGGGATGAGGGGCTTGGCGGGTAAATGGCCGCTAAGGCGTTCGCTATAAAGCACCATGGTAGGGCTGTGCATGCCCCATCCCGTCATCTCGAGGGAAGCGCAGCGACGAGAGATCTCTTGATTAGGCATAGTTCAAGAGGTCTCTCCTATCGTCGAGATGACGGGTTGGGGCATGCACAACGATAACGAGATTATTAAGCTAATAATTAACTACTTACTTATAAAAAACATATTGAAACTAACTATTTATAAATAAACAAAATGACAAAACCTTTAAAAATAAACTTGATGATCATTGCCCTGGCAGTAGCCACCGTAGGCGCCTTTGCTACAAAACTGGCATACGCGCCTGCAGCAACAGCGGAAGTGTATACCTGGCACAGAACCTTCGGCGATCCGCTACCTAATGAACAAAGTTATTTTATAGGCACAGAAGAACAAGCTGCAAGTTACTATGGTTGCGACGGCAGCTTTGATGAGTGTGCAGTTGGTGTACCTGCTGATCCGCTTGGGTCTCCTGTGGTGGTGCTTTACCAGAACTAATTTTTTGGGCTGCGCCCCATACTTAAATCCTGAATATTACCGCGTCCGGAAGCGTGAATAGATTATAAATGTCTAATTATCAATTTTTAAAAAAACAAAATCATGAAGAGAAACTTCAAAACAAGTATGATGGTGGCTGCGCTGACAGTGGCTACCCTGGGCGCTTTTGCCACAACAATTGCAAATATGCCAGCGGCTAATGATGAGGAATATACCTGGCACCGGACAGGTGGCGAAGCCCCACCGGAAGAGACCAATCCTTTTGTGGGCAGTAAAACTGACGCCGAGAATTACTACGGCTGCAGCGGCACAGTAAACGAGTGTGCTGTAGGTACACCGAGCAACCTGAGCTTACCGCCAGAGGTGATTTACCAGCAGTAAGCCCCTAGGGTTAAACAGGGCCTTGAATTTGGGCAAGGCCCGGGGGCAGGAGAATGGTTCCTGCCCTCAATTAATCGATCTCAGATTGTGATGTAGGATTCCTGGAAAGGAGCTATGGGTTTGTTCTTTGATTTATGGTTTGATACAAGATTTTGAGCTTAATACCAGTATTTTGTGATTTTTGATTAATTAAATTTCTTTTTGATTAATTAACATCTTTTATTTAGCTTTGCTTCAGCAAGCAGTAGGTAATTGGATTTTTAAACTTAAATAACGAAATTTGATGAAACATCAATTGATTATGCCATCGTCTATAGATCATTTAAGGAATGCTATAATTGATAAGCTAATGGCTATTTCTAACAAGGATTATTTGGTCGCGTTAAATAAGCTTATGGAAAGTGCAGTGGAGAATGATGTTGTTCAACTTTCGCCCGAGCAGATCTTAATGCTAAAAATGAGTGATGATGACATTAAAAACGGTAATGTTATTGGTCAGGATGATTTAGACCAAGAAGATTTGAAATGGTTGAAGACACTGTAGCCTGGACTTCTACTGCAGTTAAACAAAGAAGGACTATTTTTGAGTATTGGACTTTAAAAAATCACTCAACTGCGTACGCTACGAAGCTAATGAAACTAATCAATAAGCGCGGTAAACTTATTGCAAGATATCCTGAATCTTATCAATTAACTATTTATCCTGGATCAAGAGTTTCTACTCTGGGACATTTTAGTATGATATATAAGATTTCAGGTCGGCAAATAATAATTACGGCTTTCTGGGACAATAGGCAAGATCCCAAAAAATTATCGGAAGTATTGTTATCAGCTTCGGGTAACAAAAAAATACTTCCTCAACACGTGATTGAGGGAATTAAAAGAGGACATGCTGATTTTGAAGCTGGTCGCAGCATTTCATTTGAGGAATTTAAAAAGAGGCTAGATGCGAAGCTGTGACTGGCCAATTTCCTTGTATTAAGCTATTTCAAAATTTAAATCCACCATTTATAGAATGAGATGCTTTTGTAATCTGCAAAAGCGAAGGCTTGATGCTATACCAGGTCTTCAATTAAAATTAACGTTTTTATTTAATGTGCAATGATGAATTGTTGCTCACGATTTACAAAATGAAAAACCGGCAGGGCTGCCTGGTTTTTAAAAGTGCGGGTAAACTGCAGCGGATTTTTAACCTGATGGAGGTTTTACATTTTGTTGGCGAAATGAAACTGCACAGTGCAGCTATCGACACCGGTGCTGAACAAAGATGCAGTAATCCTTATCCTTTACAATGTGCCGATGGTTTGGAGCGTTTACTGACCTGCTGTTTTGTACAGGAGGTAGTAGCGTTGGAGCTTAAAGTAAAACAAAGGGTTAAGTTTAGCTGGCAGGGCACAGCCAAGGAGTTTAAGGCTGCGGTTGACCGGATGATAGCGAAGCTGCCGCGATTTTTTTAACCGCCATGGCGTCATCTCCACTCCTTTGTCATTCCGAGGCACGAGGAATCTAGATCCTTCGCATTCGCTCTGGATGACAAATTCTTTATGCTACGCGCTTAAAACAACAACAACAACAAAAAAGAAAACCTGATTACTAACATTGCTAACAACAGGCTAACAAAGTTGCAATCGTAAAATAACCCATAAAAAATAGAAAATGGGGAAATACAAAAAAGGAATCCTTGGTCCGTTTCGCGGCAAGGTCGGAACGGTCGTTGGATCGAGCTGGAATGGTCAGTTTTATCTAAAAAGTGTCCCGGATTTTGGGGATTATCAACCCTCAACCGCACAATTAAATGTTCAGGCCAAACTGGCCTTTGTAACGGGCTTTTTAAAGCCGCTTAAACCAGTCTTAAATATAGGTTATAAGCATTTTAATAAGGGAATGACTCCCATGAACAAAGCAACTTCTTATCACTTAAAGAACGCGGTAACAGGTACAAGTGCGTTAAACTTTGCCATTGACTATACCAAAGTGATGTTTAGTGAAGGTAATTTACCTATGGCAGATCAGACTGAAGTGAATGTTACTGTAGTTAATAAACTTGATTTTGTTTGGGTGGATGATTCGGATGTGGACAGCAACAACGATACGGACTTGGCTGCTTTTCTGGTTATTAATCCAGCAAAGGGAAGTTATACCAGGATATTTGGTGCTGCGCCAAGATCAGCGGAAGCTTATGTGCTTGACCTTCCTGGATACAGTGGTGATGAAGTACAGGTTTACATTGCATTTATTAGTGCAGATGGTAAGCAGGTAAGTGATTCATTTTATGTAGGGGAGTTTATAGTCCTTTAATTCAATGGGGTGGTGCGCCGCACCACCTCTTTTTACTTTAAAAATAGAGTTATGATAAGAGATATAAATATTAAGTATTGGGGTATGAACGTGATTAACCTTGTAAATGAGGTTAAAAAAGAGCACCGGTTAATGGTGGGGTTAATGCTTTTATGGAGCATAGTTACCGAATTGTTTAGCAGCCCGGAGATGAGTACTGGGATTAACCAAAGTATTCCATTAATGGTGGTGTTAAGCTTAATCACCTTTTTATTGCTGCTGGAACTAAGCTGGTGGTTATTGACGAGGTTTTGGCTGCGGGTAGGATTGCCTGGAGTTGACAGTATATTTTTAAACTATAAAAATCTGGAAGTATGGCAGCAAATCGCATTTTTCTGGGCATCATTTTGCTTGGTGTTACTGGTGGGGCTGGGGTGTTTAGTAGCGGTAATTTAACCTACCCGTCATCTCGACCCGCAGGGAGAGAACTCTTGGTCACGCATAGTTCAAGAGGTCTCTCGTCGCTGCGCTCTGTCGAGATGACGACCGTCTATACATGTTGGGCGTATCTGCCTCATGCTGGGTGTGTCAAGATTTCAAACAATAGAGGTATGCCGGAGAGAAGGCATTGGCTGGTATGTGACCGTAGGGAGCTTAGCAGGCGCAGCCTTCGACCGGCTACCGAAATTGTTATACGAAGTTATGACTAATAGATCCTTCGCATTCGCTCTGGATGACAAAACGTTCGCTCTGGATGACAAAACACTCCCTCTGGAAGACAAAAGGTATCGCAAATCATTAACAAAACAAATTATGAACTATACAGAAGAAGAAACAATCAAAGGATCAGCGCTTCACTTGATGAACTTTATTACCATGGAATTGCTGCGCTATGGCTTTTTGATCGCCATGCACGATGAGCTGAAAGATTTAAAAGGGCTGGTAAAGGCCGAAGACAATAACTGGCTTTCTGAGCCCAGGGAATATGTATGTTTAGATGCCGAGCTGGAACTGTTAGGGCAAGTAAAAGATCCGGTAGTAAAAATTGTCATGAGCTCCATTGATAAAATAGCCCGATTTAAGGATACCTATTTAATGATCAACAACCTTGATGCCCTTGAGCTTGTCTTTACCGATGAATTTAACGAAGCAGCAGGCGAAATCTATCACACCTATGCCTTCGACATGGATTGCGATGGCAGCTATCATAGTATTTATACCAACCTGCTAACCTATTACTGGCCAATAGAGCTGATCCTGTTTTACATCGTAACCCAATTTATGCTCAATAAAGAAGAAGTATACGAAGCGGCAGATGAAAACTATCACCATTACCAAACTACAAAAGGATTTGAAATTTTAACGGAGAACAAGAACGCCTTACTGTTGCTCGATTTGATTGCAGCATTAAACAAAGACGGATACCACATTGGCGAATGTGATTTAAAAACAACTCATAAAAACAAAGATGGCAACATATAAAAACGGAATAAACGGAGCGATATCCGGGAAAATAGGAAATGTGGTAGGAGCTAGCTGGCGGGGCGTAGATTACCTGCGCATTTTAGCAGATCACAGCAACAGGACCTTTTCTGAAAAGCAACAGAACCAGCATTTTTTGCTGGGCATGGTGAGCAGCTGGCTGAAACCATTAAAGTACATTATTGAAATCGGTTACCAGCTATTTGTAACCGGCAAAACACCCATGAACCAATGTATCTCCTATCACATGAAAAATGCAGTTACAGGAAATACACCTATTGAATACCTGATTGATTTTGCAAAAGTGATTTTTAGCAGGGGCGAACTGCTGGTGCCTTTTATTAAAGAGATATTGACATTACTCGATGCCGTACTGCATATCAAATGGGAAAACGCATCAACATCCATATTTAGTAATGAAGATGACCGCGCAATATTTATCATATATAAGTCCTGACAAACAAAGCTTTTCAACCTTTCAGGATATAGCCCAAAGAGGAGATAAAGAAGCAATTTTGCAATTGCCGGCAAATTATGCCGGCGATACGATCCATTGCTGGCAGCATTTTGTAAATGCTGCAGGCGACGCGGTAAGTACCACCGTTTATTTGGGGGAGCTAAGGCTGGTGTAAAAAATGAGCGTCAATCTTGTATGAGCATTTTAGCCAGTGCTTCGTCTCTGGCATAAATGTCTTTTCTGAAGTTCAGTAGGTTGTTCCGGTCGGTAAAAGCCGTAAAATATGCAATGAACACGGGCACTTTATGTTTCAAAGTTATATATTGTTCTTTGCCTGATTGAATGACACCCTCTATTTTCTGTTCATTCCAGTTATCGTAGTTTAATAAAAATGTGGCCAGCTTAAATGGATTGGCCACACGGATACAACCATGGCTAAATGCCCTGGAGCTTTCATTAAAAAGCGATTTTGCCGGGCTGTCGTGCAAATAGATGTTGTAACTGTTTGGGAAAAGAAACTTAACCAGCCCCAGGGAATTCTGTGGGCCGGGTTTTTGTCGTACAATAGGGATGCCGTCTTTGTATCCGGTAATCTCCATTTTGTGAGCGTTTATATAATCCGGATTTTGCCTCATTGCAGGCATAATCTCCTTACGTACGATACTTTCAGGGACATTCCAATACGGATTAAACACTACATATTTTATATCTCCGGAAAATATCACCGTGCGGTGTACCGATTGTCCGACCACCACATTACTACTCCACAACAGGCTGTCTGCGCGGTAGGCATGTAGTTTAAACTCAGGAATATTTACCCCAAGATAGACGGAATCCATATGCACTGGCAGCCAGCGGCTGCGTTCCATATTGACCAGGATCTGCCTGATCCTTGTGGCGAGGGGTACATTCATCTCGCTGAGGGTTCCCCTTCCAATAGCCCCGTCTGCGGTTAGGCCATGCCTGGTCTGAAACTGCTTCGTTGCGGCTTCCAGCTCTTCGTTATAGTGGTTGTTGAGTGTGTCCCCCTTAAAATCGCCCAATTTAAAAAGTCTTTTTTTAACCTCGGCTATCAGTGTTGCCGAATCACCTGGTTTGTAAGATTTGGCCGGGCCTGTAATGGGTTTCCATGAATTCTGGTTTTGCAGGTCACGGTATTGGAGCAGGTGTTTCTTCAATAGGTCATACTGTCTGTATACCGGTGCTTCTGCTTTAGAAACCTTTTGAGGTACTTTAATCATACTGTCCAGATAGGCAGCATAAGACAACTTTTTGCGTGGCAAAAACCACTGCGAGGACTTGCTGATAGACGTATCCATACCTTCCCAGGCTAATTTTGCAAAGGCAAAGTAATTGGCGGTAAGCATCAGTTCCAGTTGCAAATCGGGTTTGCCTGTTCCCTTTGCGTACAACAAGGAATCCAATGTGTTTCGGTAAGGGATATCTTTAGAGATGCCCTCATTTTTGAGATTCTTTATCCGGTCTGCAAGGTTGCCTGCTTGCTCGATTAACCGTTTGTCTGCATACCAGGCATAAGCATGGTTGCGGCCTGTATAAAATTCACGGATGGACGGTGCATGATCTTTAAATAGAGGGTATTTGATCAGGAAGGTTTCTATTTCAACCGAATCTAAAAACCAGTTGTGTTCTGCGCTAAAGTTGCCCGGAATGGTTTTGTTCCAATCCTTAATGGCTTTTGATTTTTCGTGGTCTTGTGTTTTTGCTTTTTTCTCATTTTGCCTGCAGCTTGTAATGCTGATTGCACAGATGCAGAGTATGATGTAAATTTTACCCGAAGTCACTATTTTCATAGACAGAATTAAATGTTTAGATACTCAAAATAAGTAAAATATGATCAAATATTCCGCTAAGGTTGATATCGGGTTACAATTGGAGTTGGCTAATCTTACTGTGTTTGCTGTTTTATGCTGTATTTATTTAATTTTTAAATTAAATTAGCGTTTTTATGCGGCTATTAGATTATTTATTTGCGTTTTTTTGCGATTTTTAAAATAATTGTCTAGCTTTAAATAACGCATAAACTATGACAAAGCCCATACGTCACATCAGGATCCTCCGTTACTGCCTTCTGTTTGCTTGCTGTACAGCTTTTGTACAGGAAGCTGCCGGACAAAACCAGTCTTTTGTTGAATCGCATGGTGCCATTGTCCGGGGCAATCCGGCTTCGAATAAACTGGCCCTGGTTTTTACGGGTGATGAGTATGGAGACGGGGCGGCATTTATTGCAAATGCTTTAAAAAAAGAACAAGTGCATGCATCTTTTTTTTTGACTGGTAATTTTTACCGAAATAAACATTTTAAAAAAGTGATCGGACAGCTGAAGCAGGATGGTAATTACCTGGGTTCTCATTCGGACAAGCATTTGCTGTATTGCGACTGGGGTAAAAGGGACAGCTTGCTGGTTACGCGTGCACAGTTTGAAAAGGACATTAACAACAGCTATGCAGAATTGAAGAGATTCGGCATTGATAAAAAACAGGCTGCTTATTTTTTACCTCCTTATGAATGGTATAACCATGCCATCGCTGCATGGACATATGACATGGGGCTTCAGCTGGTTAATTTTACCCCTGGTACCCGCTCTGCTGCGGATTATACTTATCCGGAAATGGGCACAAAGTATGTAGACAGTGAAAAAGTGCTGACATCTATCCTCAGTTATGAGCAAAAGGACAAAAATGGTTTAAACGGCTTTATGTTATTGGTCCATATTGGAACCGATCCAAGAAGAAAAGATAAATTCTATACCCGTTTACCCGAGCTGATCCAGGCTTTAAAAGGCAAGGGCTATCAGTTTGTACGGGTTGATGAATTGTTGGGCGCGTTATGAGATTACTGGCAATTGATTTGGGTGGAACAAAACTGGCCGCGGCTACCTTTACGGAGCATGGGGTGGTTAGTACCAGGGATTCGGTTCTTTTAAATGGAAGAAAGGGCAGGCAGGTTGGCAAGCTGATCACCGATCTCGTTACAGAACAGCTCAGCTTTGCTGAGCAGCAGGCGGAGCCTGTTGTTGCCATTGCGGTTTCGGTACCCGGTATCAGCAATGTTAAAAATAACATGGTCTGGGCGCCGAACATCCCAGAATGGGAAGCCTATCCTTTGTTGAGAGAAATTGAGGCAGTTGGCGGAGGCATCCCGGTAACCATTGAAAGCGACCGGAGCTGTTATATTTTGGGTGAGGTATGGCAGGGTGCCGCCAAGGGTTGTCAGGATGCCATTTATTTATCGGTGGGTACTGGGATTGGAGCAGGTATACTTGCCGGCGGGCAAATTTTGCGCGGGGCAAATGATATTGCCGGTGCCATCGGTTGGCTGGCCTTGAGGCCTCCTTATCAGGACAGGTATAAGAATCATGGACATTTTGAATATTATACTTCGGGAGAAGGGATTGTGAGGCTGTGCAGGGAACTGTTGCATGCCCGCCCCGACTATAAAGGCGTACTCCGTAGCAAGGACCCTTCAGTGCTTTCTACGCAAAAGGTATTTGCTGCTTTTAAGGCCGATGATGAGATCGCGGTCCAGGTTTTTAAACAATGCGTGGAATACTGGGGGATGGCGGTAGCCAACCTGGTTAGCCTGTTTAACCCGGAAAAGATCATTATGGGAGGTGGGGTATTTGGCCCGGCAATTCCTTTGATCCCGGAGATTTATAAAGAAGCAAAAAAATGGGGTCAGCCCATCAGTACGGATTTGTTTGTTTTAGCCGGCTCGGCATTGGGTGCCGACGCGGGCTTATACGGGGCAGGTTATGCCGCTTTAAAAAACTTTCAGCGAATTCAACACTAAAGGTATGTTTAACAAAAAGATCGTTTTCCTATCCGCCTGCTTTGGTATGCTTTTGTTTGGTGTTACACTGATCACCCTTGGTTCGGTTGCGCCCATGCTGATCGGCAGGTTTAATCTGGACCAGCTTGCTTCGGGCACCTTATTTTCCATTCTGCCTTTTGGTGTGCTGACCGGCTCATTGCTGTTTGGCCCTTTCTGCGATAAATACGGATACAAATATTTGCTGGCTTTTTCAGCCTTGCTGATCGGTATTGGTTTCGAAGGGATTGCTTTTTCTTCTTCTTTTTTATGGCTTAAGGTTTGTATTTTCCTGTTTGGCTTGGGAGGCGGGGCAATTAACGGGGCTACAAATGCGGTGGTTGCCGACATCAGTATTAAAGATAAGGGGGCCAACCTAAGCCTTATTGGTGTGTTTTTTGGCCTCGGGGCGCTGGGTATGCCTTTTATCCTGGGCTTTCTGGAAAACGTAGTGTCAACTTCGGTGATTGTAGCCAGTGTCGGACTGCTCGCTTTTTTGGCAGCAGCTATTTTTGGCTGCATTAATTTTCCGCTGCCTAAACACATAAATGGTTTTCCCATCAGGAGGGGGCTTGCTTTGTTAAAAGACCGGATGCTGATGCTGATTGCGCTTTTTTTGTTTTGTCAGTGCAGTTTTGAAGCCATTGTGAACAACTGGACTACTACCTACCTGATTAAACAGATTGGGGTCTCGCAAAGCAAGGCGCTGTATGCCCTTTCTTTATTTGTAGTGGGCATGACCCTGATGCGTTTGCTGATGGGCAGTGTGCTCAGGAACCTGAGTATAAAAGCCATACTGACCATTTCCTTTGTATTGCTGCTGGCGGGGATAGCCTTGCTGAACACTTCAGTTTACCTGAGGGCAATTGCTGGCCTGGTATTGATGGGCGGAGGTTTGGCAGCAGGATTTCCGGTAATGCTGGGCATCGTGGCCACCCGCTATGCGGATCTTTCGGCAACGGCTTTTAGCCTGGTGCTGGTGATGGCGTTGTTCGGGAATATGGTGGTCAACTACCTGATGGGGATGCTGGCCAATACTTACGGGATCCGGTACCTGATCTATATGGCCCTTGCAGAACTTATCCTGATGACTTTACTTGGGTTCCTGGTTTTGGGGAACCAGAAAAATAAACAGCTTAAAATTTAAAATACATATGATGCTAGCAAAAGAATGGCTCAATAATGCAAGGGCAATTATGACCCAGATTGAGGAAACGCAAATGGATAACATCCGCAAAGCGGCGGAAATAATGGCCGACTCTATTGAGGCCGGCAGATGGGTACACACTTTTGGCTGCGGGCATGCCACCATCCCGATCGAAGAGATGTACCCCAGGATCGGGGGTTTTGTGGGCTTTCACCCGATGATCGAATTGCCCCTTACTTTCTTTACCCGGATTACCGGGGAAATGGGTGTACACCAGTTTGTGTTTTTAGAAAGGGTAGAGGGCTATGGTATAGAGATCATGAAAGGTTACAACTTTGATACGCGCGATACCATGTGGCTGTTCTCCCATTCGGGGATAAACAATGTGAACATTGATGTGGCGCTGGAAGCGAAGCGGAAAGGGATGAAAGTGATCGTGTTCGGTTCAGCAGCCGAAGCAAAAGGAAAGCAGACCCGCCACTCCAGTGGAAAGAATATTTTTGATATTGCCGACCTGGTGGTGGATTCCTGTGCGCCGATTGGTGACGCCTCTGTATCGCTCAAAAACCACCAGGATAAAATAGGACCGGTATCTACTATGGCATTCATCACCTGTGTATGGATGACGGTGACTACGGTTGCTGAAATACTGGCTGAAAGAGGAGTGAAACTGTACATCCATCCTTCGCATAATGTTCCTGGAGATGAAACGGCTAAAGACCGTTTGGAAGAAGCGTTGCGGGTATATAAGGAAAGGATTACAGGGGTTTAACGATTTATCTGCTATCTGATGTCGAAAAACTGCTGGTATTTTTTCAGTTTGGCATCGCCCGGGGAAAGTTCGGTAACCAGGTGGTCTACCGCGTTTAGGTTACAGACGGTTAAGTTTTGCGCTGCACCGATTTTTTCAGAAATGGTCAGGATGGCGGTTTTTCTGGCCGACCTGATCATTTGTTGTTTTACCTGCACTACTTCCCAGTCCTGCTCTGTTACACCTTCGCTTACAGAGATGCCATTGGTGCCCAGGAAGCAGAGGTCTGCCCTGATCTCTGAAAGTTGATGGATCACCGTAGAACCCATACAGATGTATGCATTTCTGGAAAGCTTTCCAGCGAGTAAGATCACATCGATGGTGGACCTTTGGGTGACTTCCAGGGCAACCAGGGGGCTAACAGTAAAGAATGTGCCTGTCAGATTTTCCGGGATCATTTTTGCCAGTTCGAGCATGACCGTTCCGCCGCCGGCAAGAATGGTCATGCCATCCTGGATTAATGTTAAGGCCTTTCTGGCGATTTCCTTCTTTTTTTCTTTAGCATATATAGCTGGTTGCTGAAAGGGATAATGAAAGAATTTTGAGATGGCACCTCCATGTACTTTAACCAGTTTGCCTTCCTGTTCCAGATCGGCAAGATCCCGCCTTATGGTATCCAGGGAAACATCCAGCTCGGTACAAAGATTGGCGGTATGAACTTTGTTATTGATATTGATCTGGTTTAAAATATAGTTTTGTCGCTCTTCTCTTAACATGGTGTCTTATTCCGGGAAATCAATATAACTAATTATTTTGAAACAGAGATTTCTTTCGTGATAAGGGGATATTTTTTTAAATTGCGTGGGTAGAGCTTAAAATCATCATGAAGAAATATTTTTTTATTGTATTAGTGCTAATTGGCATCAATACGCTAGCAAAAGCCCAGCAAAATAAAATGCCGACAGCTCAGGAAATGACGGCTAAAAATGTGGATGAGCTGGAAAAGCGACTGAAACTGAGCCCCACTCAGAAAAGTGTGATCTATACTTATGTTTATGACATGTCTAAACAGCAGCTTGACCTGATCAAAAGGCAGCAGGCAGGTACTTCAAAAGAGGATGATGTGACTAAATTTTATAAGCTTCAGAACGACACCAATGACAACATCCGTACCATCCTTAAGGGTGATCAGCTTCCTGAATTTGAAAAGGTACTGGAAGAAAGATTAAGTGGTATTGACCGGAAAAAGAAGAAGAAAAAAGGGAAACAAGAGGAAGACGTAGTATCGGATATTTCCGGGCTCAAAGTTAAACCCTAATGCTCGTTTTGCTAAAAATTGTTTGATTTTCTGGTTGAAAATTGTTTTTTCTTGTTTGTTCTCTTGGCTTTTTATGAATTTTTTGGTTTTTTTCTGATTTTTATTAAAAAGAATATATTTTCTAGTGTTTTTTATGCTTAAAGCTGGGTGTTGATCGATATTGAGTGCTGGTTTTGCAGAAAAAAGGATAACTTTGCTTCGCTAACCCTTATTTTATGGCCAATAAAAAAGTACTAAAAGTAGGATTGGATTCGGCGGCACCATTTCCGATGCATTCCGATTACAATTCTGAAAATTTTGAAGGATTTGAGGTCGATCTGCTTGGGGCCATTACCAGTCATCTCGGTTTAGCAGTGGAATACGAAGTTTCTTTATGGTCTACTATACTGGAAAAACTGTTTAAGGGTGAGCTGGATATCATTTGCTCTGCAGTAACGGTGACTGCTTCGCGCCAGCATATTCTTGAATTTAGCAATCCATACTTGTACTTCAGGTTGTGTGCGGTGGTTGGGCAGGAGGATACTTTAGCTGGTTTAAACCATTTTAAAAACAAAACCATCGGTGTGCGGGAAGCTACCGAAGCCGAAAAATATGTTCGGGAACAATTTCCCTCCAATAATATTGTATATGCGGTAACCAACAAGGAGCTGTACAGGAAGCTGGTTTCGGGAAAAATTGACCTTCTGGTGGATGATTCGCCCATAGCCGGAGGTTTCCTGCAAAAGAATAAGAAGTTGAAAATCGGCATGTTCCTGCCTAAAACGGATTCGTCTTATGCCATAGCGATGAAAAAAGGGGATTTGCAGCTTAAAACCCAGTTTAATGATGTCTTGAGGTTGCTAAAGGAAAATGGTACCTATCACAATATCTATAAAAAATGGTTTAGCGATATCCAGTTTTAGTCTTCGTTTACTACTACAGTAATATCCTTTTCCAGTTTAATGGTGTGCAGCACCTTGGTTTTTTCACTATAGACCACCACTTTGTTCTCGTCAAGGTATTGTACCAGGCGGTAAGGTGCCGAAATTTGAACATAGCGCCATTGGGTATAAAATTGTTCCTGTAATACTTTTTCTTCTGGTAAGAAAGTAACGACTACCTCAATATCCGTTACATGATCAATAAAGAAACGACTGCTGGTCTGCAATACCTGTTGCGCGGTAGGATTGCTGCGGAATTCTTCCAGTGTAATTTCACGGAGCTGATGGGCGGGTTTGCTGGGGTTGCGGTTAATTGCTTCCACGATCAGGTTGCTTACCTCATCTTTGGTTTTTAAGAATTTTCCGTTCCCAACCTTTAGTACTTTAAAATAGATTTTCAATGGCTTCATTTTATAAATGTAATAAAATTGGGATTGCATTTGATATTGCATCTCAATTAACTTAGCTTTGCACAAAAAATTTAAAGATACATGAGTGTTTTAGTAAATAAAGATTCAAAAGTTATTGTTCAGGGTTTTACTGGAAATGAGGGTACTTATCATGCTTCACAAATGATTGAGTACGGAACTAATGTTGTTGGTGGGGTAACACCTGGCAAAGGCGGACAAACTCATTTGGATAAACCGGTTTTTAATACGGTAAAGGATGCGGTTGATAAAGCCGGCGCAAATGTATCTATCATATTTGTTCCTCCTGCATTTGCAGCAGATGCCATTATGGAAGCTGCTGAAGCAGGAATTAAAGTTATTGTTTGTATCACCGAAGGTATCCCGACTAAGGATATGATCCAGGTTAAAGAGTATATCTCTGGCAAGGATTGTCGTTTGATCGGTCCTAACTGCCCTGGTGTAATTACTGCTGATGAAGCTAAAATTGGTATCATGCCAGGTTTTATCTTCAAAAAAGGTACAGTAGGTGTGGTATCTAAATCAGGTACATTAACTTATGAGGCTGTTGATCAGGTAGTGAAAGCTGGTTTGGGAATTACAACAGCTATCGGTATTGGTGGTGACCCGATTATTGGTACCACCACTAAAGAAGCGGTGGAGTTGCTGATGAACGATCCGGAAACTGAAGGTATCATCATGATCGGTGAAATTGGTGGTGGCATGGAAGCTGAAGCTGCCCGCTGGATCAAAGCCAACGGCACCAAGCCGGTAGTTGGTTTTATTGCCGGACAAACTGCTCCTGCAGGACGCAGAATGGGCCATGCCGGTGCTATTGTTGGTGGTGCTGACGATACTGCTGCTGCTAAAATGAAAATTATGGCTGAGTGTGGTATCCGTGTGGTGGAAAGCCCTGCAGAAATCGGTGCTGCTATGGCTGCCCTTTTAAAGAAATAAATAAAGATCTTCTTGTATAATGTAAAGGCTCTGGTGATTTAATTCATCGGAGCTTTTTGCTTTATTACAATGTGATGATGCTCATTTTTAGGTTTGAACAAACCAAAATAGCTTTTTGGCCGTATATTGTATTAAAATGTTAGATATGAAGACCTGGATGGACAAAACATTTGTGCTTGCTGTATTGTTGGTTTCAATGCAGCTGGCAGCCTGCGGTCAGCAGCCAAAAAAAACGGATACAAAAAAAGCAACCAATAATATGGAGTGGAATAAATTAACCAAAGAAGAAGAGGATGTGATTGTGCGCAAGGGTACAGAATATCCTGGTACCGGTAAGCTGTTAAACAATAAGGAAAAAGGCACTTATACCTGCAAGCGGTGTAATGCCGCATTATACCGGTCGGAATCTAAATTCGAATCGCATTGTGGATGGCCAAGTTTTGATGATGAAATTAAAGGAGCTGTGGAGCGGATTCCTGATGCGGACGGGATGCGTACAGAGATTGTATGTGCAAATTGTAAGGCACATTTAGGACATGTATTTTTGGGAGAGGGTTTTACTGCAAAGAATACCCGTAACTGTGTGAACTCTATTTCTATGAACTTTGTTCCCGATAAGAAATAATTTATTTCTGACTGATATTATTATAGTGCCCGGCGACAAACTGCCGGGCATTTCTTGTTTTTACGGATTTAGTTTACTTATGTTTGTCCGTTCACCAATTATAGTAAATATGAAGTATTGTTTATTGTTATGTGGTATGCTAATTTCTTTTATGGGTTTTACCCAGGATGTTTCAGAGGAACCGGCCTCAACTCCGGTGTATGAAAAATCAGCAGAATCCACATCCAAAAGCTCTTCTAAATTAATCTCAAAAACAGTTTACGCAACCTATTACGCCAGGAAATTTGAAGGCCGCAGAACAACCAGCGGGGCCAGGTACCGCAGGAGTAAAATGACGGCTGCACATATGTCTTTGCCTTTTGGAACTATCGTGACGGTGACCAATCCTGAGAACGGCGAATCTGTAGATGTTGAAGTAAATGACAGGGGGCCGCATTCGAAGAAATTTAAAATAGACCTTTCAGAAGCGGCAGCAAAAGCACTTGGCTTTTACAAAAAAGGCGTGGCAAAAGTTGAAATCAGTTATTTGCCTGAAGAAGACTAGCCTTTTAACTTTAATGTCGTTATAGTCAGTTTCTTGAATTTATTAACACCTTTTTTTGCAGCTCATGGTTCCTGAAAAGAAATAAATAACAAATTTCAGGCGTAATTACTGTGTCAATTTCTCCTTTTAGTGTTGATAAAAATGCCCGCTTGTTAACAACTATTGTTCTCTTATCAGGGGTCGGTACTTTATATTTGTTTACATAAAGTTCTTTAATAAATCACACACAGATTTTTAGTTAAAGTTTTAATATTTAGTTGCTTAAGGTTGCCGGAGGATTTCATGTCTTTTAAACTTTTAATAACTGGGTACGGATGGCTTGGCTACTGGATTTATGAAGCTTTAGGAATCAAATTACATTTACCCTATTAAATAGATGCTTATGCAAGAAGAAGAAGTATTATTAAAAGAAAACAAAGACAGGTTTGTTCTTTTGCCGATTAAATATCCTGAAATCTGGGAAATGTATAAGAAGACTGAGGCTAGTTTCTGGACAGCCGAAGAAATTGATCTGTCAGACGACCAGAAACACTGGGATAACCTGAATGACGGGGAAAGGCATTTCATTTCTCATATCCTGGCCTTCTTTTCGGCCAGTGATGGTATCGTAAATGAGAACCTTGCAGTGAACTTTATGAGTGAGGTGCAATTACCGGAGGCACGTTGTTTTTATGGTTTTCAGATCATGATGGAAAATATCCATGCAGAGACCTATGCTTTATTAATTGATACTTATATTAAAGATCCGGAAGAAAAGGATCGTTTGTTCCATGCCATTGACACGGTACCTGCCGTTAAAAGAAAAGCAGAATGGGCTTTGCGCTGGATAGACAATGGTAATTTTGCGGAGCGTCTGGTTGCTTTTGCAGCGGTAGAGGGGATTTTCTTTAGCGGTAGTTTCTGCTCTATATTCTGGTTAAAGAAGCGTGGTTTAATGCCAGGACTTACTTTTAGCAATGAGCTGATC
Source organism: Pedobacter heparinus (assembly GCF_032678725.1). Taxonomy (GTDB): domain Bacteria; phylum Bacteroidota; class Bacteroidia; order Sphingobacteriales; family Sphingobacteriaceae; genus Pedobacter; species Pedobacter heparinus_A. The sequence continues at coordinate 16,772 of NZ_JAVTSC010000018.1, forward strand.
TCAAGAGATGAAGGTTCACATTGTGAATTTGCCTGCCTGCTGTACAAAATGCTTAAAAATAAACTGAGCCAGGAGCAGGTGCATGGCATCATCAGCGATGCTGTTGAAATAGAAAAGGAATTTGTTACTGATGCATTGCCGGTTGCCCTGATCGGAATGAATGCGAAACTGATGTCGCAGTACATTGAATTTGTGGCCGACAGATGGCTGCAGGAATTGGGTTACGCTAAAATATATAATGCGACCAATCCGTTTGATTTTATGGAAATGATCTCTTTACAGGGTAAAACAAACTTCTTTGAGAAAAGAGTAGGTGATTACCAGAAAAGCGGTGTATTGACTTCAACGGAAGATAAAGCTGCGGCTTTCTCCTTAGATGATGACTTTTAGTACTTATTGGGGTTAGACAATAAGAAAATAGATAATAATTATAATTCGGTGCCGATGCTGGATTTTCCGCTCTGAAATTCAATATGCACTATAAATACCTGAAAATATGTTTGTAATAAAAAGAGATGGCCGCAAAGAAGCGGTAAGATTCGACAAAATAACGGCTCGTATCGAGAAGTTATGCTATGGTTTTAATGCTGAACTTGTAGATCCGATAGATGTTGCCAAGAAGGTGATTGAGGGTTTGTATGATGGTGTTACTACTTCAGAGCTGGACAATCTTGCTGCCGAGACTGCTGCCTCTTTAACTACAAAGCACCCTGATTATGCCTTGCTGGCTTCGCGCATTGCGGTGTCTAACCTTCATAAAAATACCACCAAGTCTTTCTCCAAGACCATGGAGTTGCTGTACAACTATATTGATTCCAAGACGGGAAAGCCTGCATCTTTAATTGCAGATGACGTTTGGGAAGTCATTGAAAAAAATGCGGATATTTTAGACAGCACCATTATCTATGACAGGGATTTTGGTTTTGATTATTTTGGCTTCAAGACCTTAGAGAAATCTTATTTGCTGAAGGTAGAAGGACAGATTGTGGAGCGTCCACAGCATTTATTCATGCGTGTTGCCGTAGGTATCCATAAAGGGGATATTGACAGTGCCATCCAAACCTATAACCTGATGAGCGAGCGTTGGTTTACACATGCTACACCGACCTTGTTCAATGCAGCTACACCTAAGCCTCAGATGTCATCCTGCTTTTTGCTAACCATGCAGGACGACAGCATTGAAGGGATTTATGATACGTTAAAACAAACGGCTAAAATTTCTCAGAGTGCGGGTGGTATTGGTTTGAGCATCCATAACATCAGGGCTACAGGTTCTTATATTGGTGGTACCAATGGCACGAGCAATGGTATTGTACCGATGCTGAAAGTGTTTAACGATACTGCGCGTTATGTAGATCAGGGCGGAGGTAAGCGTAAAGGTGCTTTTGCCATTTATTTAGAGCCCTGGCATGCAGATGTACTGAGCTTTTTGGACCTTCGTAAAAACCATGGTAAGGAAGAGCTGCGTGCACGTGATCTGTTCTATGCCCTTTGGGTATGCGATCTGTTTATGAGACGCGTGGAAGAGAACGGCGATTGGAGCCTGTTCTGTCCGCATGAGGCTCCGGGTCTGGCCGATTGCTTTGGTGCAGAGTTTGATGCTTTATATGAGCGTTATGAGCAGGAGGGCCGTGCACGTAAAACCATTAAAGCACAGGAATTATGGTTTGCCATCCTGGATTCGCAGATCGAAACAGGTACGCCGTACTTATTGTACAAGGATGCAGCCAACAGCAAATCTAATCAGCAGAACCTGGGTACCATTAAGAGCTCTAACCTGTGTACCGAGATTATAGAGTATACTTCTAAAGATGAGGTTGCGGTTTGTAACCTGGCTTCTCTGGCGCTGCCAAGATTTGTGATCAACGGTGAATTTGATCACCAGAAATTATATGATGTTACTTATCAGGCTACTGTAAACCTGAACAAGATTATAGATTATAACTACTATCCTGTAGAAGAGGCCAGAAATTCCAATATGCGCCACAGACCAGTTGGTTTAGGTGTACAAGGATTGGCTGATGCCTTTATTTTAATGCGCTTACCTTTTGAAAGCGAAGGTGCACGTATCTTAAATACAGAGATTTTTGAGACCATCTATTTTGCGGCAATGACAGCTTCTCATGACCTGGCTGTTAAAAATGGTCCGTATGAAACCTTTAAGGGTTCTCCTTTATCTCAGGGCAAGTTCCAGTTCGACCTGTGGAATGTTAAACCGGCAAGTAACCGTTGGGATTGGGAAACTTTACGCGAAAAAGTAGTAAAAGACGGGGTGTATAACTCTTTGCTGGTAGCGCCAATGCCTACGGCTTCTACTTCGCAGATTTTAGGTAACAATGAGTGTTTTGAGCCTTATACTTCAAATATCTATACCAGAAGGGTGTTGAGTGGGGAGTTCATCGTGGTAAACAAGCATTTGCTAAAAGACCTGGTATCTCTGGGTTTGTGGAACCCGGCAATGAAAGACAGGATCATTTTAGCCAATGGCTCTATCCAGGACATTGCGGAGATCCCTGATTATATCAAAGAATTATACAAAACAGTTTGGGAGATCAAAATGCGCAGCATCATTGATATGGCAGCCGACAGGGGTGCTTATATCTGCCAGTCGCAATCGCTAAACTTATTTATCAATGCACCGAATACTTCAAAACTGACTTCAATGCACTTCTATGCATGGAAGAAAGGATTGAAAACCGGTATGTATTACCTGCGCACACAAGCGGCTTCGCAAGCGGTTAAGTTTACTGTGGAGAACCAGGCGGGTAAAAACATGGAACCGGTAATTCCGGAGCATATTGAGCAAAGTGCCGAAGAGATCGTTGAAGGTCCGGTTTGCTCAATGGAAGAAGGCTGTATCAGCTGTTCAGGTTAATCGTTCATATTGGATATATCGCAAAGGAGTAAGGAGAAATTCTTACTCCTTTTTTGTTAGGATATTCCATAATTCCAGGGAACTAAATATTACGCCGATGTGAAAAAGGATGTCTGGCACATGTTGTATCTTTGTGCTGAATCATTTGTTTCTTAATCTTCGCCTTAACCGCACTATTGAATGGCAAAACACGAGATCATACCTTGCGAACGTTGCAACACTCCGATAGAGTGTAAGGCCAACTCGTATACCAAATGCCAGTGCAGTGTGGTTCACCTGGATTTGAACGAGGTGCAGTACATCAGCGAGCTTTATGACGGTTGTTTATGTGCCAGATGCCTGTTTGAATTGCAGCAGGAATACAGGGAAAGTATTGCCTCCTGATACCAGACTGGCTATCTGTAGCTTGTGTTCTTGACAACCTGGCCTCATCTTTTGATTTTTTTGGCTAACTTTGCGTCAAATTATTTGTTGATAAAGCATGGCTAAAGTAAAGGTTGGAATGGTGCAGATGAGCTGTACCGCTAATAAGCAGGAAAATTTAGATAAAGCAATTGTAAAAATCAGGGAAGCAGCGGCAAAAGGTGCGCAGATTGTTTGCCTGCAGGAACTTTTTACTTCGCTGTACTTTTGTGATGTTGAAGATTATGCAAACTTCGATTTAGCGGAAGCAATTCCGGGCCCTTCAACAGCTGCTTTACAGGTTGTTGCAAAAGAATTGGGTGTAGTGATTATTGCCTCGTTATTTGAGAAACGTACCGCAGGATTATACCACAATACCACTGCCGTTCTGGATGCCGACGGGGCTTACCTGGGAAAATATCGCAAAATGCACATTCCGGACGATCCCGGCTTTTATGAGAAATTCTACTTTACGCCCGGTGATCTGGGTTATAAGGTTTTTCAAACAAAGTTTGCAAAAATAGGGGTCCTGATCTGCTGGGATCAATGGTATCCGGAGGCTTCGCGCATTACAGCGCTTATGGGTGCAGAGATTATGTTTTATCCAACCGCTATTGGCTGGGCAACAGACCAGGATGAAGAGACCAATAAAGACCAGTATAATGCCTGGCAAACCATTCAGCGCTCACATGCGGTAGCGAATGGCCTGCCTGTGGTAAGTGTAAACCGCGTAGGTTTTGAACAGGATGGGGCCATGAAATTCTGGGGTGGCAGCTTTGCCACGAACGGCCAGGGCAGGATACTTTATTTAGGCTCGCATGACCAGGAAGAAACGGAAGTAGTGGAACTGGATCTGAGTGAATCCGATTTCTTCCGCAAACACTGGCCATTTTTAAGAGACCGTAGAATAGACTCTTATCAGCCGATCACCAGGAGATTTATTGATGAGGATTAGTGTATTCATCATATTGTTTTTTTTGAGCTTTTCTATTTACGGGCAGGCACTGGAAATCACGCCCCTAAATGAAAAACTGTATGTGTATACCACTTACCATACTTATGAGGGCCAAAAGGTTTCGGCAAATGCCATGTATCTGGTAACCGGCAACGGGGTTGTTTTATTTGACACGCCCTGGGACCAGGCACAAAACCAGCCCTTATTGGATGCCATAGAAAAACGGCACCATTTAAAAGTGATCAAAGTTTTTGCTACCCATTCTCACGAAGACCGGGCAGGTGGATTCGGCTTTTTTAATAAAAAAGGAATTCCTACTTATGCATCAGTGCAAACAAACGAGCTCTTAAGATCGGAGCATAAACCTGTTGCATTACATACTTTTGAAAAAGGGGCAAAGTTTCAAATCGGGATAGAGAAATTCCAGCTTGATTATTTTGGTGCCGGACATACAAAAGATAATCTGGTGGTCTGGTTCCCGGAATATAAGGTGCTGGATGGCGGCTGTTTAATTAAAAGTGCGGAAGCAAAAGGATTGGGTTTTGTTGGTGAGGCTGACTTAAAAGCCTGGCCAAAAACGATCCTGGCGATAAAAGATAAGTATAAAACAATCCGACAGGTTATTGCTGGTCATGACAACTGGAAAATACCCGGAGCTTTGGACAAAACTTTAGAACTACTAAAAAATAAAAATTGACGGATATAATTTTTTCAGCTTCCCCTAAAAAACAGGGTTATTCATTTCCTGCTGAATGGGCAAAACATGAAGCTACGTGGTTAAGCTGGCCACATAAGGAAGCCTCATGGCCCGGTAAGATGGAAACGATTTATGCGCCCTACTGCCAGTTTATAAAGATTGTTGCGGAAGGTGAAAAAGTACGCATCAATGTAAAGGGTGAGGCCATGAAAGCGGATGCAACCAGGCATTTGCGGGAGGCCGGTGCAGATTTAACCCAGGTTGAATTCTATTTTAACGAGAGTAATGATGCCTGGTGCAGGGATCATGGACCAGCCTTTGTGTTAAGAGACGCGGAAAAGGCCGTAGTAGACTGGGGCTATAATGCCTGGGGCGATAAATACCCTCCCTATGACCTGGATGATGTAATTCCTACTAAAATTGCGCAACATTTTAACCTGACCTTATTTACCCCGGATATTGTGATGGAGGGCGGTTCGGTTGAGTTTAATGGTGCAGGTACCATACTGACCACCACCGCATGTCTGCTGAATGAAAACAGGAATCCACAGCTGACTAAGGAACAGATTGAACAGTACCTGCTGGAGTTTTACGGTGCAGAACAGGTATTGTGGCTGGGCGACGGAATTGTAGGTGACGATACAGATGGCCATGTAGACGACATTACCCGTTTTGTAAATGAAGATACTGTTTTAACGGTGGTGGAGAGTAATCCGCTGGACGAGAACTACCTGTTGTTACAAGAGAACCTGGAGGCTTTAAAGGCCATGCGCTTAAGCAATGGCAAAGCATTGAATATTGTGGAGTTGCCGATGCCTTCGCCGGTGATCCATGAGGATACCCGTTTACCGGCATCGTATGCCAATTTTTATATTGCAAATGCTGCGGTGATCGTACCTACCTTCAGAGATGTGAATGATGAAAAAGCATTGCAGATCATCCAGCATGTTTTTCCTGACCGGAAGGTTGTGGGTATAGATTCCACAGATATCATCTGGGGCCTGGGTAGTTTTCACTGTTTGAGCCAGCAGGAACCAGCAATTTAACGATATTTATAAATCATATAACAATAGCATATAACCAAATAAAATACAGATGAAGTTATTAGAAGGAAAAACGGCACTTGTAACCGGTGCATCTAAAGGAATTGGCCGCAAGATAGCGGAGAAATTTGCAGAACATGGGGCTAATGTGGCCTTTACTTATTTATCATCAGTGGAAAAAGGGCAGGCACTGGAGCAGGAACTGCAAAGTTTTGGCACTAAGGTTAAAGGCTACCGTTCTGATGCCTCTAAATTTGATGAAGCAGAAAAACTGATCAGCGATATCGTGGCTGATTTCGGTGCACTGGATATCGTGGTAAACAATGCAGGGATCACTAAAGATGGTTTACTCATGCGCATGAGTGAAGAGAACTGGGACGAAGTGATCAATGTAAACCTTAAGTCTGTATTTAACGTGTCTAAGGCTGCTTCTAAGGTAATGATGAAGGCAAGGAAGGGGTCTATCATCAACATGAGCTCTGTGGTTGGTGTACAGGGAAATGCCGGGCAGGCAAATTATGCAGCTTCAAAAGCCGGCATCATTGGTTTCTCTAAATCCCTGGCGAAGGAACTGGGTTCCCGTAATATCCGTACGAATGTAATCGCCCCTGGTTTTATCCGTACTGAAATGACAGGTGTACTGGATCCTAAAGTGGTGCAAGGCTGGGAAGAAGGTATCCCATTGAAAAGGGCGGGCGAGACTGAAGATGTGGCAAATGCCTGCGTGTTCCTGGCTTCGGATATGAGTGCATACGTGACAGGACAGGTATTGTCGGTTTGCGGCGGAATGTTGTAGCACCAATATAGACATTTCTAAAAAAGGCAGCTTTATAAACCAGGCTGCCTTTTTGATTGATGTTATCTTTTATTTAAACAGGTATCTGCCACTTTTTTCTGATAAGACCGGTATCATGTGGTTTTTTTCAAAATAAGCATACCCGGTTTGCAGGTTTGTCCAGAATGCCCGATGCGCCGGAAACTGCTTCAGGTAGGTGTTCAGATTTCCCGCTGTCATTTTAAAAGGGAAAATGTGTACAGGAATTTGATCCTGACCAGCATTTTTTGCTTCAACAGCCAATACATAGACTTCCCTGATCTTATCATCTGTCAGCGGAATACAACCAACCGTTACACAGTTGCCATGTATGTAAATCTCGCCTCCGGGTTTTTCTTTCCCGCTTCTGAACCGGTCAACCTGGTTTGGATAGCTGATTCCAAGAGAAAGGTGAAAACTGCTTTTTGGGTTAAATACATTCAGGTAATAATAACCTTCAGGGGTTTGCAGGTCGCCCTCTTTTACCTTTGGCCCCAATATGCCCGACTGGGCACAGAAGTTATAGGTTCTAAATAATTGATGGGTTTTTTGCCCGTTTGTTTTTAGCCATAGTTCCAGTTTGCCCTCTGCTTTATAAGCTGCCATGTAAAGCTTAAATGGCCTGCCTATGCCCGCTGATCTGAGTGCTTCCTGCAAGCTGTTCCATTTTTCCTCATAAGCTGCGCTTACCCGGTCAAATTTTAGCTGCTCCGTTTTAAAATCTGCCTGGGCGAATGCGGGTGTTGTCATGGTCAGCAAAAAAATGAGTTTAACTAATACTTTCATATTTAGCGGAGGTTTGTCAAACAAACATAAATAAAATGCCTAGCAGTTTATTTTAAAATTTAGCATCTTTATCCAAACAGATATGAGCGATTCCCTTACCATATATACCGTACTGACCTTACTCGGCGCCTTAACAACAGGCATATTGTTTGCCTGGCTATTGTACGGTAAAACAGCACACCTGGATAAAAAGCTACGATACGGACTTGCTGTAATGCGCGCTGTTATGCTTACTGCAATCGGGTTTCTTTTGTTTTTTCCTTTGATCAGGAGTGTGTCTTACACTCCGGAAAAACCTGTCATTATCATTGGACAGGACAATTCCCTGTCTGTTGGGAATGTGGAGCCTGCTGGTTTTGATCAACTCAAGTATGCGCAGGACATGCAAAGCCTGGCCCGGAAACTCGGCGAAAAATATGAAGTAAAGATCTACAACTTCAGTGACAGCATTAAAAACGGATATGACTTTACGCATCAGGGAAAACTGAGCAATGCTGCCCGTTTGGTTGCCCAGCTGAATGACGAGTATTTAAACCGGAATGTTGGCGCGGTAATTATTGCCTCTGATGGCATATTTAACCGTGGAGGGAGTCCACTTTATGAACTGAATAAATTAAAAGCCCCGGTCTACACCATTGCTTTAGGCGATACCGTCCCTAAAAAAGACTTGCTGATTGCCAATATAAATGGCAATAACCTGGTTTATCTGGATAACGAATTCACTATAGAAGTACAGGTACAGGCTTTTGACGCAAAAGGGGAGGAAAGCCATATCGCGGTACTGGAAAACGGGAAAAAGATATATGAAGATCGCTTGTCCATTACCTCAGCAGCTTTTGTGAAAGACATTCCCATCAAACTGAAAGCCTCGAGGCTTGGGCTGTTGAAATATACCGTACAGTTGAGCCCGGTAAAAAACGAAGTCTCGGAGAAGAATAATGTGCAACAGCTCTTCGTTGAGGTGATTGATACCCGAATTAAAGTACTTATTGCGGCTGCAGGCCCGCATCCGGATATCACCGCACTTAAGCAGGCCATCAGTCTGAATAAAAATTTTGAAGTTAAGATTGCCCTGGCGGATGAGCTGAATGCACAGCGCCTGGATGATTATGGCCTGGTACTGCTTTACCAGCTACCCTCGGCAGTATATGATGCGGGTTCGTTTATGAACAGACTGGCTTCCGCACGTACGGCGGTATGGTATATACTGGGAGCGCAGAGTAATTTGAGTGCTTTTAACCAGGCTCAAAAACAGGTAAGTATGGCTGGAGCGAACAATACTATCCAGGAAACTTATAGCCATGTTAATCCCGGTTTTACCTCATTTGAGCTGGATGAAATGACGGCCAGGCAGATTGAAGGTTTTGATCCCTTACTGGCCCCGTTTGGTAAGCCGGTTGTGAGCGGCAATGCAACCATTGTACTGAACCAGCGCATTGGAAAGATCAATACCGAACATCCACAATTGTTCTTTATGACCGATAACGGGCGTAAATCAGCTTTCTTAATTGGAGAGGGCTTGTGGCGATGGAAGCTTTCCGAGGCCGGGGAGACCATGCAGGAACCGGTTGTTTTTAACAGCCTGATATCAAGGACGGTGCAATACCTGTCCCTGAAAGACGATAAGCGTAAATTTAAAGTGTATGCAGCAAAAAATACGTTTGATGAAAACGAAAACGTATTGCTCAATGCTGTATTGTATAACGATAGCTATGTTGCTGTAAATACCCCTGATGTAAGCATAACGGTTAGCAATGACCAGGGAAAGGAATATAAGTTCCTGTTTTCGAGAACAGCAGCTGCGTATCAGCTGGATGCAGGGGCATTGCCGCCCGGCAATTATACCTACAGGGCTGCAACACTGTTTGGTAAGCAAAGATATACAGCACAGGGTGTCTTTTTTGTGAATGCGATGGTTGCCGAATACCAGCAAACGGTGGCCAACCACCAGCTGTTAAATACGATGTCGGTACAAACTGCCGGTAAAATGTCTATGCCAGGACAATTGTTAACCCTGGCGGATGAGATCATTGGAAATGAGCAGATCAAGACTTTGAGCTATGAAGACCGTAAGTACGAAGAATTGATTAACTTTAAGTGGCTGTTTGCTGCGATCCTGGCTTTGCTAAGCCTGGAATGGTTCTTCCGTAAAAGAAACGGCGAAATTTAAATTACACCGGATATGCAGATCGATATGATGGAAACAATTGAAACGCTGGGTACCATCTCGTTTGCGATATCGGGTACTTTTGCGGCTATGCAAAGAAGGCTGGATCCATTTGGTGTTTTAATCATTGCTTTCATCACCTCAATTGGAGGAGGAACGGTACGTGACCTTCTAATCGGTGATACACCGGTAGCCTGGATGAGGGATGTGAACTATTGCCTGCTGATTTTATTAACCGCGGTCACAACCATTTTTTTTAAAACACACATTAAGAAATTTAAGGTCACGCTCTTCCTTTTCGACTCCTTAGGACTGGGCTTGTTTACGATGCTGGGCATTCAAAAAGGTATCATGTTTGGTTTAAGTCCTGGCATTTGTGTGGCCCTGGGTACCATTACGGGATGTTTTGGTGGGGTGATCAGGGATACGCTGTTAAATACCATCCCTATAATCTTTCATAAAGAAATATATGCTACAGCATGCATTTTAGGGGGGATTCTTTTTTATACCTTAAAGTATTTCCACCTGGAAAATGATATTGCCACCATCGTAGTGATTGCTTTTATATTTACTTTAAGGATTATTGTAGTTCGCTATAAGCTGGCGCTTCCCAGATTTGTATATTAATCTTTAGGAGCTTCTTTAATGATCACAAATACATCCTCGTTGTCTTTTTTCATGAAGTATTTTTCACGCGCAAACTTTTCGGCTGTACTTAAATTGGTGTTGAGTTCATTCAGATCATTCTTTACCTGCGAAATCTCTTTTACATAGAAATCTTTTTCTTCCTGAAGTTTGTTTACCTCAGACCTGAACTCATACTGGGAAACCATATCATTTTTGTCGAAAAACAACATCCATACGGCAAAGGCTGCTACAGACAGGAAGTATTTGTTACGAACAAGTTCTAATACGCGGTTCATAAAGTAAAGATATAAAAAATAACCATTCTCTTCATTGTCTGCATTTCTTTAAATTTTTTCTAAGGAAAAAAACTTAAAACAAAATGTTATCTTCTGGGAAGCGGCATAGCTTTCTTTGTTTTTCTGTTAAGGAAAAACAAGAAGTAATGCAGCCGATGAGCAGAACGGTAACATTTTTTGTCGGTAAAATTTTACCCAACAAAAAAGTCCTGCAATTGCTTACAGGACTTTTTTATGCTATTAAATCCGCCAAATTTATTTGATGGCGTATTTGAAATCTTTACCAATAAACCTGGCTGCAGCACCCAATTCTTCTTCAATGCGCAACAATTGGTTGTATTTTGCAATCCTGTCTGAACGGGAAGCAGAACCCGTTTTAATCTGACCGCAGTTTAAAGCAACCGCCAGATCGGCAATGGTCACGTCTTCAGTTTCACCTGAACGGTGCGACATTACCGAAGTATAGCCATTGGTTTGAGCTAAAGTAACCGCGTTGATGGTTTCCGTTAAGGAACCGATCTGGTTTACTTTTACAAGGATAGAGTTCGCTGTATCGTTGTCAATTCCGGTTTGCAACCTTTTAACGTTTGTTACAAACAAATCGTCACCTACCAGCTGAACACGGTCCCCAATTTTTTCCGTTAACAATTTCCAGCCATCCCAGTCATCCTCACCCATTCCATCTTCAATAGAAATGATCGGATATTTTTCTGTCAATGAAGCTAAATAATCCGCTTGTTCAGCGCTGGTGCGGATGGCACCTTTATCACCTTCAAATTTAGTGTAATCGTATTTGCCATCTTTGTAAAACTCAGAAGCAGCACAGTCAAATGCCAGGCAAATTTCTTTACCAGGTTTGTAACCTGCTTTTTCAATTGCTTTAAGGATGGTTTCTACCGCATCTTCAGTGCCATCAAAAGTTGGTGCAAAACCACCTTCATCACCTACTGCAGTAGAAAGGCCCCTGTCGTGTAATATCTTTTTTAAGTTATGGAACACCTCTGTTCCCCACCTTAAAGCTTCAGAAAATGAAGAAGCCCCAACAGGCATGATCATAAATTCCTGGAAGGCAATCGGTGCATCAGAATGTGAACCGCCATTTACGATGTTCATCATCGGAATGGGCAGCGTATTGGCGTTTACACCACCGATGTAGCGGTACAATGGCTGACGGCTTTCCTGAGCAGCAGCTTTGGCAACTGCTAAAGAAACACCTAAAATGGCATTCGCGCCCAATTTACCTTTGTTTTCGGTTCCGTCAAGTTTGATCAGTAAGTTATCGATGGCATTTTGCTCAAATACATCAACACCCTTTAATTCAGCAGCAATCTTATCGTTTACATTGGCAACAGCTTTTAAAACACCTTTACCCATATATACAGCTTTATCATTGTCGCGAAGCTCTACCGCCTCGTGGATACCGGTAGAAGCACCTGAAGGTACTGCTGCACGGCCAAGGATACCATTTTCTGTAATTACGTCTACCTCTATGGTAGGATTGCCACGGGAGTCAAGTATTTGCCGCGCATGAACATCAATTATTAAACTCATTTTTATTGGTTTTTTATTAGTTAATCTGCCTTAGTGTAAAAAGTACAATTACTAAGACAATATCCAAAGTTATAATAAATTTTAAATTATCAGTAAAAAAGGCCGTAATTACTTACGGCCCTTTATTTTAATGCGTTTTTTTTTTGCTGGTTAAGCAGCTTCCTTATCTGCTGCAAAAAATGTTTTATATACAATGCCCGCTAAAATAGCGCCTGCTATAGGTGCTACCCAGAACAGCCAAAGCTGGCCAAGCGCATCGCCACCAACAAAAATGGCCTGGCTGGTGCTCCGGGCAGGATTAACAGAAGTATTGGTTACTGGAATACTGATCAGGTGGATTAAAGTTAGGGACAAGCCAATGCCCAGTCCGGCAAAACCCTGATGGGCCCGCACATCTGTAGCACCCAGGATAATAAGGAGAAACATAAAGGTCATTACCACTTCAGTAACCAATGCGGCAGTCATATTGTATTTTCCCGGAGAAAGCTCCCCGTAACCGTTTGCTGCAAAATTTCCTATCGCACTGCCATTTCCAGTAACAATTACATAAAGTATGGCTGCGGCAAGAAGCCCACCCAAAACCTGTGAAATAATATAAGGAAGCAGCTCTTTTCCAGCTAAGCGGCCCGCCACCCAAAGCCCTACTGAAACGGCAGGGTTCATATGGGCAGAAAAGTGACCCATTGCATAGGCCATAGTAACTACCGTAAGACCAAAAGCGAGCGAGACGCCAAGAAAACCGATGCCGGCATCGGGATAATTACAGGCAAGAACGGCACTTCCGCACCCGCCTAAAACCAACCAAAAGGTTCCGATAAATTCTGCTGCAAGTTTTTTCATAGTTTAAGTATTTGTTTGTTAGGTTTTTAAAGATGTTTTCTTTAATGAATTTAACAACAAATATTTAAAATTCCTAATACGAAATTGTAGCCGGCGCTTCGCTTACTCCCACTTAAATACCTTAATTGCAACAGTATAGATGCCAAGTCCCCAGATCACCATGATCAGGATCTGGTGTTTTACATCCCACAGGCCTGCACCTTCAAAAGCAACTTTTCTCATTGCATCGTTTAAATAAGTAAGGGGCAAGGCGCGGCTGATGGGTTGAAGCCAGGAAGGAAAAGCGTCAATGGAAAAGAAGGTGCCCGATAATAAAAACTGGGGCAGTGTAATGATGTTTGAAATCGGTGGAATGGTACTTTCACTTTTTGCAATGCCTGAAACCACGAAGCCGAAACCCATAAATACAATGAGTCCGATCACAGAAAGCAGCAGCATATTTAAAACCGTAATTACCCCGTGTATTAAGGTAAAATGAAAAAAGAAATGACCAATGAGGATAATAAAAACAGCGCCGAGTAACGCGAAGCCTATCCTGGCCAGGCACTCACCGAAAACAATGCTCGACCTTTTAACCGGAGTGGCAAAAAAACGTTTGATCACCAGGTTCTGGCGTAAGGCGAAAAAAACAAAGGCGGTGCCAAATACACCGGTACTTAATAAGGAAAAGCCCAGTTGCCCGGGTAAAATAAAATCTATGGTACGGTAAATCCTTCCCTGTACGGTACTTTCATTGAGCTGGGCAACAGTTGGTTTCACATCCCTGGCATTCAGGTTATACAATAAATTGTTCAATACCGATTTCAGAATGCTGCCCTTATCAACCGATGCCGAAGTATACTGTACATTGGCCAGGTAGGCAGGTGTGCCGGCTTCATTCTTTTTTACATCGATCAAGGCATCAATATTACCTTTTTCCAGCCCGGTTTTTATTTCTTCAGGGCTTTCTCCTTTAACCAGCTTAATTACGGGTATCTGTTCCAGTGCCAGGATAATGGGGTTTTGCAGATCAGAACCCGGGGCAACTGCAAGCTTGACTTTTACACCTCCATTGCCCAGAAAGCCAAAAACGAGGATAAATATTAAAGGAAAGGCCAGCGTAAACACCACAGCAGAAGGGCTCCTCATGATGGAACGGAAACTTGCTTTGGCAAGGGCCAGTGTGGCTCTGGTATTATTGTAAGGTTTGCTCATGTCTGTTTAATTATCCTCCCGCCATTCTTTACCGGTCAGGTTAATGAAAACATCTTCCAGATTGGCTTTTTTGACTTCTTTTTTTCTTTCAAAACCACTGTTTACCAGGTTATCGATCAAATTGTCAGGAGTGTCGAGGGCGATGATCTCGCCTCGCTCTACAAAAGCAACCCGGTCGCACAGCTGCTCGGCCTCGTCCATATAATGAGTGGTAATCACTACAGTTGTGCCATTGTTACGGATATCAATAATGAGGTCCCATAAATTACGCCGGGCCTGGGGGTCTAAACCAGTTGTCGGTTCATCAAGAAAAATTATTTTGGGTGAATTGATGAGGGTAGTAGCGATAGAGAAGCGCTGTTTCTGTCCGCCGGATAAGGCTTTGTATTTAGCTTTGGCTTTATCCTGCAGGTTTACTTTTTCCAGCATTTCCATAGGTTTGATGTCTACATTGTACAGACCGGAAAACAGTTCCATCAGTTCAACCAGGTTCAGGTTTGGATAATAACCTGCCGCCTGTAGCTGTACACCGATGATCCTCTTGATTTTGCTGGCGTCCTTTTCTACCGAATAACCGTCTACGATAATCTCGCCCGAGGTTTTTTCCCGCAGGGTTTCAATGATCTCTAAAGTGGTGGTTTTTCCAGCCCCGTTAGGACCTAAAAGTCCGAAGATCTCGTTTTCATATACTTCAAAGCTAAGGCCTTGGACAGCAGTGAAATCATCGTATTTTTTTACCAGGTTTTTTACACTGATAATGGCATTTGTTGTATCCATGTTATAAATGTAAGAAGGTTTAGCCAAACAGAAAATGGGATTGGGCTAAACCTTCTAAAATGTCGGTAATATGATATATGCTGCCGGTGAAAGGGGTTACCAGGTCAGTTCGCCCTTAATCATTCCGATGAAATCATCGAACAGGTAACGCGAATCGTGCGGTCCTGGAGAGGATTCAGGGTGATATTGTACCGAAAATGCTTTTTTACCTTTTACGCGGATACCTTCGATAGACTGGTCATTTAAGTTAACATGGGTAATTTCTACCTTGTCAGAGTTCCTTACCTCATCAGGGACCACACCAAAACCATGGTTCTGAGAAGTTACCTCGCAGTGGTTTCTAATGATATTTTTTACCGGATGGTTTAATCCGCGGTGTCCGTTAAACATTTTCATGGTGCCAATCCCGTTAGCTTCTGCAAGTAACTGGTGGCCCAGGCAAATGCCAAACATCGGTTTTTCAGCAGCTAAAACTTTTTTAACCGTTTCAATAGCATAAGGCATTGCCGAAGGATCGCCGGGACCGTTAGAGATGAAATAGCCATCTGCACCCCATTTGTCCATTTCTTCAAAACTGGTTTTTGCAGGAAAAACCTGTACATAAGCATCCCTGTTGTCAAAGTTGCGTAGAATATTCTTTTTGATGCCCAGGTCTAAAGCGGCGATTTTATAAGTCGCGTCAGGTGAGCCATAGAAATAAGCGGCTTTGGTAGAAACCTGTGAAGACAATTCCAGTCCGTCCATGGAAGGTACTTCCGCCAGTTTAGCTTTCAGTTCTTCCAGATCAGTAATTTCAGAAGAAATGATGGCATTCATTGCCCCTTTATGCCTGATGTGACGCACCAGCGCACGGGTATCAATATCTGAAATGCCTACAATATTTTCATTTTGAAAATAATCCTGGATAGATTCTGAGGCTTCTTTACGGCTGAAACCGATGTTGTAGTTTTTACAAACCAGTCCGGCTATTTTAATGCTGTCTGATTCAATCTCTTCTCTGTGTATCCCGTAATTTCCAATATGCGCATTGGTGGTTACCATGATCTGACCAAAATAAGAAGGGTCAGTAAAGATTTCCTGGTATCCTGTCATTCCGGTATTGAAACAGATCTCGCCTGTGGTTGTGCCTATTTTTCCGGCTGCTTTACCGTAATATACAGTTCCGTCGGCCAATAACAAGATAGCAGGTAACTTGGTGTAGTTAGTCATTGTAATTATAATGAGAAATTAGGGGTGTGAAAAAAGAGAAAAAGGGGGATGCTGTTGCGGTTTTGATGCCGTTTATGTCTTTAACAAATGTGCTGTTAATTAACCCCTTCATTTCAGGGTACAAAGATAGGAGTTTGTGGGGTTTAATTCAAGATATTTTTTGAGATAGTAATTTAGCAATGTCACAAAAACAATAAAACAGTCTTTATTTCGATTGTAAAAACTAATTTTGCTTTAACAAAACTATAAATCATGTCGGTAAACAAAGAAGTAAAGCGAATAACAACGCATATATTGCAGGAAATGAAGCAGCATGGCGAAAAAATTTCTATGCTTACTGCATACGATTTTTCAATGGCAACCATCCTGGACGATGCCGGGCTGGATGTATTATTGGTTGGAGACTCTGCTTCTAATGTAATGGCCGGTCATGAAACCACACTTCCGATCACTTTAGACCAGATGATTTATCATGCACAATCTGTAGTTAGGGGTGCAGCACGTGCTTTTGTAGTAGTTGACCTTCCCTTTGGCTCTTACCAGGGGAATTCTAAGGAAGCTTTAAACTCTGCGATCCGCATCATGAAAGAATCTGGTGCACATGGTGTGAAACTTGAAGGTGGAACAGAAGTAGTGGATTCTATACAACGCATCATTACTGCAGGTATTCCTGTAATGGGACACCTGGGGTTAACCCCACAATCCATCTATAAATTTGGGACCTATACCGTTAGGGCCAAGGGCGAAGAAGAAGCGGATAAATTAAAAAGTGATGCATTGGCTTTACAGGAAGCCGGCTGCTTTGCCATAGTATTGGAAAAGATCCCAGCAAAACTGGGTGCAACAGTTTCCGAAAGTCTCCATATCCCCACTATAGGTATTGGTGCAGGCCCTGATTGTGACGGGCAGGTATTGGTGGTAAATGATATGATTGGTTTAACCAAAGGGTTTAAACCCCGCTTTTTGCGCCAGTATCTGAATTTGTACGAAGGCATTAAGGAGGCTGCGCAAGCTTATATCAGGGATGTAAAAGGCAATGATTTTCCAAACGAAAAGGAACAGTATTAATGCCGGTAACTGATAAAGATGTGCTGTACGAAGATAACCACCTGATTGCGGTATGTAAAAAGGCCGGAGATATCGTACAGATAGATGATACAGGAGATGAGCCTTTGGACGAACAGGTAAAGAAATACCTGGCCATCAAATACAACAAACCCAACAGTGCTTTTTTAGGGGTGGTGCACAGGTTGGACAGGCCGGTAAGCGGGGTAATCCTGTTTGCAAAAACCAGTAAAGCGCTGGAACGCATGAATGCTGTTTTTAAAAACCGGGAGGTAAAAAAGACCTACTGGGCTGTAGTGCGTAAAAAGCCTGCAAAAACATCAGGCACATTGATCCACTGGCTGATTAAAAATCCCCAAAAAAATGTAGTAACCGCCTATCCTGACGAAGTTCCGGGAAGTCAGCGCTGTGAATTGAGTTACCGCTTAATTGGAACATTGAACGATTATTATTTAATTGAGGTGGACCCGCTTACCGGACGTTCGCACCAGATCAGGGTGCAGCTGTCAACCATGGGTTGCCCGATCGTAGGTGACAACAAATATGGTTACCCAAGGGGAAGCCGAAAGGGCAGCATATGCCTGCATGCAAGGAGGCTCCAGTTTCTTCACCCCGTAAAAAAAGAGCCGGTAAATATATTTGCCAAACTGCCTGTTGATGGATTCTGGGAAAAGTTTGAGGGATTTTAACCATCCCTTTTTTAGAACTTTAATTTTTAACCTTCTGCCTGTTTTACAACTGAATGTGCTGCTATGTCTGAAAAATGCCAAGATGTTTGAGAACTAAGCGCATTTGACAGAATTTTATTCCTGCGCGGTTATGTAATTTTATTTTAATAAACCAAATGTAAACCATTCCTTATGATGATGCCTATGCACGCTTATGCTATCTTAAGATGAAAGCTTTCCGGATGTGATCCTGACCAGCTAATCACCTGACCAAACAGCAGGCGTCTGTTAACCATTAAATCCTAAACTAACCAAACTAAATTATGACGTTGTGCCTGGAAAGCCTTAATCTGATTAAAAAAGGCAATGATGCCTTATCGATCAAAGCGTTGTTGATTAAATTGACCAACCATGATCATCATTCTTTTCATGAACTTTACGATAGGTTTAGTACGCAGCTATATGCAAACATTTTGAGAATGGTAAGGGATCCGGATCTGGCACAGGAAATTTTGCAGGACGTGTTTGTGAAAGTATGGGAAAAGCGGGGGCTTATTGATCCTGAAAAACCTTTTCCTGCTTATTTGTTCCAGATCTCCAGGAATATGGTTTACGATCATTTCCGAAAACTGGCCCAGGAAAAAAAACTGGAAACACACTTGCTTGCCAATGGAACAGATACCTATACCCATATTGAAGAAGAGCTTATATTTAAAGAAAGCAACCAGCTGTTTTTAGATGCCGTAGATAAACTCTCGCCGCAGCGAAAGCAGGTATTTACATTATGTAAGCTGGAGGGCAAGAGCTATAGTGAGGTGAGTAACCTGCTTCAAATTTCCACTTCAACCGTGAGTGACCACCTCTTGAAATCAAACAAATTCATTAAGGCCCAGCTGCTGCTGTCAGATTCGGTAGCTTTCATATTGACGGGACTTATCTTTAAAGTGTTGTGCCTCTCCTGATGGCCTACTGAAAAAATAAAATAAAAAAAATAATAAACAGAGCAGGGACTTTGCTGCGCCGAACCGTATTACCTATAAATGGCTTCATGATTTTGCATCAGCACCCTTGCTTTTTAAAATCATCACCATAAAAGGAAATATAGAAAAATGAACAACCGGCAAGAGCTCACATTATTATTTAAGCGTTACCTGGCAAATGAGTGTTCGGAGAAAGAAGAGCAGGTTTTCCTGGAATTGCTAAGATCTGGGGAACATGAAACGTTCTTAAAGGATTTGATCGATAGCGAACTAAAACAGGAACCTGATCCGCAGTTTAAGGATTTGCCCCAGGTTAAAGAAGACCTGGCGCATGCGAAGCGGCAGATTCTTCTGCAGATCAATGCCGGGAAAATTCAGCAACATCCTGCTAAAAAGAAATTATGGTTTAAAATAGCGGCCATATTTTTATTGTTTGCAGGAGCCATATTCTTTAAAGTACATGTAGGCAAACAAAACCTGCAGGTAGACGTAGAACCCGGCGGAAATAAAGCCATTTTAACCCTCGCCGATGGATCGGAGATCATTTTAGATCAGGCAGGTAAAGGTAACCTGGCTCAGCAGGCCGGTGTTCAGATTGTTAAAACAACAAATGGGCAGCTGATATACACCGTCAAGGAAAGTTCCGATTCCAGTAAGGGTATCGCAGGCAATTTAACCAATACCATTTCAACACCAAGAGGTGGACAGTACCAGGTAAATCTACCCGACGGTACCCGGGTTTGGCTCAATGCCGCATCTTCACTAACATTCCCCTTAAGTTTCGCTAAACTGAAAGAGCGGAAGGTCGAGTTGAAAGGAGAAGCTTATTTTGAAGTGGAAAAGGATGCTGCAAGGCCCTTTATCGTTCAATCAGACCGGCAAACCGTACAGGTATTGGGTACTCATTTTAACATCAATTCTTACGAAGATGAGCCGGATACTAAAACTACCTTATTGGAAGGTGCTGTAAAAGTTACTGCGTTAAGCGGAGCAAAGAACGAACCGGCTTTCTTAAAACCCGGGCAACAGGCCCGGACCAGCGCTGGTTCCAAACCTATAAATGTGTTGCGGGTAGACCCTATGGCTGAGATCGCCTGGAAGAACGGTCAGTTTTTCTTTGAAAATGAATCTATTGAAAATATTATGAAACAGATTTCCAGGTGGTATGATGTAGAAGTGATTTATGAGGATGATGTAGCGGGAAAAACTGTTTGGGGCTCTGTAACACGGTATACTAATGTATCGAAGGTATTGTCCATACTGGAATTAACCGGAGAAATCCATTTTAAAATAGAAGGAAGGAGGATCATTGTGCACAAATAATTTTACCTGAAACAGTACAAATCCGTGACCCGATTGCCGTCGGAGCCACGGATGAATATCGGGCTCTTGTTAAAAAAGTCTTTACAACTAACAATTATAACCAATAAACCCAATAACCAAATGTATGAATTTTTACGATCTATTTAGGTCTGCAGGCAGTATGCGCAGGTCTAATCAAATATCGCGTATTATGAAGTTGATCATCATCATCATGACTACACTATTAATGGAAGCGAGCGCTTCAGGTTATGCCCAGAAAATCACTTTCTCTCAAAAGGGCAGTTCCATTAAAACAGTGTTTAAAGAAATAACAAAACAAACCGGCTACCAGGTGATCTGCGATGGCGAACTGATTAAAGCTGCCCGGGCAGCTGATGTCAGTTTTACACAGGCTACCTTACAGGAGGTGTTTGACGAATTTTTTCCAAGAAAGTCCATCAAATGGACCATCGCGGACAAAACACTCATTATCCGGAAAGACAGCAGCCAGACAGCAACGGTATTACCGGTTGTTGTAAAAAAAACCGACCGGGTAGCTGAGTTAAGAAAGCTTGTTAAAGAGATCCGTGGTACCGTCAGAGATACCGTTGGTCCTTTGCCGGGAGTGTCAGTTGCGGTGAAAGGGAAAACGCAAATTGGAACCACCACCGATCTGAACGGTAAATACCTGCTGGACGTGGTTGACGAAAACGCCATAGTGGTATTCAGTATGGTGGGCTTTGTCACGCAGGAAATTCCGGTAAGGGGCAAGTCCGTGATCAATGTAACCCTTAAACCAGCTAATAATCAGCTGGAGGAGACTGTTATCGTTGCTTTTGGTAAGCAGAAAAAAGAATCCGTTATCGGGTCCATTACCACGATCAACCCTGGTGAACTAAAAGTGCCTTCAAGTAACCTTACTACTGCATTGGCAGGCCGTTTGGCCGGTGTTATCGCTTATCAGAGGAGCGGCGAGCCCGGAGCAGATAATGCAGAATTCTTTATCAGGGGTGCAACTACTTTCGGTTATAAAAAGGATCCTTTGATCCTGATTGATGGAATGGAGTATTCTACCCAGGATCTGGCCCAGCTTACCCTGGATGATATTGAAAGCTTTTCTATCTTAAAAGATGCTTCTGCCAATGCTTTATATGGTGCCAGAGGTGCCAATGGCATCATCCTGATCACTACCAAACAAGGTAAAGAAGGTAAACCAAAAATCAATATCCGTTACGAGAACTCCCTATCTTCAGCCACAAAAAATGTAGAACTGGCAGATCCGATTACCTATATGCAACTGCATAACGAGGCTTATGTTACCCGTCAGCCAAACGTGCCTACTCCTTACTCCAGAAGCAAAATAGACAATACCATAGCTGGTACAAACCCGGTTGTGTTTCCGGCAGTAAACTGGCAGGACCAATTGTTGAGAAATACCACCATGAACCAGCGTGTCAATTTTAACCTGGGTGGCGGTGGACAGGTGGCAACCTATTATGTTGCGGGCGCGCTTAACCAGGACAATGGTATTCTGAAAGTGGATAACCGCAATAATTTTAACAGTAACATTGACCTTAAAAAGTACAACATCCGTTCAAATGTGGGTTTGAATGTGTCAAAGTCGACCCACGTAGACATCCGTTTGAACGGAAACTTTGAGGATTACAACGGGCCTTTGGATGGTGGACAGGGCATATACCGTAAAATTATGCGGACAAGCCCGGTACAGTTCCTGCCGTATTATCCGGTAGTTCCGGGTACCGGCGGAACGGCCAAACACATCATGTTCGGAAACCTGGAACAGGGGCAATATCTCAATCCTTATGCCGACATGGTAAAGGGATACAAAGAATCGGCTAGGTCCTTAATGCTGGCGCAAATAGAACTGAAACAAGACCTGTCCTTTATTACGCCAGGTCTGGCTGTTAATGCCATGGGTAATATCAACCGCGAGTCATTCTTTGACCTGCGACGTCAGTATATTCCTTTTTGGTATTCGGCAGGAAGTTATGACAAGCTAACTGATACTTACAGATTAACCCCGTTAAATCCAGATTTTGGTACAGATTACCTGAATTTTGTACCGGGAGAAAAAAAGGTTTCTTCAGTAATCCATCTGCAATCAGCATTTACCTATAACAGTACCATCAAACAGAAACATGCTTTAGGAGGTACGCTGGTTTTACTGATGGATTCCAAGCTGGATGGCAATTCAAGAGATTTACAGGAATCACTGGCCTCCCGAAACCTGGGGGTTTCAGGAAGGGCAACCTATAGTTATGACAACCGCTATTTTGCAGAGTTTAATTTCGGTTACAATGGTTCAGAACGCTTTTATAAAACAGAAAGGTTCGGTTTCTTCCCTTCTGCAGGTTTGGCCTGGCAGATCTCTAACGAGAAATTCTTCAAACCTTATACCGATGTGATCAGTAAACTGAAGATCCGTGGAAATTATGGATTAGTAGGTAACGATGCCATAGGTGGTAAAGACGAACGGTTCTTCTACCTATCTGAAGTAAACATGAACAATGCAGGGATGGGGGCTACTTTCGGAAACAATGGTGGTTATTCCAGACCTGGGATTTCTGTAGGTCGTTACGAGAACCAGGACATTACCTGGGAAACAGCTGCGAATTCCACATTTGGATTGGAGCTTGGGCTTTGGAACAAACTGGACATTATAGCCGAGTATTTTACCGAGCACCGGTATAACATCTTGATGGAAAGAAGTTCTATACCCAAAACCATGGGACTGCAGGGGGATACACCTAAAGCAAATGTGGGTGAAGCCAATTCCAAATCTTACGAATTGCAGCTTGATTACAACAGTACAGTTGGAAAAAATCTGGTTTTAGGGGTGCGAGGTAACTTTACTTATGCAAAAAATCGCTTCAGGGCTTACGAAGAACCAGAATATCCATATCCATGGAGTTACCGTGTTGGTCATTCTACTGCACAAACCTGGGGCTATATTGCCGAACGGCTTTTTGTTGACGATGAAGAGGTGAGGAGTTCTCCACTGCAGAATTTCGGAAATAACCCGACCATGGGTGGCGATATCAAATACCGCGATATCAATGGAGATGGGGTAATCAATGTGAATGACCAGGTGCCAATTGGTTTTCCAACACGACCAGAAATTGTATATGGTTTCGGTTTTTCAGCTTCTTATAAAGGATTGGATTTTAATGCTTTCCTGCAAGGATCTGCACGGTCTTCGTTTTGGATAGATCCTGAAGCTACCGCACCTTTTGTCGAATACCGGGAAGATGCCAACGACCTACCTGGATATCGGTTGCAAAATCAATTGTTGGCCGCTTATGCAAATAATCACTGGTCTGAACAAAACCGTGACCTGTACGCTTTGTGGCCACGTTTAAGTGCATATCCTGTGCAAAACGGTGCAGGTGGGTCTTTATCATCAAACAATACCCAGAAAAGCACCTGGTTCATGCGTAACGGTTCTTTCCTAAGGGTAAAACAAATAGAAGTAGGTTATTCCTTACCAAAAAAACTGATACAAAGAGCAAAAATTGACCGCTTAAGGATTTATGCCACGGGGAGCAATTTGTTTGCCTTCAGTAAATTTAAACTATGGGATGTGGAAATGGGCGGTGAAGGACTGGGATACCCTGTACAAAAAGTTCTGAATTTTGGTATCCAGGTAGGATTTTAATAACAAACGATCATGAAAAAAATTAATATCATATTGCTCATTACCATTATCGGCACTTTCTTGTCCTGCAAAAAATTCCTGGATGTAGTTCCGGATAATGTTGCAACTATAGATTATGCCTTTAACCTGCGATCTTCTGCAGAAAAATATTTGTTTACCTGTTATTCTTATATGCCAGCCAATGGGCATTTTAATACCAATCCGGGCTTTTCAGCTGCCGATGAGATCTGGTATCCAAATCCACCTATAGATGTGACCACAAACTTTTTCAGCATCGCACAGGGGCTGCAAAATATGGCAAATCCTTTCGGTAATTTCTGGAGCGGCACCCGTGGAGGTAAACCTTTGTTTCGCGGAATAAGGGATTGCAATATCTTTCTAGAGAATATCAATAAGGTAGAAGAGATGAATATATGGGAAAAGGAGCGTTGGAGTGCGGAAGTTAAATTCTTAAAGGCATATTATCATTTTTATCTTTTAAGAATGTACGGGCCTATCCCCTTGATGAAAGAGAACTTGCCGATTGCAGCGAGCCCTGATGTGGTTCAGGTTCGCCGCGAACCAGTGGATAGCTGCGTAAATTACATTGTAAAGCTATTAGACGAAGCTGCCGAAAATCCCAACCTTCCTGAAAATGTTGCCGGAACAGAGAGTTCTGAACTGGGACGGATTACAAAAGGTATTGTTAAGGCTTTAAAAGCAAAAGTTTTGGTTACCGCTGCAAGCCCTTTATTCAATGGTAACTCTGAATATGCTGATTTTAAAGACAAGCGGGGAGAGGCACTTTTCAGTAATGTGTATGATGCAACAAAATGGGAACGAGCTGCTCAGGCATGTAAGGAAGCCATTGATTATTGTCATAGCCAGAATGGTAAACTGAGCACTTTTCCAGGTCCGGCTACCTATATTGTTAACGATACCATCAGGAAACAACTGGAAATTCGTACTGCCATCACAATACGGGATGCAAATCCGGAAGTGATCTGGGCAAATACCAGTAGCAGGGCCGATGTAAACATGCAACGCTGGTCTATGCCTATCATTGCAACCGGGGCTACCAGTGGAAGCGGACCAAAAGGTATTCTTGCTCCTACATTAAAAATGGCCGAAATGTTTTATACAGAACATGGACTTCCAATAAACAGTGACAGGACCTGGGATTATGCAGGGCGTTATGAGCTCAAGACCGCCGAAGAAAAAGATCGTTTTTATGTGAAACTAGACTCCAATACCGTAAAATTACATTTCGACAGAGAACCTCGTTTTTACGCCAGTATAGGGTTCGACCGCGGAATATGGTTTGGGAACTGGGTAAATAATAATGATGTCACAAAGCCTCTTAATTTTGTACAGGCAAGGGCTTCAGAAATTTCAGCACGCCAGGGGATCAGTAATTATTCCATCACCGGTTACTGGATAAAAAAGCTCGTAAATATTGAAACATTTGGTGCCGCCGACGGAAACGTCACCAGCAATACCGTTACCTATCCATGGCCGGAGCTGAGGTTATCCGATCTCTATTTATTATATGCCGAAGCGTTGAATGAAGTAAATGGTTATAGCCCAGCCACAACAGAATATATTAACCTTGTCAGGGCCAGAGCCGGAATCCCATCAGTAGAAGAAGCCTGGGATCAATTTTCCACACAACCGGGATACTATAATGATAAAAGTAATTTAAGAAAGATCATCCATCAGGAACGCGCTATTGAACTTGCTTTTGAAGGACAGCGTTTCTGGGATCTGCGCAGGTGGAAGGAAGCACATAAAGACTTAAATCAGCCCGTAAAAGGCTGGGATATTACCCAAAAAAGTGCAAACTCGTTTTACCGTTCGGTATTGCTTTACAATCAATACTTTACGATGAAAGAATATTTATGGCCAATAGAGCTTGGAGAAATGCAGATTAACAAAAACCTGGTTCAAAACCCAGGCTGGTAATTAAATATTGATCCTAAAAAACTAGAAATATGAAACATTTTAAAATAACCGTCTTATTGTTCACCATGCTTTCGGCAGTGTTGTCCTCCTGCAAAGAGGAAACTATTACACCCCTTTATGGTACAAAAGGAGCACCTAAACCTATTACAAATGCAACTGTTCAGAATATAGCAGGTGGGGCGGTAATTAGCTATACCCTTCCTGATGATGCCAATCTGTTGTATGTAAAAGCAGAATACGAACGGCAAGGCAAAATGGTGGTTTCCAAATCTTCCTTCTATAAAAAAACCATTCTTGTAGAAGGGTTGGGGGATACCAATCCCAGGGAAGTTAAACTATATGCTGTAGGAAATGGAGAAGAATCCTCTACACCAATTCAGGTAACAATAAATCCGCTGGCTCCACCTATTTATGACGTTATGGAATCTTTAAACATCAGGGAATCTTTCGGAGGAATGAACGTTAAGTTCGACAACGTGGAATCAACCGGTGAAAGACCATATAATATAGTGATTGGAGTTGTAGTATGGGATGAGAAACTTAATGAATGGAAAGACGTTGATGCTTATTATACCGGTTTGGCAGAAGGTAGCTTCTCTGTTCGTGGTCTGGAAGCAAAACAGCAGAAATTCGGTTTTTTTGTGAAGGATATCTGGGACAATAAAACAGATACCCTGGAAAAACAATTGACGCCGATTTATGAAGAGGAATTAAAAGCACCTGATGATGCCAGGAAAAAATTCCCTATACCGCAAAACAGGCCGCTTCCTATTGATGGTTCTTTAATATTAGAGCCAGGTAACCTAAGTTCATGGCCTTTTAGTGCTTTGTTTGATGGAGTAATCGGCAACAATGGTTTTCACTCCAATGAAAGAAATCCATTACCGGCCTGGTTCCCGATGGATTTGAAAAAAGTTACCCGTTTAAGCCGTTATAAAATATGGCAGCGTCAAAATCCGGATGGTGGATATTTATATTCACATGGTAATCCTCACGAATGGGAAATCTGGGGCACCAATACACCTAGTGACCCCAACAGCTGGGTAATGCTAGACCATAGGATCATGGTAAAACCTTCAGGACAGCCAATAGGCTTGTTATCTAACGACGATGTGGAAGTTGCACGTTTGGGCCACGAATATGAGTTTCCTCTTGATGCGCCTCCGGTGAGATATATTGCCTGGAAACAAATTGACAACTGGGCCTCTATCCAGGGTGCTTTAGGGTTCCTGCACTTGTCGGAAATG
The DNA here is from genome assembly GCF_032678725.1 of Pedobacter heparinus. Classification (GTDB taxonomy): domain Bacteria; phylum Bacteroidota; class Bacteroidia; order Sphingobacteriales; family Sphingobacteriaceae; genus Pedobacter; species Pedobacter heparinus_A. The sequence goes on from NZ_JAVTSC010000018.1 coordinate 43,884, forward strand.
AAATTATGGGGCCAAATACAATAATTAATTATTCAATAAATTGAAAAAATCATGTATATAAATTCAATTATCCGCAATTGCCTTTTTTTCCTTTTGGCAGGAGTGCTTTTCGCTTCATGCGAGAAAATGGATGCAACATACAAGGAATTCCTGAATGGCGGACAGGTCGTTTATAACGGTAAACCAGAAGGGCTTCAGGCCTTTTCAGGTAATAAACGTGTCGGGATAAAATGGTATATTATTTCAGATCCTAAAATTACCAGTGCTAAAATATTCTGGAATAACCCAGGTCATATAGAAGGAGATCCTGTGCTGCCGAATCAGCGGCCGGCGGGGAAGGATTCAATCACCATAGCTATTAATCGTGGTTCTGGCACTGACTCTGTAATCACGTTTATTGACAGACTGAAAGAAGGTATTTATACTTTTTCTGTATACATGTATGATGATAAAGGCCACTCATCCGTAAAATCTGAAGTCATAAGTGATGTATATGGAGATAATTATCAGAACTCCATTGGTAACAGGCCTACGGATATGCCACAGCTGAATATTTTAAACGGCAAAAGCGATCTGTACATCCCATGGTATGGGGTAGCCCAGCAGGCGGTAAGGATAGATTTGATTTATACCAATACTGCAGGCATAGTAAAAACGGTTCAGAAATCTAAAATCCCTAACCCAACAGATCCCCGCAGAGGAATGATCTGGCTGGATAAGGATACACTGTTCAACTTTAAGGATGCGGCGGGCGCAAAACTCAGGTACCGTACTGCTTATCTCCCGGAAGAGACCGCTATTGATACCTTCTTTACAGAATATACCGATATAGGTTATAAATATTATGTACCGCCGACCCCTCCGTCAAAAGATGATAACCTGGCCTTAAGCAAAAAGATTACCACCAGCAGCGCTACCGGAACTTCACTTACCGATGGTGACAGGTCAAACACCAATAAGTGGCAGCCAAGCAGCGGTGAGCGAGCCGATTTAAATGTTTGGTTTTATGTAGACCTTGGATCTGTAAAAGACTTTAATTCCACACAGGTTTACTTTACCAAAGACCCTGCTAAAATCACTTACTATGAAATCCTGTATACCGATGCAGCAACGATTGCAACAGATACAAAATGGAAAAGAGCATATATCAAATTTGGGGCTCCTGAAGAAGAAGACATATTTGTTTCCACAAATACCGATAATACCGCGCTCGTTAATCTGAAAGGCCGGTATATAAAAATTAATATTGGCTTAAGAGACGAAGCAACAAACATCAACGTCTCTGAAATTGAGGTTTATCATAAGGATAAATTGTAAGTTTTTTAAATGTCGTTCTCAGCGCTCTTTTTTTTGAACGTTAACAGACCTATAGGATGCTGTATCCTATAGGTCTTTAATGCTAATCTAATGGTTTTCAGCCAACCTGTTTTATATGGAAAAAAAATCTAATCCAGATTGAAAATTATGAAACTAAAATATTTTTTTCCAGTCGTACTTCTTTTAATGCTTTTTTTCTTGGCGGGATGTAAGAAAAAAAAAACTGATCTTATTGATCAGCCAGCCCCAGCAGGAATAAATCCCGCAGGGCAGGTTGAAGAGGATAAGTATGGCACAATGATCAACCTGGAGGCAGATGGTCCTGGTGATACGTATGGGCTTCTTAACCGGAAATTAGGAGGGACAGCTTATGAGGTGCCAGACTGCGGACACCCGGTTCCACATATTACAGAAGAATTTGACAGCGGGCTAAATAAAAATGTATTTGCTTTTTTTGCCCATGTGTCCCTCGATGATGACCGCTGCGGTGCAACGGACAGGCAAAGAACAGAAATTAAAACCTATGGATCATCTCCATCTGCCGGAAAGGCATTTAATGGAGATGAAATGACCTTTAAATGGAAGTTTAAACTGGATGGAGCCTTTCAGCCTTCATCTGGTTTTACACACATCCATCAAATCAAGGCTGGGGATGGTACTAATGAAGATTCTCCATTAATTACCATTACGCCCCGCTATGGTAGTCCGGATAAAATGGAAATTATTCATACCGGTAATACCACAGCTACTACGCTGGGTAAGGTTAAGGCAGTTGATCTCGCGTCCTTCAAGGGAAATTGGATTGAAGCTACTGAGAAAATAAAATTTGGTACACATGGTACTTATGAACTGATATTAAAAAAAGTAAATGATGGATCGGTATTGTTATCTTATGCTATAAATGACATTGACTTGTGGCGTACAGCAGCTACATTTTGTCGTCCGAAATGGGGTGTATACCGTAGCTTGAGTAATGCTGTCCGATTGAGGGATGAAAAAGTGCTGTTTGCAGATTTTGCAATCGGAAAAAAGTAAAATAAATCTGAAAATAAAATTGATGTGTATGGTGGTCAGCTTCACCTGTTTCCTGTTAGATAATTAAGATGAATAAATTGTTGTTGATCGCATTTATGGCAGTAGCTGTTATCGGATGCAAAAAAGATAGTTCCCAGGTGGTAAAAATGAACAATACGCTGATGGGCAAATGGTCAGTGCTATCCAATAAAATAGTTTATTATGATCAGTCCGGCCAGAAAGAATACGAAGAAGTATTGGATAACACCAGCATTGCTGCCGAGATTACCTTTACGAAAGACCTTAAGGCCAGTTTGGTAAGCCGTAGTGGAGAAGTGTTGAATACGCGTTATAACCTGGTAGAGGAAAGCAATATCATTTACCTTGAACTCTTTGATGCAGCAATTTTTGACGCGAACGTATGGACTATTGCTGAAGCATCAGCAAAGGACATGACCTGGACCGGGAATTTCAGCAACATCAAATATGAAGACAAAGACACCGGAGAAATTATAGAAGCGCCAAAAGCGATACTTACCCTCAAATTTAATAAGCAATGACAATTCAGGAATCATCAGCTCAACTTTCACGCCGTGCCTGGCTGGGTAAAGTTTCCGTTCCGGCCTTAACCCTGGCCGCTGCAGGCATGATCAGTGCTAAAGTGCCCGAGAACGCAGCCAAATCAGCCATTTATGATGTCAGGGATTATGGCGCAAAGGGGGATGGAAAAACGCTGGATACTGCAGCTATACAGGCTGCAATAGATGCCTGTAATGCAGCCCAGGGAGGTACAGTATTAATTCCTGCAGGTGTATTTATGTCGGGTACGCTGCAGCTTAAATCCAACATAACATTTTATTTATCTGCGGGTGGCAAACTGCTGGGGAGCCCGAAGAGAGAAGATTATACAGCTGGCAAAGGCGTACCATCTGGTAACGGGAATATTGTTTTCCTGTATGCAGTAAACGCAGAAAGATTAAGTATTGAAGGCAAGGGCAGTATCGACGGGAACGGACTGGCATTTTACAACGGAAAAGGGGACAATACAGGCCCCGGACAAAAAGGCATTGATGGTAATTTCGACCGGCCACACCTGCTCATTTTTTACCAGTGTACCGAGCTTCGGTTGCACAATACCTTTTTACAGGCCAGCGCTTATCACTGTATCCGCTTGCTGCAATGTAAACAGGTGTACATAGATGGCATAAGGATCTATAACCGTGTCAATAAAAACAACGACGGTTTCCATTTCAGCAGCTGTCAGTACGTGCACATTACCAATTGTGATGTGCAATGTCAGGATGATGCCTGCGCTTTATTTGGCAGCAATAAATTTGTCACTGTTACCAACTGCAGTTTCAGTACCCGCTGGTCTATATTTCGTTTTGGCGGTGGCGAATCCCAGAACATTGCTGTTTCCAACTGTCTCATTTACGATACCTACGGCTGCCCGATAAAAATCAGTGCAGGCAGGGCCAGTATAGAGAATTTCAGCTTTTCCAACATTATCATGAAAAATGTAACCGGGCCCATCGGAATTGGCTTTAGTGGTACATCCAATAATAACCAGGGCAATAATCCACCCGCAGGCAAATCTTTTATCCGCAACATTTCATTTAATGGGATCAGGGCATCTGTGGTTGCAGTGCCTGTACCTCATCCCGATATCCATTTTGAACTCAATTTCAAGGAAGGGGAAAAAAACTCCTGTATTACCCTGAACGCCATGGACGATTGTTACCTTGAAAACATCAGCTTTACGGATGTACATGTAACCTATGCTGGTGGTGGTACATTAGCCCAGGCCGGTAAACACGATGTTCCAAAAATTGCTGCCGAATATTTTGGTGTCTGGGATACCGCACCGGGAGGCCCCCCGGCCTACGGTTTGTATGCCAGGAATGTAAAGGGTTTAACCCTGCAAAATGTAAGGTTCGAATTGGAGAACGACGACAGCCGGCCGGCTATTGTTTTTGAAAATGTGCAGGATGCGGCCATAAATGGCTTAAGTGTACAAGGCAGCACAAGTGCGCCCTCCTTGTTAAGAATTGTCAATTCAAAAGACCTGTTATTTACCGCTACCCGTGTTTTAACACCTTGCCAGGTATTGCTTAGCCTGGAAGGCCCTTCAAATGAAGGTGTTCAGATTGATGGCGGCGATCTGAGAAAAGCAATAAAACAGGTAGCTTATAGTGGAGGGGCCAATGAAAATTCACTGAAATTAAGAACATAAAAACATGAAACAAATCATGCTCCTGCTGATGCTGGTGCCGGTAATAGGTTTAAGCCAGATTAAAAAAAATCCGGCACCGGTACAAAAGAATCCCATAAAAAAACAGGTCTTGGATTCGGTACTTTTCAAAGGCGTAAACAAGATCCTGATAGAAAATGATAAATCTATCAATCAAAACCTGTACCTGCTGCAAACCGAGTTGGTAAAAAAGGGTTACCAGGTCAGCATCAGCCGAAAGCTGTTTAGGGTTTCCACTAAAGATTCTATTATTGAAGGCGGTAGGGCAGCCTATGTTTTTAATGGGCAGATCAATGCCAATAGTATTGAACTAAGCGGCAAATACAATTTTAAGGCAGCATCCTCCATATTGGGAGAAAGCAGTCATGTTTTTAAATACGATATCGCATATTCAGGTGCAGAAAAGGCCATTTCCAAAAAATTATTTGTACTTTTAATGGACATAGCAAATCATATAGATGGTAAAAAAACATATATAGATGAAACAAGAAAAAAACGCGGGGCTATCTTTTAGTCTGCTTGTTTTATTTGTAGTCTTATTGCTCAATACCGCAGTTAACGCTCAGACCAAGCCCCTTTATCAGATCAGGCAGGCCAAACAAATCATGGTTTTAATGGATGCCGTAAGAAAAAACAAGCCGGTTGAAAAACTATACCTGCAGCTGGATAAGTTCAATTACCTGGCCGGTGATACCCTTTGGTTTAAAGCTTATTTACTGGAAGGCCCTTACTTAATGCCCTCTACAAAAAGTGGGATATTTTATGTAGAACTGATCAGCCCTGATAACAGGCTGATAAAAAGGATGAAATTTCCTGCCCAATATAGTTTAGGCTTGGGCAACATCAGCCTGGATGAATCAGCGCTGCCAACCGGCAATTACCTGCTTCGTGCCTATACCACCTGGATGCTTAATTTTGGGGAGGCCGCCGCTTTTACCACAAATATTTATATCAGCAATGCCAAAATACCCCCGGTCTCGGCAAGTTTAAAACGGACAGCTAAAGCAGATGGACTACCCGCGGCTACTACAGGTACAGCCACAAGTTTAACTATAAATAATACTCCGGAAAAGGCTGAGCTTGAAATTGCCCTGACTGCCGAAGGAGCAGCCAGAGATGTGCAGGGGTATTACCTGGTTGGCCAGTCCAGGGGCGTAGTTTGCTATGCGGTTTCGGTTAGCTTAAAAGAAGGGAAACTGGTAAACAAAATAGAAAAGAGCTTATTCCCTACCGGCATAGCCCGTTTTACCCTGATCGATAAAAACCTGCAGCCTTTAAATGAGCGAATGATCTATATCGACCAGCAGGATCAGCTGAAGCTGGATATCAGCAGTACACAGACTACTTACAAAAGCCGGGACAGCATTGCCCTGCGTATCCGTGTTACCGATAAAAACAATGAACCTGTGCAGGGCAGTTTTTCGATGGCAGTAACCGACGATAACCAGGTTGTGCAGACTAAGCCTAAAAAGGGAAATCTGAATACCTATATGGTATTGGCTTCAGAACTGATCAATCAGGATAAGGACGCTGATGCATATACCAATGGCACAGTTGCCGCACAACAGCAGTTAGATAGCCTGGCACGTATTTACGGCTGGCTGGGTTATCACTGGAATGAAGCGTTAAACAGCAAAGAACCGAAGTATAAGGCCGAGCCGGAATTTATGATCACTGGGAGGGTAAGTTCTGCTTTCTCCGGGATGGGCGAAGCAAAGCTGAGCTTGTTTGTAAAAAAGCCACTGCTGTTTATGGATACTGTTGCCGGTCCAGACGGGCGCTTTGTTTTCAAAAACCTGCCCATTGCAGATACCGCAGTTTATAAAATCCAGGCCACCAATAAAAAGGGTAAAAATTTCTTTGCTAACCTGGAAGTAGATGAATGGGTGCCTCCGGTATTCAGCCCATTGACCGTAAATTATTCAACAACAGCTGTACTAAAAGACACGGCATTCCTGCAAAAAGTTGAAAAAGCCATCGCATTAAAACAACAACAGGATAAATCCAGTGGTACCCTGTTAAATGAAGTGAACATAGCAGCAAAAAAGCTGGTTAAGGGTTCGTACAACCTCAACGGTTCAGGTGAGGCCGACCAGGTATTGACAGAACAGGATCTGTTGAAAGAAGGCAAGAGGCCGCTATACGAGCTCTTAATGGCACGTATACCTGGTTTGTCGGTTGGCAGTTATGTATTTCCGCCATCTAAAAGGAGAAAGTTCGGGCTGATGCTGAAAAACCAGCTGGTCAAAGTGATCATGGATGGCATAGACCTGGACCAGACCTATGAATACTGGCAGCTAATGGCAGATACTGATGATTCCGCAGAGGGCCTTCAGGAGCGGTACCAGCATATCAAAACAGGCCTGGACAATTTTAAAGCCGAAGATGTAAAAGGGATAGAAGTGATGTACAATGCAAGTTATAACGTAAAATACAACAATAAATTTTTAAGTTCAGCCGAAACCTCGTTTAACGGAAGAAGTGGACTAACCGGGGTCGGAGGTTCTTCGGGCATAGATTACACCTACATAGAAATTACCACAAGGAGTGGCAAGGGGCCTGCGATGAAACAAACGCCCGGAACCTATTTGTACAAGCCACTTGCATTTTCACTGCCCCAAAAATTCTATAGCCCTAAATACCTCAACAAGGAGATCTCCGGAACCGATATCCGTTCTACGATTCATTGGGAACCCAATATCATTACCAATGAAAAAGGAGAAGCCACCATTTCCTTTTATGCCGCCGATCTGCCGGCCAGCTATACCATTGTGATAGAAGGGAGCGATATGAATGGCGGGATGGGGTCTGTCATCAAGCCAGCTTATATAAAAATAGCCCCTTAAAAGGCTATTTGCAATCTGTTTTGGTAAATACCAGGGTAGGACTAAATTTTAAGGCCGAGCGGTCCTTAAAAATCATTTTACCACCTTTTTCCATCACCTCGCCCGTACCTTCGTAAATGTTGCCATCGTCTTTTTTAACAAAAACCACTTCTCTTACCGACCGCATGCCTTCCGAATCAAAGGTATATTCGGCAATAATCGTATCACCTTTCATTTCGCCGGCAATTTTACCCTTGTTGCTGTCCTTTTCAAATAAATTATAATTCAACTCACCGGTCAGCTCTTCACCGTCTATGTTCAGCTTAAGCGATGCGGTATCCCTGTTTTTAATGTAAACATAACAATCGTTACTGTGCGCTTTAGGATGAGTTGCCGTAAATGTGGTGTCTACCGCTATAACTTTTGAAGCACTGTCGTTTGCCTGTTTATTTGTATTTTCATTGTTACAGGATGCCAGGACCGATAGGGCAGCCACGCTGATGACCATTGATGATAATTTCATAACCGTATTTTGTTAACACTTAGAACAAATTATTCTGCTGTTTTGTTTTTTGCTGCTTCCCAGCCAATCATTGCTGTTTTTCTGGTACTGCCCCAATGGTATTCCCCAATTTCCCCGGTTGATCTGATCACCCGGTGGCAGGGAATTAAAAAAGCCACAGGATTGTCTCCAACCGCTGTTCCAACTGCCCTGCTGGCTTTTGCATTGTTCATGCTGCCGGCAATGGCGCCATAGGTGGTCAGTTTTCCCATAGGTATTTTAATCAGGGTTTCCCAAACCTTAAGCTGAAAAGGCGTTCCTTTTAAATGCAGCTTGATCTCCGAAAGCCGGTGCCAGTCCTGCGTAAAAATATAGAGGGCGTTTTGCTGGATCATATCCAATAACTGCCGGTATGCTGCATTGGGGAAGTTCTTTTTCAGTTCTTCAACGGCCTGGGTTTCATCCTCAGCAAAGGCCATGTAACAGATGCCTTTAGTTGTTGAGGCTACAAGGAGTGATCCAAAAGGGCTTTCGGCAAAACTGTAATTGATCTGGAGCTGCGCCCCACCGTTTTTAAACTCACCCGGTGTCATGCCTTCAATATTGATGAAAAGATCATGCAGACGGCTGGTGCCGGATAAGCCTGTTTCATAAGCCGCATCAAACAAAGTAGCCTGTTTATCTTTTAAAATCCCCTTGGCATATTCCACACTCAAATACTGCAGAAACTTTTTAGGGCTTACCCCGGCCCAGTCCTTAAACATTCTTTGAAAATGAAAAGGACTCAGGTGTACTTGTTCAGCAATCGCTTCCAGGGAAGGCTGCGCTTTGAAATTCAGCTTTAAGTAATCAATAGCCGCTGCAATTCTGTTGTAATCAATTTTATTGTTTTCCATGATTTGAAATCTATTCAACAAAATTACCACCATAAAGAAAGGTATAAAACCCGAAACTTGCGCTCTTTGTCAAGAGACTCAACTATCTATTCCAAATTAAATATTTCATGCGCTCGCATTAATAGCTATAAAATGACAACTGAAATATGTTTTAAAAAAAGATTTTCAGAGCAGGGCCTTTTCGCTTTCCATACGTATTAATATAAATTCAGAATATTTTAAAACGCTTCATCAATGACCCGACTTCAATATTTAATCATCCGCTGTCCAGGCAGCATTGCAATTGTAATTTAACCAAATAACCTTTATGATGAAAACAATCTATTTAAAGTTAGTATTGCCAATAGCTGTAATTTGCTCACTTGGCACTGCCTGTAAGAAAAAAGCCAATCCGGCCAGTGAGGAGGAGGACAAGCCGGCAAAAGTAAGTAACCTAAACAGTTATACAGGTAAAACCAGGATAAAACTGAGCTGGACCTTGCCGGGAAATGCCGATATCCAGAAATGCCGTGTTTATTGGAACGGTGAAAAAGAATCTACAGAAATGGCTGTAACGCCTGGTAAAAACCAGATGGAGGTAGTAATAAGTAATTTAGAAGAAGGAACGTACGATTTTACAGTATATGCCTATAACAGCAAGGGAGATGTTTCTGATAAAATGCCCGTGAAAGGGAAGGTACTGGGAGAAACTTACGAAGAGGGCTTGAGCAACAGGGAAATTAAGAGCACTGTATTTAATGAAACTGAAGGCACTGTTGCCATTTCATGGAACAGTGCCGGAGTAAATGTAATTGGTACTGAAATAAAATACATAAATGCTGCAAGTGTGGCACAGGATTTAACTGTAGCTCCATTTGCAAGTACTACTACATTAACTAATTTTAAAAAAGCAGCGGTGTTTGAATACCGCACCTTGTATAGGCCCATAGGCGCAATAGATACCTTTTATACTGCTTACGAACCTGTTGAAGCCAATCCGGCGCAGCCCGGAGGCGGAACGGCAACAGACGCTCCGCTGGGGAGTGGATGGGTAGAGTATTCACCTTTACGTAAAATCCACCTTGATGATGCAGCTGGTTTGCAGATATTTAACTGGTCAGCTTCTAAGTCTGTTGGCAACCCGATCTGTGCCGACTATAATTATCAAAGTGCTACCGGAGATGAAACCTTCCGGATTTTAACTACACAGTCTAACCGGTCAGAAATCAGGATACACGATGATTATTCAACGGGGAGCCGACAGTTCCAGGGCTATCTTACGATTTATTCCCCTTTAAATGATGAATGCGTAATGCAGATATTTGGAAGCGCTGAAGGCGCCACCCAGATGATGATCAGAGGTTATACTGCTTCCGGCGGATCGCTAAGAGGACTTAGCCAAACCCTGGTGACCGATATTTACAATAAAGAGGTCCGGGTAAACGTGATCCATTTACAGGAAGATAAGGGTGCAAAGATTATCATTTACATTAACGGGGTGAAAAAAGCAGAACTGGTTGATAACGAAGCCGTAACCAATTATATGAAATACGGCAATTATGGGACAATGAAAACCGGACAGGCCGTTGTAAAATGGAGAAATGCAAAAGTATTCAGAAACGGTACAGCTCCGCTATAATATAAAAGATTCAGAAATCATCTGGTGTATGATGACAGATCGTATCTACAAAAAAGAAGCGGGAATGATCATACCGATACATTCCCGCTTAATCTAAATTAACGCTCTCAGATATATAGACGTTATATTAAACAGATTATTGTGTAGGGCTGAATTTTTTTCTAATTGTCAAATCCTACAGCCAACCCGGCGCTATTTATAAAATTCGTATCTTCGTGTGGGGGATTAACAATGTATGCTTGAGTATCACAAACTCAATGATAGCGAACTGACCGACCTGGTCAGAAAAAGTGATGAACTGGCATTTGCCGAAATTTACCAGCGCTACTGGACCCTCATGTATATGCATGCCCTTAAAATGCTGCAGAATGAAGAAGATGCCAGGGATGTGGTACAGGAACTTTTTACCACCTTATGGAGCCGCTGCCAGACCATTACTTCAAGCATCAACCTTTCCGGCTACCTGTATACCATTGTGAGAAATAAAGTGCTCGACCTGATCGCACAAAAAAAGATCAGGACCGGCCACCTGGAATCTTTAGCCTTGTATATGGAAGAGCACCACAATAAAACACTGGAAGACCTGGCAGAAAGAGAAATGATGCAGGCCCTTGACCATGAGATCAGCCAGCTGCCCGGTAAAATGAAAGTGATTTTCCAGATGCGTGTTAAAGAACATAAAACCTATAAAGAAATTGCCGAAGCGCTGGATATCTCAGATAAAACGGTAAAAAAGCAGGTCAACAATGCCATAAAGCTCATTAAACCCAAGTTAAATGGTTTTACAGGCTGGCCATTACTGTACTATTTTTTAAGCAGATAAAATTTATTTTATTTTTTTCTACTACTTCTGTTCTCCTCATTCGTTTATATAATAAACACCACAATACTAAGGGAATATGGAGCAGGATGTACATCAACTACTCGGCAAATACAAAGCGGGAACCGCCACGGAACAGGAAACTACCCTGGTAAACCGTTGGTATACTGCTGAAGCAGCCCGGCATAACATGCCGGAAGGCCCGGCCGAACCCTTGCAGGAAGAACAGCTGATCTGGAACCGCATAAAAGCAGCTATCCCGCTAAAAGCGGAACTGCCTGTATCCACCAGGCCAAAAAAACTGACTGATTTCAGGTGGCTGGCCATAGCCGCTTCCCTCATTTTAGTGTTTTCTGTAGGAATTTACGTTTATAAGAATACATACAGCCATGAAGCTTCAATGGCAAAACTAAGGGCACATGACATCAAGCCCGGTGGGAATAAAGCTACGCTCACCCTGGCAGATGGAACCCAGATTGCTTTGGATGATCAGGCCAATGGAGAGATCGCGAAACAAGCGGGTGCCAGCATCAGTAAAACTGCCCATGGTCAGCTCATTTACACGGTTAAAGGCAATCCTTCCGGCGAAATAACTCACAACACCATCAGCACACCCAGAGGCGGTCAATATCAGGTTAACCTTCCAGATGGGACCAAAGTCTGGTTAAATGCCCAGTCTTCTTTAACTTTTCCTACTGTTTTTACCGGTAACCGGAGATTGGTGAGACTTAAAGGAGAAGGCTATTTTGAAGTAGCTAAGCTGCAGATCAGTAAAGGGCCGGAAAGTAAAGATGGAAGAAAAAAAATGCCTTTTATGGTAGTGGCTGACAAGCAGACCGTATTTGTTTATGGTACACATTTTAATGTCAACAGCTATGCTGACGAAGGGAGCACGAAAACAACACTATTGGAAGGTAGTGTAGACGTATCAAGTGTTGTAGAGCGGCAACAGGCTTCGAAAGCTATATTTAAAATTGCAACACTCAAACCCGGCCAACAAGCGGAATTCAGTAACGGACGCCTCAAAGTTCAGCCAGCGGATGTAGAGGAAGCTGTCGCCTGGAAAAATGGCAAGTTCAGATTCAGCAACGAAAACATCGAAAGCCTGATGCGTAAAGTAGCGCGCTGGTACGATGTAGATATCGAATACAAAGGCAAAATATCAAAAGAAGGTTTCGGCGGACAGGTATCCCGCTCCCGCAATGTTTCCGAAATTTTAGAAGTTTTACAATTAACCCGATTGGTCCACTTTGAAATAGAAGGAAGGAGGATTATCGTTTCATCAGAATAAATAACCGGTAGTCCTTACAAAAAAAAGCCAGATTCCGACGGCCATCGGAACCTGACCAATGTTCGGTTTATCATTTAACTATTGCGTCTAAACAATTCATCAACAACAACCAAACTTATCAAATGTACAAAATTTACTTACTGATTTTATGCAGACTTAAGGGCTGCATGCCTAAACTTTTAAGGGTTATGAGATTAGCTGTCCTATTGCTTATTGCTGTGGTTTTCCAGGTTCAGGCCGGTACCTATGCACAAAGAGTAACCTTAAGTGAAAAAAACAGCAGTCTTAGCGGGGTGCTGGAAAAACTGGGTGCACAAAGCGGCTACGACTTTATTTACGGACATACCCTGCTTCAAAGTGCAAAACCCATCACCGTTGAACTTAAAAATGCCCAGTTCAGCGATGCCTTAAAAAAAGTATTTGAAGGGCAGGATCTTACCTATACCATCAGGAACAAAACCGTTGTGGTATACCAGAAAGAAACGTCCTTATTAAATCGCATCAGCGATTATTTTAAGGCCGTTAACATCAGCGGAAAAGTAACCGATGAAAAGGGTGCAGGCCTTCCCGGCGTTACGGTGCAGTTAAAAGGAACATCCACTATTGCTTATACCAATGCTGCGGGTAATTATTCCATTACGGTGCCCGATGAAAATGCTGAACTGGTATTTACCTTCATTGGTTTTGGCCCACAGGAAATTAAGGTGGGCAATAAAACCACCATTAATGTAACGCTGAAAGAAAGTACCAACCAGTTGGAAGAAACGGTGATTGTTGCTTATGGCAGTCAAAAGAAAGCACAGGTAACAGGTTCATTGGTAGCCGTTTCTGGCGAATCTATTAAAGATCTTCCATCTACCATAAACCTGGAGCAAGCCTTACAGGGCAGGGCTGCCGGTGTAATGGTGATGCAGGAAAGCGGACAGCCGGGCGGGGCCACGAGGGTAAGAATCAGGGGCACCTCTTCTTTGCTGGGATCTAACCAGCCCTTATATATTGTAGATGGTATTCCGGTTGTGGCAGAAGGCAACATTCCGGTAAATGGTAATGTGATCAACAATGACCTGATCAAACAGGGTTTAAGCAGTCCGCTCAACAACATCAACCCCTCCGATATAGAAAGCATGACTGTTCTTAAAGATGCTTCTGCTACAGCTATTTATGGTTCAAGGGCGGCCAATGGCGTTGTTATCATTACCACCAAAAAAGGCAGCATTAAAAAAGGGCCTACATATAGCTTTAACTCTAACGTAAGCCTACAACAGGCACAAACGCAAAATATATTGAATGCAGCGCAGTTCAGGGAACTTTGGACGGAAGCAGCCAATAATTCTACCTCAACTGCAGTACAGGTGCAGCAAATTAAAAATGGCACCTATTTCAGGGATGCAGATACAGATTGGGAGAAAGAAGTGAGCCCCAACAATCCGCTTTCAAGAAGCGTAAATGTTTCGGCCAGCGGTGCAACCGAGAAAGCCAATTACTACGCCAGTATAGGTACAACAAATCAGGATGGTACTTTTAATAATTCAGGTTTTAAACGCTATAACCTGATGACAAATCTTGATTTTGTGGCATCTCGTACAATTACGCTCGGTACTTCAATCAATTTATCATCATCAAGACAGGTATCACCAGATCCTTCGTTGCTATCAAGAATTTATACATTCAGGCCAGACATCCCTGTTTATAATGCAGACGGGACTTTCACTTTTTCTGACGCTTATGCCCAGGAAAACCCTGTAGCCTTATCAAAGGTCAGTAATATAAATACCACCAATCAACTTCTCGCGTCGGCTTATGGAGAGGCCACCATTGCCAGGGATTTTAAATTGCGTTCTGTACTTTCAATTAATTACAACAACGGGAATTTAAAAACATTTTATCCAAGCCAGACTGTAAAAGGCGGATGGGGCAGGGCCACCGGCGATGGGTCGGGCTTTGCTCAGCATGGAACCAACCAGTTGGTATCTCATCTATGGGAAAATACCCTTTCTTATAGCCATCTGTTTGGCAATGTGCATACGCTTGATGGGGTTCTGGGTGCTTCATGGCAGGGCGACGATACAGAATTTCTAACCGCCTCTGGAATGGGCTTTCCACAGGACGATATCCTGAACAATCTTTCCAGTGCCAGCAGCAATTTTATCATCCAGAGTAGTAAAACGCAAAGCGGTCTGGTTTCCTTTTTTGGCCGTTTAAACTACAGCTATAAAAGCAAATATATTTTAGGACTTTCTGCCCGTACAGATGGGTCTTCAAAATTTGCTGTCGAGAACAAATGGGCATTTTTCCCTACCGCTTCTGCTGCATGGAGGCTTTCTGAAGAAACCTTTTTAAAAGATGTTAAATTTATCGATGAATTAAAAATACGTGCCAGTACTGGATTAACCGGTCAGCAAAACTTTGGCCCATACCAGTGGAGAACGCTTTTCGAAGCCGATCAGTATGGTGGAAATCCTGCCGTTATACAAAGTCAATTGGGTAACAACAGGCTTAAGTGGGAGTTAACAACGCAAACCGATATTGGTGTTGATTTCAGCTTATTTAAAGGCCGCCTAAATGGTACAGTAGATTATTATGTGAAGAACACCAAAGACCTGTTGTACCAAATGGCCCTGCCCGGAAATGCAGGATTCCCTGTGGCCATCAGCAATTTGGGGCGAACACAGAACAAAGGGCTTGAACTGAGCCTGGATGGCGATATTTTGAAATCAACAGACTTCCGTTGGAACCTTGCTATAAATGTTGCGCGCAACCAGAACAAGCTGGTTTCCTTAAACAGTGATTTTCTGAACCCGACCACTGGTAACATTTCTCCACCTGGCTCTGGATATGAGCTGCGTATTGGTGAACCTCTTGGATTAATTTATGGAAGAATTTCTGAAGGGATCATTCAAAACCAGGCAGAGCTGGATGCCTTAAATGCTGGCGCTGCAGATGGGATCTATCAGTTTGCAGGTACAAGACCAGGCGATATTAAATTTAAAGACCTCAATGGCGATGGAAAGGTAACTTCCCTGGATCAAACGGTAATAGGTAATGCAATGCCCAAATTTTATGGTGGTTTTACCAATACCTTCCAGTATAAAGGCTTAAGTTTAACGGCCTTGTTTACCTATTCTGCAGGGAATGATTTGAGGTGGAGTACGCTGGCTACCAATGTCAATTACGGCAGCATAGTTGCCGGAGAAAATAAAATGGATATTGCGTTAAACCGCTGGACACCAGAAAAGCCATCCAACATACCGCGTGCGGTATACGGTGATCCCAATTCCAATAATTTTATCTCCAGTTTTTATGTATACGATGGCTCCTACCTCCGGTTAAAGAACATTAGTCTGAACTATATCATCCCTGAAAAAGTATTACAGCAAACAGGATTTTTAAAACAAGTAGAATTAAACTTTTCGGCTACCAATCTGCTCACTTTTACCAAATATCCAGGTGCTGATCCTGAAACAACAAACCTCTTTAACAATGATTTGAGTGCAGGCCTGGACAGCAGCCGTTTTCCTATAGCAAAGGTTTATACACTGGGATTGAGGGTAGGTTTTTAACATATAAAAGAGATTAAAATGAAAAAAATATTTACCATAGCTTTGCTCGCCATACTCTTTAGCAGCTGTAGCAAATTAACAGACGTACTGGACGTAACTCCTCCAAATAACCTGACACCAGATAATGTTGCCAATAACAAAGAAGGTGCGCGCAATCTTTTAAACGGGGCCTACGCCTTGTTGCACAACCAATATTATTACCTGCATACAGAAATTGTACCTGCTGCACTTGGTGGTACCATGACCAGGGTTACAGCGCCCGATATTCAATATCAGAACAATGCTTTGACCCCCGCAGTACCCAATTTGAATAACCTGTGGGTGGCGTTTTACAAGGTAATTAATCAAACCAATTGGGTTATTCAGCTTATTAACGGTTTGCCAGCAGGCGAACTCACTGAAACCGAAAAGGAGCAAATGATTGCCCAGGCCAGGGGCCTGAGGGCAACGGCTATGTTCGATGCATTACGGTATTTTGGTCAGTATTACAATGTGAACAGTCCGTATGGTATCATTGTAAGAAACGAAACAGTAGATTTTACTACAAGGCATATTAAAAGGAGTACAGTTGCGGAAAGCTATAGCCAAATTTTAAGTGATCTGGATTATGCGATCGATAAAGCGCCTGACTTTACCAAAGCCATTTATATTTCTAAAACTTCAGCAAAGGCCCTTAAAGCAAGAGTAAAGCTTTATAAAGGAGAATATGCCGATGCAGCTAAGTTGGCAGATGAGGTGATTGCCGATGGAAAGCGTAGCTTAAGCCCAACTTTTGCCGCGGTTTTCTCTACCGGTTTTAGTTCTACAGAAATGATCTTTATGAGGGCTACCGATGCCAATACATTTGTAGCTGATCGTAAAAAGTTTACTTATCCGAATGGCGCAATAAGCGTAAGTGCATGGCTTAAAACCTTTATGACCGGCGATCCGAGAGCAGCATTGTCTTTCAATGCCAGCACCAACAGGGTGTTAAAAGTGAACAATGAAACATTCTTTTCGCCGACGTATTTTATCAGGATGGCCGAAATGTACCTGATCAAGGCTGAAGGTTTGGCAAGAACTGATGCAACCTTAGCTGATGCCAAGCTCCCTTTACAAGCCGTACGTTCAAGGGCCTTTGGTACCCCGCAGCTTTCTTTGGCCACTACCAAAGCTGCATTGCTCGATGAGATCCATGCCGAGATCATCAAAGAGCTTTGCTTTGAAAATGGAAGCGACTGGTTCGCCCACGTCCGTTTTGACAAGATCAAAACCATCAAGCCCTCGGTAACCAATGTAAACCAGTACATTCTACCTATTCCTGAAACAGAGACCCTATCCAATAACTTATTCGGCCCTCAAAACCCAGGCTACGAATAATAAACATCAATTATAGGGAGTGCTGGACAGTGTAAACCGTACCTGTTCCAGACTCCCTTTTTACCAACCTAACACACAAAGATGAACAGAACCTTTTTACTGCTTTCCGCGCTGCTATGTTTTGCCCTTCAGGAAACAAAGGCCCAATCCCGCAAGAAGAAAACTGATACTGCAACAATAATCAAAGCCCCGGCAGATGCCATTAAATCTTTCCAGGCCTTTTTTAAGGATGGTGTAACCTCCGATACCGGGCTCTTTGTAAGCCATCGCGCACAAAACACTTATTTTTTTGAAATCCCCGACAGCCTGTTAAAAAGAGACATGTTGATGGTGGCCACCCGGATCTCTATGAGCAGCAGCGATTTCGAAAATATGGTCGCGGGCGAAAGGGCCCAGCCCGGAATGATGCTGCAATGGGACAAATCGCCCGATGGGCGGTTCATCTTTCTGCGCAAAGTAACCTCGCGCCTGGCCATCCGCTTTTCCGGTGCCGACAGCGCCTTCCGCAATGCAGTAAACCTGCAAACGCTCGATCCCATAATTATGTCCTTTCCGGTAAAGGCCAGGGGTAAGCAGGGCAAAAATGCCATTATCGATGTGCAGCAGTTGTTCCTGGCCGATGTAAAAGAGATTAGCCCCTTTGCACAAAACCCGATTCAAAAGTTAATGGGTGTGCCCGATAAAAAATATAAGGTAGAAACAGACCGCTCTTATATTGCTTCCGTACAAAGTTTTGAGAAAAATATTGAAGTGCGCAGCATGATCACCTTTACCAATGCCGAGGATGTATATACCATGCTCCTTAACCGTTCTATGGTATTGCTGCCCGAAAAACCCATGATGGGCAGGTATGCCGACGACAGGGTCGGCTATTTCATTAAATCTTTCAGCGATTTTAACGAAAGTGAGCCGGTTAAGGATAATGCTTTCATCAGCCGCTGGCGATTGGAACCTAAAGAAGAGGATAAAGCTAAAATGGCACAGGGCCAATTGGCAGAACCCAAAAACCCGATTGTATTTTACCTCGATTCATCTACTCCGGCAAAATGGAAGGAGTACATCCGCAAAGGCGTAGAAGACTGGAAACCGGCTTTTGAAGCTGCAGGTTTTAAAAATGCCATCATCGCCAAAGATGTACCGCTAAATGATCCCTTATTTAACGCCGAAGATATCCGTTATTCGGTGATCCGTTATACTGCTTCGGCCATACCGAATGCCAAAGGCCCTTCCGTGATCGATCCCCGTTCTGGAGAGATCCTGGAATCTGATGTGATCATTTACCACAACATCCTGCAATTGCTTACCCAATGGCGCTTTGCACAAACTGCCGCCAACGACCCTTTAGTACGCTCAGGTAAATTATCCGACGAAGCCATGGGCGAGGCCATCCGCTATGTGGCTGCGCATGAAGTGGGGCATGCACTTGGACTGAGACACAACATGGGCGCATCCTATGCCTTTCCGGTCGATTCTTTGCGCTCTGCCAGTTTTACCCAAAAATACGGCACCACACCTTCCATTATGGATTATGCCCGCAATAACTATGTGGCGCAGCCCGAAGATAAAGGTGTAAAACTAACCCCTCCCTTATTGGGCGTATACGACCAATACGCCATTAACTGGGGCTATAGGCCAATTGCCGAAGCACAAACTTCAAATGCAGAACTGAAAACACTGAACGGCTGGATCGCTAAACACCAGGATGACCCGCGCTATCGTTTTGCCGAAGGAGACCTGAATAGTGCTGATCCTTCTTCCCAAAGGGAAAGCCTTGGCGATGATGTGGTAAAAGCAAGCAGATACGGCGTAAAAAATATCCGTTACATCCTACAGCATATGAAGCAATGGATGACAACACCGGGTGCAAAATACGACGCGCTGGAAGACGCCTATCTGGCTGTGCTTAGGCAGTACGAAAGATACCTGGGGCATGTAGGAACTGCTGTCGGAGGCGTTTATCAAAATTATACCGTGCAGGGGCAAAAACAATTGCCTTACCAGTATACTTCAAAAAAAGAAAGCCAGGCCGCCGTGGCCTTTATGCTCGAACAATATCACAACTTGCCACTGCTGCTGGAAAGCCTGCCCAAAGACATGGTCATCTACGATAAAGCAGGCGGCGCCAAGCGGGAGGTGCCTGTAAGCAGTTATATCGAACGGTTGTTTAAAAAGAGTTTCCAGGTAGAGCTGCTGAACAATGGTAAGCTGGCTTTCTTGGCGGATAACGGGCTGCAACAAGGTGCTAAGGCTTACAATGCAACAGATCTGCTCAACAATATCCGCAACGATTTGTTCAGTGCAGAGCGGGCGGCACCAAATTATTACGACCAGCTGCTGCAGGCTACCTATCTGGACAGGCTGATGGGCATTTCCAGTTTGAACAAAACTGCTGCGGCCACAAAAGCCCTGGCCGAAAATGCATCGACCGTTACTGATACTGATGGTGCCAATTGTTTTGACCTGGATGATCTGATCCTGCCCTCTGCTAAGGATCTTTATTTCCAGTTCATGAGTATGGCGGTCAATGACAAGCAATTCAAAATTGAAAGCCTGGCGCTTGCTGAAATCAAAAACGTTAAGGCTATTGTAGAAAAAAGAATTCCTGCTGCAAAGGGAG
Organism: Pedobacter heparinus; assembly: GCF_032678725.1. Lineage (GTDB taxonomy): Bacteria > Bacteroidota > Bacteroidia > Sphingobacteriales > Sphingobacteriaceae > Pedobacter > Pedobacter heparinus_A. The sequence continues at coordinate 63,954 of NZ_JAVTSC010000018.1, forward strand.
AAGTTTCAGCTCATTATCAGTACCTCCTCAAAAGGATCCAGTTGTTTTTAAAATAAGCAAAAAAAGAAGCGGGAATGTCCAAATCAACCCATCATAATGTCCATTTTGCCCTATACGATGGTACTTCATTTGACTTTAAATTTGTAATAACTTAAAACAGTTAATTATGGAAAACCAAAGTTACACGGCTACCATCGTGGTGGACCAAAGCCCGGAGATCGCTTATGATGCCATTAAAAATTTCAGAAGCTGGTGGTCAGAAGAAATCGAAGGACCAACAGATCAGCTTAATGGCGTATTTGTTTACCATTACAAAGACGTTCATATCTGTAAAATGAAGCTCATTGAATCCCTTGCGGATAAAAAACTCGTTTACCAGGTATTGGATAACCAGTTCAGTTTTACCACGGACAAAAGCGAATGGATAGGAACAAAACTCATTTTTGAAATAGTTGCTGAAGGTGGAAAAACTAAAGTGAAATTTACTCATGAAGGCCTGGTACCGGAATATGAATGCTACAAAGTATGCAATGACGCCTGGGGAAATTACATCAAAAATAGTCTCTACAGTCTTATTACCACTGGTAAAGGTATGCCCAATCCCAAAGACAAGGATGGCTTTAATGCTGAACTTGCTGATAAATGGAAAATCAAGCATTAAAAATTAAAATAGATAAATTATGGCAACTACAAATTTTACAACTACCATTCTGGTAGATCAAACGCCAGAACAGGTTTTTGAAGCTGTAAATAAACCCCGTGACTGGTGGTCAGGAGAATTCGAAGGTAATACCACAGAACTTGGCGATGAATTCACATATCGTTACAAGGAGTTCCATTATTCAAAGCAAAAGGTTGTCGAACTCGTTCCTAATCAGCGAGTGGTTTGGCTGGTTACCGAAAGCCAGCTGAACTTCATTGAGGATAAGCAGGAGTGGACTGGCACAAAAATGATTTTTGAGATCAGTGAACAAGGGGATAAAACAAAGTTACAGTTTAGCCACATCGGCCTGCATCCTGAAGTAGAATGTTACAACGACTGTTCCAATGTTTGGGGAAAGCTTATCCAGAAAAGCCTTTACGAATTGATTACCACTGGGAAAGCGGAAAAACCAGTATTAGCATAATATATAAAATGCTTTGTCATCCGGAATTACAAGCAGCGATAAAAAAGAAGCGGGAATGATCATACCGATACATTCCCGCTCATCTAAATTAACGCTCTCAAATATATAGACGCCGTATTGGGTATAATATTGTGTAAGGTTGAAAATTTATTTCAAGTGTTTAATCAACTGTTCCCACCCTGCCCGAAAAGGTACCTAATATTCCGTTCTTGTATCTGGCCATATGTCCTGTTTTTTAAATGAATGATTGTTCAGCAAATTTACCGGGAAGTGCATATTTAAAAAAGGACATAGTAGGGCATAATAGGTAATAATTGGTAAGTGCACACATCAGCCCCACAAAAAACACAGCTTCTCCACAAAAAGAACCTGTTTTGTGGAGAAGCTGTGCAGCAGCTGTGCATCAGGTGTGGGGTTATTTAATAATGACTGGTAATTAAGTAGATATTGTATTACTTTTGCGGCGAATATTAAAAACGAGATGCCGCAAAGAATCATTAAAAAACAATACCGTAAAGCGCGGTATATATTGTACCGTGAAACTTTAATTGACGCCAAAGAACATGTGCTTACTTTTATTGGCTCCTTTGCAGGTATAGGTTTAATCGGATTGCTGAACAGTCAATACCTGGTAGCCAATGACAATTTATTCCTCATCGGCTCATTCGGCGCTTCTTCTGTATTGGTGTATGGGCTGATCAACAGCCCGCTTGCCCAGCCACGTAACCTGATCGGGGGGCATGTCATCTGCGCCATTATCGGGGTCAGCATTTTTAAGCTTTTTTCGGCTGAGCTTTGGCTGGCCTGTGCCCTGGCAGTTTCCCTCTCCATTGTAGCGATGCAGATCACCAAAACCCTGCATCCTCCGGGTGGGGCTACGGCACTCATTGCTGTAACCGGCGGCGCAAAGATCAAGGCTATGGGGTATATGTATGTTTTATCACCGGTACTGTCCGGTGTACTGATCCTCTTTATGGTGGCCCTGGTATTTAATAACCTGAGGCATCGTAAATATCCTTCAAAACCAATTCTTAAAAGAAAGCGGCCTTTAAGGCCAGCTGCAGGTTAGCTGCCTGGTTTTACGATGTGTTTTCTTAGTACATTGTACAAAAGATCCAGGTCAAAAGGCTTTTTGATGTAACCGTCAAATCCATTCAGGTCATATTCGTTGTGGATATTGTGGTTACAGCTCAAAGCCAGTACAGGTACCTGGGGGTATTTCTCCTTAATCTGCCGGCAAATTTTGATGCAGGCCTCTCCGGCCAATTTGTAGTCCAGCATAACCACATGTGGTCGTACCCGGTCCATAACCGTTAAAAAATCTTCATCACACTCGCGCAGCGGAAAAACTTCAAAGCCTTCCATCTCTAAAGCCTGGGTGAGCACATCAAGGATGGCGCTATCGGTATCCTGCACAACAATCGTTTCCATTTTTTTGATTTTATTTAAACCGGGCCTCCAGATGTTGGTATAAACATCACTTGAGGTAGGTTTTGTTTAAATGTAGTTAATAAAAATTAAACAACAGCAAGCGCGTTTCTGTTTTTCCATTAAATATTTGCTGCAAACGGACAGGTCAGGGAAATATGGGAAGTGCAGATGACAGGCTTAACATTACAATAATATATTATCACGCTTAAATTGAAAAAAAACTGCTATAATTGACGATCTGAATTTGTTTCAATTTTGGGTCTTTTAATGACGGATTATAGTAAACTGAGCGACGTTGAACTGGCGGCCTTGTTAAATGAGGGCGATACGCTTGCTTATACCGAGATTTATAACCGGTATAAAGGTGTGCTGTACATTCATGCCCATCACAGATTGAAAAATGCAGAAGAAGTGAACGACATCATCCATGAGCTTTTTGCGACCTTATGGGACCGGCGAAAAACACTGGTGTTTAAAACGAACCTTTCCAATTACCTGTATACTGCGGTAAGAAACCGGGTGATTGATTTTATTGCACATCAGAAGGTGGAGTCTGCCTATATTTCCGGCTTCCAGCAGTTTATTGATGGCCGGGAAGCGGCTACAGACCATCTGCTCAGGGAGAAGGAACTGAGCCGGCTGATTGAAGATGAAGTACAATCGCTGCCTGCAAAAATGCGGGAGGTTTTTGAGCTGAGCCGCAAACACCACCATTCGCACCGGGAAATTGCGTTTAAACTGACCTTGTCTGAAAAGACGGTTAAAAAACACGTCAATAATGCACTGAAGATCCTTAGGGTCAAGTTCGGAACGCTGTTGAGCCTGCTGCTGTTCCTGTTCAGTTAAAAAATATTTTTTTTATTTACGCCCTGGGCACTGCCTGCCCGTCTATACCTTGTTGCGCGGCTAAACAGCGCATTGGATTATGGAAAATAACAATGCTAGGGATTTATTAAAAAGATATGCTGAGGGAAAATGTAGTCCTGAGGAAGCTGCCTTAGTAGAAACTTATTATAACCAGTTTAAAACTGCTGAGCATGTAGATTTAACAGCTGAAGAACTGGAACAAAATTTAGCCATTGTTTGGGACAGGTTAGCACCGCAACCTGAAAAGCCCATCAGGTTATGGCAGGGCTTGGCTGCGGCTGTTGCCCTTGTCTTGCTTTCGGGCAGCATCTTTTTCTACCTGCAGCATCCGGCTGTTCCGGGATCATTACCTCATGGACAAGCTGGTTTAAATGATGTTGCCCCTGGTAGCGCTAAGGCTATACTTACCCTGGCTGACGGTACGCAGATTGCGCTTACAGATGCCGGCAAAGGCCTGATCGCAAAACAGGGTGCTGTGCAGATCAGTAAAGGGGCTGAAGGAGACCTGATCTATGGGGCAGGCGAGCATTCGGCTGCTGAACCGCTTTTTAACACCATTGAAACACCTAAAGGCGGGGAGTTTCAGGTCCGCTTGCCGGACGGCACGAAGGTTTGGCTCAATGCAGCCTCCAGTTTAAAGTATCCAACAGTATTCTCTGGTCATGAACGCAGTGTTGTACTTACAGGAGAAGCATATTTTGAGGTTAGCCCCGACAAAAGCAAACCATTTAAGGTGTTAACTGCCGGGCAGGAAGTTGCGGTTCTGGGTACGCATTTCAATATCAATGCTTACCGGGAAGGTGGCACCACCAGGACCACCTTGCTGGAAGGAAGTGTAAAGGTAAGGCAGCTTGACCATGCCAATGTACGCCTGTTAAAACCGGGACAGCTTGCCCTGCTACAGGGAAATTCACTGCAAGTGCGCAGTGCTGATGTGGAATCGGAACTGGCCTGGAAAAACGGGTATTTCATTTTTAACGAGGAGGGGATACAAGCCATTATGCAGAAAATTTCGAGGTGGTATGATATAGAAGTGGTATACAGCCCTGACCTATTGGATATGGAATTGAAGTTTGGTGGTATAGTTTCGCGGAACAAGCCCATATCTGTGGTGTTGAAAACAATGGAACGTACAGGGAAAGTGCATTTTAAACTGGAAAGAAACAGGGTAACTGTGTTGCCTGATAAATAACCAAATCATTAATTAATTACAGACAAATATAATATGGAAAACAGGAAAACTTAGGCTTGCAAGGGTTCTTTTCAAATAAGGCCAGAAGTGCTGGACACACTCCTGACCGATAGTCTGGAACCGCTTTAACAAAAACTCGAAGAACTCATTAATGGATTAACCAAACTATACCAAATGTATAAAACTTATACTAGAAATGTATGTAAACCCCCGGGCTACCCATACAAATTTTTACGGATTATGAAACTTAGCATTGCAATCTTATTTGTAGGAATGATGCAGGCCAGTGCTGCCTCTTTTGCTCAGAAGATTACCATAAGTAAGAAAAACACCACGTTACAGCCGGTTTTCAACGAAATTGGAAAACAAAGTGGTTACGACTTTTTCTATGATGCCAATACCTTGCGGGCCGCCAAACGCATCAATATTGAGGTGAAGGACGCCAGCATTGAGGAGGCTTTGAAGATCTGCCTGGAAGGACAGCCCCTGTATTATACGATTGAAAATAAAGTTGTGGTGATCAGGCGGAAAGAAAAAGACCTGGCAGACCGGATCTCTGACTTTTTTGCGGCCATCACGGTTAAAGGAAAAGTGCAGGATGAAAGCGGGCAGAGCCTGCCGGGTGCTTCCGTGCTGATCAAGGGGACGAAGATTTCTACCATAACCAATGGAAATGGGGAGTTTGAACTCAGAAATGTAAACCCGGATGCCATACTGGTATTCTCCTACACCGGATACATGAGTCAGGAGATCGCGCTGAACAACAGAGGCAGCATCAATGTAGTGCTTAAGGAAGACAATAAGGCTTTGAATGAAGTGGTGGTGACGGCTTTGGGTATAAAAAGGGAAGAGAAAGCATTGGGTTACGCCATTACCAGGGTAAAGGGCGAAGACCTGATGGATGCGGTGTCCAATAACTGGACCGAGGCACTTTCGGGTAAAGTAGCCGGCCTGAACATGATCAAATCCGGTGGTGGACCGGCGGGTTCGAATAAGATCATTTTACGGGGAGAGAGTTCTTTAAGCGGAGACAATTCGGCCCTGATCGTGATTGATGGGGTCATTGTAAGCTCAAAGATCACTGAGGGCAATGGTGCTTATTTAGGCACGGAATCGCCTGTGGATTTTGGAAACGGAATCAGCGACCTGAACCCTGAAGATATTGACAACATTACAGTTTTGAAAGGCCCTGGTGCTTCTGCATTGTATGGTTACAGGGGGGCAAACGGTGCGATCATCATCACCACCAAGTCTGGCAAGCCGATGCAAAAGGGCATGGGCATTTCCTTTAATTCCAATGCCACACTGGCTACCATCAACAGGTGGCCGGATTACCAGTATGAATTTGGGCAGGGGGCCGCTGGCCAGGATACCTGGTATTCTTATCTTGCATCTGAAGACGGGGCGAGCACCAGGAGTACGGGCGCTGCATGGGGGGTGAAGTTTGACGGACAGGAGTATTACCAGTATGATCCGGCTACCAATACCAAAGGAATGGAGCGTACACCATGGGTGCCTTATAAAAACAACAGAAAAGATTTTTTTGAGACAGCGGCAACATTTACCAATAGTTTATCTATCAGTGGGGGCAATGCCAAAACAAACGCGAGGCTTAATTTTACCAATTTAAAAAACACCTGGATTGTGCCCAACACAGGATATGACAGAAATACAATTGCGCTGTCGGTAAGCCAGAAGGTGAGTGATAAACTGACCATTGCTTCCAAGCTGAACTTTAACAACAAATACAGTAAAAATCTGCCTTCAACGGGCTATAATAACCAGACCATCATGTATTCGATGATTTCACTGGTGCCTAATACAGACATCAACTGGTATAGGAACTATTGGGTACCGGGATCGGAAGGGATTACCCAGGTGAGCCCTTTTAGCAGTAACGTAGATAATCCATACCTGCAGGCTTATGAAATGCTGAACGGTTCGAAAAGAAACCAGCTGGTGGGTAATGTTACGGCTACCTATGAATTTAGCAAAGCGCTGAGTTTAATGGTCCGCTCGTCTATGGACTGGTCTGGTGAGGCGCGTTCGCAGCAAAGGCCTAAGGATACCGAGCGTTTTAAAGACGGGATGTTCCGTACCCAGGATATCTTTTTCCAGGAAGTGAACAGTGATTTCCTGCTTTCTTATAAGCCGAAAATAAGGCCAGATTTTGATGCCAGTTTCTCTTTTGGCGGAAGTGCCATGAAAAACAATTATAAAATGGTTGAACTGCGGGCCGACCGTTTGAGGTATCCGCAGATCTTTACTTTTGCCAACAGCAAAGACCTGGTGATCCCGGTTACCCGGAGAACAGATTATGCAGTGAACAGTTTATATGGACTAGCCCAGTTTGGCTATAAAAACAAATTGTTCCTGGATTTTACCCTGAGAAATGACTGGAGCAGTTTGCTGGCAACGGCTACTTCAACGGAAAACATCTCGTTCATGTACCCTTCAGTGAATTTAAGTGCCATCCTCTCGGATATTTTCACTTTGCCATCCGCGGTATCCTATCTGAAAGTAAGGGGGTCGCTGGCAGAAGTAGGGGGCTCTGGCGTCATTCCTTATTTAACGGGATATGATTATAACCCCACAGAATTCCCATCAGGAGCGGCCAACCCGGTTTACATTGCCAATCCGAACCTAAGGCCGGAACGTTCCAAAACACTGGAGCTGGGCGCAGACCTGAAGTTTTTTAAGAGCCGGCTGAATATAGATTTTACCTATTACCGCAGTAACGTTACCGACCAGATCCTTCGTACACCCATAGACCGCGCATCGGGCTGGTCGAGCATCATTTTAAACTCTGGTCTGGTAAGAAATAAAGGGGTTGAACTGCAGGTAAACGGAACGCCGGTTAAAAAGAAATCTTTTAGCTGGAACATGTTCGGGACATTTGCGGCCAACAGGAATACGGTGGTTTCGCTGGCAGACAGCATCAGTACCTATATCATGCAAAGTGGGCCCCGTGGTACCATGGAAGCAAGGGTAGGTAAAAGAATGGGCGACCTGTATGGCCTGGGTTATGAGCGTGCCCCAGACGGGCAGATCGTGTACAATGCGCAGGGTTACCCGGTTTTAAGTCAGGAAACGATGTATTTAGGTAGGGCAACTCCAGATTTTACAGCCAGTTTTGGTAATGAGTTTAAGTACAGACAGTTCAGGTTTAAGTTCCTGATCGATGGTCAGTATGGTGCAGTGGCTTATTCTCATACGCATGTGGCCCTGGCTATAGCTGGTAAACTGGGAAAAACACTTCCGGGACGTTATAATGGTATTATTGGGGATGGTGTACAGCAAAATGCGGACGGAACTTATCGTCCGAATGACGTGATCGCTACCAATATTTCGGCTTATTATAACGAGCATTTTAAAGGGGATAATGTGGAGGCCAATGTGTTCAGTACCGATTTTATTAAGTTGAGAGAAGCCAGGATGGATTATATGCTGCCAGCGAAAATGTTGAAAAGACTGGGACTGCAAAGCGCTATGATCGGAGTTTATGGCCGCGATCTGTTCATGATCAGTGGCTGGCCTGCCTTTGATCCGGAATTTGGAACCCTGGGTGGCAGTGATATACAGCGCGGATTTGAGATTGGCCAGTTTCCTTCGACAAGGAGTTTTGGCCTCAATGTGGCATTTAGTTTTTAAGATTAGCACGAGGAAAAATGAAAAGAATTATAGCAATATTTCTGCTTACCACCGCATTGGTGTCTTGCACCAAGGATTTTAAAGAGATCAATACCAGCAAGAACGGGGTTAAAAACACTACTCCGGAAACTTTGTTTGCTACTGCGCTGCACGATGTAATTACCCGTAACCTGAACAGGGCTATGCGCTTAACGAACGAGCTGATGCAGGTCCACGTCACCAATTCGGATGCAGATGAGATCCACAGGTATGTGATCCGTCCGCTCGAATCTGATTACATGTGGAACAACTGGTACCTGCAGCTCACCAATTTTAAGGATATGTACAATGGTGCTGCTGTGATCAAAAGCAATAACTATATGGGGATTGCCCTCATCATGGATGTCTGGGTAAGTTCTTTAATTACTGATACTTATGGGGATGTGCCCTATTCACAGGCCAATCAGGGGAAGGACCAGGGCATATTGCAGCCTAAATTTGACAGCCAGCAAAGTATTTACGAAAGTATGTTCAAGAAGCTGGAAGAAGCCAATACCCGTTTAAAATCTGCGACGGTAATACCCGATGAGGAAAAAGGTTTGGAACCCCTGTTTAATGGGGATATGGTCAAATGGCGTAAATTTGGGAACAGTCTTTACCTGCGTTTGCTGATGCGTGCATCCAATAAGACCGAAGTAAATGCGGTAGCGAAGATCACGGAGATCGTAGACACCAAAAAAGCGGATTACCCTATTTTTGCCAGTAATGATGATTCGGCGATCCTGAAGTTTCAGAGTACGCCGCCACTGGTTTCGGAATTTTACAATTACCGGGACCTGGATTTTAACAGTGGCAGTGGCCTGAGTGAGTTCTTTATCAATAACCTGAACAACTGGGAAGATCCGCGCCTGGAAAAATGGGCCACGAAATATGAAAATTCTTACCAGGGCATCAGGAGTGGATATCCGGTAGGGCAGGTGCCGGCGGTTAAATCGAGGTATACTACGGCTTTAAAAAATGAGCCTTTGCTGGGCAATATCATGAATTATGCAGAACTGCAGTTCATCCTGGCCGAAGCCGCAGTAAGGGGTTTTGTGGCCGGATCTGCACAAACCTATTACGAGAATGGGGTGAAGGCTGCCATCACAATGTGGGGCTATACCGTTCCGGTTGATTATTTAACGGCTACTACTGCAAAATGGGACCCTTCGAACAATGCCTACCAGATGACCGAAAAGATACTGTTGCAAAAGTATTATGCTTTGTTCTTTACCGATTTTCAGCAGTGGTTTGAATACAGGCGAACTGGTTTTCCTATCCTGCCGAAGGGCGAGGGGCTGCAAAATGGAGGATTAATGCCGTCCAGGTTGAAATATCCGGTCAATGTACAATCGCTGAATGGTGCAAACTACAAAGAAGCAGTGGCCAATATGGGCGGGGATGACCTGAATGTTAAAGTCTGGTGGAACAAATAAATACACAGCATGAAAAGAATTAAATATCAAATATGGACAGTCGTTCTCGGATTAGGTATCCTGGCGGGCTGCGAAAAAGAAAATACGGCTTCGGGTGTGATCAGCCCGATAGTAGGGGTAGATTTTATCAGAAGTTTGTATAACGGTGATGATGTCGCACTAAAACCGGAAATCTTAATGGGTGCAAACCAGGTTGCTGGTATCGTCATTTCAGACGCTGCATCTTTAAATGTGGAGCCTGGCGAACTGGTGATCCAGAATGTCTCTAAAAATAAGCTGGCAGGGATTTCCCTGGATTTTGGATCAGCAGCCCTTGATACTTATGTACCTGGTGATTCTGTTAAAATTGAATTGAGTGGGGCAACGCTTACCCGGAAAAACGGCAGGCTGCTGATCAGCGGATTAAATGTTTCGGGGATCACCAGGGTTTCTGCGGGGAAGGAAACCGTGATACGTACCATTGCAGCCAGCGAACTGTTTTCTAATTTTCTGACTTATGAAAGCACACTGGTAAGGATCAATAATGCCGGTATCATGCCGGTTCCTGTTGCAGGTGATACCTTTGAGGGAGAGCGGCTGCTGGACGATGGTACTGGCGGAAGCATTTACCTGAGTACTCAGGCAACGGCCGTTTTTGCAAAGGAAAGCTTGCCGATGAATGCCACATTTGTTGGTATTCCGACGTATCATAATGCCAGTAAAAACACCAATATAGGGGCTAAGCAATTGCTTAAAATGAGGGCCGAAGCAGATGTGAGCAATGCAAGCGGAACGGCATATGCCAACTTCCCGGAAGATTTTGAAACGCCCCTGGCCGCTGCAAAATCTGCTTATGACATGCCTGCTACCGACAATAATGTTACGCTTAAATCGGGTAGCTGGAAACTGTATCAGAGTGTTTTTGGTGCGGTACGCAACAGTGACCGGTTTGATCCGAGTGGCAACCAGTGCATCAGGATGCAGAAAAACCTGAGTGTTCCGGCGTTATTGCAGATGAATTTCGATTTGCCTGATGGCGCCTCGAAGGTTACGCTGGCTTATGGTTCGTATGGAACCGAACCCTCCTCTACCTGGAGACTGGAGTATTCGCAGGATGGTGGTGCGACATGGACTGCTGCGGGCAGCGATATTGCTGATGCAGCTGCGGTGGCAAAAAGTGTCACTTTTAACTTAAATATTAAGGGGGCAGTGCGCTTCAGGGTCAATAAATTAGGACTTGGTGTTTCTAATGTTCCCTTTGTACTTAACGGCTTGCTGAATATAGATTCATTTACAGTGTATCAAAACCTGGATTAACATTTTAACTTGATGACGATGAGAATATTTTATATCGCTGCAGTTTTTGGACTGTTATTGACGGCTTGCAATAAAGAAGAACAGGCCATTCCCTTAAATCCGGTGATCAAATCGATCATACCTGCCCAGGGACCGGCAAAAACAATTGTTTCGGTGCGTGGGAAGCGTTTCAGTCCCAACCCTGAAGAGAACATTGTGAAATTTGCGGGCATCAATGCCAGGGTAGTGATGGCGACAGATACCTTATTGCAGGTAGAGGCGCCTGAAGATGGGGGTACGGGTAACTTAACGGTAAGTGTAAAAGGCAGGTTGTCTAAAGGGCCGGTATTCTCCTATGGTGAAATTGCCATCGAATACCTCAACAGTACATATGCTGGTGCGGCGGCAGGTGATGCCGTTGGAACCCTGGAGGAAGCCAGGTTCAGGAGCCCGGAAGGAGTAATTATGGACAGCAAAGGCAACCTTATTGTAGCCGACAGGGGAAATAACCGGATCAAGATGATCAGCCCTTCAGGACAGGTTTCTGTAGTGGCCGGTTCTGGCGTAGCAGGGAATATTGATGGTGCTGCTGATGTGGCCCAATTCCGGAACCCTTATAAGATCGGGATAGATAAGGATGATAACATCTATGTCGCAGACAATGGCAATCACCGGGTAAGAAAAATAGCCGCTGGTACAGGTTTAGTGACAACCATTGCGGGAAGTTCAGCAGGATTTTTAGATGGGGTAGGGACCGCCGCCCGTTTCAATGGCCCTATTGCCATTGCAACAGACCTGAATGGCAATGTATATGTGGCAGACAACAACAACCATGCGATCAGGAAAATAGCACCGAATGGGCTGGTAACAACGATAGGAGGTAACGGCACTACCGGTTATGGTGACGGGGTATGGCCAAATGTACGGTTTGCGAATCCTTCTGGTATTGCAGTTGATGCGGAGGGCAATATACTGGTGGCCGACAGGAAAAACAACAGGATCAGGAAAATAACAGTAAGTACGGGAGTTGTAACCACGGTTGCAGGTAACGGACTGAGCAAATCTGTTGACGGGAATGGATTGAAAGCATCTTTTGCTGAGCCTTTCGGGATAACTGTAGATGCTAAAGGGAATTTTTATATTGCCGATCTGACCAGTCATATGGTCAGGATCATGCGTTCAACCGGGGATGTGGTCAGCATTGGGGGCGACGGGACCGCTGGTTATTTGGACGGAGGTAAAACCGGCTCTAAATACAATCAACCTACTGATGCTGTTGCAGATGCAAATGGAATTATTTATGTTGCAGATCTTTCGAATGCCCGCATCCGGAAGATTACGCCAGGTAACCCGCTTTAATTTTTGATTTATGAAATTCAATATACATCAGCGCTATTTATGGATACTGCTCTTTTTTGCAGCTAACCTCCTCGCCGGCTCCTGTTTAGGGACTGGTATGATCGGCAACATACCGCCAAAGCGTTTAAAGATTGGCTATTCTATCGGCATCAATGCCATTACTGCAGAAAAAATGACAGCAGCCAAATCAGCAGGTGTGGATTATATAGAGGTTTCTATGGGCGCATTGCTGAACAAGGACCGAACGTTTAAGCTAACGGAGCAGGAAACACTGGAGAAAGTGAAGCAAGCCAGGAAAATTGCAGTGGCAGCGGGCATAACGATCTGGTCTGTGCATATGCCTTTTTCGAAGGACATCGATCTTTCGCTGACCGATGAAAAGGAACGCCGGATAGTGCTGGCGCTGCACCAGAAGGTGCTAAAATACTGTGAAATTCTGCAGCCGCATATTGTACTTTTCCATCCCAGTTTTTTTCTGGGCTTAAATGAGCGGGAGGCAAGGATTAAACAACTGGTTAAATCGGTAGAAAGTTTAAACGGTTCCGTAAAAAAAATCGGGGCAACGATGGTGGTGGAAAACATGCTGGGCTTTGATCTGCTTGCAGGTGCCGCACGGGAACGCCCTTTGTGCCGCTCGGTGGAAGAAACCACGCAGATCATGAAGCGTCTGCCAAAGGATGTGTACGCTGCCATAGATATGAACCACATCAAAAATCCTGAAAAACTGATCCTGGCCATGGGAAAACGGCTGCGGACGGTACACATTGCTGACGGTACCGGGAAACAGGAAAACCATTATTTTCCCTGTTCCGGACAAGGACAGAACAATTGGGTGGCCATACTTGCTGCCCTGAATGAAGTGGGCTATACAGGACCATTTCTATATGAAAGTGCGTATAAGGATGTGAAAGACATGCTGCCTTGTTATGAATCCTTATATCAGCAATTGCTGCAATCGAGGCGGACAGATTCTGTTTTACTGGCTAAAAATTTTCCCCTGCTGCAGGAACTGGAAGGGAATGCGACATTAAAGCGCAGTTTGCTTAACAATAAAATAGTTCAGCAAATAAAACTTGCACAGCAAAAAAGGGTGCAGCAGGCGCTGTCAGCATGTAAGCAGGTTTCCTGTTACACTACTGCAATGCTTTGGACAAAGCAGGAAGTGAGGCTGATTGGTGATGAGCTGAAGAAGCTGAAAGGGCTGGGAAAGGATACGCTTGCTTTGCGGAAGTCCTGGAACAGCAGTGCTGCAGGGATTAACCGGATTTTTGAGGTATACGTTTCCTCCAAACCGCCGAGATATGCAAAAATTGATTCCATCAGTTTTAAGCCTGGTGATACTGTTTTCAGCAAACAGGTATATGACTTGCTGAAAGCGGAAGCAGACCGGACGGGAACCCAGTCCTTGTTTTTTGAGCTGCCGCTTCATACCGCACTTGGGGTGCTGAAACTGAATGGCAGAGATGAGGCTGCCCGTTATGAACCGCTTAACGGAGGTTTGAACGGAGCTGCGTTTCAAAAAATTAAACATACCGATTGGTCGGCGTTTCCCTATAGTATGATCCTGGTTCCTGGCCTGGGGCCTGAAGAAGAGGGTGTAGCATTAGACCCAAATGGGGCTAAACGTTGTGAAGCCGCAGTGATCCGGTATAAAAAAGGCCTTGCCCCCTTTATTGTGGTTTCAGGCGGGCAGGTCCATCCTTTTAGGACACCTTTTAATGAAGCTGTGGAAATGAAGAAGTACCTGGTTGAAAAGCTGGGTATTCCGGAGGATGTGGTATTCATTGAGCCGCATGCCAGGCATACCACAACCAATATCCGTAATGCCAGTCGTATGGTTTACCGTTTTGGGATGCCCGCCGGTAAGCCCATACTGATCGTTACGGATACCAGTCAAAGTACATATATTACCGGAAAGATGGAAAAGACAGCCATCAGGGACCTGGGCTATGTGCCTTATAAAAAAATTAGTGTCATCAGCCCTGAGGACACCGGTTTTTACCCGGTGGAGCAGTCCCTGGAGCCAGACCCGATTGATCCGCTGGATCCTTAATGCTTAGGTTTACTCCATCTTTTTTACACCCATAGCGTATTGGATGCCACCCAAAAGGTGTTGTAAAAAAAGCGGGTCTGCATAAGATTCATCTACGTGGCCGAGTTCGGTATAAAAAGAGCGCCCTCCTTCAAAATCATGGTACCAGGCCATAGGATGAACGGGGGCGTTTTTGCCACCTTTATAACTGCTTTCGTCTATGGTGATGAGCACTTTTACATCCGGATTCAGGTCTTTAAAATTGTACCACTCATCTTTGCGTTTCCAAACTTCGGGCAAATGTCTGGTGGCAATGGTATTTCTGTTTACCACATTTAATATGGCTTCCTGCTGTGCAGGGTGATTGATGAAATAAGCGCCTGCCAGCTTGCCATACCATGGCCAGCCGTATTCGGTATCGGTAGCTGCATGTACGCCTACGTAACCTCCGCCAGCTTTAATGTATTGTTCAAAAGCGCTTTGCTGTTCATCGTTTAATACGTCGCCGGTGGTATTTAAAAAAACAACTGCGGCGTATTGTTTCAGGTTTTTTGGGGTAAACTTTTCTGCATCGATGGTACTGTCTACGTCAAATTTGTTTTCCAGGCCTAATTTCTGGATTGCAGCTACCCCTTTGGGTATGGAGGCATGGTGAAAACCGGAAGTTTTAGAAAATACGAGGATTCTTTTTTTCTTTGCCGAGGCCTGATCGACAAAAAATAACACCAAAAGGCCGGCAATAACAAGGAAATGATAAATTTTTGACATCGTTTAATTTTTGAAGCTAATGTAGTAATTATATGTATTAACCGTATATAAACGGATATATCCGTTTAACTTCCGGCTAATCGGGTGCTCCTTATTCATTTTTGTCGTATCGGTTTTGCGGTGAAACCGTTGTTTAGCAACTTATAAAACGTGTAAAAATGGAAAATGTAAAAAACAGTGTCAGGTTAACAGGATTTGCGGGTAATGATCCCGTAGTGCTCAATTTTGCCAACCAGAAAAGAATGGCGAGGGTAAGTATAGCCATTAATGAATTTTATAAGAACAGCGCTGGTGAACCCGTTAACCAGACCCAGTGGTTTAACCTGGTATTCTGGAATAAAAAAGCGGAGCTGGCAGAAAAATCTATTGTAAAAGGGACGCAGTTCAGCGTGGAAGGAAAACTGGTTACGCAGAGCTATACTGATAAAAAGGGTGAGCAGCGTTATACTATTGAAGTTAATGTGAATACCCTGCAACTGTTGGATAAAGAGGAGGACAAACTGTTTGTTGAGGTTAAATGATCAGATCCGGTTAAACCTGACAGCCAGACCTCCGTAAAAACTGCGTTTGGCGGCTGCATTGTAATAGCGGCCGCCAAACGCATTCAGGTCATTTCCCAGGCTGTATTTTTGGTTTAACAGGTTATCTGCACCAGCAAAAATTTCGACAGGGAAACGGTTAATCCGTAAATTTTTGCAGCCGATTTTTGCCTGCAGGATATGGTATTTTTTTGCGTAAGCGGTATTGGCATCATTTAGCGGGATCTGGGAAGTAAAGTTGTGCTGCAGGAAAAAATAAAGGTCTTTTGGCAATTGTACATCGGCACTGCTCAGCAGCATGGTTTTAGGTACCCCGGTAAGTTGATTACCGGAAAAATTGTCTGTTTTATCGATGTAGTTGTCAAATTTGAACTGGCTCAGGGTATAGGCGTTGCGGAACTGAAGGCCTCTGATAATTCCGGAAGTATGGACAGGGATTATCCAAAAGGAAAGGGTGCTTTCCAGGCCCCATTGTTTGGTGCCGCCGGCATTGATGAAATATTCAGCATCATTCTGGTCCAGTCGCCTTACAATGGCGCTTTTGAGGTGGTAATAGAAACCCGTGAGGTCTATAAACAGCCTGTTGTTTGTCGTCTGGTATCTTAAGCCGCTTTCGTAATTCCAGCCATATTCGGGTTGAAGGTCTACATTGATCACATTGTTGGAAGCCCTTATTTCTGCCAGGCTTGGAGGGGAATAGCCCTTGCTTATTGAAGCCCGGGCCGAGAATTGCTGGTCAATGAGATAAGAGAGTGCCGCCCTTGGCATAAATTGTACCTCAAAACTGTTCTTTCTTTGGGCAATGGCTACCGGTGCCAGACTTTCATAAGCGTATTTATACAAATTGGCACTTGCGGAAAGTTCGAACAGCCACTTGTTCATGAGGTCGATACCCAGGTGTCCGAAGGCGAAATTAGAACCGGCTTTTAGTTTATCGGAATACTGAAGCGCAGTTGTCTGCCCGAAATTGTTATCGTAATTGCTGATGTCAGATCTGGTTTGCATGCTTTCTACACCCAGATCAACTTTCCAGTTTACACCGGTCTGTTTTTTTTCGTATTCTACATAAGATCGCAGACCAAGTGTAAACTCTTTGCGTTTTTCATAATTGCTGATGAATGGATTTTTAAAGTCGGTATAGGAAGAAAATACAGAAATGACATGTTTAAGCCGCGTTGCGATCTGCCAGTTATGGGAAAGTCCGCCATATAAGGTTTTGCTGTAAATACCTGCCTGCTGTTCTATCGCACTTTTTGATGGCCCTGCAGCCGGTCTGGATAGCTTCGGGTTTTGCAGATACTGGACCTCGGTTAAGCCACCGGGTGTATTGTAATGAAGGTCTGAATAAAATATTAAGGCCTTTAACGCAGCATTTCTGGTATAGTCCCATTGCTGCAGGGTTTGAACATATTTGCGGTCCATTGCACTGTGGTCGCGGTAGCCATCACTGCGCTGCCAGGCTTGGGTGATGTTCAGACTGTATTTATTAAATCGCTGGTTTAAGGCCAGGTTTTCGTGAAAAGTACCATAAGATCCGCCTTCCAGTTTTAAAGCAAGCGCTGTACTGTCTGTCAGGGCAGTTTGGGGCTGGATGTGGATTACACCGCCTGAATTGGCGCCAAATATACTGCTGTGCGGCCCTTTTAATACCTGTAGCCCAAAGGTGCCGGATACATCCAGGGCATTCAGGTAACTGTTGCCGCCTGCATCGGTTAAGGGGAAATCGTCTAAGTAGATCTTCACATTTCTAATGCCGAAGGGCGACCGCAATAAGCTGCCGCGGATGGAAAGGCGGTAACTGCCTGGGGAGCGTTCTTCCATACGCACACCTGGGATGGTGTTTACTGCAGAAACGAAGGATCCAGCCGGTTGTCTGTCCAGTACAGTCTGGTCTATTATTCCTATTGATCCGGTTGACCGGATTAAGGGTTGAACCGAAAAATAAGGGCGGATCTCCACCTCCTTAAGCTTTTTTGTGCTGTCTGGTTTGATCTGAGCAATACCCGAAAAACAAAGTGCTGTTAAACAGCCGGTAAAAAATGTTTTCATCTGAAACAAAGCTAAAATTTAAGTGCTACATTTCATATCCCCCTTTAAACTTTCATCTGTTTATCCTATCTTTAGGCGATTTTAGTCAAAGGCCGGTTTATCATAACCCTCAGCTTTTATTTTTCATTCATATAATCGTATTTATAAAAATATGTCAGACACATCGAAAATTATCTATACCAAAACAGACGAAGCGCCAATGCTGGCAACCTATTCATTTTTACCAATTGTACAGGCATTTACAGCCTCGGCTGGTATTGATGTAGAAAGCAGGGATATTTCTTTAGCGGGAAGAATTTTAGCAAACTTTCCGGAACTTTTAAAAGAAGACCAGAAAGTTGGAGATGCGTTGACAGAGCTCGGACAGCTGGCAACTACTCCGGAAGCTAATATCATTAAATTGCCAAATATTTCTGCTTCTATTCCACAATTGGTAGGTGCGATCACCGAATTACAGTCACAAGGCTTTGCCATTCCTGATTATCCGGACAACGCACAGACTGAGGAAGAGAAAGCGATCAAATTAAGGTACGCAAAAGTGTTAGGCTCGGCAGTTAACCCGGTTTTGCGTGAAGGTAATTCAGATCGCAGGGCGCCTAAAGCAGTAAAGAACTATGCAAAGGCAAATCCTCATTCCATGGGTGCCTGGGCTGCAGATTCTAAAACAAAGGTGGCCAGTATGACTGAAGGTGATTTTTATGGATCGGAAAAATCGGTTACGGTGGCTGATGCGACCCAGTTTAAAATTGAGTTTGTTGGAACTGATGGGGCAGTTGCTGAGTTGAAAGGATTGGCCCCGCTTAAAGCTGGTGAGGTGATTGACAGTTCGGCATTGAGCTTGTCGGCCTTAAAAGCCTTTGTTGCCAAAACCATCGATGAAGCTAAAGCCGCAGGTGTATTGCTTTCGGCGCATTTAAAAGCAACGATGATGAAGGTATCTGATCCCATCATTTTTGGCGCTATTGTTGAAGTTTACTTTGCTGATGTTTTTACCAGATATGCAGCGCTCTTTAAGGAGTTGAATGTAGATACCCGCAATGGTTTAGGTGATGTATACGCTAAAATTGCCGGGAATGCCAAAGAAGCTGAAGTGAAAGCTGCCATTGATGCGGCCATAGCTAACGGGCCTGCATTGGCGATGGTAAACTCTGATAAAGGAATTACCAATCTGCATGTGCCTTCTGATGTGATCGTTGATGCATCGATGCCGGCAATGATCCGTACTTCTGGTCAGATGTGGAACAAGGACAATAAGCAGCAGGATACCATTGCCATGATTCCGGACCGTTGTTATGCTGGTGTTTATACGGCTACGATAGACGATTGCAAAGCGCATGGAGCTTTTGATGTCACTACCATTGGCTCGGTGCCAAATGTTGGTTTGATGGCGCAAAAAGCAGAGGAATATGGTTCTCATGATAAAACCTTCCAGGCAACGGCAGCAGGCACAATCCGCGTAACTGATGCAGATGGTAAAGTTTTCTTTGATCAGAAAGTTGAAAAAGGTGATATTTTCCGGATGTGCCAGACCAAAGACGCGCCGATTCAGGACTGGGTTAAACTTGCAGTAAACAGGTCCCGCTTATCGGCTACGCCGGCAATATTCTGGCTGGATGAAAACAGGGCACACGACAGGGAGATCATTGCGAAAGTGAAAAAATATCTGGCAGATCATGATACCTCAGGCTTAGATATCCGCATTTTATCGCCTGTTGAAGCTACTAAATTTACTTTAGAACGGCTCCGTAAAGGAGAAGATACCATTTCGGTTACCGGTAATGTTTTACGTGACTACTTAACCGATTTGTTCCCGATCCTGGAACTTGGAACCTCAGCCAAAATGTTGTCTATTGTTCCTTTGATGAATGGTGGCGGTTTGTTTGAAACCGGAGCCGGTGGTTCTGCACCAAAACACATTGAGCAGTTTATCCAGGAAGGTTACCTGCGTTGGGATTCACTGGGCGAGTTCCTCGCCCTGGCCGTTTCTTTAGAACATTTGGGACAAACGCAAAACAATGCCAAAGCATTGGTGCTGGCTGAAACTTTGGATGTGGCTACGGAAAAATTCCTGGCCAATGACAAATCACCTGCGCGTAAGGTTGGACAGCTAGACAACAGGGGTTCTCATTTTTACCTGACTTTATACTGGGCTGAGGCTTTGGCTGCACAGTCAAAAGATGCTGCATTGCAGGCCAGGTTTGCGCCTTTGGCAAAAACACTGGCCCTGAACGAAGGTAAGATAAACGAAGAATTGATCGCTGCACAGGGTAAGCCACAAAATATCGGTGGTTATTACAATCCTGACGATGAACTGGCATCAGCAGCAATGCGCCCAAGCGAAACTTTAAATATTGCGCTGGCAAGTTTATAAGATAAATAACTTTTATATATAGAAGGGGCTGATTATCATTATGATACAGCCCCTTTTATTTTTGTCAAAACATTTGATTTTTAATTGCGTTATTCCTATAAAACTTACCGATATGAAAGCCAAGGACAAACTCCATGCAATGGATTTAGGAGAGACACAGGATTTTGATAACTTATCTTTTGATAAAGATAAAAACAGCTTTGAATTTGATGTAAAAGGCAAAGATGAAGACTATGACCATCCCTTGCCTTATGATACATCAGCGCCTAATGGTGAGGATAGTATTTCTACTTATGATGAATCGAACCCTTATATTGGTTCGGAATATGACGATGAAAAAGAAATGAGTGAAAAATTAGATGAGGCCGGGATGCGTATTGACAATTCAGGAGAAAGTGTGGAGTTGAGTCCGGAGGATGAAATCTTATCACGTACTGCAGAGGATGAGCGCGACGACCTGGATGAAGAGGGGTATCCTGTTAATGATAAGCCGGGCAGGTAATGTTTTAAATAGGGTTACTATGGATTTACATCCAGGTTAAACCTTCTGCGCATTTCTTCCAGTTTCGGGTTTTTTTCTACCAGATACTGGTATTTTTCTGTACTGGTATATAAACGGTTTACTACTTCTCTGACCACTTGCCTGGTTTTGATATAGATGCTGAAGTTTTTGAGTCTTGGCCTCAGGAAGTTCAGCAGGTCTATCATTTCTTCCTGCAACAGGTCTTCCTGTAGTTTGTGTTCTACTTCTACCATAATTTCTTCCTGGCTTTCCAGTAGGGGTGCCGAGCTGCTCATCAGGGTATAAACGTTGATCCTGTTGGCTTCTTTCACGATATTGATATACTGGTTCCAGTAAAATAGCAGCTGCTCCTGGGTAAATGCTTCTTTGTCACTTCCTGTAATGTATTTAGGTTCGTTGCCTTCTGCTCCATCCGCATTATTTTGAATGCCGTTTAGTGATGGAACGAGCATAGACACTTTATGCTGCTGGGTAAGTGATAGGGGGTTTAATGCAATTTTAGCGGAAGGGACTGGTGTTTTTTTAGGCAATGGAATGCTTGCCGCTGGTGTTGCAGCGGGTTTTTCCGGAGCAATGGGGGGTGCAGGGGCAGGATCTGCAGCTGGTATATTGCCTGGCGGAACAACAGGGTTGGATACAGGTAAATCCGTTGCCGGAGTTGCCTGAACAGAACTTACATTAGTTTTTTTTTTAATCTGATCCAGGTCAGTTGCAGTGTTGGCGAGTTGAAGTACCGATGGGATGTGGCACATTTTGATCAGTGCCATTTCTACCTGAAGCCTTTGGTTTTTGCTGTTTTTATAATTCAGGTCACATTGGTTGGCCAGGTTTAACGCCGTAAGAATAAAAGATACCGGTGTCTGCTGACTCTGGCTGATGTATTTTTGCCTGATGTTCTCGCTGACTTCCAGTAGTTTGGTGGTTTGCGGGTCTTTGGCAACCAATAGGTTCCTGAGGTGACTGGCCAACCCGTTGATGAAATTATTGCCATCAAATCCATTGTTCAGGATCTCATCAAATAGGATGAGTGTCTGGCTTACATCTGTGGCAGTAAGGTATTGGGTAAGTTTGAAATAATAATCGTAATCCAGGATGTTGAGGTTATCGATTACCGATTTATAAGTCAGGTTTTTATTGGTATAACTTACAATCTGGTCAAACATGGAAAGGGCATCCCTCAAACCGCCATCTGCTTTCTGGGCAATGATATGTAGCCCGTCTGCTTCTACTGCAATGTTTTCACGCTGTGCAATTTTATTTAAGTGACCTGCTATGTCTTCTACCTGGATGCGGTTGAAATCAAAGATTTGGCAACGCGACAATATGGTAGGCAGTATTTTATGTTTTTCGGTAGTGGCTAATATAAATATAGCATAGGATGGTGGCTCTTCCAGTGTTTTCAGGAACGCATTGAAGGCATTTGCGGATAGCATGTGCACCTCATCAATGATGTATATTTTATATTTCCCTGCTTGTGGCGGTATACGGACCTGTTCAATCAGGCTCCTGATGTCGTCAACAGAGTTGTTGGATGCCGCATCAAGTTCATGAAAATTAAAGGAATGTCCTGTTTGAAAGGAAATACAGGATTCGCAGCTGCCGCAGGCCTCCTGTTCGGGCGTTAAACTGGTACAGTTAATGGTTTTGGCCAGGATGCGTGCACAGGTGGTCTTGCCTACACCTCTGGGTCCGCAAAACAAGAAGGCCTGTGCCAGCTGGTTGTTCTTAATGGCGTTTTTTAAAGTACCCGTAATGTGTTGCTGACCAACAACGGTTTCAAACGTTGCCGGACGGTATTTACGGGCTGATACTATAAAGTTTTCCATTCGCCTACGAAAATAGGAATTTTTGTTGAGCTTGGAATGTTGGAAGCCTGGAATGTTGAAAATTTGGAAATAAAAATGAAAATCCGGAAAGTAGAATGCTGGTTACTTGAAAACGGACTTCAGCTCTTTCCGGTATTGTGAAGCACTTTTACCGGTGAATGCTTTAAATAGTTTATTAAAGTGACTGAAATTGTTAAAGCCGCTTTCGTAGCTGATATTGGCAATGCTGATCTGCTTTTCAGCCAGAAGCTTTGAAGCGTGTACAACGCGGTACTCGTTTACAAATTGAGTGAATGTTTTTTTAGTGATCTTTTTGAAATACCTGCAAAAAGAAGGAACGGTCATGCTGGCCATTTCAGCAACGGCGATTAAATTGATCTCTTCCTGAAAATGGTCTTTGATGTAATTAAAAACCATACTGATCCTGTCGTTGTCCTGGATCTGCATTTCCATGGCAAAGCCTGATGCGTTTAAGATTTTATAGTCTTCCGAGTTTTCCAGTGCTTTTAAAACTTTCAGTAAAGTTAACAGCCGCTCAAAAGGAGGCTGTTCATCCATAAGTTCAATACTGCTGCCAACGGTTTCTTTTGTTTGGGGGCCAAATGCGATGCCGCCTTTTGCTTTGTTGAATAATTCGGCGATACCTTTTGTTTCCTGTAAGGCCAAAAATCCGGTTCCAAGAAATTCTGGTTTCATCTGGATCACGCTTTCGGTTTTATTGCCCGTGTTGGTGTCGGTAAAACCGCAATGAGGTAAATTTCCACCAATCAGGATGAGGTCTCCGTCGGTGTAATAGGAAAGATGGCTACCGATTTGCCGCTTCCCGCTTCCGCCGTTTACAAAGACCATTTCGATTTCGGGATGGTAATGCCATAGGTGTGCTTTATTGTTGACGTCTTTGGCGTATTTCGAATAATAAAACGAACTTCCAAAGGAGGGCTCAATGACTTCGAAGCTTGGTTTCATGCTTTTTTATTTATTTAATTTGTTATGTTAATGTGTATTTTGTGTTAATTTTTATATTTTTTACTATTATTTGTTGGTAATATAGCATAGATATAGGAAAATCGTATAGATATTTTTTGAAAAAATGACATGTAATTTTGTTTTGTTGAGTATTTGTTTAATCTAAAACAATTTTATCATGAAAAATTTATTAAAAATCAGTGTTTTTGCAGTTTTATTGTTTAGTTCTGCGATTTCTTTTGCAATTGGCAGAGGTTTTTCGATCAAAGTTAATGGTGTTGATCAAAAATCAATCAGTTTTTTTATGGAAGGGCCACAGGTTGTTGATGTTTCCTTTTACGGATCTGATGATGAATTATTGTATGAGCATACGCTCAGGTCTTTGGGATCTGCTACCAAAATTTTTAACCTGAGTGCTTTTCCTGATGGAAATTTTACATTTAAGCTGGCGGACGAATGGAGCACTGCTATCTATAACCTGCGTATTGAGGAAGGGAAAGCCCTGATCTCAGAGCCGGTGATAGTGGATAAGTTTAAGCCGGTTTTAACCAAAGAAAATGAATTCGTTATGCTTAATCTGGAAAATGCTCCTGAAGGACCATTGGAGATAGAGATATTTAATAAGTATAATGAAGCGATATATGCCAAGGCATTTAATGCCAGTGCTAATGGAACTGCCAGATTTACCAAAAAATTTAATGTCTCGCAGGTATATACAGACGAATTGACTTTTGTAATCAAATCTAAAGATCAGGAGTTTAAAGAAGTTGTCCGCATGTACTAGGGAATCTTAAGAAGTATATGTTGAAGAGGTTGTTTAGAGCGCAATCTCTTTTTTCTTTTATATAAACCTTTTGATTTATAGAAATTTATCAATACTTTTGCATCCCGCATTAAGAGCGGATTAATTAAAAAACAAATAAATAACAATGAATCAGTACGAAACTGTTATCGTTCTAACCCCGTTGTTGTCAGAAGAAATTGCGAAAGAGGCTATTGCCAAATACAGCAAGATCATCACTGACAGCGGAGCCGAAATTGTTCAAGAGGACAATTGGGGTTTGAGAAAATTAGCGTATCCGATTGAAAAAAAAGCAAGCGGATTTTTCCACCTTACAGAGTACAAATCTTCAGGTGAATTAATTAGTAAATTGGAGTTGGAGCTGAAACGCGATGAGCGTGTGCTTCGTTTCCTGACCATTAGATTAGACCGTCATGCGGTTGCATATAATGAGAAGAAACGCAGTGGTGCTTTTAACAAAAAACCTAAACAGGAGGCTGCAGTATAATGGCAAAGGATCAGATACAATATGTTACCGCTCCAAAAGTGGACGATAACAGAAAAAAATATTGCCGTTTCAAAAAGAATGGTATTAAATATATTGATTATAAGGACGCAAACTTCTTGTTGAAATTCATCAATGATCAAGGTAAATTATTACCTCGCCGTTTAACCGGTACTTCATTGAAGTTTCAACGTAAAGTGGCCCAGGCGGTAAAACGTGCGCGTCACATTGGTTTGTTACCTTTTGTTGCTGACCAATTAAAATAGGAGCTGAGAGATGGAAATTATTTTAAAACAAGATATCAAATCCCTAGGGGAAAAAGATGATATCGTGAATGTAAAGCCAGGATATGGCCGTAATTACCTGATCCCTCAGGGATTTGGACAATTGGCTACTCCTTCAGCTAAGAAAGTATTAGCAGAAAACTTAAAACAAGCTGCTTTTAAACAAGATAAAATTAAAAAAGATGCAGAAGGCATTGCAGCGCGTTTAACTGAGGTTAAATTAACTATAGGTGCTAAAGCTGGTGAAACAGGTAAGATTTTTGGTGCTGTAAATACCATTATGATTGCTGATGCATTGAAACAACAAGGTTTTGATGTTGACCGCCGCCGCATCACTTTCGAAACTGAGCCTAAATTTGTTGGCGAATATGTTGCTAACTTAAACTTGCACAAAGAAGTGAAAGTTAAAGTTCCTTTCGAAGTTGTAGCTGAGTAATCAGCGATAAGCGAATAACAAAAAAGCGCCCCGTAACCGGGGCGCTTTTTTTATTTAAAATTATTTTATTACCCTTACCTTTGCGCCGATGTCAAAACGTAAACGGACCAGCAGAAAGTCCGGCCCCTCTCTGTTTAAAAGAATTGTATCGGTGGTGACCAGGGTGTTTCTCTGGTTTCTAATGGTGAGTGTATTGTGGGTATTGGCTTACCGCTTTATCAACCCGCCTATTACCTTACTAATGGTGTTGCGCAACATAGAACGCAAAACAGATGGTAAGCCAGGAAAAATGGAAAAGGAATGGGTCGATTTTGAAGACATTTCCGATAACATGAAGCGTGCCGCTGTTTCGGCAGAAGACCAGTTGTTTTTAAAGCATATTGGTTTTGATGTGAAGGCCATAGAGAAGGCTTTTCAAACCAATAAAAAGGGGAAAAAGGTAAAGGGTGGAAGTACCATCTCTCAGCAAACGGCTAAGAATGTGTTTTTATGGCCGGGCCGCTCCTGGGTACGCAAGGGGTTTGAGGCTTATTTTACCTTGCTCATAGAAATGCTCTGGAGTAAGGAACGTATTCTTGAGGTTTATCTTAATGTAATTGAGATGGGAGATGGCATATATGGCGCCGGGGCTGCTGCACAAGCTTATTTTGGTAAATCATGTACCAGGTTGAGCCGTTCGCAGGCTGCGTTGATTGCGGCATGTTTTCCAAATCCGAGAAGGTGGACGCCTAAGCGGCCAACGCAATACATCAAACACCGGCAGTATCTTATTCTGAAGAATATGAGAAGGTTGGGCCCTCTTGATTTTTAAGGTGCCTGGGAGATATTTTTCTGGTTTAAAGAAGAGACTTACAGTAGATGTGCAAATACTTTGCTGTGCCAGCTTTGCTCAAAAGGTGTTTCCCACTTGTCTTCAAATTCCTGTAAGCTTTGCACCAGGTTGTTGAAAACAATGGTTTTAGGGGTAACGGTCCTGATGTTTACCAGGGTCTCAAAATCTTCTTTATTGGTTACGATGACCTTATCGTCAATTTTATAAGCGATGTTAAACCGGTCGAACAGATCCACGTGATAAGCCTGTTCAATTTCTTTAATTACCCGTACGGAGGCATCTATTGAACATCCTGTTACCCCGGCTGTAGCCTGGTCTACAGTAAATACAATAAAAAAGTTATGCAGTATTTCGGCTTTTGCTTTCAGCTGGTGTCCATGTGCTTTCCAGGCCGAAGTAAAGTCATCCAGTTTCTGTTGAATAGCAGTTACTTCGTCATTGCTGAATGCACGATTGCTTTGGTAGATCCAAACTTTAGATTGTGGAGAAAAACTCATGTTCAAATTTAAGAAATTATTTAAATTGATCTTGCTAAATTCTTAACGTGATGAATAAGTTTACATTAAGCTTAAAAATATCGGCTCTTTTGCTGCTTTGCCCGATTTTTATGGCCTTTAATGCGCGATTGCTGGATGAATATACGGATTACATCCAGCAAAAACTTACAGCACATTACGATAATAGGGAAGAAATGCAGCCAATTAAGCGTTATGAGCTAAAGGTTACCAACACTGGGTTTTGCCGGTATAAGCGTTATTTTGAAAGTGGAAAGGTAGAGTACTTTTCATTTAACCTGGTAAAATTTAAAGACCTGGATTATTATGGAACGGATAAGAATGGCAAATTATACCTGCGTACCAAGGGAGAGGATGTAATTGTACAGACCTACAACGATAAAAAGGCTGGCGATATTGACAGCATGGCTGCTTATATGATGATCCCTTTAAAAAATATAGAGCCACAGGATTTGTCTGATCTTTCGGAGCGGCTGGTTAAAATGAATGCGCAGCTGCTGGCTCAAAAATAGTATATACCTGTGTTTCTTCATACCTGGATGCGACAATGATTTCGGTCCCATTGGCATGTGGTGTGAACAGCCGGCTCACCAGATCAGGACAGTTGTTGTCTTTAGATAAGTGGGCAAGCAGCAGATGGCTCATGAAGCTGGGCCTGAAGGTAATAAAAAGCTCCAGTGCCTTTTGGTTTGATAAGTGGCCCCGGCCACCGCTGATCCGTTTTTTAAGAAAATAGGGATAGGCGCTTTTTTCCAGCAGGGCGTCATCATAATTGGCTTCCAGAAAGGCCGCATGGCATTGCTGAAAATGATAGATCAGCTGTTCGCAGGCTTCGCCTATATCTGTAAATACCCCAACTTTGGTTGCGCCGCAGGCGATTACAAAACTGTAGGGCTCAGCGGCATCATGTATTTTAAGGAAACCAGTAACAGATAGGCTGCCTATTTGTATGGTTTCATTATCGCTTAAGCAATTGATGAGTCCTTCTTTTACCTGGAAACGGCAGCCCGCTAAAGTGCCGGAGCTGATGTAAACGGGTAAGTTGTATTTTGCTGCCAGCGTACAAAGGCCTTTGATGTGATCACTGTGTTCATGGGAAATGAATATGGCTTTTACTTTTTGCATAGACAAGCCTATCCTGAGCATTCTCTTTTCTGTTTCCCGGCAGGAAATTCCCGCATCAATCAATATGGCTTCTTCATCGTTCCCAACGTAGTAGCAATTTCCGTTACTGCCGGAATTTAGTGCAGCAATAAAGAGGTGTTTACAGTCCATTTGCCCGGGCAGTGATTTCTGCAATATCTAATACCTGCACATTTTGTTCCTGTTCCTTCATTTTTACGCCGTCTCTGAGCATGGTCATGCAAAAAGGACAGGACGCAGCGATCACCTGGGGCTGGGTTTCCAGGGCCTCTTCAATTCTTTCGATATTGATGTCTTTGTTGCCTTTCTCGGGTTCTTTAAACATTTGTGCGCCACCTGCGCCACAGCACAGGCCGTTTGACTTGCAGCGTTTCATTTCAACCAGCTGGGCATCCAGCGTTTCCAGCGCTTTCCTTGGTGCTTCATATACATCATTGCCGCGTCCTAAGTAGCAGGGGTCGTGATAGGTGATTTTCTTACCTTTAAAACTTTCTCCGCCTTCGGCCTTAAGCTTTCCTTCGTCTATCAGTTGCTGGATGAGCTGTGTATGGTGGATCACCTCGTAATTACCACCCAGTCCCGGATATTCATTTTTTATGGTGTTAAAGCAATGCGGGCAACCGGTAACTATTTTTTTGATGTTGTAGCCGTTTAGCACTTCTATATTGGTCATGGCCTGCATCTGGAACAGGAATTCGTTCCCTGCCCGTTTTGCCGGATCGCCGGTGCAGCTTTCTTCTGTACCCAAAACCGCATATTTTAAGCCGACATGCTGAAGTATTTTGCAGATATCCCGGGTGGTTTTCTGGGCTCTTTCGTCATAACTTCCAGCGCAGCCCACCCAAAATAAGATTTCAGGTTCTTCGCCTTTGGCTATCATTTCTGCCATTGTTGGTACTTCAAAATTTAGTTGCGCGCTCATGTTTAAAGCTGTATGCTAATTTAAAATTCAATTAATTTTCTTTGGCCCAGTTGAACCTGTCGGCAGGCGAATATTTCCAGGGGGCACCATTGTTTTCTATATTGCCCAGCATGGCATTGATGCTGGCAGGTGACTGGGATTCTTCCATCACAGCATATCTCCTTAATTCGGTAATGATGGCCAGCGGGTCAATGTTGATAGGGCAGGCTTGTGTACAGGCATTACAGCTGGTACAGGCCCAGATCTCTTCGCGACTGATATAGGTGTCGATCAGGGACCTTCCATCGTCAAGGCCATTCTTTCCAACTTCTTCCATCCTGTCCCTGGTATCCATCATGATTTTTCGGGGCGAAAGCAGTTTGCCGGTAATATTGGCCGGGCAAACTGAAGTGCACCTGCCGCATTCGGTGCAGGTGTAGGCATTCATCAGGTTAACCCAGCTTAAGTCGTTGATATCTTTTGCGCCAAAACGGCCGGGAGTGGCATCAGGTGGGGTAAAAGAGGGGTCAAGCATGGCCTTTACTTCATTCGTTACACTATCCATGTTTGTAAATTCGCCTTTGGGCTCCAGGTTGGAAAAATAAGTATTTGGAAAAGCAAAGATGATGTGAAAATGTTTAGAGTAGGGCAGGTAGTTTAAAAAGGCAAATATACCAATGATGTGAAACCACCAGCAAGTTCTTTCTATCGCAATTAAGCCTGCTTCGGTGTCGGGTAACAGGTTTTGCAGGAACTGGCTTACCGGAAATGCCCCGGCTGAAGTATAATGACCAACACCAATGCTCTGTAATTTGGCATCGGCGGCATTCATGGTTAAAAAGGCCGTCATCAGCAGAATTTCAGTAATAAGTATGTAATTGGCATCCGATCTTGGCCATGATTTCATCTCTACACCACTAAATCTTTTTAGTTTAAGTACATTTCTTCTGATTAAAAAGATGGCGCAGGCCAGCCATACACCAAGAGCGAGGAATTCAAAAGAGCCGATAAGTATGTTATATAGCGTACCCAGGCCGCCAAATACACGGTGGGTGCCAAAGATACCATCAATCATGATTTCCAGCACTTCGATGTTGATGATGACAAAGCCTGCGTATACGATAAGATGCAGGATGGCTGGTACAGGCCGGAAAAACATTTTAGTTTGCCCAAATGCGACTTTGAGCATGGTCATGAGCCTTTTCTGGGGCTGATCGGAACGGTTTGCTGCTTTTCCCAGACGAATGTTGCGAATAACTTTTTTTACGTTATAGCTGAATAACGCGATCGCGGCCAGTGTAATGACAATAAACAGGATTTGTGACACCATTTGAATATCTTTTATTGTGTGGCTAAGTTAAAATTTTTAGCTCAAAACAAATTATTATGCATGCATAAAACTGAAAAATTTAGAGCTGATTTAAATAAAAGCACTTTATTTAAAATTATTTTGAAAAAAGATTTTGATGTTCAAAAAAAGACACTACATTTGCACTCCCAACCGAGGGGAACATGATCAAACATGTTGAATAAATAAGATGGTACGGTAGCTCAGTCGGTAGAGCAATGGACTGAAAATCCATGTGTCGCCGGTTCGATCCCGGCCCATACCACTGCAAGAAGCTTCAGAGAAATCTGGAGCTTTTTTGTTTTATGGCATCTATGGCCTATTTAAAGCACTATTTCAAGTAACGGTGACGGTCTTGCGCCAATTGGTTAAACAATTTGTTATTTGCTTAAAGATAAAGAAAATCAAAGAATTTAGCAAGGATTTGGCGCATTAGTTGGCGCATTTACTGACACAAGGATGTAATGATTAACTAACCTATTTTTGCTTTTAAAGCATGTAGGGATGGTTTAGGAGTGCGCTTTTATTAAAGAGGTACCTTTGGTCTCCGGCCCATACCACTGCATTACCTTCTTGTTGATTCATAATTCGCACTTATATCAATAGTTAAATATCTTTATAGCGGAGTGGGTAACTGCTCCGCTGATTAACCATTAACCCAATATAAACAGAAAACCCATTCTTTTTAGGGAATGGGCTCTGTATTAATCATTAATTAAGTACCAGTGCATACATTCTATTTTGCAAGAAGTTTGCATAGGATTTTGTACTCTCTTAACTCACTCTCGATTTCATCGTCTGTTTCATCAACAACTTCCTCAAAGATAAAAAGATTATAAAACTCTTGTAAGCACTGCGTTTTTATACGCTTTAAGAACGGAGGCATATCATGCTCCGCTCTTGCTTCAGTAACTGCTCTAATGATAGCATCGTCAGTTACCTTTTTGTAAGTTAAAATCTCTTCACTAAGGCTAGCGTAGTAGTCTTTTAAAGACGGCTTTGCCTTGTTCACTTTTACTGCCTTCTCGTATACAGAAGCATATGAGTTTTGCCCTCTTCCCTTTATATAGGGAATAATGGTTGCAGCAGCCTCTCCATAAATACAAGATAATACATAATATCTTTCTCTTTGTGTTGGCGTGAAGCCTTTCGTCGGGTCAATACCGACCTCTAATGTTTTTATTGCCATTTTATTGGTTTTTAAAAACTAATAGCACCATGCTATTAGCTATTGAAACATGGTAAGCAACATGGTGGACGAAAACAGGTGAAACCTAGGTAATTAGGTCTGATTAATATTTCAAAGAACATTTTGACTTATAAATAATAAGTCAAACAATGACGTTTCTATGTCATTGCAATTAACAAGTAAAGCAATTTTATGTATCTCTAACTACACAGCTCAAAAAAGCTTCAATCGGCAGATATGCCATTTTCGCAGTAAGGTTATTATTGTGGAACACAAAGATAAAGAAACAGCTTTAAACTTGCAGCAGCGGGCTTGATTTAATTTTTATCTCAGTCAATGAAAGGGTGTAACTATCTTGTTTTCAGATGTATAATTTTTATTTTTAACCAAAAATGCGTATATTTGTTAAACATTTAAAGTTCGATACATATAAAAAACAAGGGGCAGAAGGTCAGTTTTATTGCTGATCTTTTTCTTTGCCTATGTTTTCCTAAAAGTTCGGACTACTGAGATCAACACAGTTTCGAGATATTAACAATCCATGAGATCACCTCTTGATGAACTGTAACAACAATTTAAATGTACAAACCAACCATTAAAATCGAACTAAAGCTTGATGATTACTTCAAAGCTGCTTTCCCAGATGAACTAATACCAGATAACAGTAACATAGATAAAAACAAGACAGGATTAGGGATTACTACAGCTGAACTGAAAGCCTGTAGGCACAGTTTGCTTGCCATCCCATCAACAACAATAATAGATGATAAACATTTTGAAGCTATGGAGAAAGGTTGGAATACCTTTCGTATTTACGAAGGTGTTACCACTGAACAAGTAGCTGAATTCTTATCGGACGCCTCGCTAGACAAAAAGATACTTACCACACCGGAGAGCTTCTGGAGAGTTATTAAGGCGGCTGAAAACATTGGAAAGCTTCAGTGGCTATACGATAACTTCTTCTGTTATCTCGATGAATCACATTGCTATGCTGTAGATAGATTTAGAGACGAAGAAATGCTCACGCCCTTTGACTACTTTTTTAGATTCAAAAAGAAAGCAATGGGTACAGCAACATTCTTTGAATACAGCGACCCCAGAATAAGAGAGCTGCAAAAATATGAAATGACATACAGTGAGAAGCTTGGAACCATAAACGTTGTGCATCACAATGACCCACAGGCAGTATTGAATTACTTTCTTAAGAACCCACAGCTTACAAAAGGCAATGTATTTATATTCTTTAACACCGTCACGCAATGTGGGGAGGCTGTTATTAACGCAGATATAAAGAGCGTTTCTAATATATATTGTAGAGAAGATGAAAAGAACTTAATCAACCTAGGTGAAGCAGCTCTATGCTTTAAA
This sequence comes from Pedobacter heparinus, assembly GCF_032678725.1. Classification (GTDB taxonomy): domain Bacteria; phylum Bacteroidota; class Bacteroidia; order Sphingobacteriales; family Sphingobacteriaceae; genus Pedobacter; species Pedobacter heparinus_A. The sequence continues at coordinate 96,686 of NZ_JAVTSC010000018.1, forward strand.
ACCGTTCCAGTAAAGGCAGAGTTTAAAAAGTTTAACTTCTTTAGCTGTCGGTACAATGAAGGATGGGATTTAAAAGACGATGAGAACGCCACTATTATATTGGTAACAGATATTGGTGTACCTCACTCATTAGTAGGTATACCATTTAGGGGATTTCAGGCTGTTGGTCGATTGCGAGAATACAAGCCAGATAAGATTTACCACTTCACCAATACACACGATAAATCCAATCAGTTTGTAAGATCAATCGACGATATACGTAAAACCAGATGGTATCATGCAGAACGTAATATTGAATACTATATTAATTGTAATCAGAATTGCAGGGGAGATAAAATGCCACCAGACGCCGATGTGTTCAATCTAGTAAAACCTTACCTAAAATTTGAGAATGGTAAGGCAACTGTACACCCGTACAAATTAGATCAGCTAATATATGAGGATTGGGTAAAAGAGTTTTACGCTAGTTTAGATAGTGTAAAGCTATATTGGGAACGATGCAACTATAATGTTAAATTTCAACAATTTGATGTTGCAGACATTAAAAGATATCGCAAATCTAAGGCACAGATCAACCAAGAAGTGATTGAACAATACGATCAGTTAATTCATTGCCCTGAACAATATTTGCTAGGGCAAGCTAATGTCGCATCACGTCGATTAAAGCAAGATTACAACACATTAATAGAAGCCTATCATATCTTAGGTAAGACTAGACTTCAGGAACTAAACTACGAAGACAATAAAATTATGCAACAACTATCAGCTATTAGCAATAAAAACCAAGAAGCTAAACTATATGCCAGGCTACTAACAGAATTTAAACTGAATGGCAAGTATACTAAGAAAGAGATTAAGAAAACATTACAATCGATATACGATGAATTAATGATTAAGGACAAGGCAGGGAAAAGAAAAGTGGCTACGGCATCCCAACTTAAAGAAATTGGAATCTTCGGGATTAAAGATGGGAAGAATGCTTATCAAGACCATGTATTTATTATTACAGCCGTATATGCCATAATTAAACAAGCAGCATAGTCAATTCCTATTTCTCCTACAATTTGCATGACAACTCTATATATAGAGAAGGAGGAGTAGCTCGGTAATTTTTAGGAAGTATAGGCAAACATAATGAGGGACGGGTATTCAACCAGTCCTTTTTTGTTTAAAGTGGTTAATGCAAGAATTTGCGTTTAAAGGCCGGTTTTACATCATTCTCAGCTTGACCATGAATAATGCAACGTTTAAACACTATCCCCCCCAGTACTTCATATTAAAGTTATTTGTCCTACGATCTCAGTGGGTAGCCGGAGCGGTATATTTTCCTTGTTCTTTAAAAGTAGAAGTTTTGACATAACATTCTTTAACAATAGTGCCTCAAATCGATTTTGACCCAGTTTAAAGCGGAGAGAACCAGGTGTGATATCATCCCCCGGTATTGCTCTTGAGGGAGATGAAAAGGAACAAAAGCGAACTATCGCAGGTTTCCAAATCAATTTTTCAAAACCAATTCACAGAGTAAAACACATTTAAAATCAGAAAGAATGAAAGAATTCCTACAACGTCAGGGAAAATCAATTACAGACCCAGGTTACAGGCCGTTACCTTCCCACTACGTAAAAGCAAAGAAGCGTGACAATCCAATGCAATCGGTCAATGAAAACATTGAATATCAATACTTCAAGGTAATTGATAAGATTAAACAGCTATATGCCAAGCTACCTAATGAATCTGATAGATTGATCTATCAGAAAGACCACACAAAGGAGAAGATCAGTCCTTGTGCCGTTTATACCTTAATTACGCCACATTGCTTTATTTATCTTGAAGTTGATGTGCTGTTACGCTACAGAGTAGAATATCAGTTGCATAACTGTCCCGTAGAACAGGAAATATTATTGCTGTTAAAACCATTGATCGCCAACAGCTATGCAACGGAAAAAGCACGACACCCGAATTTTACCGAGTTCTTTAACAAAGTAAAGGAGGTGCAGCCTGAACACATGTTTCAGCAATTATAACCAAATACCATTTTAAGTGCCTGCTGTCGATGATAGCGGGCATTTCTTCTTTATAAGTAAACCTGTTATCGTAAACGGGACGGGGACACTCCTTTACTTTTAAAGAACAAGGCAGAATGGTAAATCAACGGCTGATAGAAAGATTGGCCTCGTAAGTGTGGTTCTTTTCCTTAAACTTCGTTAGATTTGCAATAACACAAACTAGAAGCGGAGGAACGCAAACAGACAGTACCAATATAATATAGAACTACAATATTTAATATATAAGCGTTAGCTATCCATCTTGTAACCGGAAAACCTGAGAACTTTTCATTAATGCAACAAGACAGTATAGTACTAATGCCCATGCGCTATAAGCGTAGGGCTTTGGTCTATCTGTTGCATTGAGCTTCTCAGGGCTCTCCGGTTTCAGATTAGGCTGTTTGTCCTGCGCTTATTGTGTTTATTAAATGTCGAATTGGGACTGTCGGCGTCATTCAAAACAATGAGTGTTAACCAAGAAGTATCAAAACTTTGGCATCAATTAAGTGCCGACTCTTATCAACTAGCTTCACTAGAAGAATTGCAACTTAATAATACACAGAAATCAGCGTTAGTTAATAAGATTACGCAGACTGCTAGACAAATAAGGCACCTTCAAACGCAACCATCTTATGATGGCACAAGGCTATTAAAACTTCCCAATGGTAATCATGTTGCGGCCAACATCGCAATATCTGGTGCAATGAACTTTCTTATTGAAGTGGGGTTAGAAATCGATTTCAAGTCAAAGGAAAATACCGTTCCTAAGCGAACTACAGTTAGAAACAAAAGCACTGATATAAGTAGCATTCTTGGTGGAGTTGTTGTAGTCGCTTTGAGCTTATGGGCGTTTATTTACTCATTTATTGCATTCATTAATAGTAGCATCGGAAAAATTGACGTTGCAACAGGCGTAACAATCGGTGTAATATTACTGGCCGTTTCACTGGCCGGCTTTTTCTTTACCTACATACTTTTCACAAATAAATAATAAATCAATATGAACAAACAACTATTATTAATGCTCTCAGTGTCCTTACTGATCGTAGCGTCCTGCTCTAAAAGCAAAGAGAAGCCAGAAGAACCAAAAAACGAAATTACCATCAATGGTACTGTTTACCCAACTAATGTAATCGGTACACAAACATGGACAACAGTAAATTACAATGGAACTGGTGGGGTTAATTACAATGATGGTGCAAATGACCCGACTATTGGCAAACTTTACTCTTATCCAGAAATGAAAGCTGTTGTTAACCTGCCTACAGGATGGAGAATACCAACGGAAGCAGATGTAAAAGCACTGATGGGAACGGTCGGTACTAAACTGGATGGAACTGATCTTTATACAGATGTAACAGCCTCGCAAAAGTTAATGTCTAAAACAGGGTGGACTAACACAGCTTTAACAGGTAACAACTCAACAGGCCTTAATCTGGTACCTACAGGCTATTCTTTTATAGGAAGTGCAGTTAATAAACAGTATTCTGATAAAGGCGTAATGGCCTCTTTCTGGACTTCCTCAATGATACAGGTTACTGGTTCATCTTACCCATTGCTATTTGAAGTGTCCACCAATAGCTATGATAATAATGATCAGCCTGCGGGATTAAGAGGTACAATTTACAATACGACAGCTTATGGTGATGCAGCAACGACATTTCCGGCAGAACGGCGTTCAATTAGGTTTGTTAAAGACAATTAACATATACCAAAACAAGAGCTGCACCAAAGTGTGGCTCTTTTAATATCTTTACCTTACATATAACATGAAGGAAACATTTAGATTTTATAAAACAGCAGACGGTAAATGGTACATTGACCTACCAGAATGGAGCGGGTCAATTGATGATTTACAAATGGTAGAAGGTGCCGACACTATGCTAGATCATGTCAGTGACTACAATGATGAATGTTACTTTGAAATGAGTGATGAACCGTTTGACGATGCCGATAGAATTAAACTGGTCGAGGATTTAACCAGTTCTATTGGTGGTGGCAACTACATTATGGAAACCTATAAAGGTGAACAGGTTAATCAATCATGCCATGTGGTTATGTCAGGTTACGGTAGAGATTTTTCATGGCTTACCCATAGCAATATACGTTAACTATCCAGTTTTGACATGAAGATGGAAATAGAATACAAACGGCTACGATGGCTTATTCTGATTGTTGGGGTCTTGGCTCTTATAAGCTCCACTTCGTTTACATTAACCATGGCTGCATGGGGTATGGGCAATAAGACATACATATATCTTGCATTATATCCATTACTGATCGTAGCTTTAACGCTTGTAGCGTTTAATGTCAAAGTGGGCTACTTGACCACATGCTTTATCGCCTGTTCTTACATCGTACTTTTGTCAGGATCAGTAATAGAATATGTACTCTATAACATAAAAAATCTTGTCCTTATACCAATTGTCGTACTTCCATTCCTCTTGTATCTTATATTGGTTCCGTTGACAATTAGGATGCTGATGTGGAGATCAAATAATCGTAAGCTAGTTTACAGGCTTTCCGTGACAATAGTTATGATGTTTACAGTTTATATCTGTTCAGGAATGATTTATAACAAAGCTGATTGTAATTTGTATGCGGATGCTACTATTAAATCAGACGGAACTATAAGAATTGTATGCAAACCCGGTTTTGGGGATGCTAGAGAGTTTTATATTACATCAAAGTCAAGGGAGTTAGTCAAGATGTTTAAGGATAAAGGGGAGCTTTATCAAGGTACATGGAATGCAGATGTACAAGGAGTGGGTACTGTAGTCATGGGTAGGCTCCAAACCTTTACAATAACCCACATCAATGAGATCGAATTAAAGTCTCCATTGGAATGGAATGCAGGTCAACTGATCGGTGATACAACTTTTATTTTACCATGAGCTACACATTCCCAATCCATCCTCCTTCACAAAAGGGGTTGCTTAGGCCGTACCTATTGTTCTAATTCCTTACCTTGTACTCATTATTAATAAGGCCATGGGAGAATCTATTCTTAATAATGCAAAAGTAACAGAACTATATTTATATATAGTTCAACACTCTGACACAGATACCGAGTACTGGTATGGTGGAATTAGTGATGTAAACTCAATCTTAACCAACTTTGACAGGAACGATATTGAGGATTTGGTTAATACGCTTATAAAGTGGAGGCCTCAACTATTATCTAACCTTTCTTATGCATTAACGGCAGATGATGATGATAGAGGATTACCAGCAGTAAGAAGCTACCTTTACGCTCACATATTTTTAATTTTAGATAATCCTGAGTTATTGAATGTAATAGATGACTTTGATTATTTATTGAATAGCGATGACATGATATTTCCTCTTGTTCCTAATGTTAGACGTAAGCTAAGTGAATATGACTTCCTTAATTACGATAGAGTTGCTATAGGCAATTGTCAGGTAGTTCTTAATAAGCTTAATTGTCGCTAGTTCTTCATTCCTACTCTCAGGCTTCGCTCAAAGGGGCGGCTCAACTGAGGCGAAGCCTTATTGCAGTCATTCGTTTATAAGTAAACATGCTGTAGTGCAATTTACGAAATACAGTGCGGACCATTAGTACTTAGGTAACAGTGGTGCAAACATTAACGGCAGACGCGAGGAAAATCGGTATTCGTTGCTACTAAGCCGGCCATAAAATAACGCCAGATTGCCCAACCCACACAGCTAGGTTTATTCAACCTGGCTTAGCCACTACACACATAATCTGTCATCATTTTTGGCTATCAGCAAGCGGCGCAACTCATGAAATGCTACTCTGTCTTTATTAAAATAAAGCCATCACATTTCCTAGTTATGCTCACCTGCGACTCGTAAAGACTGCTCACCTGTCATCATATTTGGTCAAATATGCCGCCAGCTGCTTGTGTAGAACATAGTCAAAGTCGTACTGCGTACTTCTCCTTTGACATCTTTACTCGATGAGCAGGCGGTGAGCTTAAGGAATAGTGGCTAGTTTAAATTCTCCATTCATGTTCAGCTTTAATGCCTGTAATCTTATATGTTGCAAAGGATGCTACTGGATACTCAGTTCCATATATAAGATCATAGGTATAGTACTTGTCAAGATAACTCTTGAACCTATCTAATGACTCGCAGTTGCTTTCATGCAGACGATCATATTCTACTAAATCTTCAACAACTAAGGCAGGTTTGTTGTCATTTTGTAGATGGAGTAAAAACAGCGTGCTTGGATTGATTGGGTATTGACGTTCGTTCATTATATTTATATTTAAACAAGTATGTAATACAATATGTACTGAACACTATCTATGCAATCACATTGTGTGAACCGTTTTTAATTACAATCTGCACATGATACGGATTATATAACCAACGCTTAATAGTGAACTCACCATCTGACACGACATAGAACTTTAATTCATAGTAGCGATCTTGGTAAACAAATTCAACAGGGAAGCATGTACCAACAAACTGATTGGCATCGGGCAGTTGAGCTGCAAGGTTCTCCATTACTTGTAAAGGTATGTTCATGTCTAGGTTATTTGGTAGGTCAAATATAGTGAATAATATTGTAATTCAACACGTTACCTCTCGTGCTATAATTGTAATCTGACATATGACCTACTAGCCTGCTTTTGTTGCGGGTAGGTGTGCAGTTGTTCCAGTCTATTAGGATGTACATCTCCTAAATGGTAAAGACTTAGGAAGGTGTGTTTCATAGTCAAAGCAAATCAATGGAACGCTACAAAGTAGCTTTAACTCCATTGATTTTCGTTCCATTTGCAGTGCGGTGAGCTAGCCTTGCATACTTGTTAGGTTTATGTATATTTGATTGATGCATATAAAGAAACTCTCCAGCCTATTTTTACTTGCCCTATATACATTAACATGTCATATCGGATGTCGCAAATCCACGCCATGTATGATTAAGGAACTCAAAATAGATAGTTCTATCATAAGTTATGCATACAATGAAAATAATGAGATTTCAATTAAGACAATTATCGATACTGTGTCTAACTCAAAGGAAATCTATCGCTATAAAAGAGATAAAATGGCACTTACGATATCCGAAGACCAAGGTAAAGCTCAAGTTTATAACTTGGATGATAACCAGCGTCTCATTTCTTACTCCTATAATAATGGTACGGTCTATGAGTACAACTTTAAATATGACCCTAGAGGAAGACTTAAAAGTGCCAAAAGGGAACGATTTATAAAATCAAGCCTCTTCTCGACAAACTATATTAAAGTAGTATACCACAATGATAATCCAGTTGCTATTATCGATAGTTGTGTTCTTGAGCGTGATTATAAGGAAAATGGGAGCAACAATATAACTAGATACTTTATCTCTTACTATGCTGATCACGAACTTGAATATACAAATGATGCCATTTTGTCCATAACTGCTGGCTACTTGCACGAGTTCACCTACCTTGGCTATAAAGGATCTACAGGAGATTTACCGAATAAATTAATCAAGAAGATAACACAAAAGACAGACGGAGAGCCAAGTTCCCATAAGGACTTTAGCTATAAACTGGATAGTAAGGGGAATGTGATTGAAATGGTGGTTAGTTTCTCAGACCTATATAATAAGGCAACCAGAGAGGTTGTTAAATTACTTTATAACTGCGACTAACCAAACTATGTGTAATCTGCTATGAACATCCGTTTTTTACTTCTACTTTGCAGTCTAGCTTTAATGGGTTGTAGAGATAATTCGATAACATCCAGTGATTCACAGGGAGGGTCTAGTGTTGATCCAGATGCCTTAGAAATAAATGCATATGAAGATGGCACGTATTGCGCTGAAGTTGAATACTATTACTCAAAAACTGGTACTAATTCAACTTATACCTTGTCGGTAGAAATTGAAGATAATCATATAATAAGAATAGACTGGCCAAATGGTGGTTGGTTAGATGATACCCACTTTACTCCCCCAGACATTGAAGACGGTACTGCCGAATTTACAAGTGATAGAGATGTTGATTATACAGTAAGGATACTTGGAGAGGAAGGAGACTGCAGCCTGTCATCTAATGCTATTGATGAAGGCTCAATGATTGATCAACACCTCAAAGATGGGTACCAAGAGGAACTTGATGCGCATGAGGACGAAAATAGGCTAAGAGAAGTGGAGGAACAGGAAGAAATGGATAGTCAGGAAAAAGAAAAAGAATCGGAAGAAATCGTACAATCCGAAGATCAAATTAATATTACCTAGCTACATTACTAAAACTTTGATGTTAGCACCATTTATGAAATACTTATTTATATTATGCTTTCTATATTTTTTTACTGCGAACATGGCATTTTCGCAGCGAGTTACTTATAGCGATTTAAAGTATATACTCTCAAGTACAATTGAGGAAACTGAAACTTATGTGCTTAAGAAAGGATTTAGCTATGCTGGTGTCAATGATTATTCTAATGCAACTTCATATGAATTTAGCAAGAACTCAAAACATTCCATTAATTATATGTCGGTGTCAAAATATGTGTGCGAAGACTTTACATTCCAAGCTTATTTCTTTTCTGTGCTACAAAGTGACTACACGGCTTTAAAGGCTTACATTAAGTCAATCGGTTATAAACTCAAATCTACAGAGAGAGATGGGCAAGCCACAATTTTCACTTATAGGAAAGGAAACTTAGATATGGAATTTACAGCTGCTATGTCTTCCTTGAAAGAGCCAATTTACTCCGTTGTTTTAATTGACAACGAACTTGCAAAAAAGCGATGGAGTCTAAATAAATCCAGTGCTAAAGATTAAAAATCATCACCATTGGTGATGAGTCTGCTTATATTTAAACCTATCAGTAGGTAAGCGATTAAGGTCAATAAGCTAGGTAATTACAACAATTCTTATTACGTTTACTGTGAGAGCGTTAATTGGGTGCGTGTTGTAATGACACGTGCCCTTTCTTATTTACAAGCAAACCAATTGTAAGAATTACTGTAAGCATGTTTACTTGTAAAGAACAAGGAAAGCGGGAGACCCTATATTCGATATAACAATGAATATTATTCCAAGGCTTTAGTCTCAATATCCACAATTTAAACCTTCCCCTTAATAAGAGAAATAGTAACAAAACGTGGATATGGAAGAATGAAAGGAAAGCGCTATCTTGTTGCCTTATGACAACTGAACTAACTGAACATCAATTTAAAAGTACATTCGGCAATAGGATGATAGATGTAACTGAATCAGCCGAACCTGTTTTAGATATCTGGCCGTACGTTAGGCAACTTAATGAACAGAATGTTGTTTCCGATCATGTTCTTAATGGTGAACTGGTTGAGCATGTTTACCGTACTGACACATCAACATTTGATCATGTACGCCTTTCCGGCTCTAGATCAAACGAATACATTGTGATAGTCGTTGATTTGCGCAATTGTGCAATAAAGGGACACTACCTGTTAGACCTTAATTACCAATACGGTCTATAACAATCCACAATCTAAACCTTCCCTATAAAAGTACAAATAGGTGAAAAATGTGGATATGAAATTGCACAAAAGTTTGATAAATCTGTTTTATTTAACCCCACTAAAATGAAATTGTGCAGTATTACCCAAGCTTAAAGCTCAGGTAATACATCCCGTAAACGGTCATCACTAATTTCTCCGAGGCCACGAAGATAATTCAGTGTTACAATCATATTAGAATGTTGTAAAAGCTGTTGAAGTATATGCAGGTCTTTAGTTTTCTTATATACATTTACAGCAGCAGTATGCCGAAATGAGTAGATAGTTTGATCTTTTTCGATTAGTCCTGCATCAATCATTTTTTTCTTTGCTCTTGACCATTGGGTGTTTAAGTAGCTCACGTTGAAAGGAGTAATTGATTTACTCATTAAATAAGTGTTGGAATCTTCAAGGCCTTCTATGCGTGTTTTTAATAGGCTTTGAACATATAAAGGGACGTTTACAACTCTTATTCGCTTACTTTTGTTTTCACTACCTGCCAGCACTATTTTGCTGCAATCAATATTTATATGTCTAACACAGAGTAATCTAGCTTCTTGGTGGGGTCTCAAAAAGCAACCATAAGCCAACAGGCAGCAAAGATGTAGATTAGGATAGTGCAGGCTTAGGTATTCTAATACATCCTTTAATTGCTGTTGACTGTAGATTTTGTGCAGCGTAGCTTTGGACTTCTTTTTTAATGAGGTTTGGACAGGGTTGTCAATCAATAACTTTGTTCTATGAAGTTCCGAGAAGAATACATTGAGTGCTCTTCGTTTGTTCATATAGTATGTTGCAGATGAACTGAATTGAGATAAAAAACGTTCGATATCTAAGTGGTTAACTTCAGAAATGCTTTGTTGTATTTGTTCTTTTGGTAAAAACTGCGTAAACTGTTCTACTACCTTAGATAGATCGTTTTTATATGCTTTGCTAAGATCAGACGAGAGTTTGTCTCGTAAGATTGTCTCCAATGCCGCCTGTAAGGAAGGTAGTGGTTTGGTTTTTTTAATTTCATTTTCAATCATAGGAGCCCAACCCCCTTCAAGGGCTTTAGTAAACTCATAGGCTAGTTTCTTAAAGTGTCTCAGCCTGTCCGCATACGTGGTACAGTAATTAGGGTTTAGGTCTTGATTTAGCTTTTTACCATTGTACTCCCGGCAGCGTTTGCCGTTCAGATAAAATGATACATACCCTCTTTGTGATAGGTCTTTTGTTAAAATGACCTTTGGTTCAGTAAACATACTTTTGGCGCATTACTTGACGCAGAACAATCATGTTAGGTTAAAAAAGGGGTTTAAACAGCTATACAGTCGGTAGAGCAATGGACTGAAAATCCATGTGTCGCCGGTTCGATCCCGGCCCATACCACATCAGGAAAAGCTCGATTTCATAACGGAATCGAGCTTTTTGCGTTTTAAGCGCTATATTTGCCCTCACTTCCATGTAAGTCTTTCAATGGGCTCCTTCCAACTAAACAAGTTTTCTTGTTGAATTTGATTGAATTTGTGCTACTAATGTGCTACTAAAATTCAATCGCAAAAAAATCATGCGAAATGGCAACAGTTTGCGCCGTGGTGCTTCCCCACAACAAAAGGAAGGATGATACGTGGAATGTAAAGATCAAAGTAACCCACAACCGAAAGAGAGCTCATATCGATACGCAGCATTACGTAACGATGAAGCAACTCAAAAAAGATTTCACCATTAAGGATCAATTTATCCTTGATGCATTAGCACCACTGTTATGTGAG
>NZ_JAVTSC010000019.1:0-78298 GCF_032678725.1 Pedobacter heparinus
TGTGGGAAGGATGGTAAATCCAGCTGTAGCCAATGCACTACTTCTAATAAATTCTCTACGTTTCATTTGGTATTTTTCACTTTTTAATATAAATTAATATTTAGGCGGTTCAATCTCCAGTTCATTCTTATTTCCTTTCTCATCAACTTTCCACCATCTTTCGTTTTCAAACAAAGCTGCCTGGTGGTCATTTCGGTGCTGATTAACATCTAAGCCCAGCACCTTTCCGCCATAGTAAAAGCCAACGTTTCCAGGAACAATCGTATGTCCAACAACAATCCGCTTTACCTCATACAACTTCAACGTTTCATTAACCTCCAACTCAGTCGCCTTTGGCTCTTTAAAATAACCCCGATACCAAAACAATGAGGTTGCCCCTTTAAAAAAAACAGGAATAGTAGTATCACCAACACCCTTCAAAACTTTTGCTTTATCATAATATGGTCTGCACTTCTTATTGATCTCAGAGAGTGACATTTTAAGCTGATTAATCTGCGGTGCAATACCTGCATGGGCACATAAATTATCTCCGATCCTTTCAATCGTATTCTTTGTCCTCAGCCATTTGCCCAGTTCCGTATCCTGATCATATAAACTCATATAATCTACGCCCATCACTTTCGCACTTTCTATATATTTATGCTGTACATATCTCAAATCACCTGAAAGGTTCATAATATCATGATTCCCTAAGATCACATGCACATAACCGCCAGCCTTTTTTGCCAATGTTTCCAATTTATACAGCAGCCATAAACATTCCGGCACTTGAGAACCCCGATCAAACAAATCTCCACAGAGCACTAAATGACCTTTCCCAAAAGTCCAGTTGTACTTTTCATCAATTACCTTATTGGCCAAAAGCAAGGCCCGGAATCCTTCGAACTCACCCTCCACATCCGACACGAAGAATAACTTGTCCGGCTGTTTAAATTCCGAAGGCTCATTCTTTAAATAAACACTTAAATTCAGCCTAAAATCCCAATTTTTATGACCAGGGAATTTCACCGATATTTCAACACCTTTCTTGTCCTTTAGATTAAATGCCTCTTCAGTAGCTGCTCCCTGCTCCACTGATTTTACCAGGATCTGGTTTTCCCTATATAGTACATAAGGCCCGTCATGAAGCTGTCGGGCAGAAAGTTTCACAGCTAATAGGCAAAACAAATAAAAGAGTGCTATTTTCATCATATCAGGGGCTGAACCAATGATAATTTAAACTTCATTAATTGTAACTATGATTTACCATTATTTAACCAACCTATTTTATAAATTCTGGTTCAAATTCTTTAATAAACGGTTTGCCACTAATATCATAATCAGGCAAAACTTTTACATTTAGCCAATACATCATCAATGCACCGATATCAGCGCTGCTCGGCTGAAAAGAATATGCGCCTGTTGATGGGTTGACCGTCGATTGTGAAGGTGAGTTGGTACCTAGTGAGCTCCAAGCATAAGGGCCACCTATAACCATATCATAGCCGGTTGGAGCTGTATTTTGAAATACACCCTCTGCACCTTCATCCATTTTCCAAAATCCAATTAACGAACTAAAATTAGGATGTTGAGTGATATTCTTTAGATTTAAATTGTTTTGGATAACAGTTGGATCTAAAGCGGTTTGGAAATAAGCCAAATTTGCCATATAGAACTCCAATGCCGTACCAGATGAGCCAGGCCTAAAACCTATTCTTAATGGCTCGGCTGTCGTTAAATTAGTAGTACCCCAATTAATCGGCGAAGCAGAAGGAACACCATCAAAATAGTTCTGAGCTGTTCTCGTAGTTGCATTTACCCGTTTTACAGTTGTAGTTAGTGTATGCCAGGTTCCATCAGAAATATTTCCCTGGTCTGTAGCATTAAATCCAGCAGTATGATACATACGCCATTGATTAAGCCAAGTACCCCATGCCCAACCAGTTCTAACAGTTGGAGAATTGGGATAGCCATTACCTTTTGAAAAAAAGGTGACATAGCCTGTTGAAGGTTTAGCTACTCTTATTTGGGCCTGTACCGTAAAGTCTTTATCGTTAGAAGCGCTGTATAGTCCATTATCATTTGGCACCGAAGCAATGATGTTGTTACCGGCAAACAAAACCGTATTAAAACCCTCTTTCTTCATCTCAAGCGATTTAAACAGCGGATGACATGCAAATAAGAAACCTGGTGATGGATTAGTGCCACTACCACCATGATTCGTAGTTATAACTATCAACCAGTCTTCTTTATCATAAGTTTTTCTGGCTTTTACCGCATTTATGATCTCTTTCACATAGCCATCAGCTTTTAAAATTGCATCCTTATATACTGTATTGGTTGCCACATAACCACCATTAGCACCCGCTGCTTCTACTTCTCTAAAATTAACTACAACCGTGCTTAACTGCGAATATTTGCCAAGCAAATTAACTGTTGAATCTTTTACGGCTACATCTGTACTAACAATAGGTGTATAATTTGCTATTCGAACATAATTGCGCAGACTATCCCAAGGGGTGATAAAAGCAGTTTTTGTATCTTTTACACTCATGATCAAGTCGAGCACATTTCTACGAATGGGAACACCATCATGCTCTCCGGCGCCTTCTGCAGGTGTAGGTTGAAAATTTCCTTGAGACACCAGATGCTTATTATAAGTTGCACCTGTAACCATACTTACCCAACTAGCTGCATCGGTAGATACTGCCGATTTAAATGTTGCAAAGCTGTATTTAGCATTTGGAACAAGCTCCATAATATTAGGTGGGGCTATAGTTTTCAACTCTGAACCTGTTGTACCATCTATACTAATCACCAATATTTTTCTGGCTTCTGGATTTTTTACAATCAGATCTTCGAAAACTGGTGGTGGGTTATCGAATTTTTTGCACGAAGGCAATACAGCAATCGCACCCAACAAAGCAAGTACGCCACCTAAAATATTTCTATTAAATATCATTTTCATCTATTAATAATTATTGAATAGTTGCTAAGTCTGCAAGTGTAGCTACCTGCGTGTTTGCCCAGTTGTTGTTTAATACAATCCTAAAATACCTGGCATTAACCGGCACATTAAAATTGGCATTAAAAATTGTAGTGTTATTAGGAATTTGAAAGGTACCAACACTAGTAAAAGTGGTGTTGTTAGTACTTGAAAGTATTTCAATATCCTTTACTCGTGATGTAGTAACAGTTGATTGTACAAACGATAAACCTTTTACAGGTCTTATAAATTGAGCATCGAGTGTTAAAGTAAAAGGAAATTGGTTGCTTGATGACGTTTGCCAATAAGTAGCATTGTCGTTATCTGTTAAAGCTGGCGTTTGTAACGTTGCTGTGCTAGATTGACTTGATGCTCCGGCAGCTCTATAACTGGTGAAGTTGATATTAACTGTACCGCCAGCTTTGGTCATAATATCATATGTCCAAAGATTTTTCGTTAGTATAGGATATTTATTAGCTATTTTTAGTTGCGATACCGCACTAACAGAAATACCCCATTGATAAAAGAATGGCATTAGGTTAATTCCAGTATAATCACAAGACCATTCGTAAAAATTATCTTTTTTATCCTGATCATTATTGGCTAAACGTGGTGCATGTCTGGCAGCTTTATAAATATAAGTTATCAAACCATAGTCATCGGTGTCATCTGTTCTTTTCCTATTATATAACTCCATTAATTGTACAAATGGAACTGTTCTTGCAAAAGAACCATTTTCTCTGCCACTATTTAAATTTACATCGAAATTCTTACCTGCTGCTGGAGTTGGTGTTACTGTTGTTACTGGTATGGTTAATAGTGTACTAGCCGCATGAGTTAAACCCTCTGTATTCCATTCGTTAGGCGGGTGCAATATTTTAAAATCTTGCCCATACGCCTTTGCAACTTTGTAAGAAAATAAATTATTGGTACTTTCACCAAGTGCCGACCAGTTCCAGGTTGTATTTTGCTGAAGGTTATGGCCAAATTCGTGATAGGTACCCCAATTTGGTTTTGGCTGATTAGTTCGCAATTGATTTAAACTCACCCAAGTTTGAAACCACTCGCTGCCATTATAATTCATCAAACCCATAAAAGGAAAACCAGAGTGGCCTGCTGCAGTTGGGTATCCGCTAATTTGTATATCAACCGTTCCCCTCCACGGCCCCTGTGGGCTTCTGTCTTTAATATCAGGTGCATTATCAGATAAGCCCATCCAACCATTAAAATGATCTTCAAAAATTTTGTTCCATTCTGTCATCAACTCGGTTGGCTTGTTTAATGGATCTGAAACAGAAGTAAATTTGGCTACCAGCAAATCTCTTGGCACCAAATAAATTACCCGCTTACTTCTTAGCTCCAACCAAGGCACTTGCGAGGCTCTTACCTGTGCCATCCATTGTGCATCGTTTGATTTACCTAACTCAAAATCGGGTGCCAAACAGGCACCGCTAATGATAAATTCAACCGGGTTAGCAATAGCAAAATCGGCAATAATGTAGATATAACCACCATATAAATTCCTAATAAAGTTTGCACCCGGATAAAGCTGTTTTTTATTTACCATAATAGGATCGCGTAACAATACGGGTAAACCAGTTAAATTATCTGTATGCCCACCAACCTGTATGGTTAAACCATTTACCCCAGCCGGCACCACCAGTTTTACCAATTCGCCGGGTGCAGCATAATATCCGGTACCAAACCAAGGCTGTGGTGCTACCGAAATACGAAGATTTTCTGCAGTTTGATTCGTAAAGTTCATATCCAACGTAAATTTGGCATTTGCCACCCTTGGTTCGGTTTCGCTAACCAAACCGGGGAATACCCGGGCCTTAGTATACGCAGAACGATCAACAACAAGCATACTGGTATCAACAGTTATATTCTTCTCATTGCCCGATGCGTTTTCAACGCCATCTTCGAATTCATATCCATACTTTTTACAACCGGCAAAAACCAATAATGTAATAAGTAGAGAATTACCTAATATGTGGTTAATTTTCATCTGTCTATATTTTTTTTTCATTGTGATGAAACTATCTTTAATTTGTACCCAAAGCTAAATAAGTAGGCGACCATGTGCGACCGGTTAAACCCCAACTGGCTGCCGGGATAACACCTAGCCAATTGTAAATTTGGAAAGGCAAATCAACATTATTTGGAACAGTACGGTAAGCAACACCATCTATCTCAGGATTTATATTCGGTGTTAAATCCGAAAAATTAGACCATGTAGTATTGCTCATAATAAAATTATTACCCTTTCCAGATTTATCAAACAAAACATTCTCCTTTCCTTCTTTCATTGGCCACCAACCCAACAAATTATTAAAATACTGGCTCTGAGGATTTACTTCCCGCTTCATATAGCCAATCATGTCAGCGTCTGATATAGCCACATTATATATAGCAAGGTCTCTCAAAATAAAGTTAGTGACATTTGAAGTGGTAGTTGCTTTACTAACACCAATATGCATGGCTGCTCCATTTGTATTTGTTAAATTTCTACCATCTATATTTGCTGTATTTCCCTTTACTCCATCCTGAAAAAGTGTAACGTATCTTATTCCTCCATCTGTATATATTTTAAATGCCAGCGTATGCCATAATCCGTCTCTTAGTAATGGCCCTGTAGTTGTAAATGCATTACCCATACATACATAATAATAATTCCCCCAAAACATATATGTCCAACCTGTTGAAGTAAGGGTAGATGTTCTTGGAGACAAATAAGTTGATTCTGGCATCTTACCTAAAAAGTAAGAATAGTCAGCATTATTAACCGCATCGTTACGTATCTTAAATATTACGGTATAATTACCTGAAGTACCAAAATCTCCGACGGTGGTGTTGTTAAGAACAGCAAGGCTGGTATTAGCGGTAGTAGACGTAAATCTCGCAGCAGATCCCGCATAAGGAATTTCGGTTGTATTAGGCTTATTATAAATTCTACTATCAAAATTTGGATTATAAAAAGCTACATAAGTATTTTTAGCTGCCTCTCCAAATAATGAGATGTCTGTAGTTGGAACTGAATTATCCACACCACCCTTATTAGATGCGATTACAACTAACCAATTTTCGTTATTAAACTGGCTGCGAGAACGCAATGAGGTTAAAATTTCGCCAAGATAGCTATCCAATATTCGTATTGCAGATACATAACCTGCATTACCGGTGTTGTAACCTGAGCTGGCGCCTGCTACCTCTGCACTGTGAAATTGCGCAACAACCAAACTGGCATCGGTTGTTTTTAACTTATCAACCACCGCATTTTTAGTTTCCTGATCAGCGTTGTAAACCGTATGTTCGGTAGCGTCAGTAGCCAAATTTGCATCAAAAGAGACACTGCTTGCAAAAGAAGCTGTTTTAAGATTTGGATTAGTTTGTTTTAAGCGCGTAAACAACGAAGGATAAATGGCCAATGCATTACCTGCAAAACTATCAGAAATAACTTTGTGGAAATTTACATTTACACCAGTCATTAAATCAGCCCAACTGCCAGCATTGGTTGGTGCTATTCTTGTACTATCATTTAACCCAACATAACTATAGGTGGCATTTTTATTGATTTGGACAATATTTGTCGGTCTGATTGAAGCCACTATCGAGCCGCGAACACCGTCCAAGACTACATACAATACTTTCTTGGTACCCGCGTTTATGGCCGAGGTATCATTTTGAGGGTTCTGGGACAGAATCTGATTAAAATCTTTGTTACATGAGCTGATAACAGCAACCAATACCCAGCAAGAAAGCATAACCAAAAATCCTCTGGCCATTTTAATACGATTAATTTTTTTCATATTTTTAATATTAATATTCCCTTAATTTTGGATTTCTACCTTTACTATGTTATGCACAATATTGTTGTTAAAACGTGAGATATTGCCTACCAAAAACACAGCAGGATAGCCATTAGGTGATACTACTTCGAGCATATCATAAACCGTTCCTGCAAAAATACCTGTATTATTATACCCGCTAGCCAATGTGCCATTGTTTTCTAGCACCATAAAACCTTGTCGTAATATGTTTCTGTAGTGGTCAAAACTTCCCGAAACAATTATTTTACCATTGTTTAACTGGGCAGCAAAGGTAACTACGCCTCCACTAATGCTTGGAAAAGTAAAACCTGAACTAATCGTTCCATCAGTATTTAATAATGCTACACCCATCAATGGTTGACCGTTAAATGAAGTGAAATTGCCCGCAACAACAATTTTATTGGTAATTGCATTATAAGTAATTGAACTTATAGGACCATTTGCGCCAGTGCCTGTAGCAAATGTTTCATCTACCGTGCCCTCCGCTTTTAGCTTAACAATTCTATTTTTGTTTGTGTTATCGAAACTGGTAAAATCACCTACCAATACCAAACTGCCATCAGCCAGCTGTAAAGCATCAACAATTGATCCGTTACTGGAAGGAAGCGCAACTTTTGAAGACTTATCATAACGATAAGTAGAATCCATACTGCCATCCATTTCCATGCGTACAACTTGGCTTATACTGGTATAATCATAAACTTTAGTATCGTAGGTTGATCGTTCGTAAAACGTTTTGGCATATCGGTTAAAATTTCCTACGGCATACACCCGGTTGTTGAAATTGAAAAGTCGTCTAACTAAAGGACCTCTTGTGTTACCTGTCGTATTTACGCCACCATTAAAAGCCGGAATAGTATCACGATTTTTGGTAGGGTCATTTGGAGTTAGGTTTACCACATCTGTAAAGGTGGTATCAAGTGTACCATCAACATTTAAACGGGTAATGCTATTGATGTTAATACGGTTACTTCGCCTGGAATTAAAGCTACTAAAGGCTCCTCCAATTAATATTTTACCGTTTTGATCACCAGAAGTAATGCGGTTAATAGAATAGATTACGCCATTTGCGCCTAAGCCAAATTTAAGTGAATTATCTAAAACTCCAAGTGCATTAACCAGTACTATCCTATTAATTAATGAACTTTCTGTCTTGGTTTTTTCGTAATCTAAAAAAGCTCCTCCTAACAAAAAGCTTCCGGAAGGCACTCTAAAAATATCATTAATGGGATAATCAGAGCCATTTACCACTGCAAAACTAGGCTCTATACTAACCTTACCTGCAATTTGCAATGCAGGGCCAAAGTAAGTTTGATTATCTAAATTGGCAGTGCCATTGCTTAAAGTAACCCAAACACCACCTGTACTGGCATCTTGTGGTACTTTAAAGCGGATCAAATCGGTAGTCAATTCAACTATTTCGGCTTCAAGTTCGTTTACATAAAGCTTAAATTTACCCTCATATTTTTTCAGCCCTTTTACATTAATCTCTACAGTCTCTCCCGCACTAGCTACGGCCGGATAAGGTGCTTTGGTAGAAAATTCGATCCCTAAACTGGCTTTACCACCAGCATAAGGATCTTGGAGCTTTACCTCATTTTTTTGGCAGGCAACAAACATGGCTGTCACAATTAATGCGCAACAAGTAAGAGTGCACCATCTATTTGATTTTGAATGAAATATCATCTTATAAATTCATTAAAATTTAAAAATAAAACTATGGTGCCGGATTAATTCCGGCCGCCAGGGCTTCGTTTGCGAACAATATGCTCGAAAACCCAAAATTATGCTTGTTGACGACTCCAACGACATTGTTATTAACATCAAATAGCGCTGCCGCCTGGCGCAACACATGTATCACACCATTGGTAGGCTGGATATCTGAAGTAGCTACCGGCACATTAATTAAACTCTGCGTGGGCTTTGTTCTATCTTGTATATAAGACAGATACAATTGGCGATACCCTGAGTATTTAACGCCACCGGCATCATTAAAAATAACGCCAACGTTCATAATCTCGCCATCATATGAACCATAGGCTTGCCCTGGATATGCGGTAAAGGCCAATGTATCTAACTGTGGGTAATCTTTTAGCTTATTTGTACCCTTAAAAATATATTGTGCTAATACTTTTCTCCAAACTGAAGGTTTAATTTGGGTATATTGTTTAACAGTATCCTGACCATTTAAAAACAATACCTGATTTAAGTACCTAACTGATTTTACAATTGATGAACTGGTTGGGGCAAAAAAAGTAACGTTTTCTTTATCCAAAACTTCTTCCATGCCAGCTAGTTTAATTACTTGTAGTGTGGTATCAAACATTACTTTGTTTGTTTTTAGGTATTCTAAAATAGTACCGTTAAAAGTCGGGTTGTGTACCCCACTATCGGTATAATAATCTTTTTTACAAGACGAAATGCAGATGGCAGTGGCAATGACCACTAAAATCGCAAAAGCTATTTTTTGCATGGTATTTATATTTAAATTATCTCCAGTAATTGTTTAGTGTCATGTATGGGTTGTTATCCAATGCAGCTGCATCTATAGACCAGGTCCATGCGCCATTGTTAAAATCGGCAGGCGATATCGTGGTGCTAGGCTTAATTTCACTCAATGATCCACCAGGAAAAATACGCCTGGTTCTAACCAGGTCATAATAATATTGGCCTTCTAAAAACAGCTCCCTGGTACGTTCCAAATAAATATCATAGGCTAAAGTTGTACCTGTAGAATTCAATGGCGTTTTGCCTGCACGATCGCGAACAATATTTGCAAAGTTAACGGCAGTTGCATCATCACTAAGGTTGTTTGCTGCTTCTGCTGCCAGGAGCAACATATCGGGTAAGCGAAAAATTACCATATTGTCATCATTTTCAATACTGAAATCTGTACCCGTAACAAATGTATTGCTGTATTTTTTTAATTGGAAGGCGGTTGTTCCTAAATCATAAGTCTCCAGCCATACATCCCTTCTCAAATCAGGCTCTCCCTGTGGAAAAAGTTTTTGCATATAGGCGGCCTGAAAAAAACCATTACTTGAAGTTCTTGAAATATTCCCTTTAAATGGATAATGTGAAAACATACCTGAAGAATAGGCCCTATAAGGTATTCCTTCTCCATAGTTAGTATTCGAAATTATTTCGAACAGCACTTCTGACGTACCACCTTTAAATAGTTTTTTGTTATTCTCAATAGTAAATGGTTTAATTAAGCTATACTCGGTATAGGTTGCCAGTTCATTTGCTAAAGCAATAGTAGTTTCGTAATATGGTTTTTTGTCATCTTTAGCAAAAGATGAAGCCCACATATTCATGTGCATTAACAAGCCTATAGCGCCACCCCTCATTGCACGATTACCATTTTTGCTTTGGTCTTCATAACGTACCGGCAAGTCGTTTTTAACGGCCATTAAATCAGCAATGGCATTTTTCATCACTTGTACCTGATCTAACCTTGGCAGTGGCTTTTCGTTATAAGCATTGGTATAATAAGGTATATCGCCATAAAGCCTAACCATATAGAAGTAGCAAAGGTTACGTAAAAAAACAGCTTCTGCTACGTATGTTTTCTTTTTTGTTTCACTAATCAAACCGGCATCCATATTACCCACCTCTTGCACCATAATGTTCGAATTTTGGATAATGTCGTACCAATCTTTCCAATTATTAATACGGCGAAAGTATGTTGAAGCTACAGAGTTACTTGTAGTATTAGCTAGATTTGCAACCCTTATATCATTAGCAATAAAAGCATTCATATTAGGAATATTACCAACGGTAGCGTTAGAACATCTTAAATCTGCTGCGTTATTCAAATAATTACCTTCTGAAGTTAACTTAAGCCTCAACTTAGCATACAATGCATTGGTAAAAGCTTCCACATCATTTTCAGATTTCCAAAAGTTATTTCCAGATAAGTTATCAATTGGTGTAACATTTAAGAACTTTTTACAACTTGACAATCCAATAAACACAATGCCTGTTAAAAGGATATATATAATTTTTTTCATATCTATATTTATTTCAAAAATTAAAATTCAACATTTAATCCTAACGCATATTGCTTGCTGATTGGGTATCCACCCGAGCTGTCTCTCCCTAATGCGGTAACCGCCTCAGGATTAGGCCCTGAGTAATTAGTAAGGAATCCTAAGTTTAGTGCCGATAAGTATACACTAACCCTGTTCATTCCAAATTTTTTAGAAAAGGATTGATTTAGATTGTAATATAGTTTTACAGAATTAAGTTTAAAGTAGGTTCCATCTTCTTGAAAAAGCGTTTGTGCATACCGGTAGGGATCTATAATTGATGAGCGGGTATAATCAAACGGGTTGGCATAAACAGCTCCTGCTGAGCCTACACCTTGCCAGTAATTGTACTGCGAAAGCGGTACCATATTACTTAATGCATAAGGATTATTAAAGTTCCTGAACTGGGCGGCCAATGCATTATTTAAAATATCCCTGATTAAGGTAAATGAAGTATTTACCTCGAAACTCCAATTTTTATATTGAAGCAAAGCGCCCAAGCCACCTGTTATTTGCGGTTGCGAGTTACCCGCTACCACCCTATCGTTAGCATCTAATACATAATCGCCATTTAAATCAGTATAAATAGGGTCTCCTGCTCTAAAATAATTAACCACACTATTACCGCCGGTCCGGTAGCGCAAACCTGTTGCAGGATCAACAGGTACATCTCCATTCGTGGCGTATACCCCTTTATTATGGTATAAATAATTAGAAAGCGAGTTAATACCTAGCCGGCGATAGATATCTTGTCCGGTCTCACTATCCGCATCAATTAACAATCTAACCCCATCAGGCAAAGCGGCTAAAACCTCTTTATTAATGGCTATCGAACCAAATATATTTAACTTGAACGGACTTCTTGGATTTAAAGGGCGAGAAGTCATTTGAACTTCCCATCCGTAGTTAACGTTTGCCGTTTCTATCGAAGTAACACTACCAAAAGAGTTGATGTTGGCAATGTTCTTTTCGCGAAAAATTTGAGTAACCTGTTTGTAATAGCTATCAAAACTTACTGTAAATTTACCTTTAAACAAGCCTAAATCAATACCCCCGTTCAAAGTGGTGTTTTTAGTAGGCTCTAAGCTCAAATTTGGTAACCTATCATTAACCAATACTACACCAGGCTTATTGTTATATTGGTAGGCTTTGCCACCGGTATATTTACCATAAACATCGTATATATTTCCATTAGGTGCAATATTGCTACCATAACTGGCTCTAATGCTGGCGTAATCTAACCAGTTATCTTTTGCCTTAATGGCAAAATTTTCACGATCTATATTCCATTTTACAGCCACTGAAGGATTTTTTCTATACCCTGCTAATGGACCATTTACCGAACTCCCATCAACACGGTAATTAAAATCTACCACGTAACGTGTTTTGTAGTTATAGGATAACTGACCCGCAAACGCTACTGACCGAAAATCTGTAAAGTTATCTAAAGTACCCCCTAAACTTTGGTTATATTCTGGTACGGCAGTATATGGGCCCAATATGTTATCGTTACTTACCCGGGGGTTATCAATTACATCAGCCTTAAAATTAGAGCTGTTTATTTCGGCAAAAACAAATGCATTGAGGTTGTGCGCATCTTCGCCTTGTTTATCCTTAATAGAATAAACATAGTTTAAACTGGTACGGTTATATAATTTGGTAGAGCGATCGTTGTAGGCATAATAATTACCAAATCCATTTGACTTTACGGTTGGCGTAGCGCTAGATTCTCCGTTAATAGCCGCAGGGATAAAAGTATCTTTAGTACCAGTGACGTTGGTATAATTTAAAGTTGTACTTGCTTTTAGGTTATTTATAATTTCATAATCCAACTGTAAAGTTGCAAAAGTATTTAAAGTTTTGTTACTGTTTTTGGTTTCTAATGTACCTAACACCTCATTCACAGCCGAATATAATGATGGAGAAGGCAATAATGAGGATGCGGAGCCGCCACTAGCAACTCCTGTATTAATTAAACCACTACCACTACCTAAACGCTGCTGTTGTATAGAGTTATTCAGCTGACCCATCATTTTAAACTTCCTGCTCGGGTTATAAGTCATATTGGTATTAATGTTATATCTGGAAAAGCCTGTGTTTTGCTGTACACCCTTCTCATCGTACAGACCTAAAGCCACCTTATAGTTAAAAGCCACATCACCACCAGAAATACTTAAATTATGGTTCTGGTTGTAGGTGGGTTTGTAGAAATACGATTGCCAGTTTGTAGAGTTGTTATAATAAGCATTTAAACTATCGGATAGGAAATCGATACCATTAACCATATTTATGGCATGTAAATAAGAGGTATCGTTTTGCAAAATTTGGCTGATACGGATCATACGCTCATCTTTACCTCCAATTACGCTACGCAATTGAGGTACTGTACTTAAAAATGTTGAACCATTATAGCGGACTACCGGAACTTTAGAGTTACCTCTTTTTGTGGTAATTAAAATAACACCGTATGCACCGCGGGATCCATATAGTGCTGTAGCGGCCGCATCCTTCAGTACCTCTATATCCTCTATATCTTCGGCGGGGATTTGAGACGCCGGAGATACGCCCGGGCCTGCCTGTTGGAAACCATAAGAAAAAGTTGCATTATCATCAACCGGTACACCATCTATTACATATAATGGAGAAGTAGGTGTCAAGAAAGCACTATTACCCGATCCGCTGGTATTAATATTGGATAAGCCCCTTACTGATACGTTGCCCCTAAAACCGGGCGCACCAGTATTGTTCTGTATATTTAAACCCGCAACTTTACCTTGTAATAACGAAATTACATCGCCAGTTGGCGCACCTTGAATTTCCTTCGCCGATATTTTTACTGATGAACCAGTAGTAAGTGCTTTGGTTTTAGTGATGTAACCAGCCGAAGATTTAACCTCAACAGTTCTTAATTCATTAGGAGAGGGTTCTAAGGTAACATTGATTGTACGCCTGTTATTTACACTAACAGTAGTATGTTTAAAACCAATGTACCGAAATTCTAATTGAGCATTTGGTGCTACGGTAACCCTATAATTACCATCAATATCTGTTTGTCCAATTACCAACTTGGAACTCACCAATAGGATACTTACTGCAGGTAAGGTTTCTTTTGTACCCGAACCACCATCAATTACCTTACCGGTAACGGCTATATTTTGTGCATAAGTAGTTTCAACGCTACTAATCAGCCACACAAATACGATTGCGTAAAAATATTTCATCATCAATATATTATGTTTAGTAATTCGTCTTGCTTTCATCAATCATTTTCAAATTTAGGTTGCTCGGTAGTAAACCAAAAGATGATTTCCCAATCTCCTTCCTGATAAATATTAAAAGGTATAGATACTAGTGCTTGTTCTAAACTGTTTCCCGCTCCCAATCTGTTAAATCTAAATATAGGGGTAGCCTTTGTTCCAGCTAAATTGGTGTATTTTGTAGGATAAGCACTTAAAGGGATAGGATAGGCTACTTGATAGGTTACCTGTTCATTGGTTTTAACCATATCGAAACCATGTACCACATTTTCCCACTGTGTGTTAGCAAATTTTGCAGGGTCAATAGTATTAAACAAAGTATCAACAAATTTAAAGCTAAGGCTATGCCCCGTGTTGCCTGCCGCTCCAGCAGGCTTTTTATTAAACAAAACCCTTACGTCGTTACTATTTAATAGCCTACTGGTGCGCTTGCCACGAATATTGGATACACTTGCCCCAACCGTAGTGCTTAGTGTTTGACCACTTACAATATCTGTACTGTATGGTTCTACTGGAATTTCGCGATAGGGCATTAACTTAAAATCTTGGAAATAACGTCTGCCACCAGAGTTAGATACCTCTACATCGAAAACATAGCCCGAATCTGGTTGTACCTTCACAAAATCGCTTTTTGCGGGATGCCACATTACAAATTGGCCAGAATGTGGGCGAATTTCGAATAATTGATGGTTTTCGATTGTGCGTTTAGCTTCAATAGCCGACAAAGATGTTTCGGTTCCATCATAAGCGGTTTTCCAAACTTTTACAGGGAAAAAATCACGTAGCTCTGGTGCATCCTCACCATTAAAACGGCGCATGTTTACCAGCTTAAAATCTAAAGGTACCGAAGAACTTGCAATATTAAAGTTTCCACTAAAAACAGTTGTTCTACCTAAAATAGGCTGGTAAATAGTTTGCGTAAATCGCGAATCTGAGCCTAAAGACAACCTATCATCGGGTAGATTCTTTTTACAGGCAAATAATGCAATGGCCATTAATGGCAATAGAAGTAATTTTTTCACGCTATTTGTATCAAATCTGTACATATTTTACTTGTTTAATCGCGAGGTAAACTCATTAAATCCAAACACATGCAATGGGTTAAGTACATATATTATCGCATTACTTGTTTTAATATTTACTACCGATATTTGTGCACGTTCCCAATAAGCTCTCACAAAACCATTTTTGGTATCAGAAAAAGTTACGCTTTGCGGCCCGCCGGCAACGTAGCCAGAAGCATCTAACTTATTATACTGGATGTGCATTTGCTCGCCAATTTTTATGCTGGGTACATAAATGCCATCCAAAAATGCTTTAAAAGCATCGGTGGTACGTTTCTCGGCAATAATGTATTTGCACATCATAATGTTCAGTTCTTCAATCGTAGCAGTATTTAAGTTAATCAAGGTTCTGCCTTCGCTTTTACGCACAAAATTTAAATCGCTAAGGGCTGCTATAAAATTTTGATTGGTTGGTGCAAACAAGGTTACCTGCTCATTAGTTAAAACATTTTTCAATTCCGGCAAGCGTTCTAATACCTTCAGCAACGAATCATAAGTATTAGGTTGTGCCTGTAGGTAGGCAATTGCATTTCCATCAAATTCCTGCAGTTTGTTTTCTACATCATAATAAGGAGAATCGTCTTTACAAGATGAGATAGACACCGATGTAATTAGTAAAAACAGTAAAGCTTTAGTATAATTTTTCATTCTATTTTTCATTTTCCTTAAAATTATGCTTATTGCCAAAAGGCATTTTGTGTTATAGCAGGGTTGTTATTAATTACCTCTTGCGAAACCGGCCAATAAATCCCTCCTTGTGCTTGTGCCTGGGCAAAGGTTAACGGCACACCATTTTTGTATATAAATGGCCCTGATAGATTTTTTAGCCGATTGTATCGAATAAGATCGTACCATCTCCAGCCTTCGCCCATTAGCTCACGTCTACGTTCTGCAAAAATCTCCGTAATCAAATCTTTAGTAGAATTTTCGGCATAAGGTGTTGTATTTCTTAGTTGTGCCGCACGGTTTAAAGCTCTAATTGCCTCTAAGCGCTGACCCAATACGGCCAAGGCCTCGGCTCTTAACAAGGTAATTTCTTCTAAGCGCGTAAACAATATGGCTGATGAGTACATTAAAAATTTGCCCGATGGCTGATCGGCATTTCCAATAGCTCTTATTTTACTGAAAATAGGTCTTTGCGATGTATAATTGGTAAAATAATAAGGCTGATAAACAATGGCAAATGGATCATTTCTCTTCGCATCGGCAGTAGCAACCGAATCAACACTGAAACGAAAATCTCTACGATCGGTAAATATTGCCCTGATGCTATCTTTAGGCACAAAAATTTCTGGTTGTGTTTTAGGAATAATCGGCTCGGCCAAAGTTAGTTCTTCTATATGGCCGGTAGTGGTAGCGCCAGAAAAACCATACTCAAAAGAAAAAGCGATCAATTGTGTGGCACGCTTGTAAAAAAATGGGTTTACTGCATTTGAACCTGAAAAAGTTCCGGTTAATTCATTAATAGTAAGGTAGCGAATATTACTAGCTGTTTCTACCAACTTTGGATAATTGTCAATCACAAATTTGGTATAAACTTCGCAGTCTATATAATCTTGTTGCCAAGCAGCAATATGTGCCAATATACAATAAGCAGATATCTTTGTAAAGGTAACACCATTCCATTGGCCTATGGCATCGCTAAAATATAAGCCTGGCAAAATTGGGTCGTTACTACCATACCTAAAGGGTAGCACTTGAGCCGATGCCATTAAATCATCTTTGCAGTAAGATAATACCCTTTCTTTAGATGTACGGGGCAATTGGGTAAAATTACCATCGCTGGAAGAAAGAATCAATGGCACATCGCCCCAAATGCGTACCATATAAAAGTAGGCAAATGCACGCAATGCTTTAGCTTGGGCAACATCCACCTGATTGTTTAACTTGGTATAGCGGGCATCATTTTGTATAATTTGGGCAGATTGCTCAATAAAAACGTTGCAAGCATTGATTACCGCATAAAATCTTCTCCAGTTTGTAAGGTTGTTGATAACCGGGAACGAGGCGTTTAAACGGCCTCCTATAATTGCTTTTAAATCTTCCCTACTCGTTGATACAAAATCTCCATTTCTCAAATCACCCATTAACCATTGCGTATTATCACTAGCCAATGCTGAACGCATTAATGCATAAGCACCTATTAAGTTGGTCCGTGCATCCGAAATCGTCTTCCAAGCCTGTTCCTCGGTTTGTAAGTGGTTTGATTCTACATTTTCGATTTTTTTGCATGAAAAATTTAAAACCGCAGCAAGGATAATTGTAATAGCTAAGCACATGTTTACCAAGCGATTGCTGTATATATTTTTATAAATCATAATCATTCCCGTAATTATAAATCCAATTTAAAGCCAAGTACAAATGTTCTTGGGATAGTGATGTTAGCTCCATCGTATAAACCTGTGTAGTTTACCAATTCGGGATCTAATCCTGTAAATTTTGTTAAGGTAAACAGATTCATTCCGGTAGCATATAGATAAGCTTTTTTGATACCTGACTTACTTAACATTGAAGTAAAGTTATAACCCAAGGTTGCAGAGCGCAATTTTAGGTAAGAGGCATTCTCTAAAAACAAATCTTGATCTTGTCTATATGGAACCGCAGCACTCCAAGGGTTGTAGATTGGATAGGTTTTAACTCCATCAATGGCTTGCCACGAATAAATTTCTCTTACTGCGGTAATATTATTTGCCGATTCGCGGTTTACAAAGTCGTATCGGCCAGCATCGAAGCTATTAATTGCTTTCTGCCCAACTGCAAAGAAAATGTTTAAATTTAGATCGAAGTTTTTATAGCTTAAAGTATTGTTCCAACCACCTGTTAACTTAGGCAAACGATCACCTGTTAATACTTTATCTTTATCGTCAATACGATAATCGTTATTATAGTCTATCCATTTTGGATCGCCTGCTTTCAATGGTATACCACCAAAATTTATTTTTTGGTTATTTGATGGATTAGTAGGTACTTCGGCATCGGTATTATAAATACCTACATTTGTGTATAACCAATAGCTACCAACTGATTTACCAACTTCTAACTTATTGTTTTGGTATACCAACTCTTTCATCCCACCGGGAAGTGCAGCTACCTTATTTTTGTTATAACTGGCGTTTAAACCGGTTGCCCAGCTAAAACCATTTTTGGTTTTAACCACATCTGCATTTACCAATAACTCTAACCCTTTGTTATTGATTTCGAGGCCTGACTTATATTCGCTGGTATAGCCTAATTCCTGCGGAACTGGTGTATTAATTACCTGACGTTTATCATCACGATTGTATGCAGTTAAAGCCAAACTTAAACGGTTATTAAACATAGTTGATGATAATGTAACATTGGTACGATCGGCATAAGGCAATGGTATACCATAACCTACATAACCACTGGTATATGGCCTGCTTGCTGTAATAATGCCCACGTATCCAGGTATAGTTGGCTCTGATGGAAACCCTGCCTCGCTACGGTATTGTGGGCCTGCGGCAAACCGGTCATCTGAAAATAGGCGAACAATACGTCCCCAACCGGCGTTTAAATCTAAACTATTAATAGTTTTATGATTGTTTAACAATGACTTGCCTATATGCCATGTACCACTAAATGAAGGTGAAGTTACCCACCGGCTATCGGGTTGGCCGTTAGAGGCACCATCTCTGCGCACAATAGCATTAAAATCAAACAGATCTTTATACTTGTAATTTGCATTGGCATATAAAGAAAACAGATTGCTCTTAGTTTGATCTAAAAACCTGAACACATAAAAATCCGGATATGCATTTAGATAGTCATCTTCACGTATGTTACCCAAAACTTGGATAATCTTAATAAAATCATTAGGCCCGTTGTAACCTTTTGTGTAGTTATATTTGTAGGTATCGCTCTGAAATTGTTGACCAATTTGCGCTGTTAACTGATGGTCTTTGTTATTCAGGTCAAAATCATAGCTGGCTGCATTGTTAACTATCAATCGCTGGTTATAACCAAAGTAGGTAGATACAAAACTAGCACCCGACATTAATGTAGATGGAACAAAATAATCACGTATACCTTCATTATAATCGAAAAGCAATGAACTGCTTAATTTTAAACGTTTAAGATTAGCTGACAGGGTTAGATTACCGTTTAATAATGTAGATCTGTTTAAATCTGTACCATTAGCTGATTCACTTAAAAACGCGGAATAATTTGTGCTGTTTGGTGATATAGGTATCCGCAAATCGGGTATGTAGCGTGCTTCTGCAAAACGATCTCTTAAACTGGTATTCCTGTTTCTATCTAATCGAGTTGCATTAATAATGGTTGATACGGTTAACCATTTAAATGGCGCCATATTTACAGCAACAGAAAGATTGTATTTATTTAATGCAGTGTGGTCAGCATTACCAGCTTCCTTTGTTCCGGCACCAAAAAAACGGAAGTTGGCACGCTCGGTACCTCCAGAAATACCTAAATTAGCATTATATGATGCTGCTGTATTATAATATAAATCGTTCCAATTTGAAGGTCCAAAATAATCAGAATTCGTTTCGTCTCTTAAAAAAGCAGGATAGCTGTCATAATTTTCTGCCGTGGCGTACTTTTGATAAAAAGGTGCCCTAAACTGGTTTTCGTAAGTACCGTTGGTAGTATATACTTTAGGCGAGGTAGCAATACCAAAATACGAATTTACGCTGATGCTTCTTAAACCGCTTTTTGCTTTCCTGGTATTAATATATATTGCACCGTTTACAGCATTGGGCCCAAGTTTAGCTAATTCAACAGGATCTTTTATAATCGCAATCGATTCAATATCATCAATATTAACCTGAGAAAGCAAATTATTGGCCGGCCCTATACGTGAATAATCGTACTGTTGTATATCATAAGTAAAATTATTATCTAATGCCAACGGAACGCCGTTAAGGTAAACCGTAGGTTGCAAAGCAGCAAAATCTTTTTTATTGAATACTAAGCCAGAAGGGCCTCTTACAAGTATACACTGTTCAGTACCAGGTTCTCCGCTTGTTTCTTGTACATATACACCAGCCAGATTTCCCTTAATCATTTGCTGCAGAGACAGGTTAGGAATATTTTTAGTCCTATTAATATCAATTGTATCCCTTAACTGACTGTATTTTGTTAGGGACTTCAACATGTTCCCTATGGTATCTACCTGTAAATTCTTTTTCGTGGTATCCTGCTGTTGCATAGCAAAAGACAGGCTTGCACCAGAAATTCCAAAAACAGATAAAAGCAAGACAATAATAATGCTTGTAGAAATTTTAACCATTTTATGAGTTTAATTAAGTTTTAAGTGTTTTTTAAGTATCCTTTCGCAAAGGGCCTTACCATCCGGAAAGACTTTTGGTTTTAAATATTATTGAATTGATAAGTGTGGTTTCTAATGGTTGATTGGTTCGGTCAAATTATTATTAAGGTTATCCTTAGCTGAACAATTTTAAGGATAATAAGAAGCAATAAATACTCATATTTTGCGTTTAATTACCCGTATTTTGATTAGTTCGTTTTCAATTCTGTTATAATAGCCTGTCTTGCTTGCTGTTGATTAATTGTTTAAATTATTGATAGGATAAAGTTATACGCAAAGCAAACTAATAATCATATATATCCAGTACAAAGCCTTCACCAAAATAATGTACGATTACAGCGCTATAAATCAATGTCTTACATAAAATAAAAAAGTGATCTGGATGGCAGATTATAGGGTGTAGTTAAACACAAAGCATTTTAAAAGTAGACATGATAAGTTTGCCCAGCCATTGTGCTCAATTTCTTTATCTTAGCCCCATATTTAACTTCACAGTTCCCACCATTTCTGGAAAATATTTTTGCATAATTTAATTGCCCATCTTTCCAGCCCATGTCCATTACATAACCACCTCTGGCAACCAATCCTTTTACTTCTCCCTTTGGCCATTCCGCAGGCAAGGCAGGCAGCAGTTCTATATACCCCTGGTGACTTTGCAACAGCATTTCAGCGATACCTGCACCGCCACCAAAATTGGCATCAATCTGAAAGGGGGGGCAAGTACTTAATAGGTTTTCGTAGAGCCCGCCTTCCCCACTTTTTTTAACCTCTGGATCATTTGCATTCCGAAATAGTTTGGTGATCGCATTATATGCCATTGCACCGTTTTGCAACCTTGCCCATAGATTGATGCGCCAGGTAATTGCCCAGCCTGTACTTTCATTGGTTTTTATTTCCAGTGTTTTTTGTACAGCCTTGCTCAGCGCTGGCGAACCATATGTTGTAATTGTTTGGCCTGGATACAGACTAAAAAGATGCGACACATGCCTGTGCTTTGGTTCTGCGTCATCCCAATCGTAGTACCATTCCTGCAAATTTCCTTTTTTGCCAATTCTATAAGGCGGAAGTTTTGCCAGCGCTGCCTTTACTTTCAGCTGAGTTGCGGCATCCAGCTGTAAAATTTCCGAGGCTTTTAAATAATCCACAAAGAGTTCACGGATCATTGCCATATCTGCAGTGCTACCGTACAATGTTGCTCCTTTGTAACCAGTTAGACTTATGTATATATTTTCCGGAGAAGTAGAGGGGGCAGTCACAAGGTAGCCCTGTTTATCAGCAACCAAAAAGCTAAGGCAAAAATCTACCGCACCTTTCATCAAAGCGTAAGCCTGATTTTTTAAAAATGCCTTATCATTGGTAAATGCAAAATGCTCCCATAAATGGGTGCTTAACCATACACCACTCATTTGCCAGTTGGCCCAACATGGATGGCCTTGTCCATAGTCGCCTACCGGATTACTTATGGCCCAGAGATCAGAATTGTGATGACTTACCCATCCTTCAGCCTGGTAGTAGTTCTTAGCTGTAATTGCTCCTGTTTTTGCAATACGGCCAATAAAATCCATCAATGGCTGATGCATCTCTGTCAGATTTCCAGTTTCTGCCCCCCAATAATTCATTTGTGTGTTGATATTTAACGTATAATTGCTGCTCCACGGCGGTCTTACCATTTCATTCCATAATGCCTGAAGGTTAGTAGCCTGACCACCCGGCCTTGATGAACTAATCAGCAGGTAACGGCTGTATTGATAGAACAACGCAATCAGACTATTATCCGTTTTACCTGTTGCAAAGCGATTCAGCCTTTCAGTCGTCGACAGCTTTTCAAACTCCGTATCTCCCAATTGTATGGAAACCCGGTCAAAATATTTCCTGAAATCCTTTGTATGCCTTGTTTTAAGTATTTGATAATCTTTGCCAAATGCCCTATTGAGGTAAGCGGTTGCCAGTGCTACTTCATCCTTACCCTGCAAACCTGGGGCCTTATCAAAGCCATTAAAGCTTGTGGCCATTGAAAGTACCAACACTACTTCAGTGGCATTATTAATGTATAGGGAAGTATCACTTAAACGCTGTTTGCCATCCGTTTTAAGCACCTTTAAAATCGATACAAAACGCATTGCCTTTGAAGTATCGTTTACAATGGCATTGCGTATATTTCCTCTGTAATTGGGTTCTGTATGTACCGGCGCCCAGCCCTTCATCATCAAAGCATTGGCTTTAACCTGCCCCCTGGATAGCAATTTGCTATTAAAATTACAGGAAAAATTTAGTTTATCTTTACCCTTCGCCGTTAATTTAAATAGGATTACCTGATCAGGATGGGAAATAAAGGTCTCACGCGTATAGCTCGTGCCATTCACCTCATAACTTACTTTTGCTATGGCATTCTGTATATCAAGTTCCCGGCTAAAATTCTTAGGTGTTCCGGTAAAGTTAAAATCGAAATTAAGGTTACCCAGGGGCATGTATGCTTCCGAATACGGCCCTTGCATAAAGCGCATTAGTGAATCTGCCTTTTTATAATTCTCGTTAAAAAGCGCTGCTCTTACAGGTTTAAGATAGGTATGTGCAGTCGGGTTTACTTTAGTAGCATCAACCGGGCCTCCTGACCACAATGTACCCTCGTTTAGAGAAATTCTCTCGGTTTTTACACCACCGTAGATCATTGCAGCCAAACGGCCATTGCCAACAGGCAATGCTTCCTCAAATTGAGATGCAGGTTTGGCGTACCTAAGCTTTAAGGCATTATTTTCCTGCCCAAAGCATATGGCTTTAAATGCGCAGAGTAAGGTTAAGAGAAACACGAACTTCATTTTGTCAAAGGATTAAAATATAACGTTACAGAATGATCATCATTTAAATATTCCTTTTGGCAAGGTACCTGTCCAGGAATCCGGTAGCTTACTGATCCCAAAAATCCTGGCCAGTACCAAAGCTGTATTCTTATTGCTATTGAATTCCGTGATCAGTCCAGCTTTTTTAATCTGTGGTCCGGTAATGGCCCAGGGCACTTGCATCTCATTCATAGATACACCGCCATGCCCTTTATTGATACCACCATGATCGGTAATGAGCATAAAATGTGTATCATCGTAAATTTTTGCCGTCTTTAACTTGTCAAGCAATACGCCTATCTCCACATCCACATCTTCAATCGCCTTGATATATTCCGGCGACATCCAGCCAAAGCCGTGACCTGCATGATCGGTATGCACACTATACAAAAATACCAGCGCAGGACTTTTCTTATGCTGCAGCAAAAAATTGTAAGCTTTAAGATAATTCTCTTTATATTGATCCTTCTCTTCAAAAGAAACCTCATCAAGATAGGTTTTGTTAATGGGATTAATGAGCTCTTTCCAATTATAGTAATAAGCAATTTTGGTTGACTGTTTCTCCTCTTTCAAAACTTTAAAGATCGAAAGATAATAGCCATCTTTATCCGTTAACAAAGGAGTTAGTGAATGTTTCTGTAACGTCCACTCATTACTGGTAACACCGTGTTCTTCAGGCCCTGATCCGGTCATGTGGCTGGTCCAGTTGGGCAAGGTAATGGATGGCATTACCGGTCTTGTGGTTAAAGACAATACGCCGTCGGCTATCATCTTATCCAGATTAGGGTGTTTTGCTGTCTTGAACCCTTCAGTACTAAAACCATCCAACCCAATAATCAATACCCGGGCTGGTTTTTTCTGAGCAGTTGCAGAAAATGAAACCAGTACTAAAATCAGGATGTTAAAAAAATTTGTTCTCATGTTTAAAAGTTAAATTTAAAAAAAAATACGATTATAATCCTGATTTGGCCAGGGCAGCACTCCGGATCTTTAGAGGCTGTTCCAGTCTATGGAAGGTACGTTCAATAAATTCTGGATAAAGAAGTCTCTCTTTCTGCGTCGCCCGTAGGGCCCTCCATCCGTGTGCCCTGCACCGGGAATGGTCAGCAGTTCAAAATCCTTTTTTGCTTTTATCAGGGCATCCGCAACCCTATAGGTAGATTCCGGTGGAACGTTTGCATCATTCTCTCCCAGAATTAACATCAGCTTGCCTTTAAGATTAGCTGCATGGGTTACATTGGATTGTTCTTCATAATGTTTAGCTACCGGGTAGCCCATCCACTGCTCATTCCAAGGTTGTTTATCTACCCTGTTGTCATGGCACCCACATGAGGATACCGCGGCCTTATAAAAATCCGGATGAAACAAGAGCGCCCCAAGAGAATTTTGGCCACCTGCAGATGTGCCATAAATGCCGACCCTGCTGGTGTCTGCAAAGGGATATTTCTTTGCCATCGCTTTAATCCACAACATCCTATCTGGAAACCCTGCATCCACCAGATTTTTCCAGCAAACATCATGGAAAGCTTTGGAGCGGTTTGCAGTCCCCATTCCATCAATCTGTACAACGATAAAGCCGAGATCGGCCATACTCTGCATTTCGCCGTAGGCAACAAAGTTTTTGGGAACAAAGGAATCGTGTGGTCCTGCATAAATGTTTTCAACTACAGGATAGCTTTTACCTTTATCGAGGTTAAAAGGGAAGCAGACCACACCATAAATATCAGTAACGCCATCCCGGCCTTTGGCGGTAAAGGGCATCATTGTTTTAATTTTGTTTTTTTCCAGGTAAGACACATCTGACCGCTCAAGATCAGTCAATTTTTTACCATCAGAAGAGCGACGTAATTCATGCACCGGAGGCAAGTTTACCTGAGAATAGCTATCAACAAAGTAACGCATGTCCGGAGCATACTTAACTTTGTGGTTACCAACTTCCGGCGTAAGTGCAACCAGGTTATTTCCTGAAAAATTAATCTTATAAAAATGAACATTATAAGGATCCTCCCCCCTTACCATCCCGGAAGCCTGAAACCATATTTCCCTTTTTTCAACATCTACACTATCAATTCCCCGAACCACCCAGTTTCCCGAGGTAATGGGTTTAATGTTTTTTGATCTTACATCAACAAGATAAAGGTGACGATATCCGTCTTTTTCTGAGGACCAGATAATCTCATGGCTTTTGGGCAAAAATTTGGTATAAACCCGCCATAAGTAGATAAAAGTATTGGCCTGCTCATCTACAATGTTTTTTGTCATGCCTTCAGCAGCATTCACCTCAATAATGCGAAACCGCAGGTTTCCCCTGTCGGGCCTGTTGAACAAAAACTTTCTGGAATCAAAACTGAAATGAATTTCAGGAGGTCCGTTAAAATCTATCTTCGACATATCAACTTTTATTTGTTGTTTTTTGAGCTCCGCATTAAAAACATACATTTCAAAGCTGCTGTTTTCATCTCCAGGCTGAAAATACGGTGTACTGACCAGCTCCCCCCTTGTAGTATTTGGCACAGATGAACGCACTGTATAGACATTCTTCGCTTCAACTTTTCTAATTTTGTAGGCTAAGAAATACTTACTATCCGGAGACCAGACAATTTCTCCATAACCGAGTTCCGGCGTGCCGTCTATGGTTAACTGGACGGTGTCTTTAGTTTTTACTTTCCTTAAAAATATATTGTGCTGCATTACAAATACCGTCCATTCATTATTGGGAGAATTTTTAGTTGTTGCACCGCTCTTATTCCATTTTTTAAAAAGTATATTGTGCTTTATTTTTCCAGCGTTCCCAGCACCATTAAGCCGATTCAGTATATTCGTTTTCAGATTCAAGGTATACCATTGCTGTTTAACCATAAATCTTGCAATGTTAAGTCCCTCAGAAAACAAGGAGTCAGAAAATTTCACATCTGAAAGATTGAACCTTTCTCCGGTAAAATCGTTAACAGCTTTCAGCAGATACTGATCATCAAGGATCTTTTTTTTCTTTGTACTCAACGCATTAACCTCGTATACCGATCTCATCCCTGCTGAAAAACTAGTGTACCAAAACCCACTGTTATCTGCATGCCAGTTCGGTTTCAGGTCCAGATTATAAATATTTTTACCCACTGTTGAATCCAATAGCGCTATCCGCCGGTAAGCTTCAAGCAGCTCCCCTTTATTCGGTTTATAGGGATTGTTACTAACCTGTGCATGGAGTATCAGAAAAGGAAATAATGTAAAAGCAATAACGCAAAAAATAAATTTCATCTAAGCTTATTTTAATGGTAATCACGGAGGGCACTATCCCTTATGGATCATAAAAACCGAGTCAAAACTAGTTGATCTCAAAGGATATTGATTTGCACCGATTCACAATTACTCACCGGATATTAACCTATTCAGCTAAATCAGCCTGGTTATCCAAGCATAATTTTTTTATAATATTTATGTCAATAATCTCATTTTAAGCAGCAAAAAATTAGGTTTTAAAAATCACTACAGTGTGGCGGAACGCGAAAGCGCTAAAAGACTTATCCCGCCAGCTTGGCATAAGAGTCAATATAATCTCTGGGTGATTGGCCTATAATACTTTTGAATACCCTGTTGAAATTGGTAATGCTATTAAAACCAGCCTTATAGGCCACCAGCGAAATGCAATCAGCCCTTTCTCCGGAGATGAGGCTTTTGCAGGCATCGTTTATTCTTACCTCATTAAGGAACGATATGAAGGTATGCCTGGTATGTTTCTTAAAATACCTGCAGAATGCCTGAGGTGTCATGAAAGCAGCATTTGCCACATCTTCCAAAGAGATCTGGTTATTGTAATTTTCAGTAATAAAATTGATGATCTTGCTCAATCTGGCCCCTTCATTTTCTGTCACATCTGAAGAATACATATCTGAACATAATGGCTCTATATACTCGTTTAAGCCATGAATACCATTAATAAGCTTTAAAAAATTGAACAGCACATCCATACTCGATGAATGGTGTAAATTCATTATCTTTTCTGCGATAGCTTTCGCATAACGTTCAGGGATTTTAAAACCATGCTTATTTTTCATCAGAAAGGAGCTTACCGTCTTCATTTCGGGAAGGTTGAACAATGCCCCCAAAATTCCATTCGAATTGAAATAAACGGAGGTGGCCTTAATCGTTTTACTCTTGTCATCTGTGAAATACTCCGGATTGCTCTTAAAGAGATGGGGTAACTTCGCTCCAATAACAAAAATATCACCTGAACTAAAAGCATGCATTTCATTACCGGCAATGAGTGTCCCTTCTCCTTTTTTTATAATTGTGATCTGCCACTCATCATGCCTATGCAAGTACGGGTAAAAATGCGGTTGTTCAATCTGTTCCGATATCACACTCTTATCATCGGGTACAAAAATAGTAAATGGTAATACTTTCATTGGATGGTTAGTTTTAAGTCTGGTAATTACAGAACCAATGTATAGATTTTAACTCTAAAAACCCAAAAAAACCTAAACAAGGTTAAAATACTGCTACTATTTGCTAATATACAACAGAACTCATTTAAATACCTGTATGCCAAAGCTTAAGCCAACACAAAGAACTAAATCCATCACTACGCCCTTATTA
This sequence comes from Pedobacter heparinus, assembly GCF_032678725.1. Taxonomy (GTDB): domain Bacteria; phylum Bacteroidota; class Bacteroidia; order Sphingobacteriales; family Sphingobacteriaceae; genus Pedobacter; species Pedobacter heparinus_A. The sequence continues at coordinate 27,886 of NZ_JAVTSC010000019.1, forward strand.
CCGAGAAAGGATCTAATTTTAAATCAGTAGATCCGCCTGAAATGATCTGGCTAACCAGCAAACCTGTTGCCGGGCCTAAACTAAGTCCCATCATACCATGCCCGGTGGCAATAATCAAATTTTGTCTGTTTAAGCTCCTTCCGATGTAAGGTAATCCGTCGGGCGATGAGGGCCTGAAACCATACCATATATCCTTTTTTGCCGGACTAGATGGTTTCAGATCCGGAAAATATGCGGGTACAGATTCCACGATCCCTTTAACCCTTCGCATATTTATCCTGGTATTGATCTTGTCCAACTCCATCGTCCCTCCATATCTGATGCTTCCATTCATGGGTGTGATGGCCACTCTGGCCTCACAAAGCAATGCGGGAATGGTTAGCCTGTTGCGGGGTTCCGGCTCCATAAAAGAGTAACCTTTGCCTGGCATCAGTGCAATCTTCGTATCAGCCAGCTTGGCCACCGCCGGCGACCAGGCTCCGGTAGCAATTACATATTGATCTGCTTCCCAGGCAGTAGCCCCCGTAAAAACCCTTACAATTTTATCCGCTGCAGTTTCAATCTTATCGACTTCCTTGCCCCGAATGATTTTAACACCATTATGCGTTAAATACTGAAGCAGGGAGTTCATTAGTTTGCCGGGGTAAAGATGCGCATCACAACGGTAGTGTACGGCCCCCAAAACATCAAGATTTAGAGCGGGCTGTAACGCCCTGCAGGCATCTGCATTTAAAACCGCCATATCCAATCCCAGTTCTGTCGCCCTTTGGGCCAGCTGCACTTCTTCCTCTCTTGCCTTTTCTGTTTTATAAAAAGCCAGAATGCCATTATTTGTGAATTCGAAATCAAAACCTGGTTCTTTCGCCAGATCCTCATACAGTTTTTTACTGAGCAAAGATAAATCTCTCAAAGGCCCGGCAGATTCGCTGACATGTTTTTCGTTGGCATGTTTCATAAACTGTATACCCCAGTTGATAAGATTACCGTTTAAAGAAGGGCGTACATAAAAAGGACTTTTACTATTGAACATCCAGCGAATGCCCTGTTTAATCATCCCCGGGGCTGCTAAAGGCACAAAATGACTCGGCACAATCATACCCGCGTTACCAAAAGAGCAATTATCACTAATATCCCCTTTATCCAGAACTGTGACCTGGTAACCCTTCTTCTGCAGGTAATAAGCGGAACTTAAGCCCACAATTCCAGCTCCTATTATTAAGATCTTTGTCATTCTTTATCTTTATTTGGTTTATTAGATTACCTGAAACCCGTGTGCATAAGGATCATCCCCAGAATCGATGTTGATGGTATTGTAACCGAACACTTTTGCCCAGCCTTCTACACTTGGTATAATGGCCCTTATTCCATTAAGCTCTACTTCTTCTTCTACCCTCCCGGTGAACTTACTGCCAATAAAACTTTCGTGGATAAAATCTTCACCCTGCTTTAACTTTCCCTTGGCGTACCATTGTGCCATACGGGCGGAAGTGCCTGTACCGCATGGTGAGCGGTCTATCGCTTTATCGCCATAAAAAACTGCATTCCTGGCTGTAGAAGCTGGGTCTATGGTTTTGCCTGTCCATAGCACATGGCTACATCCATTAATGGTGGCATCAAGCGGATGAACGAAAGTGTATTGTTCATTGATCCGCTTCCTGATCGTCTGGCTCCAGGTAACCAACTGTGAGGCGGTGTAGTTTTCCAGACCCCGAAAATTATCCTGAGGATCAATAATGGCGTAGAAATTTCCACCATAAGACACATCAAAAGTAAGTAAGCCCAATTCCGGGCATTCAACCGTTAGCTGCTCTGCAGCCAGGTAAGAGGCTACATTTTTTAACTTCACTGATTTAACCTTTTTGCCCTCCAGCTTATATTCGATCAGGACCAGGCCGGCAGGGGCTTCCATACGGATTATACCTGGTATTTTAGGTTGAATCAAGCCTTCTTCTATAGCAATCGTAATGGTGCCAATGGTACCGTGGCCGCACATAGGCAGGCAGCCACTGGTTTCGATAAACAAAACAGCTACATCATTGGCCGGATCATGAGGCGGATAAAGAATACTGCCCGACATCATATCATGGCCACGTGGTTCAAACATCAGTCCTGTTCTGATCCAATCAAACTCCCTCAAAAAATGTTGCCGCTTTTCGCTCATATTTAAGCCATTAAGCTGTGGGCCACCACCCGCAACCAACCTTACCGGATTTCCGCAGGTATGTGCGTCTACGCAAAAGAAAGTTTTACTCATGTTCATTTGTTAATTTTTGATTAACCGTTCTAAAAATACCCAATGGGTTTCCGTCCTTTAGCTCATCAGGCAATAACTCCCGGTCCCAATCCTGATAAGCCAATGGCCTTACAAACCGATAAATGGCTGCTGAGCCCACAGAAGTAAAACGGCTATCATTTGTTGCCGGGAACGGACCGCCATGCTGCATTGCTGCACAGACCTCTACCCCCGTTGGCACACCATTCAAAATGAGCCTTCCCGTTTTATCCATCAGCTTATTCAGCAAAGATTGATAATCTTTAAGTTCATCCTTTTCGGCCATCAGCGTTATGGTCAGTTGTCCCTCCAACGCGGTAGTGGCTGCTTCCAATTCTGACATGTTTTTAGCCACTACCAGGAGGGAATATGGTCCAAATATTTCTTCACTAAGCTTTGGATTATTTATAAAATCATTTGCGCTAACCTGTGCAACCATTGCCTGCGATTGATTCAGGAGTTCATAATTTTTAACTGATGAGGCAGATAAAAGCGCTATACCATATTTATGAATAACTTCGGTAGAAAGCTTGCTGTAATTATTGGCTATTCCTTCAGTAAGCATCGTAGCAGATGGAAAAGTAAAAATCACTTCCTTTAAAACAGATTTAAATTTTTCGAGTGCCGGCGACTGAACAGCGAGCATTAAACCAGGATTGGTGCAAAACTGCCCTGCACCTAAAGTAATAGATGCCGCATATTTTTTAGCCAGTTCTTCTGCCTGGTTCTCCATTGCCTGCGGAAGAAAAACGACTGGATTGATGCTGCCCATTTCCGCAAAAACGGGAATAGGCTGCTCCCTTTGCTGCGCAAGGTTAATCAGGGCCATGCCACCTCTAAATGAGCCTGTAAACGTCACTGCCTTTGTTAGCGGATGCTGTACCAAGCATGTGCCTATACTATAACCATCATCATATAAAAGCGAGAACACACCTTTTGGCATTCCGGTTTTTTCCACTGCTTTTATGATAGCCCCGCCAACCAGTGCGCTCGTGCCGTAATGTGCAGGATGTGCCTTTACCACCACGGGGCAGCCGGATGCCAGTGCCGATGCGGTATCACCACCCGCTACAGAAAAGGCAAGCGGAAAATTGCTCGCCCCAAAAACAACCACCGGGCCAATCGGGATCAGCATTCGCCTGATATCCGGCTTTGGTAAAGGTTGCCTTTCAGGCAATGCCATATCAATAGTTGCACCAACCCAGGAACCTTCAGCAACCAGATTGGCAAACAACCTCAATTGTCCCGTAGTTCTGCCCAATTCACCCTGTAAACGGCCCAAAGGCAAACCACTTTCTGCAGATGCCCTGTTAACCAACTCCTCACCGATATTGGCAATCTCATCTGCAATGGCATTTAAAAAAGCAGCTTTCAGCGCTTTATTCAGGCCTTTATAGTTCTGAAAAGCTATAGTCGCCGATGTCAAAGCATCGTGAACCGTGCTTTTACTGGCTTTGAAAAAATCTCCGTCCAACTGCAATCCCGTTGCCGGGTTCACAGCTTTCAGTTTTTTTTCATTGGCAGCTGTGTATGCGCTGGCTACAATATTTTTACCGTTCATATTAGATTCTAGCTTATTTTCCCCAGCTACCAGCAGGCAATTCCGGACGAACAGCCAATGCATCATTAATAATTTTCCATACTTTTTCCCTTTCTGCACCTTCAATAGCCAGGCGGGGTGCGCGCACGTTTTCGGTTCCCAGCCCTGTAGCAACTTCGGCCATCTTAATGTATTGCACCAACTTTGGATGAACATCAAGTTCAAGAACAGGTAAAAACCAGCGGTAAATCGTTAAGGCTTCGGCAATACGGTTTTGTTTGATCAACCTGAAAATCGCAACTGTTTCCCTTGGAAAAGCATCAACCAAACCTGCTACCCATCCATCAGCCCCCATAACGATACTTTCCATAGCTAAAGGATCTACACCTGTCAGAATTTTGAAGCGGTCACCGAAACGATTGATCAGCCTTGTTACATTTGAAACGTCTCGTGTGGACTCCTTTATTGCCTGAATATTATCATATTTAGACAAAGCTTCAAACATATCCAGGGTTACTTCAATCTTGTAATCTACTGGATTGTTATAGATCATGATCGGTAAACGGGTGTTTTCAGCAACTGCCGAAAAAAAAGCAACCGTTTCATCCTGTGAGGCATAATAACGCATTGGGGGTAAAAGCATCAAACCATCGGCGCCAATTTTTTCTGCTTTTACAGCTACTTCAATTGCTTTTTTTGTTGTAGCCTCAGAAATGTTCAATACAACGGGCACCCTTCCGTTTACAAAACTCAGCGTATGTGACAATAGCGCAAATTTCTCCTCATCACTAAGCACACTGGCTTCGCCAAGTGATCCGCCCAGGACAATACCATTTACTCCTGCCTCCAGTTGCGCCTCGATATTTATATCGAAAGCTTTAAAATCCAATTCATCGTTTGCTGTAAATTTGGTAGTTACAGCAGGGAAAACCCCAGTCCAATTTATACTCATATCAGGTCTGTTATAATTTAAATATTTTAGGTAAACAAAATCCGTTCATCATCCGTCCGTACGACAATCGAATACAAAGGTAGGTTAAGGCTTGCGACAGCTATCGTTGGATTTTAACCGATATTAGCTAAAAATAGGCCGATTACATTAGGAGATCAATTATCACTTTAAAAATCTTTTCTTCTTTTCAATTCTCTGCTAATCAATAATAACTCCCGGCTGGTTTGCCCCGCCACCGACGTGTTTTCCTGCGCACGCCTCATCAGATAAGGAACAACCTCAGAAATAGGCCCATAAGGTAAATATTTACTTACAGAATACCCAGATTTGGCAAGGTTAAACGTAATGTTATCACTCATACCGTATAATTGTGAAAAGTGAATATGGGGATGGCCTCTTTCCAGTCCAAATTCCTCGAGCAGCTGTAATGCCTGTAAGTTGCTTTGCTCATTGTGTGAAGCTATGATCAGAGCAACTGTGGATATATTTTCAAAGCAATACCTTAATCCCCTGTTAAAGTCTGTATCTGTTGCATTTTTATTTAACTGGATCGGGCAGGGATAATTTAACCGGGCAGCTCTTTCTCGTTCTTTTTCCATATATGCACCTCTTACAATCTTTACTCCCAATACATATCCAGCTTTATGTGCATCATTTATACTATCCACTAAAAATGGATAACCATACTTGGTATAAAACTGTATGGTATTATAAACAATTGCTTTATCAGTATTGTATTTACGCATCATTTTTTCTGTGAGGCCGTTGATCGTATTCTGTATCCATGATTCTTCGGCATCTATTAGAATTCCAATATGATGACTTGCAGCTGACCGGCAAATGAGTTCAATCCTTTTGACAAGTTCATGCCACTCTTGCCTTTCGGCAGTTGTGAGCGTTCCAAGGTTCATTTGTATCCCAGATTCAGTTCTATATACTTTACTATTTATTTTTTCAAGTAGCTCAAAGCGACCTAGTCCGGTAACTTTAATGCTGATGAACGGAATATTTTGTTTTGTTGCAGCATGAGAGATAAGATTCAAGAACTCTTTACAGGCCATTCTAAAACTATCTTCATGATCTTTTCCTTCGGCACCATAGTCCAGGATTGCATTCACTTTATGCAGCAGTAGCAATTGTAAAGTTCCGTCAGTAGCTGGCAAATTTTCTCCACCAACAAATTGTTTAAACAAAGTATTCCTGATCAGATTTTTCACCGGCAATTTCCACTTTAATGCGAATAATGTCAGGCTTATTCCAGGCTTTACTAACCAGCTAAATCTCATTATCGAAAACAATTGCCCGGCCTTTTTCAATTCTTTATCAGTTTTATAACCAAATCCTATTGCTGTATTTTCAAAATCCATAAGTGTGATTTTTGAGTTGTTGATGTAATTTTATACATCAAATGTATACAGCTTTCATATGTATTTTAACATCGGGTTAATATTTGATAATAGATGGATAAAATCCTACCAAACAGTCAGTTGTTGAAATTCCACATCGACAATTTATGGTTATATATGGTTAATTTCTGCACTGTCAATTTTGATCAAATAGGCGTTCTTTGACCAAAAATTAAGTAAGACAATGACAAAAGGCTTTTTTAATGTTCCCGTTCCCGTGAACGAAACAGTGTTACAATATGGGTTAAGCAGTCCTGAAAGAAAATTATTAAAGGTTGCAATTGAAAAGGCATACAGCCAACAATTGGATATACCAATGTACATCGGCGACAAGGAAATCAGGACCAATAAAAAAATTGCCATTCATCCGCCACATAGGCATAGTCATGTATTGGGATATTATCATGAAGGTACAGCGACGGAAGTAAATGCAGCAATTGATGCAGCACTTCAGGCTAAATTATCCTGGGAGTTAATGCCCTGGGAACACCGTGCCGCAATCTTTCTGAAAGCCGCAGATTTGATCGCAGGACCATATCGTTACGAAATTAATGCAGCTACAATGCTGGGCCAGTCTAAAAATGCCTACCAGGCAGAAATTGATGCAGCTTGTGAGATGATAGACTTTTTAAGGTTTAATGTAAAATATATGAGCGATATTTATGCTCAGCAGCCGCCAGTTTCACCATCGGGTTCATGGAACAGAATAGAACAAAGGCCTCTTGAAGGATTTGTTTTTGCGCTTACTCCTTTTAATTTTACAGCAATTGCCGGAAATTTGCCAACTTCTGTTGCAATGATGGGTAATGTTGTAGTATGGAAACCTTCGAATACCCAGATCTATTCTGCCCAGGTGTTAATGAGCGTTTTTAAAGAAGCTGGTTTACCAGCTGGGGTAATCAATTTAATTTATGTTTCAGGACCTGTAGCTGGCGAAGTTATATTTAACCATGCCGACTTTGCAGGCATTCATTTTACAGGATCAACAAAAGTGTTCCATGATATATGGAAAACAATCGGGACAAATATCCACCGTTATAAAAGTTATCCCAGGATAGTAGGTGAAACAGGCGGTAAAGATTTTATTGTTATCCACCCTTCGGCAAATGTTGCCACAAGTGCTACCGCCGTACTGCGCGGAGCATTTGAATATCAGGGACAGAAATGTTCTGCCGCTTCGAGATTATATGTAGCTGCTTCTATATGGCCCGCAGTAAAACAAAAATTATTGGCAGACCTGACTACTGTCAAAACCGGACCCGTAGAAGATTTTGGTAATTTTATCAATGCAGTAATAGATGAAGCTTCATTTGATAAACTTACAACAGTAATTAAAAATGCTAAAACTCATAAAGAAGTAGAGATCATTGCAGGTGGCAAATTTGATAAATCAGTTGGGTATTATATTGAACCTACAATTATTGAAAGCAAAGATCCGCTGTACGTGACTATGCAGGAGGAACTGTTTGGCCCGATACTTACGGTATTTGTATATGAAGATGATCAGTTTGAGGCAACCTTAAACCTCATTGATACTACTTCGGGTTATGCATTAACAGGTGCTATTATAGCAAGGGATAGAGAAATAATAGCAAAGGCCTCGCATATTTTGAGAAATTCTGCTGGTAATTTTTATATCAACGACAAGTGTACCGGTGCAGTAGTTGGACAGCAGCCATTTGGAGGTTCACGAGGTTCAGGAACAAATGACAAAGCAGGATCTCTGATTAATTTGTTAAGGTGGGTATCACCACGTGCAATTAAGGAAACATTTAATCCGCCTGTGGATTATTTCTATCCTGCTTTCGAAATAGAAAAGGCTTCCAATGCATTTTAAGAACTTTTGTTTAAGCTCGTTCCTGATAATTTAATTTGGTAAGGATATTTAGGAATATTTTCAGCTTTTCTGTCTAAAGTAACATGTGAAGGTGGTGCAGCAGTAACTATTAGCCAAAGATATTTGGTGTTTTGCGGCACTTTAAATGTCGCCATATCATTAATTCCGGAATGTATCTTACTATATACCCTACTACCATTAGCTATGTAGGCAGCAAAACCAAATCTCCATCCGGCATCTGGTTCTTTAGAACCTTTGTTACCATTTGACACGAGACCTTGAAATTTAACAGCAACATTGGTACGAACCGCCGGTACATTTAGCTTTATAGCATTGTAGCCATAGCTTTCCGGACAATTTTCAGGAGCAATTCTGAGCCATCCGCTGTCAGCTTCAATTAATTTACTGTAATGCTGATTAGCATATTTTTTCGCCACATCATTAACCCTCTTTATATCCCAGGTAACAAATCGCCTTGAGGCATCAAACATCTCATCATTAAACTTAGCCTGGTCTATTCTATTAATGCGTTTGTAAGTTTGTACCGGATCTTCACCCTTTTTTACCGCCCTAAGCAGTTTACCATAGAATTTTTCCCCATGTATAGCTGCCCAATATTCGATTACAAATGGTGAATGATATGCATTAACTGGATGAAGAAAGGCATGATGCGTATTTGCCAGAAAACCTTTCAGGTGGTAATTTTCGAATGTAAGCCAATCTGGATACACTTGCCACAACATATATTGGGCACCCATTTCATTTATAGCACCTTTGAAACTTGTTTCACTATTATCGCATTCTGCCAGGAATTGGAATACATGCCCCAGCTCATGAGCAAGAACACCATAAGGTTCTTTGTTGATGCGCACGGCCGGTGACCATAAAATTCCAACCTTATTTTCTACACCCCACCCATAAGCAGTGCTGTTTTTACCACCAGTAATAAAAAACAAAATTTTATATTTATCACTTACAGAACTACCTTTTTTAATAATCTTCAGTTCTTCAACATAATATTTATAAAACCGCTCTAGTTCAATAAGTTCTCTTCTAATGTCAAATCTATGGGTCAAGTCATTATTTGCCAAAGGATCATTGCCGTATTCCTTGGCCCAATAAACCATAAAGTTTTCAGTTTGTGCACTTCTTTTATTACTGTACTCGCTCTCATTGTTATTAAAGTCGTTATTGTCCGGTACTGTAGAGATTTTTTTGGGGAGATAAACTTCTTTGCCACCATTAAAATTAGCCATTGTTTTAAGGCTTATGCACAATAGGATTAGCGTTAATAGTTTTATGGAAAATCGGTTCATGAAAGTAGATCTTAAATTTATCAAATTTAACCGCGAAAGAAAGCTATAATGAACCTTAACCTATACAAATACCCATCAAAAAAATGGATGAATAACTATTTAAAAAACAACAGGTTAGATTGTTACCCCATTAAAAAATGGAGCAAGAAAATATCAACATTTCTCACCTAAAGCAGAAATTTAAGTATAAATTAATAAAAAGAGGAGTATTAAGATTAGAAAACTTCTTTAGTCTTAAGGTCTTGAATTTCAGGGGAGATAGCTTTACCAATCCCGCTAAACAAAATTTTCACGCCCATAACATTGCCAATTGAGCGAGTATATTTAGTGGAAAATACTTTTTTACCATTCAGGATAAGAGAAACAACTTTGTTTTCAACTTTTAAGTTAATATCACCACCAAATTCTGGGTTAAAGGCTAATTTTCCTAAAAACTGATCCGACCCTGTTACTTTCACTTCAGAAAAAGTATACCTTGAAAGGGCCACACAACTTTCTCTGAATAAGGTGATCAAATGTCGATCTTTCTCCCCTAATATAATAATAGTAGTTTCTATACACTGCGTACCTGGCCTGGTTTGTTCGGCAAAAACCTTGGTATAGAAAGAAAAGTTATCTCCGCTAATAGTTGATGGGTGAATATTACTAAAGCCAATCAAGAAAGGTTTCTTTGTATCAAGCCCTGCTGAATCTAACTGCGCAGCAGAAACCGATATATTTTTCGGATCAAGTGCCTTTAAACGAGCAATAGGATATGCTCTTGATGTATCGTTACCAGAATTAGCCACCCAACCTTTGGTTTGCAAACAAACAGATACAGTATCTATGGGTTTATTATGATGTAGTAGCGTTACATAAACTACACCTGGATTTTTAAAAAACCGGGTTATCTTTTTGTTCCCTGTAATTGTAGCTGGAAGTGCTTCTTCCATACAATCAAGTTGAAACGCTTCATTCTTGTCAAAAAACTTGTTAGACGTCAGCTGGAAAACTGCCGTATGGGGAACTTCGCCAAAGGGATTTTCACAAACCAGTTGTACCCCATCTGGATTTTGGTTTCTATTCCAAAATAAAATAAAGGCTACAAAACTAAGTAGAACTAAAGTACCCAAGCTTACAATTAAGCGATATAATTTCTTAGACTTACGCTCATTAATCTTGGTTGATGATGCTTGATTATTATACTCAGTACTAATGGCTTTTTTATTTTCAGCCTTTGCCGATGAGTAAACAAGTTCAAACTCCTGCCAATCTCTATAACCTATAAATTGTGCTAAGGCATCTCGTGTTGCCTTCTGCGGAAAATAGCGCTTGGGTGTTTTTAATCTGCCAAATATTCTCTTTAGTGTATTTTCACTTAAATAAACTTTGGTTTGCTTACCTAACTGACTGCTTAAGCTATTATAATCCGATGCCCGCCATTCGTTAATAGGCTTATCTCCCATTTTTTCAATAATCTTTTGACAGCACCTATCAAGTGTGTCAAACAAAACAGGATCATCAGACTGTACAGAACTTGAGCTCATAACTTAATATCTATCTAATAATTAATTACTTATAGCTACAAAATATTGTTAGCTATTTGTATGTGCAATTATAATTTTTACCGGGTATTTAGAAATAAATTTACAACAAATGCCTAAATATGATCAAAAAAAAAATATTATTAGTTTATCTTATCATGTCATTCGGACTAACAAATTTCGCTCAACAAGCTATTTCAATTGCTACAAAAAGCAATGTACTCATTTTAGAAACAGATAAAGATAATTCATTGTTATCATCGTATTTTGGCAAAAAATTAAATAATGAGCATGAATATCCCACTATTCAAAGCCTCGATAAATATAAACCGGGTTCTGATGACCTTTTTAACAAAAGAGAGGCCTATATCGCTTCAGGATCACTCAACTTATTAGAGCCAGCTTTAACTGTAACACATAGCGATGGTAACAAATCGACTGTACTTACATTTTCTAACGTCGAGACGGAACAGATCGATCAAAACAGAAAACTAACGAGCATTGTACTCAAAGATGCCAAATACCAATTTCAGGTTGTTTTAAAATATCTGGCCTATTACAATGAAGATGTGATTGAACAATGGGTAGAAATCAAACATCAGGAAAAAGGAATTGTTGTACTCAATAAATATGCTTCAGCTAACCTAACCTTAAGCGGTAAAAAATTCTTCTTGAAAAACCATTATAGTGGTGCTACACGAGAAATGCGTTCGGAAGAACAGCAATTGCTGCACGGCATTAAAACCATTGATTCTAAACTGGGAACCAGAACAAACCTGTTACATTCCTCGTCATTTATGATATCAATAGACCAGCTTGCTACTGAAGATGCTGGAGAGGTCATTGCAGGTTCATTGGCTTGGTCTGGAAATTTCAAACTCGATTTTGAAACCTTTGACGAATATTATTTAAGAATCACAGCTGGAATCAACAATTTTTCCTCTAATTATACTTTAAAAGCAGGAGAAAACTTTATTACCCCACGTTTTGTATACACTTATTCAACATCTGGAAAAGGTTTAGCTAGCAGAAACTTACAAAGTTGGGTCAAAAATTATCAGTTATTGGATGGAAAAGGAGAAAGATTAACGATTTTAAATAATTGGGAAACCACCTATTTCGATTTCAATGACGAAAAGCTAAATGAATTAACTAAAGACACTAAAAAATTAGGCGTTGATGTTTTCTTATTGGATGATGGTTGGTTTGGGAACAAATACCCACGTAATGGTTCTACTTCTGGCTTAGGCGATTGGCAATATAACAAGCAAAAGCTAAAGAATGGAATTAGTGCCCTAGGTAAAGAAGCTACTGCAAATGGTGTGAAATTCGGCATCTGGTTAGAGCCAGAAATGGTCAATCCAAAAAGTGAACTTTATGAAAATCATCCTGATTGGATTATTAAACAGCCCGAAAGAAAAGAATATTACATGCGCAATCAGTTAGTTTTAGATTTAACCAACTCAAAGGTTCAAGATTTTTTGTTCAAAACCGTTGATGATATTTTTAAAGAAGTGCCAGAGCTAGCTTTTATCAAATGGGATTGCAATTCATTAATATATAATGCTAATTCTACTACTTTAAAAAATCAGGATCATTTTTATTTAGAATACGTGATAGGATTAAATAACGTGTTAGAGAGAATTAGAGCAAAATACCCTAAAGTACCAATGATGCTTTGTGCAGGCGGAGGCTCAAGAGTTGATTATGCAGCATTGAAATACTTTACTGAATTTTGGCCAAGCGACAATACCAATCCATATGACAGGATTTTTATCCAGTGGGAATATTCTTATTATTTCCCTTCTATTGCTATTGATAATCACATCACCGATATGGGCAATCAGCCTATCAAATTTAAAACGGATGTAGCCATGATGGGCAAATTGGGATACGATGTCCGCGTAAATGAATTGAGCAAAAATGATTTACTTTTTAGCCAAAATGCAGTTCAAACTTATACTAGTTTTAAAAATATTGTTTGGCATGGACAACAATACCGTTTGCAAGATCCTTACGAAAACAAAGTAGCTTCAATTTCTTATGTAAATGATGCAAGAGATGAAGCTATCGTTTTCAATTATTACGTTGCAACGCTTTTCACTAATGGTGTTTCACTGCCAATTAAACTAAAAGGATTAGATCCTGCAAAAAAATATAAAATAGAAGAAATCAATCTTTATCCAGGAACAAAATCTCCAATTGATAAAGAGAAAACATATTCAGGAGATTTCTTAATGAAGGTTGGTTTTAATCCACAGGTAAATGCGAATAGAACCAGTGTAATTTTGAGAATAAAGTAAACTTATGAATCTTAAGCGGGTTGAAATAATTACCGGCAGAAAACTAATTCTGCCGGCATACTTCTAGCTAAGCCAGGAGTATAGTTTTCTATAAACGAGATATAATCCAAAAACAGCAACGGCTACTCCAAAATAAATCCACAATTTAACCTGCTCAGTTTGCTTAGTAGCAATTTTAGTTTCTTCATTCGCTTTCGCAAGCGATTTCAACTGTCCGGTTTTATTCAGAGCTACCTGTTCTTTGATGTACTTAAACTGATAAAATCCGCTGTCTGTCCAATAAGTGTATATTTGGGTTTCTTTATTGGTGTTTTTCAAGATCAGCATATTAGCTTCCGTTTGTTTTGATGAGGATTGGCTTTCTTTATGAGTGGTTCGGGTTGTTTTTTTAAACATACTGCAGCCTGCAAAAAGGATTGCAAAGTAAAACAACAATAAGACAAATAATACATATAACGGTTTCATTGTGTACCTCCTTTCCTGGTCCAGTCTGCATAACACCGGATGGTTCTAAAATGCCTTGTCCTGGCGTAAACCCCATCCCCTTCCCTGCTTCCCGGTAAACTGGTATTGGCTTCGATGGTGCCTATCCAGTCGCCTTTTACCTGCAAAACGAAACCACAATGCGCTATTCTTTTTAAGGCCGGGAAGTAGATGCCGAAAATATTCCCTGGAGCGGCTGCTTTTACCAGAAACTTTGTTGGAAATAATGCCGGGGACCAAGCCGTTCTGGGTTGATCGTATCCGGCCTTTTTGAAAGCCCAGGAAATAAATGCAGCGCAATAAGGATGGCCTTTGGGTAAACCAACTGTTGCCAGATATTGTTCAACGCGCTTCCCATCGTTACGGCCCGTAGTTTCCCTAACACCTACCTCCGCGCGTGCTATACTAAGCGCTAACATATCGCGCTCAGGCATCCGATCGCTGTTAACAACAGTAAACCAAATGATGCAAAGTAAAATCCTAGCTGTTTCCATGATTCCATTTTTTTAAACTGTACAACCATATTCCCCAACGCGGGCAAACCTAAACTCATCCAAAACCGCTGTAAAAGCCACCAGCATAAACCGGTCACGATCAGAAAGCAGATTAGGCTCAACAGGATCAGCAGCCAGATATTAGGATCTATATATCCAACTGTTGGATCAGAACGCATCATCCAATGCTGCAACAAAGGCCATAACAACAATAGTAGCCCAATTAACAAGTACCCAGCATAATTTTCCGAAATACCATCTCTTACTATTTTCAAAGTATTCATAACATTCATTTTAATGATTAATAAATAAGAAGGCTGCTGAGGCTGCGTTTGCCTTTACACGTCATCTGCAATGTCCATCCAGGTCAAACCCAACAACCTAAACAGCCTTCCATCAATTCAGCTTACAACACGATGAACTCGCCCACGTAATACGTATCAGATACCAGTTTCCTTTTGATGGTAGAACTGAAGCTGATGTACGCATGGACTTCATCGCCGCTGTAGTCGCCAGGCAAGAGCAAGTTGTAACCCAAAGCTGTCCGGGCAGCTGCAGCTGGCAAAGTAACAAATGAGTCCTTTACCGGATTGTATACCAGCACATTGGCCATATCTGTAGCATCTTTGTACTTTCCATCTGGTACCGTGTTCAACCAAATGAAATCAACACGTGCGGCTATGGTAACAGCAACTTCAATGGCATTGGCCAGCAACAGCTTTCCACGGTTCATTTTCAATTTGGTGTAATCGATGGTAAAATTGGGTGCAACCCCAGTAATGGCTTCACGCAGGTGATAAGACACCGCCTCATTCATCGCACTTGTTGAACCATTGCCTGAGCCAAAACCCAGATCGATGATATTCCCGATCCTGGCCAGAAAGCCCGTGACCAATCCAAATTTAAACCGCTGATTGAGCTGTGCCTGGGTTGCTGCCTTGTTGCTTACCCGGGGTAAGCCCCTGATCACATCCAGGTTGCGCCAATAAGCTCCCACAACCGAACCTGTTTTGTTCCGGAATCCGCCGAGGACCCCCTGTCTGATAATACCCATAATTTTAAGGATTAAAAGGTGAATAAAATTTGTTAATTCGGCATTCGTACCTCAAAACCCTGCAGTGTTCGTCAGCTTAATGCCGGAACAAAGAGAAATAAAATGGAAAAGCTATGGCAGTCCCCCGGGTATGGGTACCCCCCTATCCCAAAGGGCAAAAAATCAGGTAGCAAACTGTAAACGCAATAAAATTTTAACTTAAAACCCCAAACTCCTCATCCAGCACCTTTAACATCCGTACCAATAATACCCGTACCGTCTTCGCCGTATTCTGGACAACCTGTTTGTACTTGGTTTCAAAACTCCCAGGCGAAATGCCATTCAAACCCGTTCCCGGCGTTTGAAAGATCCCGGCAATAAAAGCAAACAGCTCTGTTTTTACCCCAGGCTCAATTACTTTAGCAACAATTAGCAACTTGAGCAGGTAAGCCAAAGCATCTACACTTAAAGGGGTACGGATCTTGTACCCTGGCATAAACGCAGTACCTTCCTTCATTTTTGCATCCCCAACGTTTGCCTCTGTCCTTGCTTTAACCGCCTGCGAGGCCCTAAATGCTTCCAGTTCTGCCCTTCTGCGCTGCTCTGCTTCCCGTTGCCGCATGTCTAATTCCGATAGTACAAAAGCATGCAGCACATCTTTCGCCCGGCTACGTTTATGATCGTAACAGAAAACTGATTTGCGGTAAGGGCGGATGTTCAGGTCACGCTCCAGTGCCTCCAGGTATTTCAGCTGTTCAGGCTCGTCTACAAGCTCCGTCAGCTCATCTGCAAATGCCTTTTTGTAATAGCCAATAAAAGCCTCGGTATTGTAGTTCCGTTCTACTAAAAAGCGTAGCAGATCGGCATGGATACAGGACTTATGCGAATGCCTGCAAAGCTCCAGCAAACCTTCCTGCAAAGCCTGCACATAAACCATGCGTTCGTAAAAGCAGCGGGTGCCTTTCCCTACATCGTTCATGCAGGCAAGGATTACCTGCTGTAACTTTTGCGGTACGCCAAGTGCATCAAATACCACCTGGAGTGCTTTCATCCCCGATGTTACCTTCAGCTGTCCGCTGCGCAGGTGCCGAACTGGCATCAGGATATCAAACTCCAGATATTTCGTATAATCATCCAGTAGCTTTTCTACGATCTGGTCCAGGCATTTGATCACCGCTAACCGAAGCTGTTCCATCTCTGTGGCCAAAGCACCCACTTTCTCAATTTTGTCCAGCAGGTAAATGCATTCCTTATGGATCTGCCTTAATTGCCGGCAAATCATAGCCTTATTAAACAGATGACAAGTAAAAAAATGCAAGGTCTCAAACATTTCCTTCGTAATCTCTGGGATGGTTTGCAGCCATACCCCGATCTCATGTTGGCTCATCTGGTATTTTTCCGGATCCATATCGGTCAATACCAGTTCGCGCAAAGTCTTGGTAGTATGTGTTCTCATGGCACAATCCTCCCTAGATATAAACTATCTGCTATTTTTTTTCGGTTTAATGACGTTACACCAAGATAAACTTCTAACGTTTTACCGGAAAGTTCTGGTAAAAATTTATAGCTAAAATGTTCAGCTATGCGCTTAACCCCACCAACAAACCCATCTGCCAGATGCAGTTCAGGGCAATACAACACCAGCATAAGCTGATCATCAAAAGAAGCCCTTGGATCTGTGTTGTGCTGCCAGTTGAGCTGAATGGTATCAGCTGCAGTCAAAAACATTACGGGCTGGTTTAAACCAGGCAGATCTCCGGCACTGATCACCATTTTTGAATAATCGACACTTAAATTGGGATAAGTACCAAAAACGGCCTGATGGAAATTACGGGAATAAGCAGCATTTAAAGCCGTTTTGGCAATGGCATGATTGGCAAAGCCAACATTAACGTATGGATGAAAAGGTATCAAAAGCTGGTTTACAAATTTCATCTTTTCTTCGTTTGCCAGCTGAGCGGCAGAGCGCGGGGCAGGATTGGGATTTTCTTTGGGTGCCTTGCGCAGGTATGGGATACCCATCCATGTTGCGCCTACTATTCCTCCTAGTTTTCCGGATAAAGGGCCGAAAATCCCTCTCTTTAATTTTGCCATGATTTTGTTGTTTAAGGTTTATGATAATTTATATTTTGTTTTTACCTGTCTATCCGCCTGCGGTTTGCTGCTGCTAACAATAGGGTCAGAGCAGGATCAAGATCGCTTTTCAAAGGCCTGGGCTGTCCTAAACAAGGCCTTTGAAACTCCTTTGATACCCAAGTAAGAATCCTTTCAGTTATACAGCACATCCGAACCTTCTTGTTCCATATCCGAATGTATGGCAGCCAAAAATGGAGCATGTCGTAATGTGTCGCTTTATGTCGTAAAGCGTCGTAAAATGTCGTTCTTGTCGTTTTATTATAGGATGTTGTCTTAAACTGGAATAGCTTGCTATTGATCTTGAAATTTATCAATAAACTAAAAACCCCTTTAATTTTAAAATTAAAGGGGTTCCTGATGCTTTTAACGATAACTATTGCAACCTGATACTTAATCCTTTTATGGTTTGCCAGCCTTCTTTGTCCGTAAGTCTGATCATAAAATGATAGTCACCAGGATCGACATCTGCAGGTACCTGTATCTCTGCACTTGCCTGGTAGGATTTCTGCCCGACGGGAATAATGATATTCTTAATCAGTAAAAATGGTTTTACCGGTTGTTTAACAGGAGCCAAATTACAATCTTCCAGCTCGGTACTATGCGTATGATGATCAAAATTATGATGGATATCCAGGTTCAATGATCCCAATTGTACATTATCGCTGAGCAATGCCCTGAACACAAATTTTTCTCCACGTTTAACTACACTGCATTGTTTTGGAAATGCATCATCTCCATCAGTATGAATCTCGGGATAAATCGTATCAATGGGTTCAGTATTGTCTTTACTGCAATTGCTCAGCACCAGCATTAACACCAGGCATAAGCTAAATAAATTTAGTCTTCTCATTTATAGTCAATTGTGATGGGGATTACCTTATAGGAACTGATGTTATGTGTGGTGTTTTTATAAAGGATCACCCAATTGTATTTACCTGATTCCCATGTCTTCTCTCCGTTAATCGGGTTGGCCGTTGGTTCATTGCTGTCTTTTTCGGCCCCGATCACAATTGATTCTCCACCATACACCCCATTGATCTGTTTTAGCGTACTAACTTTCGAGGCAGCCCCAAGTCCTTTGTGTTCCACTTTGGTAACTACGATTACTTTATTGAAATCCAGGTTAGCAATGCTTTCAGGGAAATAATTAGCATTTTTCTTGATAAGTACCGAGTACAATATGCCATCGCCTTTAATGCCGCTCACTTGTGCATGGAGCGTCAATTCATCACCCTTTTTTACAATCAGCTCTGGTTCCACAAAGGTATCCGTATAATAGATCATGGTGCCGTTACGTGAGATGATGTCACGCCCTACTTTAGGGTCAACAGGAACATTTGCAGGATCAATAATGTTCAGGTCTTCCTTAATTTCAAGCTTCGTCCCGTTTTCATCCAGCACTATAAAATAGAAATCATACTTGCCTTCGGGTGCCTCTGACGGAATGGTAAAGTGCTTGTGTACATTGGTGTTTTTTGCACCGTTGTATTCTGCCCAGGTAAGTTCAAATTTCCAGGTAGCAGTATAGTTTTCGCCGCTTTTCTGCAATATCTTTACCTGTACATCCTTTATCTTGCTGGCAGCAACCACATCCGCATTAAAATGGAAATCCCTTCCCCTTAACGCCTGCTTGTTTCCCGAGCCAATTTCTACATTCGTTGCAGTGGGGACGTCCTTTTCAGGTTCAACTTCCTTATCTTTTTTACAGGCCTGGAAAACGGTACCAAAAAGTAGTAAAGCCACTATAATCTTCTTTGTGTTTGTGGTTAATAGTGTGTCTGTTTTTGAAATTTTAATTGTGTTCATATAATTATTGATTTTTAGTTTTTTGTTTATCTAAAGGAATGTTAAAAGGAACTTTTAGCGACAGAATTATATTCCTTCCAGCTTCAGGAAGTTCAATAAGCCGGTAAAAGCTGTTATGGTTCAGATAGCGGCTGTTCAGTAGGTTTTGGACCTGTAAACTGAACATCAGCTGTTGTTTGCGCAGGTTGAATTTTGTGCCCGCCTGAAGATTAATAAGCTCATAGCCCGGCGTTTTCTTTTCTGGTGGCACAATGTTATTTTGCTTTGTGGTGAGCCGGTAGTCTATAGAAAAATAGGAATCCTTAAAAAGAGACTCCGGTTCGGTTGACCAGGTTAGGTTAAACAGGACTGAAACCGGTGGAGAGAAAGGGAGTGTATACCCTTTCTTGTCTCCTGATATTTGCTTTGCAAACAAGTATTCGCCCAACAACTCTGTACTCAGGCTTTTCAATATTTTATATTTCAGCTGGAATTCGCCTCCATATCTAAGTACTTTGCTTTGGGCATACTGGAAAATCTGATTGCCCGCACCATAGTAAAAATCATGGTTTGCTGTGGGGTTCAGATAGATGTAATTGGGGAAATAATTGTAGAAAGGACTAATCAGTACAGACCATCTATCTTCGTTCCATCCTAAACTGAGGTCCAGCTGATAAGACTGCTCGGGCGAAAGTGCTGCATCTCCCTTTTCATAACTGAAATAATGGTAATTGACCCCATTGGCACCCAGTTCTTTCGCTATCGGCATCCTGAAGCTTTTGCCGATGTTGGCCTTCAATAGAAATTTCTGATGCTTATAATTAATGCCGGCTGACCAGACCATACTGTTAAAACTTCGGTTTAAGTCATTAGCCCTGATGAGCCTTTCCGATATTGTTGTGCCGCCTGTTGTAAACTCGGAATCAAACCAATCTGTATATTTAAACATCCTGATCTGTCCGTAATCGTAGCGCAATGCAGCATGTAATATAACCTGCTCATTTATTTTATACTTGTCGTACACAAATAGTCCTGCCGTAGCCTGTTTAAAGGAAGGGACTAAAAATGTCCAGCCGTTAATGCTATTGTCCTGGTATTCGGCATTGATGCCTGTAGTAAGATGATGCTTTCCAATAGCAAGCATATCTCTCAGGTTTATGCTGTAAACATGCTTATCAAATTCCCTTTCCAGCTCTGGAGAAACAGACAGATAGTCTGGATATACAGGCGGCATATAACCATGATTTACATATGGACTGAATTCCTGCCGGAAATTTTGCTGGTATCCTAGTTCGATCTCCAGTTTGTGTCCTCTTATCTGGTAATTACTGCGGTTGATGAGTTTAAAATGGTTTACCTGCTGACTGGGCAGCCGGATATCCCTTTCAGATGCATCGTGCATGTCTGTATCTACCCTACGCGGCTCCAGGCCATGTGCATTGGCAAAAAATCCGCTTTTGCTATAAATATTGCTTAGATAAATCACAGATCTGAAACCTTCCTTTACATAGCCGGTAGTCAGGTGAAATGCTGTTTCCCGGCCAGCAGTATTGCGCAAACCGCGGTTGTGTAACCTAACCGCATAGTCATACACAAATACCGTATCTGTGGGTACACTGTAGTCTCCGTAATTCTGATAGGTAATTCGGGAATCAAAAAACCAGAGTTCCTTTCGGCCGAAGAAATTAACAGAGCTTCCATAAAGGTTGTTGTTACTTTTGCCAACCAGATCAATCGAACCACCCAGTGTGTTTTTTGGTGGTGCATTGGCCGGTTTTACCTCAATCGCTCCGCCTATAGCGTCCGAGCCGTATATAAAGGAAGCAGCGCCTTTTACCAATTCCACCTCAGCGGCGGCAAACTGGTCAATCTCCAGGCCATGATCGGCTCCCCATTGCTGTCCTTCATGTTTTATTCCTTTATCAACAACAACTACCCGGTTAAAACCAAGTCCGCGGATTAAGGGCTTTGACTGTCCTGATCCAATGCCAATGGTTTTGATACCTGGCAAACGCTCCAGCGTTTTCATTAAACTTCCCCCGAGGTTACGTTGTATAAAATCGCTGCCAATTGTGACTACATTTAGCGATTCCTCCTCCTGACGCAGTTGTAAACGCTTGTCTTTAACCACCACTTCTTTCAGCTGATAAGAGGGTTTGATCTTTAATGTAGTATCGGCCAAAGGAAGTATGGTTTGCCCGGAAGCCAGCTGTGCAGCAGCAAAAAGGCAAAAAAATAAAATATAGGTCTTCATTAAAATGCAGGGTACAACAGGATACGCCGAGATGGCCACTAAATGGACAAGTCGCAACAGTATACCATGCTGATTAAAAAATAAGATGTATTTGATTTACGCCAGGTGGGCGCTACAGTTTACTCATACTGCATCCGGCGGGCCTTTGTTGGTATAACCCTGAAGTTCGAACTTGTAGTTACCGGTAAATACAAGAGTATTAATGGTAATTACCTTAGGATGTGCTGATAAGAGAATCGGGGGATAGTGTGAAAATATTTGTTTTCCCTGGGTATGGTGATAATAATCGCAAACCGAACACTTATCTATAAGCTGCAGTTGTTCCCGATCGCCATAAGGTTTATCATGATAGTTTTCACTATCCAGGTGTGTATGCAACACCTGTGCAGCAGAAATGAATAAGAATAACAAGATCAGGAAAAAGGAACCTGTTCGCTGTAATTTTATACTTAAAGATCTACTGTCTTTTATCACAATGCATCAAAGTTGCATTTAATTTATGAAATAACAAAATCCGCTGAAATATCTTTTACCTGCCCGGCTATTTTTGGAGGTAATTCTATTAGCAAATAATAATTATCTTAGTATCAATTAACCAAATATCAACCAACTGCCAGTTGGGTTCCGTAAGGGTTAGGAGACCACTACGCTACGCGCCACTTTTTCTGTTGCGGTTTTAATTAACCAAAACATGGGACGATTATGCATTTATCCCCAGGAAGCAGCACGCCTGTTGCACGTTACGGAACGGCAGGCCCAGCGGATCTTTAAGGCGATCCGTAAAGAATTAAACAAGAAAAAGCATCAAGCTATTACATTAAAAGAATTTTGTGAATACAAGGGATTTGAGGAAACAGAAGTCGATAATCAACTAAACTCCTTTACCAGAACGCATTAACGGAAAGTTTCGTTACTCATTAAATTAATTTTATTACATTTAACATTAAATTAACTAAACCTCTCAACCATGAATGATATAGAGCAGCTTTTACAAAAGCTCAACAAAATGGTTCCCCTTTCTAAAGAATATGAAAAGAAATTATGCCCATTAATTAAAAAAGTAAAGAAGAAAAGTGGGTTTAAATTTATAAAAACAGGGCAGGTAGTTAAGAAATCATGGCAGGTACTGAGCGGTTATGTAATTGCATTCACAAAGGGTACAAGTGGCGAACAATTGGCCATGAACATTTATACCCAGGGACAATTCTTCACAGAAATGCCCAGCCTGCTCAATCAAAGTCCGGCACGCTATGATTTTGTTGCCATCGGTGAAGTAGAGGCTTTTGAACTAACTAAGGCCAAACTATCTAAATTGAGAAAATATCCGGAAGGAGATAAGCTTTTGCTAGCAACCAGCGTAGACGATTATGAAAGAGAAACTTTAAAAGACAAGATGCTTTTGTTACCAGAAACAGAGCGGATCATTAGTTTTTTTGAAAATTACAACATATCAGACTTACCTGATAAATATGCTGCTTCTTTTTTAAGGATGACACTTGAGGATTACCTGGAACTGAAAGTAATGTTATTGGCCTCCAGGCAAATTAAACCAGCTATGCCAAATCCGGAATTAGGGATTCAAACCTTCAGCAGACAAACAGTATATGAAGTAAAGCAATATCTGCAAAGCAATTTTACCAGGCAAGACATTGGCAACACCATAAAAATTGCATCTCTATTTAACACCACCAAGAAAACTTTAACCAGGATGTTCAACCAGGTATTGGGTACCACAGTTCATAAAATGATCTTAAAGCTGCGAATGGAAAAGGCACTTTCTCTTTTAGCAGAAAATACCAGTTCTATAAAAGAGGTTTCTGAAGCTGTAGGCTACAAGGACTTATACTATTTTAACAAAGAATTCAAAAAATATCATGGATTTGCTTCAAAAGAAGCACCGTTGAGAGGCCTTTAACATTATTTTCAGGCTGTTTTAGTAAAAACGTAACTATCTCTATTATTAATGTGCCCAAAAATGTCCCATTTATACATTTTTTGATATTGATATTTCAGGAACTTTGATATAACCAAAATATATTAAGTTCTCTATGCAATCTCCTATCGCTCTTCATCTGGATTCCGCAATTGTTGAAACTTTATCGTTTAACAGCCTTCCAAAATTTTGTTCCTGGCCCGTTCCCTATGCCCGGGCAGATTTGATGACTTTTCCTGAAGGTCAGATTTTAAGGCAGTCTTTTAGCAGCTACCTGGCCCATATTGATTTTTATGAATATGCTTTAAACAAAGACATTACCATTAACTTTTATCGCGATAAGCCTTCAATTTTTATGTTGCTGATGTTTAAAGGCTGTGCCAGCTTGCATAAATCAGCTCAGCATTTCCTGTATGAAAGCCCGAAAGGGGGTTTACATATGGGATATATCAACGAGGGAGATTTTACAGGGAAAGTGAAAGCAGGAATGAATCAATTGCTGTTGCTAACCCTTAGGAATGACTGGGTAGTGAACAAGGCAGAAAGGTTAACGCAGCTGAAGCCTATTGTAACTGAATTTCAGAATGCCAAGCAGTCAAATTTTTATCTGCCAGATTGCCCCATAAACTGGAATGTACTCAAAGAAGTTCAAAAAACACTTTATCAAGACGGTTCAAAACAGCAACACCTTGATATAGTTATAGACCAGACATTAACCCAGCTAACGGTACTATACGACGGAATGCTGGCCGGGGGCAAATACACTACCCAGGTAATCAACAAAATGAAAGCCAGGGAAATCGAAGCTTTTATCCATAGTCATTATGCCGAGAAGATAGAAGACAACGTTACGCTTGCCCAAAGATTCAATGTTTCCGAGCGCCAGTTTTTACGGCTGGTAAAAATTGCCTTTGATATGCCATTGCATGATTATTTAATTAAGCTGAGGATGAATAAGGCCATCGTAATGCTAATCAGTTCTAACAAACCAATTCATGAAATAGCTGCAGCCGTGGGATATACAGATGCTCACTATTTCAGCACGGCATTCAAAAAATTTCACAACATAAAGCCAAGTGAGGTACACGGTCTGTGCTTATAAACAGGGAATTACAGGTTTGAAATCCCGCCAGAATTTCTTCAGATCTTAACTGATTTTGGCAGGACGCTCTATTTACCCCTTTAAAAATAGTGTTGAGCTTTGGTTAATCAATATTTTATTTATGGCACATAACCAATATCTAAACATTAACCTCTTCTGGACGGCGCTAGCCGGAACAGGCTTTGGCACTTTAATGATTGCAGAAAGGAGGATGGCAGTATAGCCAAATTATGAAACCAACCCATATCGAATGTTTGTCGCGTCGCGAAGCGCGAATAGAATAACAATTAACCAAATATTTAACCTTTAATCCTCTAAAAAATGAAGAGATTTTTGAAAGCAGGGTTTGTAGCCCTGGCCGTAGTTGGAGCAGTAACTACAGCATTTACTACAGAAATGGAAAATGCACCTAAAGCAAACGAAGAAACGTATACCTGGAACAGAACAGGTGGCGAGACCCCTCCAGAAGAGCAGAATCCTTTTGTGGGCACGAAGACTCAAGCGCAGAATTACTTTGGCTGCAGTGGTACGGTGGATGAATGCGCAGTGGGTACACCCAGTAATCTTTCATTGCCTAATGAAGTGATTTACCAGCACTAAACCATTATTAATTTTTAAGCAAGCCCCCAGCTATTCAGGGGCTTGTTTAATTCATGATTATCCATTTTATTTTGAATTGAAGCAGAATTATGAAACTACATCATAAGCTATTTATCGGCCTTTGTATCATTATAACCATCTATTCTGGCTTCCAGCTACTTGCAATCCACAAGCAGGTACCGCGTCATTATAAGCGCGGCCATGCGCCTTTTAGCCCTTCACAACCAGTAGACAGTGCAGAGCTGAATTATGGCAGTATGACTTTAGATGACCTGCTATTGTTGCCAAAACTCGGTTTCCACAGTATAAGCTTTATTGCGGAAGCAGCCATGTATAACCTAAATACCAATGCAGGCAGCTATGTCTATAATGATCGTTTGTATGTACACTCCAACCTGCCTGCCGTAACTGAAGATCCTTATGTGTTTAAATGGTATACTGTAATTGATGTATATGTCTATAACAAGGGAGATAGATGGTACCTGTATAGTTATTACCTGCCTGAATTTAAGGGCCATAAAGTACGAGAATTTAAGGTTACGGCCGATCATATTATTGCCTTTCAGGGAAATTACAAGGTAACCTATAAAATTTTTAAAGATACGCTGCACCGGGTTAGAGAAAAGGAGAAAAAAGATGATTAAGCAAACTTTAGCAGAGAAACTAACTGCATTGAGCTCCTCAACTCCCGAAAACACTCTATTGCTGAGCAACCTGTTTGTCCGTGTATTTTTTAAAAAGGGAATGATATTAAGTATCAACGACTATGCTTTTCCAATACTTTATTTTATTGAAACAGGGCTGGCCAGGGGCTATTTTTACCATCAGCAAAAAGAATACACCTACCGGGCAATGGAGAATGGCTTTCTAATGGCTATGGCAAGCCTTCAACATAAAAAACAGGTAGTTGAATATATAACCTTCATGACCGATACCCATGGCTGGTCTTTAAATTTAGCTAAAGCTCAATTGCTGGCGCGTAAAGAACCGTCACTGTATCATATTTTATTGGAAATACAGCAGGAAAGTATTATGGATGGAAAAGCCAGAGAATTGATGCTCAGGTTGAAAACCGCAGAAGATATGTATGTCTATCTGCAAGAAAGCAGTCCATCTCTGGTGCATAAATTAAGCAATCAAATTCTGGCCTCCTTGCTCAATATAAAGCTTAAATATCTGTATCAGGTTAAAAAACGACAACGAAACAAGTAATTTATAGCCAGGTTCCACTTCTGCCATAGCAATTAACCCACTTTTGCTACTATAGAATACCTACAAACGGTACGATGACTTCTGACAGGCTACGCTACCTTTATTCTGTTGACCAAAAAGAACAAAATGGAAAGAGATAAAATCAAAAGAATGATAATCGATATCATCTGTTATTTATTCGTACTCCTTTTCGTCTATGCTGCAGTAAACAAAGTACTGGAGTACCAGAAGTTTAAGTCTCAAATTGGACAATCACAATTACTAACAGCATATGCAGGGTTTTTAGCTTGGTTTATCCCTTCTATTGAACTCCTGATCGTTATTCTCCTGCTCATAGAGAGAACCATACTAATCGGGCTTTATGCTGCTTTTACCATAATGCTGCTCTTTACATGCTATATCGCAGTAATGTTAACAATGGCTGCAAATGTACCCTGTTCTTGTGGCGGAATTTTACAAAAGCTCGGATGGGAAGAGCATTTGATATTCAACAGTGTATTCGTAATCCTTGGATACCTTGGCATTACGTTGCAAATGAAAATACGGAAAAAACCTGATCAGTTCGGATTTATATAATATTCCATTGTACAATTTGAATCGGGGTATGCTGAAAACCCGTCACCACAGAGTAAGCTTAAAACAAAACTATTAAAAGAATGAAAAAAATTATTTTTTCGGCCCTGATTGCAGTAGCTGCTGTCGGCGCTTTCGCTTCTCAAGAAAGCAAAACTACCGTTAGGTTATTCCCTAATGATTATTATTTACCAGAAACCTGTGAAAAAGTTACCTGTCAGGAAGTTTCTGAAATTGATTGTCAACAGGTATACGGGCTAACACTGGCAACAGACTTTGATGGCAATGTGTGTGACAATCCACAACCAGTTATTGGCCAAAGGACCATCCCTCAGTAACCATCAAATTTTAACTACAATAGAGAGGGGCCTAGTTCTTCTCTATTGTAGTTAATAAAACCTGTATTTATGATGAAGAAGTCTTTTTACATCTCGTTTTTAGCGCTGGGTTGTTTGGCAATCATAACAGTACTATATATCTCCTCAAGAAACAAGCTTGAGCAGAAAAATGGCTTTAACAGGATTTACAGTGACAATCCACTTAAAATCAGAGATACGTTAGCAATTAAATACAGCAATTACTATATCTCCGGGATGAGTGAACATTATATTTTTCTGGGAAATTACTCTGCCCCTTTTCATACCGTCATGCTATCAAAAAACCTGCGGGATACTGTTCATATCAATATTCCCATATCCCTTAAAGATTCTATAAAGTCATCCGGTTTTAAAGTCCAGATAGATTCGCCCCGGATAGCTATTATTGAAGGCAAAACTCCTCACTATGTTTCAAATGCTATACCAACAGGGCAAAACACAAAGATCAATCTCAACCGTAAAAAATTCGACGCATTTAAAGTGCTTTCAGATAACAGCCTGCTCATAAGATTCTTTAAATTACAGGAAAGGGTGTTACAAAAGATAACTTTTACGCCCAATTATAAAGAGTCCAAAATCTTCAAACTTCAAAAGAATAAAGACAGCAATTTTGAGCTGGACGGCTTTTTATCCTACAACAAAACAACAGCGCAAATATTTTACACCTATTTCTACAGCAATAATTTTATTTGTTTAGATACCAACCTGAACCTGCTTTACGCTGCACATACCATTGATACCAATACAACGGCAAAAATAAAAGTAAGTGAAATTACCTATGAAAAATCAAAAGAGGTGCTGATGTCTGCCCCTCCTTTGATTGTTAATAAACGCAGTTGTGCCAATGGCAAGTGGTTTTACTTAAACTCCGGCTTAGCTTCCGATCAGGAAAACATTAAAGATTTACAGCGTTATTCGCCCATAGATGTTTATCGTACAATTGATGGAAAATATAGCCATAGCCTTAAAATACCAAACTATTTAAACGAAGGTCTTTCCAACTTCGCAGTATCTGGCAAATTGTTAGTTGCACTTTATAAGCACCATATCATTACCTACCAGATCAATTAACCTAGCTTACATCGGTTCATTAAGTGCAGCAAAAATCATCTTCGATAACTCATCGGGACTTACATCTGCAGAAACTTTAGCGTATACATTACCTTTTTTATCAATTAACAGTATAAAAGGAACGGCATTAAGTTTATAATGCCTCAGCAATGGGTGTTTTATGCCCTCCTTTCCAATGTTAAGATTAACATGGCTTTTGCTGGTATATAAACCGGTGCCAATCACATCCAGCCAATGGTTCCGGGTTTTGATCAAACCTATGCTTACCATCTTAAAACCGGCACTATCTTTAAGTTGCGGAAATACCTTCTGCTCAAACATTTTCGAGAAAAGCGCACAACCGGTGCAGCCAACGGTCCACATATCAACCAGTACAACTTTGCCCTTAAAATCGTCGAGACTTACAACTTTGCCGGCAGTATCCTGCAAAGAGAATGGGTATGCCCTTGCCCCCTTCTTAAAAACGGATTTGCCGGTAATCAATTGCTTTAAAAAAGGGTCTAGGACCATTTGGGCAGCATCTTCCAGATAACGGTTAAACTCTACCGGGCTATTTGAATCTCCAATCGTATACAGAAAATACGTAATTAGCCGTTCTCGCAATTTACCTTTATACTGGTTTTTGATTTGACTATAAATATAAGCGTTTGCCTCTTCTGTCTGTATTTGTTCAGCAGCCAGCTTTGTAGTGATTTTATAGATCAAGTACTGCAGATAATCTTCGTTAAGGGAACTTACATCTGGTCGGAGATTATCATCAGGAAAAGTATATGAGTTATAGTTTCTATTGGCTATTTTACCGCTTTCTGAATTTTTAGCCGTCTTAAAAGCCTTAAGAAACAGATCTTCCCACATGATCAGATAAGAAAACGTATAACCGGCTTTTAAGTAAGTTATCATTTCCGGTTTGATTAAAGCACTACTTGCTGCTAACAGGGCCATTGCTTTTTGATACTCAGTTAATATGAACTCGTATTTTTTCCTGTAAAAGTTGTCATCATGTACTGCACTTTTAATCGCATTTAAGCCCTTATAATAGCCATCAAGCAACAGCCTTAAACTGTCCTGAACCTGGTATTTTGCGATGTTATTCCCTTTGTATTTAGCTCTTGGACTTACCAGAGATGAATCAAGATAAAAACTAAGGCTATCATTAGGTTCTACATGCCCTACAAAAAGTGCAAATTTATGGCCTGGCAAACTCAGGCTCAGACCCGCCGGTTTATTTATGGCGTCTATTACAAATTCAAAATGCCCGGTTTTATCAACAGGCAGATAGAATGTATCTTTTCCAAATACCCTGCAGTCTTTGTTTACACTAACAAAGATGCTATCTTCCGTTGGTTTTAGGCCTTTAACTATGCCCGATACATGAACCGGGCCTTTTTTCCACTGCCGTGCAAAACAAGCCTGATGAACAGATAAACTAAACAGCAGCCAATAGGTGAAATATTTTAAGATTTTCATGTCAGTATCCTTTATTCTGGGTGAGTGATGCATTATTATTGATGTCGGCCTGTGGTATTGGCCATAAAACGTCAGTACTTTGCCAGCCTGTTCCCTTTAGCGGAGCAAGGATAGCATCTGCCCGGCCTGTTCGTTTGATGTCAAACCAACGATGGCCCCATTCCGAAAAGAACTCTATTCTTCTTTCTTTTTCAACGGCCAATAAAGCCTCGGGTTTACTCAAATCAACAGGAAGTGGCGGTAAAGGATTGGGAACTGTCGGGGTGGCTAATGCCCTTGATCTTGTTCTAAGTAAATTAATATCCTGGATACCTGCCTCGGTTTTATCTAAGTTTATTCTTGCTTCAGCACGGATCAGGTATTGTTCTGCCAGGCGTAACACCATCGAATATTCAGACAGGGAGCTAACCGCCCCAACTTTATATTTATATGGATAATAGTAGGTTTTTCCGCTAACAGTGGTGCTGCCTACCCACGATGTTCTTCTTTTATCTCCAGGTTCAAACGCTTCAATTAAATTTTGTGTTAAAGAAACACCGGTTGGGGTATTTAAAAATATAAAAGTTACCGCCTCTGTTGTATTTCGTCCGGCAGTATTGGGCATCAGCTGCCATATTGCCTCTGTACTGTTTTTAAGGAATACCTGGTTCAGGTCATCCTTTAAGCTAAACATTGCTGTATTATTAATAACAGTAGTGGCCTGTATTTCGGCGTCCTGATAATCCTTGGTGTACAGGTATACCCTGGCCAGCAGGGCCGTTGCGGCCCATTTATTAGGCCTTACCCGTTCTGTAGTATAATAATTATTTCCGAGCAAAGCCTGGGCATCTAACAAGTCTTTAATAATTTGCTGGTATACCTCGCTTTGTTTGGTTCTGCCGGCTTTGCTGTTCATCCTGTAATCCGTTGTTAAATGCATGGGTACATCGCCAAATAAATTGGTGAGGTAGAAGTAACAGAAGGCCCTGATAAACTTTGCTTCGCCCTGGAGCTGGGTTTTAACAGCAGCGCTTATTTTTTCATTTTCACTCAGACCTTCCAATATTTTGTTTGCTGTGTAAATGTTAAAATATGGCCTGTTCCAAACCGAAGTAAATGAAGTGGCTGAAGACAAAGCATTTTTGTAAAACGCTTCATAAACGTTACTGTAAGCGATAAACTCATCTGAGCTCATTCCCCCTGTTGCCGTAATGCTGCTTATGCCTCCATCTGCAAATGAACCACTGCTAACCATATTGCTGTAAATCCCGGTTAAAGCTGATTTTGCAGCGTCGTCGTCTGCAAAAACTAATGATGCAGAAACGCTGTCAATGGGAGGGTCTATTTGTAAATATGGATTGCAAGCTGTGTAAAATGAGCTGCAGCATAGCAAGAACCATAATCTGATATGGATATTTATTTCTTTTGTTTTCATCTTATTTAATCATTAAAATGTGATTTGAAAGCCAGCTGTAACCATTCTTAAAGGAGGAAGGTTAAAACCCCTTGATTCCGGATCTAATCCCAGATAATTTGTGATCGTCACCAGGTTTTGTGCCTGCAATGTTATTTTAGCTTGCTTTAAACCAATTCCCTTTAATTTATCGGATGGTATGTTATAGGCCAGGGACAGATTTTTTAACCGGATAAAAGAAGCGTCGCCAATTCCGTCTTCGCCAAAGCTGATGGCATACAGGTAAGGAAGGGAGTTTAATGATGCGGTATACTTTTGGATAGGTGTAACATCCCCAGGCTCCCGCCATCTGTTAAGTACATGAACGGGTTGATTTGTCATCCCCCCAGGGGCAGTAGAAGTGATGCCAACTACCCCGGGTTGCTTTACAAACTGAAAGAGAAAATCAAGCTCCCAATTTTTAAAATTAACCACACTCTGAAATCCTCCGGAGTACTTCTGGTCCATATTTTTTAGTACTCTAAGATCTCCGGGAGTAGAAATACCGCCGTTTCCGTCGAAATCTACAAAAGACAGTATCCCGGTCTTGGGATCTACCCCGTTAGCTTGTAAGAGTTTCACAATGCTGAGCGACTCGCCGACAATATATTTGGTATTATAAGTGGTCTTTTCAATGCCCGGAAAGGAATACAATTTATTTTTAGGAACACTCAGATTGATGTTTACAGACCAGCTAAAATTTTCTTTTTCAATTGGGTTTACGGCCAATTCCAACTCCAGCCCACTGTTTTGAACAATTGCAGGCAGGTTTTCTGAAATTGAGGTAAAACCCACATTGGCCGGTAAAGGTGAGGCAACAATCTGATCGGAAGAGCGGTTGCGGAAATAGGTGGTGGTAAGATTAAATTTGTTTTTTAAAAAGCCAAGCGCCAAAGAAACTTCGGCCTTTTTGGTGGTCTCCCATCCATAATCAGGATTAAATAACCGGTTTGAAACCAGGCTGGGACTACCCTGATAAGCTGTTGAGGTAGTCCAATTGTCCAGATACCGGTAATCGCCAATCTGGTCGCTACCGGTAATGCCATAGCTTGCCCTTAATTTTCCAAAACTCAGAAACTTAAAATTATCTGCAATAAACGTTTCCTCAGTAAATATCCATGCGGTGCCGATTGCGCCAAAGTTTGCATACCTGTTTTCTGGTCCGAAACGACTGGAACCATCTTTGCGGGCAGTGAGGTTTACAAAGTACTTCTGATCCAGGTTATAATTGATCCTGCCATACACAGAAAGATACCTGTATTGGCTGTTCAATGCTTCATTCAGCACTGCGGTCATCGTTGTTGCAGCAGAAATATTTTCCATTAGCCCATCGCTAACAAAGCCCGTTCCCTGTAATGTTTGCCTGTGCAAACGGTTATCCTGTATCGTTGTACCCGTTAATAAACTGATGGTTCCTTTCCCTAATTTTCTGGAATACGAAAGCTGGGGCTCTAAGTTTAAAGTTTCATTCCAATTGTCCGCGTAGTTTGCGGTTCTGCTATTGGCATTTAATGTGCCGTCCTGATATCTGGCAGATAAGGGAGCTGTTCGTATCTCATCTCTTCTCATCCTGGTATAGCCGACCCTGCCGGTAAATTCCAGGCCCAGCAAAATAAGGTAACTGAAATTGCTATTGATGGTTAAGGTTCCAACATCAGCTTTAAATGGCCGGTAGAGAAGCGCTAATGGATTGCTTAGAAAAGTGCCATTTTCCCAGTTTATTGTACCTTCCGGAGTAAGTAATGCCGGTGCATTGGGTGGCAACAGCATTTGAACTCCCAAGTTCCCTGTGGGCAACCGGCTCACTTCCAGATTATAGCTGGTTGTACCGCTTATCTTTAGCCTCTGGTTTGCAGAAACATGGTTAACATTTAAACTGGTGGCTTTTCTTTGGTAGTTTTTATCTCCTGGATACACGGTACTCTCCCGGTAATAGTTTCCGCTCAATAGAAATGTGGTGTTTTCATTTCCTCCGGATAAGGACAATTGTCCGTTTGAAGTGTTCGCGGTTCCACCAAAAAGTTCCTCCTGCCAATCGGTATATCTTTCCTGATCCCAGGCACCGTTTACATCATAGGCCGATGCAGAGGGTGTGGTCTTGTCGTTGGCATAGGCCTCTTTACGCATCTCTATATATTCTTTGGTGTTTAGCAGTTCCATTTTCCGGGTCACGTTTCCCGTGCCCTGATAAAAATTGGCATTTATGCTAAGCGCCCCTGCCCTGCCCTTTTTTGTGGTGATCAACACTACTCCGTTTGCCCCTCTGGATCCATAAATTGCCGTTGCATCCGCATCCTTCAGCACCTCTATACTTTCAATGTCGGATGGATTAATAGAGCTTAAAGGGCTCGCCTGGGGTACAATGATTCCTCCTACGGTAAAGGATGATAGTGATGCAGAAGGCACCTGAACGCCGTTGAGGATATACAAAGGATCATTCCCGTTTATTAAACTGTTTGTGCCTCTGATCTTCACGCTTATGCCCCCGCCTGGTACGCCAGATTGCTGAGTAACCTCTACCCCAGGAACACGCCCTTGCAGAGCTTGCAAAGGATTAAGAACAGGTTGTTTTCCAATGGTCGACGCAGTTACTTTTGTAATGTTACCTGTTCTTTCCCTTTCTTTTACCGTGTAATAACCCGCATTGATCTCAACTTCCTGTAGGTTTTTGTCATCTGGTTCGAGGGAAATAATCAATTGCTCTTTTAGTGGAACCTGGATGTTGATGGTTTTGGCTTTGTGGCTGAGGTACTTCACGGATAAACTATAGGTACCATTAGGCAAGGCTAAGCTAAATTCTCCCCTATCGTTGGTTAGGATGGGGTGGCTGGTGTTTGTTATCTTAATTACGGCACCGGGTAAAGCTTCACCCGTTGTGGCGGCTATTACCTTACCCATTATGGCCTGGTTTTTTAATGGTGGTGGTTCGATTGGCTCCTGGGCTTTAAGATTAAACTCTAAGCAAAGAGCAGCCATTACGATGATGAATGTCGTTTTAAGCATGTGAATAATAAGTTTTTAATCTCCTGTATTTTTGTTTTAGATAACAATGGAGATTGTTAGTTAAAAATTAATGTGATCATTCCCGTGCACAGGATCCCTCAGCGGGCTATTTACAAATAGTAGTTTTTTATCAAATGTGTTTAGTTTTGTATTGTACTTAGTCGTATTCACCGAATTCCAGCAGTTCCTGATAACTGAGCCCATATAGTTTGGCGGTTCTCCGAAGCAGCGCATCTGTGGGGTATAAGAAATCGCTTTCGAGTTTCAGATAGCTGTCCAAAGATTTTTTTAGTAATAGGGCTGTTTCGCTTTCAGATCTATCGGCAATTTGCCTTAACAAGACAAACTTTTGGCCGAAGGTTAATTGCATGGTTTCGTAATTCACTTTCATCGATTTGAGATTGAGCCAGCATGGCAGGTATTGCACTATAATGTGCTAGCGATTGCGGGTGGTTAATTAATATAGAATTATTGGGATGCCTTAATGAAAGATTTGAATCAGCTAGTGCGGCGGGCAGACGATGAGGGCAAAATTTTTGCTTTGGTTGGTTTGGTTAGTTTTCATATCTCATTAAGTTAGTTTAAACTTTAAATGAGTCTCAGCAGAGGGAAAGAAAAAAATAGGGAGGATTCCTTACCACCACTGTCCTTCGTTGACACCCCGGAGTGGATTCACGGCAAGGCCCAATCCCCTATTAAAAACAAATATACCGTTTTTAAGGACATGGGCTTTCTTACCGTCTCTTCTCGGGGTGTCAACACGAAGAACTCAGAGACCTTGAGTAACGTAAAAATACTATTATGTACTTTATTTATCTATAAAAAGTCATTTTAAGTTAATAAATAGATTTTAAATGCATATGTAAATATAAATAAAATAGACTTTAAAACAAATAAAAAATACCAATAAAATCTATTTAAATACTTTTTAAATCTATATATTATTGAAAATCAATTATTTAGAGATTTTTATATTTGTTTTACTATGAAGAAAAAATCAAGAATAAATAGAATTAGCATTTTTTTAGATGAGGTTGGATTGGATCAATTGGAGCTTGCTGAGCTTTTAGATGTTGCCAAAGATACAGTTGGACGATGGTGTAGAAATGTTGCTCAACCTTCTTTGAAAAATCTCCGGAGGGTAGCTGAATTAGGACATGTAGATGTTAGAATCTTACTCGAACCGATGAAGTGGGATGAGAATGACGGCCCATCACCGATTGATATTTATTTGGATAGTAAAGCTAAAAGACAGTCTGAAGATAAGAAAACAATAAACGCTAAAAAGAAATAATCATCTGATTTGACGATATTGGTATAATGGGTATTGACACTCCTCCATAACTACCTACCAAATCTTAAACAACAAATATCTGAAATAAAAAGCGTGAAGACTTCTCAGGATCTTCACGCTTTAGGTCCACTTTATAGTGATGAGTAAACTGAAACAAGAATTATTCGATAATAATCTTGATTATTCTAGACATTAAAATGTACGGTACATGACATTAAATTATTGATAATGTTTGTTTTACAAACCACAAAACCTAGAAATTATAATACTTCATACAGATTTTTGATTTTTTTAATTTTTATCTCGGCCCAAGGCCTTAGTTAACCGTCATATATATAGTTAACTCTAAATTTAAGATGGAAATAAAATCGGCTAAAGTATTACTCGAAAAATACAGGGAGGGTACTTGTACTAAAGAAGAATGCACAATGGTTGAGGAATGGTATGCGACCTGGAACGAAGATGATAAAAGTTTATCTGATGAACGGTTGGATAATGCGGTGACTAGAATTTATGATAGGTTTCAATTTGTTTAAGAGATAATCTGTTGATTTGGAGGTGTGGTTATTTTAGAGAATAATTCGTATTTTTGTATTAGTCAAAAGAAAATAAAATGACAACTTTAACACTATACGCCAAATTAGAAACACTTCCTCCTGATCTTAAATCAGAGGCTAGTGATTTTATTGATTTTTTGATCGAGAAGACTAAGAAGAAAAATCAAAAAGGCATAACACCTAAATTTGGTAGTTTAAAAGGGAAAATTAAAATGTCAAGTGATTTTGATGAGCCTTTAGAAGACTTTAACGATTATATGTAATGGCGTATTTGCTAGATACCCATGCTTTTTTATGGTTTTTAAATGGTAGTGAAGAGCTTTCTAATAACGCCAGGCAAGCAATTGAAGACACTACTAAATTAAAATACATAAGTATTGTGTCATTTTGGGAAATCGCAATAAAATTAAGTCTTAAAAAACTCGAACTAGCAACCTCTCATAAGGAACTCTTAACCCAAGCTATAAAAAATGGCTTTGAAATCTTACCACTAACATTTGATCATACTGCCGGAGTGATTAGCCTAGAATTCCATCATAAAGATCCTTTTGACAGAATGATCATATCCCAGGCAATTACTGAAAACTTACAGATTATAACTAAAGACGAAAAGTTTGATTTGTATCCTGTTTCCTTAATTTGGGATAAATAAAATTCATTTTTTTCCTTTTTCCACTTTAGAATTACTGCAACGAATTGGTTACTAACTGGTAAATACTTAGACAATTAGCTGCCTTTTCAAAAAAACTAACTTACTGACATGAAGAAAACGCTCATCATCTTTTCCTCCCATTATCAATTACTAAAATTCACGCGCAGGATATAACCGCCTCTGGGTTCGGTTCAATAATATGATATCATTGTAATGATCTGATGTTATTTCTTGTGTTATTATCAAACAACCTTATTTTATTAAATGACTATGAACAAAGAAGAATTAAAAGCATTGCTATTAAATACAAGTCTGCAAAGGCTTCTGATCAGGAAAAAGCATTATTTGAAACCTGGTATCTTCAATATCAGGAAGAAGGACCGTCTAATTATACTGTTGATGAAATCCTGGAAGATCTGGATTTAGTTTGGACAGCGTTGGAGGGAAAGTTTAACAAGTAAAATGATGGTTCGTAGCAGTAAAAATGATCTGGCTTTACGTATCTGAATGTTGGACGATGTTCATTTTACAAATGAAAAAACAACAGATTATAATATTTCATACAGATTTTTGTTTTTTTTTGATTTTTATCTCGGCCCAAGGCCTTAGTTAATTGTCTTATATATAATTAACCTATCTGCTCTTATATGGAAAGAAAATAAGCTAAAGTACTACTCGAAAAATACAGGGAGGGTAATTGTACGAAAAAAGAATGTGCATTGGTTAAGGAATGGTATGCATCCTGGAATGACGGTGATGAAAGTTTATCTGATGAAAAGTTGGATGATGCGGTAACTAGAATTTATGATAGGTTTCAATTTATTTAAGAAAGCGTGAAGACTTCTCAGGATCTTCACGCTTGCTCAGTCCTGAATTTACTTGTCCTACCATATATTTAGGAGCTTATTGGACAAACTGAACAAGTATCAAATTATGCTTAATTACTATCAGAATGATAAAATTTATAGCACGTTTGCTCATCGTAATTTTGTCCGATTTTCAACAAAGTGCTTGGAAACTCAGCATGATTTGGTGAATCAGGATAATATTGCGGTTCTAAGCAAATGCGTGTAAATGGCATAAATTTGTCAGCTAAGTAGATGTCACGGTAGTATATGGCGTTTACCACCTCAAAGATTAAAATAACTGTGATTAGTAAGATTAATCACAGTGTCCAAATCAGCTGTTGCCTGGTAACGGATAGTTAATTCATTCGTATCATTTAAGGTATAGATTACAGTTACCTGCACATTTCCCGGATAACCTTCTTCCATATGTGCTATCTGAATATGCCATAGTTTTTTATGAAACCCATTTTTTCCACCATGCAAATGGTGCACTACATTTTCATTTAAGCTAAATTGAACCGTCGAGTCCCCTACCCTCAATTCCCCCCTGCGATACGATTGGCATAACGCCCCACTGCCACCCCAATGTAATACTGGTCGTTGTAATAATCACTACGTTCCGGCTAGGACAAAACTAAATTTTCAATATTGCCGGATGCATCAGGCATAAATATACCTTGTATAATGGCACCATAATTAATGATGTCCACTTTAAATCCGCTACTATTAATCAAGCTTATTTTAATAAGTTCACCATCAGCATGTTCACCTATTTTTTTAGTTACCATCATAGATTACCAATGCAACACTGTGTGTCAATTGTCATTCCATCAATGATCGATGTTTTTCAGCTATACATATATAGTACTTTTTCGTCAAAAACATAAACTATCTTATCATATTTATAACATTCATTTTAGTGTTTTAATAATAAGAAGGCAGCTATGGTAATGACTACTTCAATGGCATTGGCCAGCAACAGCTTTCCGCAGTTCATTTCAATTTTTCATCTGGATAAATGTAATTCCCAGTTCTGCTAGTTCCTTTTTTTAGCGGAGGTAAATGAGGTGCAATCAAAAATTTCTTTTCTTTGAACCTACTAATCCTGATTCTACTTCATCAAAATCAGCTAATATATTCCCGTCATCATGGCCATAGCCAATAAATTATAGTTCGAGACAGTTAAATCTTTGATTTTCCAATTATCACATTTGAAGTGTTTCATGAGTAAGTTGTTTTCGCACTGATCATTAATATGCTAAAAAAAAATTAACACCCATCTACTCCCAAGCCCCATCATAAAGGTCTTGTCATATGGTAAGGAAATAAAACAAGTCCTTCCAGAAAATATGTATCATAATCAATTACGTGACCTGCTGAAAAAATATACCGAGGGAAATTGTACCGAAAGTGAAAAAGCTTTAATAGAAACCTGGTATGTCCGGAATTATCCAACTACCTCCTTCAATCCTTCTCAAGACGAATTGGAGCAGGATTTGGCAACTATAACGGCTCGGCTACCAGGGTCAGGTTCCATCAAGTTAAAACAACGGAGGAAGTATCTACAATATGCATCTATAGCAGCCTCGTTGCTAATGGTATTGACCATTACGCTGTACTTTTACAAAAACATAGATCATAAAAAAGAAACAAAGACTGTAAAGGTTACTCAGGAAATTCGTCCGGGAGGTAATAAAGCAACACTCACCTTATCAGATGGCACAAAAATACTGGTCGATAAATTGAAACATGGTACTGTTACTCAGCAAGGAAGAGTGACCATAATAAAAGCAAAAAACGGACAGCTCATATATAACATACTTAAAGCTGACAAAGAAAGTCATAAAGAGGCCACAGGAGAAAATACCATTACAACTCCCCGTGGTGGTCAGTTCCAGGTAAACCTTCCCGACGGAACAAGAGTATGGCTCAATGCGGCTTCCACATTAACTTTCCCTATTGTATTTAAAAACAGCGAGCGTACTGTGCGATTGGATGGAGAAGCCTACTTCGAGGTATCAAAAGATGTGTCAAGACCATTCCGTGTTCAATCCGGTTCTCAAGTAGTCGAAGTATTAGGTACACATTTTAACATTAATGCTTATGTTGACGAATTGTTTATCAAAACAACCTTGCTTGAGGGATCAGTGCGTATATCTTTGCTTGGGAGCAGCAATGCCCGGATTTTAAAACCCGGCCAGGAATCAAATGTTGGAAAAACCGGAACCGTAGCTGTTAAGCAGGCTGACCTGGAGCAAGCCGTTTCCTGGAAAAATGGCAAGTTTGTTTTTACCGGAGACAATATTGAGAGCATCATGCGCAAACTTTCTCGCTGGTATAACGTGGATATAGAATTCAGGGGCGACATGAGTGGAAAGAACTTTGTGGGTACTGTATTTAGATATCAAACTATACAAGATGTTTTAAAGGCCTTAGAGCTAACCGGAACCGTGCATTTTGAAATCACTGAATCACCCAATGGAAAAGAAAGGAGGCTCATCGTTATGCCGTAACAACTCTACGTAATGAAAAAGCCGGAAATGCGGTGGCACGCAATCCGGCATGCTGGGTTACCAAAGAAATTTATGAATCAACAGAAACCGCAACCATCAAATATATGAAAATTTGTACTCATTTGCCCTGTATAGCAACTTTATGCAGGTCAACTATTTTTTTGACCATGAAATTAATCGTCGTATTGATAATCGCTTCCCTGCTTCAGGCAAGTGCATCAGGTTTTGCTCAAAAAATAAGCCTTAACCGGCAAAATGTTCCTCTTATCCAGATCTTTAGGGATATACAGAATCAGACCGGATACAACTTTCTTTACAACCCACAGATGTTGGAACGATCTAATCCTGTTACTATCAGGATTAGTGGAAGCTCCTTATTTGAGACACTAGATAGAGTATTCGAAAATCAGCCGCTCACTTATTCGTTGTACAACGATAATATTGTCATCAAGGAGCGAAAAGGAAATGAAGCACTTAAAGTAACTCCGCAGGTGCGGCTACTCAAAGGAAAAGTTACCACTAAAAATAATGTACCACTATCCGGTGCTACAGTACGTGTTAAAGAAACGAATCAGCGAGCTATAACCGATGAGAATGGTAATTTCGAATTACGGAATGTAGCTGACGATGCTGTTCTTATAGTTTCTTACATCAGTTTTGTTACGGTCGAAATACCGCTACAAGGAAAAGATACCTTGACGATAGTGCTGCAAGAAGATAATGCAGACTTATCTGAAGTAGTGGTGGTTGGCTATGGTACGCAGAAAAAAGTAAACCTGACCGGAGCTATTGAAACAATAGATGGAAAGGTACTCGAATCACGGCCGCTTTCAAACGTTGGTTCTGGCCTGCAGGGCGTAATTCCGAATCTCAATATTACACACGGGCCTGGCAAGCCGGGATCCTCTCCGGCCTATAATATCCGAGGGGCTACCTCCATCAATAGCGCTGGTACACCACTGATGATTGTTGATGGTGTGCCAGCAGACCTCGCCCAGATTAATCCTAATGATGTGGAATCGGTAACTGTTCTAAAGGACGCTTCTTCTGCCGCTATTTATGGGGCCAGGGCAGCATTTGGGGTGATCATTGTAACTACAAAAACCGGGAAAAAGAATGCTAAACCTACAATTTCATATTCGGGTCTAATGTCTGCCAACGCACTTACCTACCGACCTCACCAGGTGAACTCCCTTGAGTTTACGCGTGTGTATAACGAAGCGGCAGATAATGCTAATGTTGGGCGTTCTTTCAATGATGACGTGATACAGGGAATAAAAAAATATATGGAAGATCCTATAAATAATCCATACATACAGCCCTTGCCAACGCGCCCGAACGAGTGGTTTGGAGAAGGGTCTTTTGCCAATACTAACTGGTATAACGAATATTATAAATCTTACGGGCTAAACCAGAACCATAATGTAAGTATCGCCGGTGGTGCAGAGAAGATATTGTACTATGTATCTGCTGGTCTGTACAATCAAAATGGGATGCTGAGGTACGGGAATGACCGATTCAATAAGTATAACATCACAGCAAACATCTCATCTGAGATTACAACCTGGTTGACCATGGGAGCCCGAACACGGTTTAACATTAGTTCAGTTAATGAGCCTTACAGCTACGGCAATTACTATAATCTCGTCAATACACTCTGGCCTAATATCCCTGTACGTTCACCAAATGGATATCTTACTGAAGCTTCACGACTAGCATTGCTCGATAAAGGAGGACGAAACGAAAATGCATACAATGATGCATGGTATACTTTCTTCAGTGAAATTAAACCTGTTAAAGGGTGGAAGATTAATTTCGATTATACTTTTAATCCATACTGGGGGAAAAACACTTCTGTAAAAAAACGTGTTTACACTGACTATGTTGACGGGTCATTAAAACTTATTGACAATAGTTTCCCAACCAGTGTTGCCGAGAGTGCTGTGAATGACTCATATAGTACTGTAAATGCCTATACGTCGTATGAAGCGCATATCAATCGAAATAATTTCAAAGTGCTTGCAGGTTACCAATATGAGTTGAAAAAGTTTTACAGCATTAGCGGTAATAAGGCCGATCTGTATAACGATGAAGTTCCTACTTTTGACCTTGCCTACGGGAATGCTAACCTTTCAAATGCTAAAAGTCATTGGGCAACGTTAGGTTATTTTGGCCGGTTAAATTATGATTTCGACAATAAATATCTTTTAGAATTCAACTTGCGCTACGATGGTAGTTCGCGTTTTTCGGATGGCCGTCGCTGGGGTTTATTCCCATCGGTGTCTGCTGGCTATAACATCTCGCGAGAAAAATTTTGGTCGCCAGTATCCAAATATGTGAATGACTTTAAACTACGCGCTTCCTATGGAGAGCTAGGAAATCAAAATGTTCCAAACTACCTTTATCTTACATTACTTAACTTTTCTTCCAACCTCCCTTATATCCTAAATAACGTACGACCTACTTACCTAACACCTCCAGGTACAAGTAGCCTTGATGTAACCTGGGAAACGATACAGACTTTGGATGTGGGGTTCGATCTCTCGACATTTAAAAACCGACTTGACGTCACATTTGACTGGTATCGCCGGCAAAATTTTGATATGTTGGGCCCTTCAGAAGCCATGCCTGGAGTTTATGGTGTTGCACCGCCAAAACGGAATAACGCAAATATGTTGACTAATGGATTTGAGGCCTCGGTAAGATGGAGGGATAATATAGGACAGATCAATTACAATGTAAAAGCTACAGTGGGAGATTGGAAGGCAAAAATAACCCGTTATCTTAACCCGACACAAAGTTTGTCGACCTATTATGAGGGGATGACTCTTAACGAACTTTGGGGATATGAAACGGTTGGCCTTTTTCAGTCGCAGGAAGAGATAGCTTCATCACCTAAACAGGACTATCTATCAAAAAAAGCCTGGACCGAAGGTGATGTGCGCTACGCTGACCTGAATGGGGATGGAGTGATTGATGAAGGTAACAAAACGGCGCTTTCTTCAGGTGACAAGAGGGTAATTGGCAACAGCACCCCTCGTTATACATTTGGATTGAACATTGCTGCCGATTGGAAAGGTTTCGATTTCAATATGTTTTGGCAGGGGATCGGCAAACGTGATGCCTGGCTTGACGGTACGCGCTTCTGGGGGATTATTGGCGAACAATTCTCATCAAACGTATATGAAGAAACACTCGATTACTGGTCGCCTACTAATCGTAATGCCTATTATCCAAAACCTTATCTCAGCCCAGATGCCGCTAAATACCGACAAATCCAGACTCGTTACCTGCAGAATGCCGCTTATGCCAGACTAAAAAACCTGCAACTGGGATATTCAATACCTGAAAAGATAGCCGAGCGATTCAAATTTTCGAAATTCCGTATTTTCTTAAATGCGGAAAATCTGTTCACGATAACAAAAATGATCAATACAATGGATCCGGAAACTATTGGCTCAGGAAACCAGGGGAACTTTTATCCGCTGCAGCGCACCTATAGTTTTGGTATAAATGCGTCCTTATAGTTTACACTTAATTGATAACGACATGAAAACTAAATTGCTACAATTTACAATCCTTGCGGCCTGTCTTTTTGCCAGCTGTAAGAAAGATTTTCTTGACCGCCAGCCCCTCGACGCAGAGGCCGATGAAACATTAATTTTTACCCAGCCGGAGATGGAAGCATATGCGAATAATTTCTATCAGGCCTTACCCGGAATAAAGAACGGTGAACTGGCCGGAGGAATCTTTTGGTTGGATAACCCCTCCGATAATCTGGTTCCTTCAAACATTAATTCCATTCCCCTAATTACCGGCACCTTAGCACTTTCCAACACATCTGGCTGGAACTGGAGCGGGGTTCGGGCAACCAATTATTTTCTCCAGAATATATACAAGAGTAAGGAATCACCAGCAGTGCGCCTGCCCTATATAGGAGAAATTCGGTTTTTCCGGGCAATGTACTATTATGACCTTATGCGGCGATTCGGTGACCTACCCTGGTACAACCGTGTACTGGAAGCTAATGATGCAGGCTTACAGGCTCCCAGGGTGTCACGTTCTGTGATCTGTGATTCTATACTTGCCGATCTGGATTTCGCGATTACAAATCTTAAGCCAAAGCTAAGCGCGGCCCCGCAACGCCTGAACAGGGATGTTGCAATAGCTTTTAAAGCCCGTATTGCACTTTATGAGGGCACTTGGGAAAAGTACCATAAGGGTTCTGCATTCGGTGGATCAAAAACTGATGAAGGTATTGCAGATTATCTCAGGCAGGCACGAGACGCAGCAAAAGCACTAATTGATGGAGGAAATTATACGATTCATTCCACCAATACCGTAGAATGGGACTACATAAATCTTTTTAATCAAAAAGA
Source organism: Pedobacter heparinus (assembly GCF_032678725.1). GTDB lineage: Bacteria > Bacteroidota > Bacteroidia > Sphingobacteriales > Sphingobacteriaceae > Pedobacter > Pedobacter heparinus_A. The sequence goes on from NZ_JAVTSC010000019.1 coordinate 72,233, forward strand.
TCTCTCAACCAATAAAGAAATTATTCTCTGGAAGAAATTTGACGCTTCATTGCAGGTAGGTCATTCAGCAATGCGCTACAGAGCCGGCGGCACAGGATTGTCGAAAAATCTGGTCGAGTCGTACCTCGATATTGATGGTAAACCCATTGCAGTTTCTTCAAAATATGCTGGTGATCGTACATTGGAAGATGTGGTGAAAAACCGAGACCCGCGCCTCCGTCACATGATCTGGCTTCCTGGCGAAGCTGTAGAATTCAATTCGGCGGGCGTAAATGTTTATCCGTTTTATTTTAATTGGATGCCCTCCGGCGATGCGGCAAAAAACCCGACAGGTTATCAGCTCTTCAAGGGCCAGATCCGTGATCAATTGGAAGGTACATTGCTGGGTACAGGAACCCGTGCAGAAATTTTGTTTCGTTTTGCCGAAACCATGTTAATTTATGCAGAAGCAAGAGCCGAGCTCAATGAACTTAATCAGGCCGATATTGATTTGACCATTAATAAGTTACGGAAACGGGCTGGTATGCCAAACCTTTTAATCTCTACTATCATCACCGATCCTAACTGGCAATTTCCCGGTCTTTCACCAATAATGAATGAAATAAGGCGAGAGCGTAGGGTAGAACTGGCCGCTGAAGGTTTCCGTCCGGACGATCTTTACCGTTGGCGTGCCCACCATCTACTAAAAGGCTACCGAGCAAAGGGTGTGTGGGCAGCCTTACTTCCAAAATCGGGCGGCAAAAATCCATATACCGGGGGGGCAGCACCTACCATTACTTTAGGAACGAATGTTCTGGTGGGAGCTGATGGATATGTAGAACCTTTCATTAAGTCTTTGCCCAATGGGTTTTTGTTCAACGAGAAACGGGACTATCTCTACCCGATTCCGATTGAAGAACTGACATTAAATACTAATCTTAAACAGAATCCTGAATGGTAATTCAAAATAGCTGCCGACCGATTCATTACACATTTCTTTCGGTTTTATTTCAATTGATACTGACCTCTGTTTTGGGTTTGTTTCCTGCCGTTGGGCAGGAAACAAACCCCTACCGCATTGAGGTTCTGGATGGCAGCCGAGAGCTTTTATTTTCCCAGGACAAATATTGGGAAAAAGCGACATTTTCTTATAATAAAGTAATAAAACTCTCCAACAAGAAATGGTACATGTGGTATACTTCATGGAAAACATTAAAAGGAGGAGATTACAATGGTCATTTATGTTTCGCGCATTCCGAAAACGGGAAAGACTGGGTGAAAGAAATTCCTGGGGAAACTGAAAAAAATAACAATATCATATTTGGATCAGGCAATGGAAGGAATGATGGCGTAGTTGAGCCTGACGTTTTTTTAAATAGACATGACAGGAAATTTCCTTTTCGTATGATTTTTACCGCAAAAGACTCCAGTGACAGAATGAAAGAAAAGACGTTCATGATGAAATCGGCCAACGGATATCGTTGGGTCGATCGTAAAGTCATCTGGGCACATAAACACGACAGCCAATTCTCGGTAACGCCATTGAAACATAATTATAGAGTAGATTTGCGCATGTGGGACACAGTTGGTACGAAACGATACCGTACCGTTGGAACGGCCACCATTCGTCCCGACGGTAGTACACTGATGCCCCAAAAACAAATTTTGAGTGTTTATAGATATGCGCCATTTACGGATATTTACAATTCTGCATCTAGCAAACTAAGGAAAGGCGATTACCTATTTCTTCCCACGCTTTGGGATCCAGCCTATGATCGCATCGCTATTGTGTCTGCGTTTAGTGTTAACGGGACAATCAATCTGGATACAACCGATCTAACACGATTGCTTTTCGATAAACAGGTAGGCTGGGCAACTGTATCTCCAGGCATTATTTCTACTGGCAAACGTGGAGAATATTGGATCTATTACATCGGCCGCTCTGAATCCCATGATTCAAAGGCCCCAATTGGGATGTCAGCATATTACCGTATAAAAATTAAGATCATTAAAGCAGGCCGGCCGTTTCATTAGTGTACCCGGTAACACATAAAACATAAGCAATGCGTATACGATGAAGCTTATTTTTTTTACGTATATTTATATACATCACAGCTTCCTTGTATGAAAGATTTTACACTTTTAACCGACCATGAATTGCTGGTTCTGCTTCGTGATGGTAATCATAAGGCTTTCCTTGAAATCTATCACCGGTACAAAGCAATTTTGTACCTGCATGCCTGCAAACGATTAAACGGAAATACAGAAGATGCAAAAGATCTTATTCAGGAATTATTTACAACGATCTGGCACAAACATGCTGATTTATTGATCACCGAAAACTTGTCAGCATATCTCTTCACCTCCGTACGTAACCGGGTAATCAAATTTATTTACAGAAATAAATCAGCACATCGTTATCTCTCCTCGCTAGACAAATCTATTACCGAAGGACATAGTATAACAGATCACCGTTTGCGCGAAAACGAGTTAAGGAGGCTGATTGCTACTGAAATAGATGCACTTCCACCGCGCATGCGGGAGATTTTTTTATTGAGCCGGAAAGAAGGATGGTCTCAACGGGAAATCGCCCATCACCTTAATCTTTCAGAATCCACCGTAAAAAAACAAGTACAAAACGCGCTTAAAATTTTACGGATAAAGTTAGGATTATTAGTATGGCTATTGGTTTATTTGTGGCGGTTTTAAGGATCGAATAGTGTTACGTAATATTAATATAACGAATTAATTGGTAAGCTATAAACCAGGTATTTTGGCAAATTGCCGAAATACCTGGTCATACTTAGCTACAAAAGCTACCATGATGTCCATCCACCGTCAACAAATAGATTTTGACCGGTAATAAATGATGCTGCATCAGAAATCAAAAAAGCTGCTGCTCCAGCTATTTCTTCTTGTCTCCCTACCCTACCCATCGGAACCTTATTTGCTAGTCGGTCAACGAATTCAGGATTATTCTGTTGAACCGCTGGGCTGGGAAAAGGACCCGGCGAAATACAATTGCAGCGTACATTATATTTGCCATATTGCACCGCCATATAGCGGGTCATCTGTATTATCCCTGCTTTCCCAATACCATACTCTATAGGATTGACATTCATTGGAGATTCATATACATCCGGATTTGGCGATACCGATCCATACATACTTGAAAATAAAACAATACTACCTGATTTTCTTTCTTTCATCACGTTTCCGACTTCTCTGCTTAGGATGAAAGTGGACGTTAGCCCTCCATGGTTGACTGCATCAAAATCTTCCGCAGTAAGTTCGTTAAATGCTTTTCCCGTAGAGGCGTAACTTAAGTCTATCAGTCCATCTGGCGCACCCGATTGTGCAATCATTTCTGACACAAAGGCTATAGAGCGATCGGTATCACGTGTATTTAAGGTGGCTGCACTTAGTTTTTCACGGTTTTGCAGCGTGTAGATGAAGTCATTTGCCCGGTTTTCTATATCTATCGCCAGGACACTGGCGTCTGCTTGCTGTAGCAGTTTTACAATAGCCTGCCCAAGATAACCAGCGGCTCCGACGACCCAAATGTTTCGGCTTTCTAAACTAAAAAGAGTTGTCATAATTATTAGGTTTATACATTTAGTATATCAAGTATTCTACATCAAATCAGATCCATATTAAGGAAAGAAAAATTTTCGAATGTGAAAAGGCAAATTTACCAATTTGCTACCGCTTACGCCCAAAACCATTGTAGTTACTGCTTGTGTATCTTGATTGTAAATATATAATGTCTGGTTTGATGTACGATAAATCGCTGGTTGTACTTTTCCCAACCCTAAATAGTCACCCGGTGCAGGAATATCACCACTAGCCGTAGTAACAATGGGTCCGTAATTAGGTAGGTCTGAGGCAACGCCTCTAACATTCCATATACCTGTTGTTTGTTCGTATACACAAATATCTGTAATTCCATCACCGGTATAATCACCCGGAACCGGAATATTTCCTTGCGAACCAAACTGCATATTCGACACAACATTACGTATATGCCACGTAGGACTGCTGCCAGGTCGATAAACAGCTAAATCAACTATACCATCGCCATCATAATCGCCTTGTACTGGAATATCCCCAATTATTGATCCCCAAGCAATTGTAGCCTGGTCTTTTATATACCATTTTCCATCACCTGTTCCTTGAGCATTCATTGGCCTAAAGATTGCAATATCGGCACGTCCATCTCCATTATAGTCAGCCGGAACTGGGATGTCACCAACCAAGGCGCCCCAATAAATAGGAGATAAACCTATAATGTTCCAAGTTCCATCTCCCGATCCACCTGAAGTTACTGGACGAAAAACGGCTATGTCTGCCTGGCCATCACCTCCAAAATCTGCAGATACTGGATAATCTCCTGCCTGACCATAAGTTTGGGCATTAACATCTGAGCCACTCCAACTTCCATTTTTGAAAAATGTCAAACCAGTTTTACCATCATTATTAAAATCGAAGAACCGGCAAGACGTAGTGCTTCTGAAAAGCGGACGATTAAATTGACTATCTCCGTCAACAAGAAAATATGGTGAAATATTTCTATTTTGCAAATAAGGAGAATAAGTTTTTATACTGATTTTATCGTTACCAGTTGATATTTTTACTAAACGCATATAACCATTTCCTCCGTTACGTTTTCCATCAGCGTCTTTGTAAAATTGATAATCGGAAACAAAAGTTTTAATCGTTTTTCCATTATGGGTATTTTGACGGTAACCCTCCCCATCCACATGACCTCCGAGGAACATGAACACATTAGGATTGCCTTTAAGTTTAGCATAGGTAGAGTTACCTTGAGAGCTTAAAGTAGCTGGAATATTAATGTCATTTGGAGCGTTACCAACATGATGAGTAACTACGATAATTTTACGTGTTGGGTAAATACTCAATACGTTATCTAACCAATTGTTTATTATTGCCGTTTGCGCATAGTTTGAATCAAATTCAATATAAATGACGATGAAATCCATACCACCAGCTGTAAATAAATCATAATGATTATCATTGTTATTGCTAGTGGCGCCTTCCAAATTGTTTCCATACCAAGATTTGCCAGCAAAATGCGAGCGACCAAAATAGGTATTATATTTAACTGTTTTACTTGGATCTGTAGCAGCTCCTCCATTATCATGATTACCAACACACGTACCATATGGTACGTTGGCTGTATCTAATTTATACAGAACATTGGTGTTGCGAATCCATTGGTTATCTAAAGGATAATCGTCAGTCATATCACCGAGATGTGCAACATAGACAATATTTTCTGTTGATCGATTATTAATAATCCAGTTTATTTGATCGAGATACATATTCATGTTTGCCCGTGTACCTGCAGGAACATCAAAATCGTCGACATAGCATTGCGTATCTGGAATTACCGCAATAGTAAAATCAGATCCAGAGACAATAGATTCTGAATTAGAACCCATAATTGCGTTAACGCCAAGCTTACTAAGTAATTCTGGTTCGACGACTTTTTTACATCCAGAAAAAGTAAAAATAAAAGCAAGATAAAAGGCAATGGTTTTCTTTAGCACATTGCGGATTGCTCTCAAATTGGAGTTCCCATTTTTTAAGTTTGTTTTTTTCATATCGGTTCTTATTTAATTTAAAAAATATCAAACACATGTGTTTATCAAAAATTATAAAGTTTGATGATCTTGTTTATTAGACCCTCAACGCAAGGGCAGGGAGTAGGAAAAAATAATTTATTTTGAACAAGGAAGATGGGTAGTACTTTTTAGAATGCTGCCCCACCAAAAGCGGAAGAACCAGCTAAATATCAATTTTGCCTAAATGCTCAATTGCCATGCGAGAACCAATATTAATAACCCGATTATAATGTATGCCATAGCAAAAAACAATGTCGCTTGTTTTCTGGAAAGTTTCATATTAATCTATGGATTTATTTGTTTTAGAAGAAGTTCATATTTGATTGAAATCCCTTACTAACCTCAGTTTAATGGGATAAGTTTATTAACATCCCACTTGAGCATCGTTTTATTCTCTCCCGGTCGAATATGTAAACAGTCTTTTTACAAAGAGCGATCTGTC
>NZ_JAVTSC010000020.1:0-64425 GCF_032678725.1 Pedobacter heparinus
GTAATAATTAGTAGAAATTATATGAAAAAGATATATTTAATCATAAGCATTCTGATTGCTTTTTGTACATCCTGCAAAGACGCAGAAGATTTCCTGGACCCAGCGGGCAGCACAGGATTAAACAAGGAAATTGTTTTTGGCAATGCCCGCAATTCTGAAGCATTTTTAATGGATGTTTACCGCCAGATACTGCCTGTATTAATGCGGACTGATAATGCAGGATCACGCTGGAGAAACCAATTGCTTTTGGAAACCGGGACAGAGAATGGTACGTCCAACAACCCTGCCGCTGGCCTGAATGTTCGTGATTTTAATTCAGGCTCATTTACACCCGGTAGTACAGGTATGTTCTGGCAGTCTGACTGGAGAGAATATTATGCAGGTATCCGTGCATGCAATATGTACTTGGAAAATGTTGACAACATCCCAGATGATTCGACAATTCCGTTTACGGCAGCTACACGGAAAGTCCGCAAAGCGGAAGCTAAATGGATAATGGCCTTTTTCTATGCAGAACTTGCCAAACAATTTGGTGGGATGCCCATTGTCACAAGGGTAATAGATGCATCAGAGAATGTGGAGGTTGCAAGAAGTACCTTTGATGAAACGATTGCATTTATTGTTAAACTCTGTGATGAGGCTGCAGTTGATCTCCCTGTACAACCACTTGTGGATCCTACTCCTGATCCTGACTTAGGCAGAGTAACTAAAGGCGCTGCCCTGGCTTTAAAGGCACGTATGTTATTATATGCTGCCAGCCCTTTGTGGAACGATCCGGCAAACCCTGTTGCTTCACATGAAAACGGTAAATACGATGAAAATAAATGGCAGCTTGCTGCGCAAGCTGCCCAAGATGTAATAGCTTTAAATAGATATAGCCTTCATCCAGATATTTCAACACTGTTTAATACGCGTACCAATAATGAGATTATTTTTTCCCGTATGCAAGAGCCCATGGCTTATTTTACTTCTACTCACGTTCCATTTAAATTGTTTGTAAATAGCACACCCTATGTTATTGGTGGAAATAACCAGGTAACATATAATATGGTCAAACAGTATGAAATACTCAATGGAGGTGTTGCGTATACTGTTGACGATCCGACATCATTATCCGGCTATAATGATCAGGATCCGTTTAAAAGGCGGGATCCGAGATTTTATCGCGACAATATATATAATGGTGCTAAGTTAAGATTAGCGAACACGGACCGGGTAGCTGAATTTGGTCGTGTGGCCGCCGGGGTTGCCAAATCTCCGGCTCATAATACGCTGGAAAGTCCATACGATAGCTTTGTGTATAGCGTGAAATTCTGCGACCTTACGCTTAATATTACCACTGATGCGCGTAACCCAAGCGCAAATGGGAAAACAAATCAGAATTATCCATACCTTAGGTATGCTGAGGTTTTGTTGAACTATGCAGAAGCCGTGAATGAAGCATACGGACCGGACATTGTTCCACCCATTGCCGGGGCTACAAAAACCGCCAGAGCTGCGCTGAATGAAGTACGTGTAAGAGCACAATATCCAGCAAATACAGCTACATCTAAAGTAGAATATATGGGTTATACTGGTGGTATGCCCCCTATTGTAGGAGGCACCGACAAAGTTTCTTTCAGAACGAAGTTACAGCACGAGCGCCGGGTTGAATTTTGTTATGAAGAACATTGGTTCTGGGATTTTCGTCGTTGGAAACTTACTCCGGAGACAGTTATTAAAGTGCAGATACCGGTTTGGACATCACCGACTACGGTGAGATACGATATTAATACTATAGAGACCCGCTTTTGGAATCCTAAGATGTATCGTATGCCAATACCAGAATCCGAAGTATTGGCAAATCCTAAGATGGTTCAAAATTCGGGCTGGTGATGATATTTCGATCAATTTTCGGCTGGTCATCATTATTTGTAGAACAAACATTAATGTTTAAAGTTAAAATATCATTTTATGAAAAAGATCTTTTTGAGCACAGTTTTACTGATTGTTGAGTTGTTGGTAGCTATGTGATAATAATATCAATTCCAATTGTCTGGTTCCAACTATATTACTTGGATCAGACAATTGGATTTTCAATTTGATAATACAATTCATCGAAATTAACAAGAAATGATGCAATGGCCTATAGCTAATATGATCTTGAATTCAGATCTTTATAATAAACAGGTTTAAAATGAAGAATAATGAACTAACAGGCGAAAATGCCCATAAGGGAAGCTCACGCCGCAATTTTATAATAGGATCGGGCCTGCTTTTTGCGGGCTCGGTTTTAAAGGTTAATGGTGCAGGGTTGCTGGATGTTCCTGAACCTATCATTGACATTCACCAGCATACTGATTTCAGTGGACGTACTCAGGAGCAATTAATTGCGCACCAAAGAAAGATGGGCATAACTACAACTATTCTCTTGCCTGCGGGGAGACCTTTAAATTATGGTTCTACCTATTACGGTGTTGCCAACGGTCTGCAGGTAAAAGCTACCGGCAACGAAGTCTGTTATAAACTGGCACAGCAATATCCAAAAGAATACAGGTTTGGGGCAAATGAGGTGCCAGATTTTCCTGACGCAATCCAGGAAATTGAGAAATATCTGAAACTAGGCGCTCCGGTGATTGGTGAACTGAAATTTGGCGTGGAATGTGATTCTCCGGGAATGCAAAAGATCTATCAGCTTGCCCAGGCTTACGATGTTCCTGTGCTGATGCACTGGCAATACAATATGTTTAACAGGGGATTTGAACGCTTCTACAAAATGCTGGAAAAATACCCTAAAGTAAATTTTCTTGCACACTCACAAACCTGGTGGGCTAATATTGGCAAAGAACATAAAGACGAAAACATTCTTTATCCAAAGGGTAAGGTAGTTCCAGGAGGGTTAACTGATCAGTTATTGAGAAATTATCCAAATGTATATGGTGATCTTTCAGGTTTTTCTGGTCTGTATGCGATGACGAGGGATGAAGACCATGCTCGTGGATTTTTAGAAAGACATCAGGACAAGCTGCTCTATGGCAGTGATTGTTCGGATATATTTGGTAGCGGAGAGGGATGTACAGGTGCCCAGGCCATTGCTGCTATCCGGAAATTTTCGGCAACAAAGGAGATAGAAAGGAAAATACTATTTAATAATGCTAAAAAATTATTACGATTGTAAACGCTGATTAATCGTTTAATTTATATATTCGTGTACGTTAACGAAAATATAATCAAGATGAAAAGAATTGTCTTCTTTACTGTTGCTATAAATATAATCGGCAGTATGGCGTTTGGAATGCCCGGGTACCTTGCTAAAGTTATTCCTCCGGCCAGAAAGGCCGGATGGATAGTGTTGTTTGATGGGAAAAGCTTGACGGGCTGGCATTTGTTTAACAAAACCGGCGAAATTGAGAACTGGAAAGTAGAAGACGGCGCTTTAGTATGCCACGGATTTAAAGGCCCAAGTGGTGCAGGCGACCTGGTGTCGGACCAGCAATTTGAAAATTTTGAACTGAGCTGGGAATGGAAAGTAGATAAAGGAAGCAATAGTGGTGTCTTTTACCACATTTTGGAAGGACCGAAATTCAAACGGGCCTCGGAAACTGCTCCTGAATACCAGATCATTGATGATGTTGGATTTCCGGCAAAACTGGAAGAATGGCAAAAAACTGGTGCAGATTATGCGATGAATGTGCCTAACGACAAAAAGAGATTAAAACCAACAGGAGAATGGAATACCGGTAAAATCGTATTCAATAAGGGCCATGTTGAACATTGGCTGAATGGAAAGAAGATCCTGGAATTCGATGCCTGGACAGAGGACTGGAACAAGCAAAAAAAAGAAGGAAAATGGAAGGATTATCCTGACTATGGGAGCGGAAAAACAGGGGCCGTTGGTTTTCAGGACCATGGAAATAAAGCCTATTTCAAAAACATAAAGATCAGGCAAATAAAATAACACGAAGTATTTATGAGGAATAGTCTGATGATATGGTGTCTGTTGATACCGGCAATGCTTGTTGCACAGAAAAAGAAGCCGGGAAAATTTGAGCAGTTAAATGATACACACGATATGCTGCTTTCTCCCTGGGGGCCGTATTCAAAAAAGTATGCAGGTATATCACATATTCCTGAATTTAAGTCAGGGATTCGCTTTGATTTTTCGGTGTTCCCTGGCTTATACAGGTATAAGCCATCGGTGCCGCATGTGCTGCTGCAGTCGGACTATTTCCCCTGGGAATCGAATAACGATTTAACAAAATATACCTTCAGGAACGAACTGTTGTGGAAGGACGAGGCGTATTCGGACGTAACTTACCAGGTGATAGATTCATCAACCGTGTTGGTTGCGGTGCGCTGTGTAAACAATACAGCGCTACCCCAATATATGGATGTGAACCTGATGTCTTATCTGGATTATCCGGAGAATTATCCTTTAAACACAATGCACCTGGGCGGAAGGTCGATATGGAAAAATGCAGTTGATTACCAATTGCTCAATTTTGCAAAAAAAGGTCCGAGGGACAACCTGGTAGTTGATGGATGGATTGCAGGTGAAGTGAGGAATGCAGATTATATTGATGGAAGAGCTATAGGGCCTGTATTTGGAAACACAAAAGGAAATAAGCTTACCTATCAGCTCAGCTTAAAGCATGACCAGCTACAGGGCAGTATAAACGTGCTGTACAAAATGAAAGCTGGCAGCAGCCAGGTATTTTATACAAGCGGTTTGAGCGCTGAGCCACTCAGGTTAAAAGGCAGTGGTAAATTTGAGCAGGTAAGTATTCCGTACCGCGCGGTTAAAGCGGGTACACAGTTGTTGTCATTCGAATCCGAAGGTGGTGATGCTGTAGAATTGAATGGCTTTTCTGTAGTTCCTGAGGGGGAAGTGCTACCTGCGGTTGTCACCATGGAAAAGAAATTTAAGCCTGAGGTAACAGAAAATCCGGGGGCAAAAAATATAATCCTGAAATACAAGGAAATTGCCGGTTATTACGGCGTCAGCTGGGAAGATGAACATGCTGTTGTCAGGGAGTTCCGTAGTGACGAGTTGGATTATTTTTTTAAAAGGCACGTGAACAACCAGACGCATAAAACATTTATCAATAATGACAAAGGGAACTTCGCCAACGTGTACATCAGACCGGTAGAACTGGACGCTCATGATGAAAAAACCATTTATGCGCTGATATGCACAGGCAGCTACGAAAATGTTAAAAAAAGGCTGGGTGATTTAGGAGAAGTAAAACGCAGAGCGCTGAATGCCGAAACTAAGTCTGCACCTGCAGCTGCTGTACTTCCTGAAGGAGAAAAATATGAATTTAGCCAGAAGATACTGAAGGCAACCTTGCTCACCAATATCATGTACCCGGTATATACTTCTAATAGTTATATCAGGCATTTTACACCAGGAAAATGGTATAATTCCTTGTACACCTGGGATTCAGGTTTTATTGCGGTAGGTTTAAATGAGATCAGCGCTGACCTGGCAGCAGAATGTATCAATGTATATACTACTCCTGAAGGGGACAGAAATGCCTTTATCCAGCATGGCACCCCATATCCTGTACAGATCTATGCATTTTTTGACTTGTGGAACAAAACCCAGTCAAAGGATGCTTTAGCATATTTTTATCCCCGGCTGAAGAAGTACTATGAGTTTATGGCCGGGCGATATGGAAGTTCTACTACAAGACGGCTGAAATCAAATATGCTAACCTCATGGGATTATTTTTACAATTCAGGTGGCTGGGATGACTATCCGCCACAGGTAACCGTGCATGAACAAAAGCTTACTAAAACTGTAGCTGCAGTGGCTAATAATTCTTATAGCATCCGTATTGCTAAAATGCTGAGGATGGCAGCCAGTGCCCTGAAAAAAGAAGAAGATGTACTGGCTTACGATAAAGACATTAAACTCTTTACTGATGCTTTACAAAAATATTCCTGGAACGACACCGCAGGTTATTTCAGCTATGTTGTACATGATGATCAGGGTAATCCAACCGGTCATTTTAAAGATCCGCTAAGTGGTAAAGACCATAATATGGGCCTGGACGGCGCTTATCCTTTGCTTGCTGGCATTTGTACACCTGAACAGGAAGAAAAACTGATAGAGAAAATCTTCTCACCACAACACATGTGGACACCTTCAGGGATTTGTGTGGTCGATCAGTCTGCCCCTTATTTTAAACCCGTAGGTTATTGGAACGGCTCGGTATGGATGCCCCATCAATGGTTTGTGTGGAAAGCGATGCTGGACCTGGGAAGGACAGATCTGGCCAGAAAGATTGCATTAAAGGCCCTTGATATTTTTAAGAATGAGGTAGATAACTCCTATGCTACTTTTGAATATTTTTCAGCAAAAACTGGCAGAGGTGCTGGCTGGCACCAGTTTGGCGGACTCTCTGCACCTGTGCTTTCCTGGTTCTCGGCATACTTTAAGCCGGGTACAGTTACTGCAGGATTCGAAATCTGGATAAAAGACCAGACTTTTAATCCTGAGCAATCTGAATACAAGGCCAGTCTTTCTTTAGATCAGGCTACTGCGGCCCGCCAAAGAAGCCTGCTGGTCTGCATGAATCCTGCCTATAAGTACCAGGTGAGGTTAAATGGTAAAAATATCGATGCAGATTCACCGTATCCGGGCCTGCTCCAAATCACCTTGCCAGCTTCAAATAAGGATGTTTCTCTAAACATCATACCATTAAAAGAAGCGAAATGATATTATTTTAATTAGTAGCTTTATTAGGAGATAACAAAGATATTACCTTTAAGAAAAACTAAACAGGTTTAAGACACGTTTGTTTATTAAAGATTTTCTGCCATTTTGCTAGGTCTGCTTAGGATTAAACACCATTTTTGACAGGTAGAAAAAAGGAGACATAATGATTACAATTTGGGGACAATTCAAATTCAATATCATTGCAGGCTATTTTAAACTGGGCCTAGAGGTTTTAAAATCTTTTTGTTTTAAAGGCGTTTCCGCAAATAGCGTCAAAACATAGTAAGTTTTCTGAAATAATGGCAGTTACAACATCTATTTCCACTGCTGTGGCGTAATTGTTGATAAAATAATAAAAATGTGGGTGCTCATTTATAAAACAAATTTTATAGTTTAGAGCATTCCCGATTTAGAAAGGTATATATGGAAGCTAAATTTTCTCCACAAGTAAAAGACGTGATATCTTTTAGCAGGGAAGAAGCCCTGAGATTAGGTCACGATTACATAGGCGCAGAACATCTTTTGTTAGGCCTTATTCGCGAAGGCGATGGTATGGCCATTAAGATATTAAAATCACTAGGTGTTGATACTTCAAAACTTCGTCGTTCGATAGAAGATTCGGTTAGAGGTACGTCTAGTGTAACGGTTAACCTGGGAAATATCCCTTTGACCAAACAAGCAGAAAAAGTTTTAAAGATCACTTATCTTGAAGCAAAGATTTTCAAAAGCGATTTGATCGGTACAGAGCACTTGCTGCTTTCTATCCTTCGCGATGACGATAACATTGCCTCACAGATCTTATTACAGTTTAACATCAATTACGAGATATTTAAACAGGAGGTTGAAGTGAATAAGAACGGTTTTAGAGACGAAACGCAGAACAGTGCATCAACAGGTGGAGATGATGACTATCGCGAAGAAGAATCATTCAGCAGCCCTAAAAAGGTATCCGATATTAAATCTAAAACCCCGGTTCTGGATAATTTTGGAAGAGACCTCACCAAGGCAGCAGAAGAGGGCCGTTTAGACCCAATTGTTGGCCGTGAGAAAGAAATTGAGCGTGTGTCTCAGATCTTATCCCGTCGTAAAAAGAACAACCCGATCCTCATTGGTGAACCTGGTGTTGGTAAATCTGCTATTGCTGAAGGGTTGGCATTGCGTATTGTGCAGCGTAAAGTTTCGAGGGTGCTTTTCAATAAACGTGTGGTTACTTTAGATCTGGCTTCGCTGGTTGCCGGTACGAAGTATCGCGGACAGTTTGAAGAGCGTATGAAAGCCGTGATGAACGAGCTGGAAAAATCTACTGATGTGATCCTGTTTATTGATGAGATCCATACTATTGTGGGTGCAGGTGGAGCTTCAGGCTCCCTGGATGCATCAAATATGTTCAAACCGGCATTAGCCAGGGGCGAGATCCAGTGCATCGGGGCAACTACCCTGGATGAATACCGTCAGTACATTGAAAAGGATGGCGCACTGGACCGTCGTTTCCAAAAAGTAATGATCGAGCCTGCCTCACCGGATGAAACCATAGAAATCCTGAACCGTATCAAAGAGAAATACGAAGATCATCATGGGGTAACTTATACTGATGAGGCGATTCATGCCTGTGTGGCACTTACATCAAGGTACATTACTGACAGATTTTTACCGGATAAGGCGATTGATGCACTGGATGAAGCAGGTTCGAGGGTGCATCTAACAAATATTCATGTTCCTGATAATATCATTGCCATTGAGAATAAGATTGAAGAGATCAAGCTTGAAAAAAATAAGGTAGTAAAAAGTCAGAAATACGAAGAGGCGGCTAAATTGAGAGATACTGAAAAGAATCTTTTAGAGGAGCTGGATCGTGCGAAAGCGGAGTGGGAAGCTGAAACTAAGACCAAACGTTATACGGTTACCGAAGATAATGTAGCGGAAGTGGTTTCGATGATGACGGGTATTCCTTTGCAGCGTGTTGGACAAACAGACAGTATTAAACTGTTGAACATGTATGATACGGTTGCAACCAAAATTATTGGACAGGATGATGCGATTAAAAAGTTAACCAAAGCCATTCAGCGTACAAGAGCAGGATTGAAAGATCCTAAAAAACCGATTGGTTCATTTATTTTCTTAGGCCCAACCGGTGTGGGTAAAACCGAACTGGCCAAGGAACTTGCACGTTTCATGTTTGACAGTGACGATTCGCTGATCCAGATTGACATGAGTGAGTATATGGAGAAATTTGCGGTATCACGTTTAGTGGGTGCGCCTCCGGGATATGTGGGTTATGAAGAGGGTGGACAGCTGACCGAAAAAGTACGTAGAAAGCCTTATGCAGTAATTTTACTGGATGAGATCGAAAAAGCACACCCTGATGTATTTAATATCCTTTTACAGGTATTGGATGAGGGGCAGCTTACAGATAGCCTGGGTCGTAAGGTAGATTTTAGAAATACGATCATCATTATGACCTCTAATATTGGTGCACGTCAGCTTAAAGATTTTGGACAGGGTGTAGGTTTTTCTACCACTGCAAAAAGTAACCAGGCTGATGCCCATTCAAGAGGGGTGATAGAGAATGCTTTGAAACGTGCGTTTGCACCTGAGTTCCTGAACCGTGTGGATGATGTGGTTGTATTTAATTCATTAGGTAAAGACGAAATCTTCAAAATTATTGATATAGAATTGAAATCGTTATTCGGTCGTGTACATAATTTAGGTTACGAGGTTAAACTTACTGAAAAAGCAAAAGAGTTTATTGCCGATAAAGGTTTTGATTCTAATTTTGGTGCAAGGCCGCTTAAACGTGCGATCCAGAAATATCTGGAAGATCCTATTGCCGAAGAAATCCTTAAAGGAGAAATTCACGATGGGGATATCCTGGAGATCGATTACAATAAAGAGCTTAATGAAATAGTTGTGGAGAACAGAAGTCCAGGTAAGAAGAAGAAAAAAGAAGAAGGAAGTATAGAATAATACGCCGGAACAATGCATATAACCCCAGTTGGCTAAAACGCCAGCCGGGGTTTTTTTATGATACGATTTTGGCAGTATATGATGCGATATTTACACTTAGTGTGATTTTTACACATTTTAGGAAATTATATGGCTATAGATTTTGGTTTTAACATAAATGCCTCTATTTTAGATAGAAAATAGGTTAGTTTAAAATATCAATTGCATCAATACTTAAAAAATGGAGTCTAAATTATTAGCAGTGCTATTCTTTGTTTTTCTGGCCTTTCAGGTGCCGGCCCAGGAAAAACATGAAGCTTATACGCAGCAAATCAACGGAACTAAGCTGAGCTTTGAAATGAAAGCCATTCCTGCCGGAGAATTCTTAATGGGCAGTAAAAAGGGTAAGGCCGATGAACAGCCGGTACATTCTGTTAAGCTTGCTCCTTTCTGGATGAGTATTTTTGAAGTTACCTGGGATATATTTGAACCTTTTTTATATAAGGATTTTGAAAGCAACCACAGTACCGGCCCTATCCCAGCAAATGTAGATGCGGTAACCAGGCCAACAAAACCCTATCTGGACATGACTTTTGGTATGGGGAAAGAAGGTCAACCTGCTTTGGCCATGACACATTATAATGCCATTCAGTTTTGTAAATGGCTGTATGCCAGAACTGGGGTGTTTTACCGCTTGCCAACCGAAGCCGAATGGGAATATGCATGCCGTGCAGGTACTGCAACCGAGTATTCCTTTGGAGACGAAGCAGATAAACTTGGTGAATATGCCTGGTACAAAGATAATTCAGAAGGTAAAACACATAAGGTTGGTACCAAAAAGCCAAATGCCTGGGGTTTGCATGACATGTATGGCAATGTAGCGGAATGGACCTACGATCAGTACATCCCTGATTTTTATGCAAAAGTAAAAGGTGATAAAATGAATAATCCGGTAGCTGTGCCCGATAAATTATATGCACATGTGATCAGGGGCGGATCTTATGAGGATGTTGCTAAGGATTCCCGCTCGGCTTCCAGGTTACCTTCTGATCCTGTTTGGAAGCAGCTGGATCCTCAGATACCAAAAAGCAACTGGTGGTTTCCTGAAGCGCCTTTTATAGGCATGCGCTTGGTTAGGCCTGTTAATGTGCCTGAAAAAGAAGCAATTGACGCATATTACAATACTGCGCCTTTAAAAGACTATTAAAAACACAATAAGAACCATATAACCTAAATTAAATGAACAATGAAGAAATGCGTGGCCAGCGTCGCGAATTTTTAATAACTTCGGCATTTGTTGCCGGAGGTGTAATGCTAAACGGAGTTGCCTTTGCTGTTGGCGGCGCCCATTCATCTGTTGACGATACCATTAAAATTGCGCTCATTGGTTGCGGTGGGCGTGGCGCAGGTGCTGCAAGTCAGGCGCTAAGCACCAAACAGAATATAAAACTGGTGGCTATGGCCGATGCTTTTCAGGATAGGCTTGATGAAACGTATCAGACCCTGTCTGCAAAATTTGCAGCTAAAGTTGATGTACCGCAGGATCGCAGATTTGTTGGGTTTGATGCTTATAAAAAAGCCATAGCCTTAGCCGATGTAGTATTGCTGGCTACGCCTCCGGGTTTCAGGCCTATGCATTTTGAGGAAGCCATAAACAAAAATAAACATGTGTTTATGGAAAAGCCTGTAGCAGTTGATTCTCCGGGTATCCGTAAGGTCCTTGAAATTGCTGAGCTTGCCAAACAAAAGAAACTAAATGTGGTGGTTGGTTTGCAACGCAGGTACCAGGCGAATTACAGGGAAGCCCTCAAGCGCATTCAGGATGGTGCCATTGGCGAAATTACTGGTGGACAGGTATACTGGAACAGTGGCGGCGTTTGGGTTAAACCACGCAAGGCTGGCCAAACCGAAATGGAATACCAAATGCGTAACTGGTATTATTTTAACTGGCTTTGCGGAGATCATATCGTGGAACAGCATGTGCACAACATTGATGTGGCAAACTGGGCGAAAAATGCTTACCCGGTTTCTATACAGGGAACAGGCAGCAGGGCCTGGAGAACTGGAAAAGATTATGGTGAGATCTATGACAATCACGCTGTAGAGTTAACCTATGCAGATGGTGCTGTAATTTATAGCCAGTGCCGTCATTTTGAGGGTACTGCTAATCGGGTAGATGAAACTTTTCAAGGTACCAAAGGCCGTACTTATCTGGCTGCTGGTGGTAACAAGGCTGTCTTGTGGGACCATAACGGTAAAGAAATATACAATCATCCTACAAAAGACAATCCTAACCCTTACCAAATAGAACATGACGAATTGTTTGCTGCAATTGCAAAAGGCGAATTTAAATTTGCTGATGCAGAACGTGGTGCAAAAAGTTGTCTTACTGCCATTATCGGCAGGTATGCCACTTACTCCGGACAGGTCATCAAATGGGATGCGGCCTTGAAAGCGGACAATAATTTATTTCCTGAGCAATTGAGCTGGGATGCAAAGCCGAGGTTAATGCCTGATGCAAATGGTTTGTACCCTATTCCTACTCCAGGACAAACCAAAGTGATTTAACCCGCCGTGTTTGCTGCAGGTAAGTATATCGTTTTATTTTTGCTCCCGCTGGTCTGTTTCTTCTTTGGAAAGCCTGATTTGCGGGAGTATACCATTAAGGGTTATGCCCAGGGAACAGATTACACTATTAAGTATTTTGCTGCAGACAGCATCGTTACCAAGGGAGCTGTTGATCGTATCCTGAGCGTGATAGATTCTTCCATGTCGCTTTACAAGCCTTATTCCTTAATCTGCAGATTTAATGCAGCTGACGATGGTTTACAGCTGGATCCGCACTTTGTTAAAGTGATGCGCAGGTCATTCGAGATCTATAAAGATACCCGGGGTAAGTTTGACGCTACAGTACAACCACTGGTGCAAGCCTGGGGATTTGGGGCTAAGTCAATCACTAAGTTTCCCGACAGTGCCGAAGTTAAACAGCTGTTGGCCTGTGTTGGCATGCATCACCTGAGTTTAAAAGGTAACTATCTGAAAAAAAGTAAATCTTGTATTAAAGTAGATTTGAATGGGATAGCGCAGGGCTACAGTGTGGATGTTATTGCGGATTACCTGAACAGTAAAGGAATAAAGTCTTATGTGGTAGAAATAGGAGGGGAACTGAGAATGAAAGGTCCAAAACCTGATGGAACTTCACTGCGTATTGGCATTGAAGGCCCCGCAATCTCGGCAGATGCTGAACCGGTGATCAGACATGTGATCAGCATCAATAATGGCGCAATAACCACTGCTGGCAATTATCGGAAATACCTGCAAAAGGGGGCAAAAAAGATCGCGCACCTCATAGATCCTAAAACCGGCTATCCTTTGGATAATGCTTTGATCAGCGTAACTATTTATGCAAAGGATGCGATTACAGCTGATGGCTATGATAGCCCGATCATGGCGATGGGGCTTGAAGAAGCCCTGGATTTTGTAAATGCGAAGAAGGGAATGGAAGCCTATATCATTTATCATAAAAAAGATGGTAGTGTGGCAGATACCTTAACCAATGGTTTCAGGAAAATGATTGTGAACTGATCTTATTAATTTATATACCAAATAACCAACATATGAACAGAATAGATTTTATAAAAAACAGTTTGGCAGCAGCAGGAGCGATTGTTGCGGGCAGCGCTATTCCTGCAATTGCAGCTGAAAGGACGGTGCTTAAAGATAGCTCAGCATTAGCCGGTAAAACATTTAACCTCGACTATGCACCGCACCAGGGAACGTTTAAACAAAATGCCGGTGATAATTTTCTTGACCAGATCAGGTTTATGCATGATCAGGGCTTTCGTTCCATCGAGGACAATGGCTATTTAAAAAGAAGTACTGACGAGCAAACGAAGATAGGTGAACTGCTGGCTAAGCTAGGAATGAGAATGGGGGTATTTGTAGTGGATGGTGGCGACAATTGGAAAACCTCCTTAACAACAGGAAAGAAAGAATTTAAAGACAAATTTGTAGAAACATGTAAGCTTTCTATTGAGGCCGCTAAAAGATGTAATGCGAAATGGCTAACAGTTGTACCTGGCTTTTATGAGCGGAAATTACCTTATGGCAACCAGTTTGCAAACGTTGTGGATGCCATGCGTGCGGGAGCAGAACTATTTGAACCCCATGGCCTGATCATGGTACTGGAAACGCTAAGTGATACCCCAGAATTGTTTTTACAGCAAACGCATGAAACCTATGCCGTATGCAAAGCTGTCAGAAGCCCGTCCTGCAAAATTCTTTACGATATATACCACATGCAGAAAACGGAAGGACAGCTGATGGTGAATATGGACCGATGCTGGGAGGAGATTGCCTACATACAAATAGGTGATAATCCGGGTAGGAAAGAGCCTACAACCGGGGAGATCAATTATAAAAACCTGTTTAAGCACATTTATGAAAAAGGTTACAAAGGGGTAATGGGAATGGAGCATGGCAATTCCAAACCAGGCAAAGAAGGAGAGCTGAGGGTGATACAGGCCTATAGGGAATGCGATAACTTTCTTTCCTGATCATGGAGTTAAAATAAATCCAGCTGGACTTTAGGTACTTTAAAAAGACCGGAGTCCAGTGTTGGTTTGACCTCATTGAGGTGGTTAAGGCGGCAATGGAGTTTAAAATTATCTTTAATCAATTTAGCGATATTTCCATCTCCTCTCATCCTGTCGCCAAACCTGCTGTCATTTACGTTTCCCCCATGACAAGATTGGATCGCATGCCATACTTTTTCAAAGCGGTCCGGGTAGTTTTTCCGTAGCCAGTCTTCAAATATACCGCCTATCGCACCGTTTAGCCTTACTACCGTATAGCCTGCAGCTATCGCCCCGCAACCCGCTATGGTTTTTAGAATGACAGGAATCTCATGGTCACTTAAGCCCGGAATCAATGGGGCAACCATTACACCCATAGGGATACCCGCACTACTCAGTTGTTCTACAATTTTAAGGCGTTGTTTTGCCGTGGTTGTCCGGGGTTCCATTTTCTCGCGCAATTTTTCATTCAAACTATTGATCGATACGTACACCATGCAAAGGTTCAGTCTGGCCATTTCCGTAAGCAGGTCTATGTCTCTCAATATCAGTGCGTTTTTGGTAATCATGCCAATGGGTTGCCGGTACTCCAATGCAATTTCCAGCAGTTGCCGGGTAATACGGAATTTTCTTTCGGCGGGTTGGTAGCAATCAGTATTGCCTGATAAGGAGATAACAGAAGCATCCCAGCCTTTGCGCTCAAGGAATTTTCTAAACAGTGCAGGTGCATCTGTTTTCACAATGATCTTGCGTTCAAAATCCAGCCCTGCACTAAAACCCCAGTACTCATGTGCATTGCGCGCATAGCAATAGGTACAGCCATGTTCACATCCCTGATAAGGATTAAGAGAATAGGCCATACCCACATCCGGGCTATCCACTTTATTGACTATGGATTTTGATTTGCCAAAAATGAAAGTCGTTTTCTTGTCTTCTTCTTCCCATTCGTCAATACCTTCATCATGTTCTTTCACATAGTCATTTTTTGCAAAACGGTTATGCGGATTGAACTGTGCACCTCGGCCTTTGACGTAACTATCGGGTATTTCGTTGTCTAATATCATTAGTTAAAATTGCTAATAATATTAGTAATTTGCAATAGTTGTTCTAAAGATATTATTTTTCCTCAATCCCCATTTTCTGCATCACTACATCACTTACCCCAGTTGAAGAGTAACCTCCATCATGGAAAAGATTTTGCATGGTAACCATACGCGTAAGGTCAGAAAATAGCGTAATACAGTAGTCTGCGCAGGATGCTGCATCTGCATTACCCAGGGGGGCAATGGCGTCTGCATAATCGTAAAAATCGCCAAAGCCCGTAATTCCTGTGCCGGCAGTTGTTTTTGTTGGTGACTGAGAAACGGTATTGATGCGTACTTTTTTCTCCAATCCATAATAGTAACCAAAGCTGCGGGCAATGGATTCCAGCATCGCTTTAATATCGGCCATATCCGTATAAAAAGGATAAGTACGTTGCGCGGCCATGTAGCTTAAAGCCACTACACTACCACCTTCGCTGATGGCATCAAGTTTTTTGGCTACCGCAAGCATTTTATGAAAAGACAAGGCAGAAACGTCAATACCTTTCATAAAATAGTCATAATTTGACTCCGTATACGGGATTTTTTTACGGATGTTTACACTCATTCCTATAGAGTGCAGTACAAAATCTATTTTACCACCTAATATTTCTTGTGATTGAGTAAACAGGTTGGTCAGGTCTTCAGCGCTTGTTGCATCAGCCGGAACAATCTGTGCATTCGTTTTTTCTGCCAAAACATTGATCTCTCCCATACGCATGGCAATCGGGGCATTAGTCAGCACAAAAGTTGCCCCCTCTTCGTGTGCTTTTTCAGCAACTTTCCACGCGATTGAATTCTGGTCTAAAGCGCCAGTGATGATACCGCGTTTACCTTTTAATAAGTTATACATAGTATATTCTGTTTAAAACGGCGCGAAGTTAAGGAATTTTTGAGGTAGCGTCTGCATTTAGTTTTTATAGTCCAACAGCTCCCGGGCATTTTCCATGGCAGATGCACCGGGTTTTTTGCCACTCAACAGTTCTGCAATAACGTTTACACGCTCCGTAGAGTTCAGCTTTCGGATGCCGGTTGTAGTACGTTCCGTTTCTTCGTTTTTATAAACAAAATAGTGCGCGTCTCCCTTGGCTGCAATTTGTGGAAGGTGTGTAATGCAGATCACCTGCATGTTTTTCTCCAGTTCACCAATTACTTTTCCGACACGCAAAGCGGTTTCTCCCGAAATGCCTGTATCTATCTCATCAAATATTAAGGTAGGCAATGAGGTATGTTTAGCCATAATGGATTTGATGGCCAGCATTAATCGGGAAAGCTCGCCTCCCGAAGCAATTTTTCCCACGGGTGCCGGCGCCTGACCGCTGTTGGCCGAGAACAGCAGGTTGATGAGGTCTTTTCCATCCTTGTTCAATTCCGCACTTTGATGTTGTTCCAGTTTAATCTTAGCATTGGGCATACCTACCTGTTGTAAAATTTTGCCCACCTGATTTTCCGTACTCATGATCGATTGACTGCGGTTTTCAGATAGCTTTGAAGCCATTTGCTCTAATTCAGCATAGCGTGTTTCCTGGGCTTTGACCAAGCGTTCAATCTCTTCATCGCCACTCAATAAACTGGCCAGGTTATCAGACAACTGTCTTTGTATCACGATCAGTTCATCAATACTATTTACCCTGTGCTTTTGCTGCAGCGTATAAATAAGGTCCAGACGGTCATTGATCTCTTCTATCCTTGATGGATTGAAAACAATATTTTCTTCCAGTCCTGAGGTTTCTCCGGCAATATCTTTAAGTTCTATCAATGCTGAGCGTAAACGATCGTTAAGTATACTGTACGCAGGGTTAAATTGCTCCACGCTTTGCAGCTGGTTAACTACCTCTTTCAGGATAGGAAGTACAGCCGTTTCCTGTTCACTCAATAAGTGATACGCAGTTAACAGGCTTCGCTTGATGCTTTCCGCATTGTTCAACATTTGCAGTTCTGTTTCCAGTTTTTCCTGTTCATCAGCCTGCAGATTTGCATTTTCCAGTTCATTGAACAGAAACTGTTCGTAATCCTGCTTATTGCGGGCCTCAATGATCTTAGCCTGCAACACGTCCAGCTGTCTTTGCTGTTGTTTGTATAACTTAAACTGTTTTCGGTAATCACTAAGCAAAGACTGATGTCCTGCCAGGGTATCCACTACAGATAGCTGGAACTCCGGATCATTAACTTCCAATGTCGCATGCTGCGAATGGATATCGATCAGCCCTTCTCCGATCTGTTTCATTACCGTCAGGGTTACCGGCGTATCGTTGACAAAAGCCCTGGATTTTCCATCTGTCGAAATCTCTCGCCTTAAAATACTTTCCTTGTGAAAGTCAAGATCATTTTCTTCAAACAGGGGTTGGAGCTGAGTATTGCTCAATAGAAACTGTCCCTCAATGATGCATTTCTTATCCTGGTTAAAAAAATACCTGGTTTCGGCTCTTTGACCTAGTATTAAAGATAATGCACCAAGCATGATTGACTTACCGGCGCCGGTTTCACCAGTGATGATGTTTAAACCTTTGTCAGGTTCCAGCTCAACACTGTCTATCAAAGCATAATTACGGATGGAAAGTTTTTGTAGCATATACATTGCTAAATTAGGAAAACTTAGCGATGAACAACAAAAAAGGCAGAAGATTATCTACTGCCTTTTTGAGGTACGGTTTGTTGGCTGTGTTATAATGATGTACTGTCTGTTTTAAGCGTTTTTTTCTTTAGCGTTTCCACGTCTTCATCAAACTTTTTTTTCAGCTCCTGGTATTCCTTAGAACGCTCCAGCGTTTTTGCGGCTTCTATTTTCTTTTTAAGATCAGGAGCAATGTAATGAAGACGGATCTTCTGTTCCAGTGATTTAGCGTTGTCGGGTTTTGTTTTAAACTCAGGTGAACTAAATGCCAATTCAATTTCTTTAATGTGGTTAGCCATCTGTTTCCGCTCTTCTTTCCATTCATCCGACTTGAAATATTGCGTTGCTTTTTCTGCATTCTTTTTAATGTCAGCTTCCTGTTTTTTCCAGTCTTTTGAATTGAAGAGAGCCCTTACTTTCTCCGCATTTTTCCGAAGCGCTGTTTCATTTTTTTTCCATTCCACAGCATTGAATTGTCTGTGCAGGTTTTCAGACATTTTTTTGAAATCCGAATGCCATTCTGGAGATAGCTTTAAGGTTAGGGCCTTGTTTATCGTTGAGTCAATTTTGAAGTTGAAATCAAAATTGTCTCTGCTAACAAAAGTATCTTTGATCACTTCCTTTCTCAAGCTGTCCGGCATTTCTTTTACCGAATTGTATTCCTGTTTGCGACCATTGGCATCAATAGTCACAATTTTAAACTTGTGTTTTTTTCTGGTAGTGTCTTGTCTTAAAACAGGTAACGGCGCAGCGGGTGGAGCTGGTAAAATAATTGCATTTGGGCTTTTGGGTGCCAGGGGTACCAAAGTCTCCTGCTGATGCACCAACCTTTGTTTTACTGTTACTGGTTGAGTTTTCTCCGGGCTGATCCAGGCCAGTGAAGCAACAGTGACAATAGTTAAAGTAATGGCAAAGATTTGCTGTTTTACATTCCTGTAATTTGTTTTCATATCTGTAATTCTTTTGATGCGCTGGTACAAGTGCTGATTGTTTCCATTTGCTGCCATAGATAAGGCAGGTGTTGTTTTGTCTTTAAGGATTTCTAATTTCAATAATGCGTGCGCATAGGTAAGCGGTGTTCCGGTAAGCTTAAGCACCAGGTCGTCACAGGCATGCTCACGTTCTATATTGATGAATCTGCTGCTCAACCAGATGAAAGGGTTAAAGAACATCAGGGTTTCAATTGCAGTTTTAATCAGGTTTAGCAGGTAATCGTTTCTGCGGATATGCGAAAGTTCATGGATCAGTATGGCTTCGACCTGTTTGATGTCAAGTTGTGCGACTAGCGCAACCGGAAACAGCACTACGGGTTTAAAGTAGCCGATAACGAGTGGTACATTTACTTGATCAGAAAGGAAGAAGCTGATGGGCTGCTTAAGCTCAATCTTTGTTAAAATGGCAGCGAAAATCTTTTTCCAGGCAGATGGTACCTGTATTTTGTCCGATTCCTTGAGTCTTTGTAGTTTTTTATAGCCTACAGCCAGGATCAGGAGCTGACACAACAGGCCAATGGCGTAAACATTTACAAGGTAGGGGAACAGCTGTTCCGCTTTTTGCTGGATACCATCAGGAAAGCTCGATGCGTATTGCAGCAATACCATTTCTTTATCATCAGCATTAAGTGGCAAACCATCATTTGGGAGTTTAAAAATAGAGAAAAAGGTAATGCTGAATCCTGCAAACATAAGGCATATGGCTCCGTATGCCAGATTGTGCTTCAGTTTCGCTGTCATCTTTGGAAAAACTGCTACCAGGAGGAGCAATACACCATAAATAATTGCAGCTTGCCATAAGGAATGAAAAATACTCCAGCCTATGGCTTTGATCAGGTTGTTTACAATTGCTTCCATTTTATTGATTACTTAATTCATCCAAATATTTTTTTATCGAATTGATTTCATCTTTACTGGCTGTATGGTTACCCAAGGCTTGCATTATCAGGCGTGCGGCAGATCCATTAAAAACATTATCGATCATTTTATTGACCAAATGTTGCTGGGTTTTCTCCTGATTTACCAATGCCCGGTAAATGTGTGTTTTAGCAGATGCATCGCGGGCTACTAAACCTTTCTCCAGCATGATCTGCATCAGTTTCAATGTAGTCGTATAACCAGCGTCCTTGTTCTTTTCTAAAACTTCATGCACATCCCTTACAGTGCAATTCCCTTTTTTCCATAGAATTTGCAAAATTTCAAGTTCACTTTCTGTTGGTTTTAAATTTGCTGCCCCTGTCATTATATCTTTGTACGAATTGTTTCGTAATCAAATATACGAATCTATTCGTAGATGCAAAATATTTTAACAAAAAAATTAAAGGGAGATTGATCAGCGTTTAACGGGTAGTTCTTAAGGCTTCATATTTGTTGATGTTTGCCGGATCAACTTCCGCTAATAAGTTATAGGCTTTAATTTTATCTTGCGGATCAGGAAGTGTGGAGATCACATTTACCAGCTCGTCGGCTTTAGTGGCCAGATACATATTCGGAAAAATAGAACCTAGTTTTTGTTTGTCCATTTGTTTTAAGCCTGAAAGGAGGCTAATGATTTTTTTGGCACCTTTAGCCGGATCTTCCTGCATCTGGTCTAGCCCGGTATAATGGTATTCGTAGATGAACTGTCTCAGTTCTTCAAAGCCTTTGTTCTGTAAGTTCTCATTTAACCAGTACCTGTTGCGCAGGCCATCAAAAGCTTTCCATCCTTTGTTTCCCGATACCTGGGCAACATTTAAGATGTTCTGCGCTTTATTATAAAAAATAGTGCCACCGAGTTTGCTAAAGCTGTCCTTGTCCAGGCCAATAATAGTATAAGCATAAAAACTCAATAGGGAGCTCAGGTTAGAGATGAAGTTCTGATCAGAAAAATCCAGCGATTGCCCTTCATTATAATTAAAATCAAAGTCCTTATCACTGATATTTAATAAAGTACTGCTGTAAGCGGTATTGTAAACCGGTCTGCTCGATTGGATCTGTGCTTCGGCTTTATAGGCTGAACTTCCATCCCAGGCTGTTATCGTGATCACGAAATTGCATTCGATACGTTCTGCCGGCGTATAAGTTTCGTTACTCCATTTATTGTTGTTTAAAAATTCCCTGACGGTATTTTGTAAAACCTCCAAATTCCTTTTGTTGATATTTGGAACGGTTGGGGCCATCAGTTGCACCCTGGTGTTTAATTCCTGGGCAAAAATAGCAGAGCAGCAGAAAAACAATAAGACAAAGGTAAAAGAGCAGCGTTGCTTCATACATTAATCAGCTTTAGTATTTCATTACAAATATCTTTAGCTACTTCAGTTTTTGACTTCATCTCAAAAACGCTTTTTTCAGCAGTTTTGTTAAAGATAGTGATTTTATTGGTATCCTTTTTAAAGCCCGCACCCTTATCGTTTAAAGAATTGAGTACAATGAGGTCCAGGTTCTTTTTAATCAGCTTTTCTTTTGCATATGCTTCCTCATTTTGCGTTTCAAGTGCAAAACCCACCAGTATTTGTTGTGTTGTTTTATGCTTGCCCAGGCTGGCCAGAATATCTGTTGTTTTTTTGAGTTCCAGGCTAAATTCGCTGCTCGTTTTTTTGATCTTTTGATCGGCCCTGGTTACAGGTGTGTAATCGGCCACTGCTGCACTCATTATGGTAATGTCTGCTTCCTCAAAATTGGCTGTACATGCCTTCAGCATGTCGGCTGCGCTTACTACATCAATGCGTTTCATTTCGTAGCTGCTTTTTTCGGCAGTAGGACCGGTAATCAGGGTTACTTCGGCGCCCAATGCCGCTAGCTGGTCTGCAATGGCAAAACCCATCTTACCGGAAGAATGGTTGCCTATAAAACGAACGGGATCTATTGCCTCGTAAGTCGGGCCTGCAGTAACCATGGCTCTTTTACCCAGCAAGGGCAAGGATAACCGAAGCTTCTCCTTAAAAAAAGCAACAATTTCTTCGGGTTCCGCCATGCGGCCTTCACCAAATAGACCGCTGGCCAGTTCTCCGCTGCCAGGCTGGATTACCTGGTTACCATAGGATTGTATTTTGTCAATATTCGTTCTTGTACTTTCATGTTTCCACATGTCCAGATCCATTGCAGGCGCAACATACACAGGGCATTTGGCCGACAGATACACAGCAGTAAGCAGGTTATCGCATAAGCCGGTTGCCATTTTGGCCAGCGTATTGGCGCTTAGGGGTGCAATTATCATAAAATCAGCCCAAAGGCCTAATTCAACGTGATTGCTCCAAACACCAGTCTCTTCTTCGAAATACTGGGTGTAAACTGGATTTTTAGAGAGGGTAGCCAGGGTAAGCGGCGTAATGAAGTTGGCCGCATCTGCCGTAAGAACTACTTTGACGTTTGCGCCAGCCTTTACCAGTAGCCTTATCAGTATAGCTGATTTGTATGCTGCAATGCTGCCGCAAACGCCAAGAATGATCTTTTTATTTTTAAGCATGGTTTTAAGGAATGCAAGGATGCAATTTAATACCTATGCGCAGTTTTATTGTTGCTCTTTAGCAGGATTTCTGTAATAGATCTTATCGTTCAGAAACTCATCAATAGCGATTAAGCTAGGCTTAGGCAAACGCTCGTAATGCTTGCTGATTTCAATTTGTTCCCTGTTTTCGAAAATCTCTTCCAGGTTGTCGTTAGAAGAAGCAAACTCGGCCAATTTACCGTGTAACTCTTCTTTCATATTGTTAGAGATCTGATTGGCCCTTTTAGAAATAATTACCAAAGATTCGTAGATGTTTTGTGTTTTTTGATCTAAATCATTCACATTTCTAGTAACCGTAGTATTCGGTACAGCGGGTTTATTCGTGTTCATCATTTGATGGGGGTTTTTATGGTAGTTGAGGTACTGTCTGATCTGGCGTCCTTTGCCATTAACGCTTTATATTTTTCCTGGTTTTTAGCCACTTCAGCCAAAAAGCGTTTTGCATTTTCAATGCCTTGTTCACTGTCTTTTTTTAATCCGTTTGCATCTGCAACCAATTTGCTTTGCGGATGAGCTTCTATAAATTCGTTTGCATAGGTAATCGCTTCATTATAGCGGTCTTCCTGGCGTGTCTCCAAACTGTTTTTTGCGTAGGCAAACTGAGATTTGATGATCAGGAAATCCATTTCTTCCGCATATTTAATATCAGGGAAATCAATCTGGGCATTTTTAAGTGCTATAACGGCTGCTTTATAATTGGTTACGTCATAACCGCCAAGATCATAATATAGCCTTGCATTGTTATAGGCTTTATCTTCCAGTTTAGTACGTAAAAGCCCAATGTATTTGGCGGCATCTTTTGCACGTTCACTTTTAGGATAAAAGTTGATGAACAATTGCAAAGCATCAATTGCCTTGTAAGTGTTTTCCTGGTCAAGACTTGCTGCCGGCGAATCCAGGTAATAGCAGTAAGCACCCATGTACCTGCATTCTTCCGCATATTTACTGGTCGGGTAGGTGTCGGCAAATGATTTAAACTGGTATCTTGCAGTAGTGTAATCCCTTAATTTATATAAAGTTAAAGCATAGTGATAGTTTAATTCTTCAGCTTCAGCCCTTCCCCTGTATTTTTGGGATAGATCTTCAAATAAGATTAATGCTTTAGCGTAATTTTTCTTGTTATATAAACGCATAGCCTCCTGGTATTTTTTGGCTACATCATTGCTCAGTCTGATTTTTTCAAACTGGCTTTTGCAGCCCGCAATGGTCAGGGCTATAATGGTGAAACTTAGTAAGAGTACGTGTTTAATTTTAAACATTCTGCAAAGATAAGGTAATAATACGATAACGTCAATTAAAAATAATAGGATGCTAAACTATGTAAAGGCTTTGATGTAGGCAAGGAGTTAACATAATTTAACATAATAGCTAAAATTATCTGCTCTGAAGAGGCTGCATAATCGTGTCAGCGTTCTTGGCCTCTTCGTTGGTGAAAATCGGGGGCGGGCGTATTGCAGAATGAAGGGACAAATGGAAATAAAGTTGAATCATTTATATATTCGTAGTACATAATGATTTATTTTGTATAAATAGCTGTTTTTATAAGTAACTGATTGAATAAAATATTACAATGATGGTAAGGTATCATAAATTCAAAATAATAATCGCATTGCTGCTAGCCTGCTTTTCTACCAAAGGGCAGGATACTGTAAACAGGACGATATTATGGAAAGCCAATGAGGATGGGGTTTTCGCTCATTTTGTATATGGGTTAACTGTTACTCAAAGAGGAACTATTCTTGCTTTTGCCGAAGCGCGGATTAATGACGGTACTGACGAAGGAGCGCATCATATTGTTTTAAAACGGAGTGTTGACAAAGGCGATAGCTTTTCAGCCTCAACAATTATAGTAAAAAGTGAAAATGGGCAATGCTGGGCTAACCCGACTGCTGTTCAGGATCGTAAAACTGGAAGGCTATTTCTTTTTTATGCATTAAACCAACGTAATGCAGGCACAGCTGTTTTTTATAAATGCAGCAATGATGATGGTGTTTCCTGGTCAGAAGCCACAGCTGTGACTTTTTTGTTCGACAACAACCCTTATAATTGGACCTTTCATTTACCTGGTCCTGGTCACGGCATTCAATTGAAAAATAAGCGGCTAATGGTTTCGATTTGGCATAGAAGGTCTATTTCCTTCAGCGTTGCTGAACGACAGTATGGTGTTAACTGTATATATAGTGATGATCAGGGTAAAACCTGGAAATCTGGTGGGTATACCCCGGTCGGAGAACTTAATGAGTCACAGATTGTAGAGCAGGCCAATGGCAATATTTTCTTAATTGGAAGAACAGTAACCGGCGTTTCTGGTTCGCGGCAGGCTAAGGTTTGGAGTAAAGATAAGGGCGAAAGCTGGACACAGGAGCTGGATTATGATAGTGCATTAAAAGGCAGTGCATGCGACATAGGACTGGTCCGTTATAGTTCAAAGCCCAATGTTATCTTGCTTTCGCAGCCAGCAGGTCTTAAAAAAAGAAACGACCTGACCATCAGGATGAGCAAAGATGAAGGTAGAACCTGGCCCATAAGTAAGTTGTTGCAGGAAGGAGGGGCTACCTATTCAGATCTTGCTGTGTTACCCGATAAAAGTATCATTTGCCTTTACGGACACGGAGGATCCAAACACATGCCTGAAGCCGTTTCGTTGGCCCGTTTCAGGTTAAAGTGGTTGCTGGAGCGTTAACAGAGTATGGGAAAAGGTAACATTACAGACTGAGATTCTAGTGTTTTTATTAATGGTTCGCGTAAGATATTATTGCTTTCACGTAATAAAATTGGGTGAAAGCCAGGTTTTAAATACGTTTGAAATGTAACGGTAAATATCCCTATTCGTAGCTTGATAAATGGATGTTTTCAAGTATCCCTTTTACCGTTAATCTATTAAATGCCCTGCTTTAGCAGGGCATTCTTTTTGATATGTATAAGAACAGCGTTATGCCGAAAGAATTTGTATTTTACCCGCTTGTAAATTTTAAGCGAAATAGGTTTTTTCGAACTTATTGAGTAATATTAGCCCGGATAATCCAGCAGGTTGTCTTATCCCCATTGAGCATAAAATTATAATGACTAAAATGAAAATGTTAATTAAAACAAAACTTGTTGTAGTACTGATATTGACGATGTGTTTGCAACTGAGTGCCCAGCAGGCCGGCAAGACTTTAAGGGTATTGATGATTGGCAATAGTTTTTCACAGAATGCTTCACGTTATCTGCCTCAAATGGCTGAAGAAGTGAAGGTAAATCTTGTTTTAGGTAGGGCAGAAATGGGCGGCTGCTCTTTAAAACGTCATTGGGATTCGGTTCTGGTAAATGACATAGATACCAATAGGGGTAAAGCTTACAAAGGCAAATCTTTAAGGCAACTGTTGTCATCTCAAAAATGGGATATCGTTACCATGCAGCAATACTCTCTATTGTCAGGTGATGAAACCACGTACCAGCCCTATGCTAAAAATATTTACGATTTGGTTAAAAGTTACCAGCCAGATGCCCAGATATTTGTTCATCAAACATGGGCCTACCGTGCAGATGCTGTGAACTGGGGAAAGATAGAAGGCGAAAAACGGGCAAAAAATAATCAGGAAATGTGGGAAAAATCAAGGGCTGCCTATCACCACCTGGCAAAGAGCCTTGGTAATTTACCAATCATCCCATCTGGCGATGCATTTTATCAGGTTGCTACCGATAAAAAGTGGGGATTTAAAAAAGATACTGCATTTGATTATGTAAACGCAGTTTATCCCGCTTTACCTTCTCAGGAAAACTCAATAAATGCAGGATACAGCTGGGGAACAGACAAGAAGTTAAAGTTCGACCCCAATCATGCAAATGAAGCCGGATGCTACCTGGCAGGTTTGGTATGGTACAGCCATTTGTTTAAGGGGAATCCGACTCAATTAAAGTTCAAGCCAGAATCCGTATCGGATGAATTTGCCGGGTTTCTGAAAGAAACCGCTTTGAGGAATTAAAACACAGCGCAATATTTCACATTCGTGAATTAAGAATACTCTTTTAGGAGTTGCCTGTAATTCATTAAAACTGCTGATTTTGATATGAATCCAATAAATTCATCCCGATCATTTATAACCGGTAGGTGCCATGCACCCGTCTCATCAAAAGTTTTAATAATTGCAGGCATTTGATCGTTGGGATGAATTACTGCTACTGGTGGTCTAATGATTTTTGATACATCTAACGAAGCTTGTAAGTCGGTGGCAAAAAGAAATGGACGCATATCATCCAGGGTAAGTATCCCAACCAGATGCCTTTCAGCATCCAGAACGGCAAACATATTTTTCTTTCCATTTTTTATGACTTCCAATAGGTCAATTAAGGGGGCGCCTTTTTGGACTATCTGTGGGTTTCTGTCAATCAGGTCTTGGGTATGAAGTAGCGTAAGGAGGTTTTTGTCATGTTCCCTGGTGAAAATTTTTCCGTCATCAGCCATTTTTTTCAATTCTGGTGAAACAGGGGAGAACCATTTTGCGATGAGATAGGCAATAACCGATACAATCATAAGTGGAATAAACAGGTCATAACCTGAGCTGGATTCTGCAATTAAGAATATGGCTGTTAAAGGTGCATATAATACCCCACTCATTACGCCGGCCATGCCCACCAATACCAGGTTGGTAACTGGAACCTCAGGTAGCCCAAGGTAGGAACAGACCGTGGCAAATAAAAATCCCAGCGTACCACCGGCAAATAATGCCGGGGCAAAGTTCCCACCGTTACCACCACTGAAAATGGTGACAGAGGTTGCAAAAGCTTTTAGCATGCAGATCAATCCAAGAAATATGATAACCGACCATTCCTTAAAATCCAGATATCTGAATAAGCTATTGTGAAGAATTTTTTCGGCATTTCCGTTAGTGAAAGATTTAACAGTTTCATATCCTTCTCCAAATAAAGGTGGAAAAAGTACGCACAGCAGTGATAAAATAAGGCCACCAATGGCAGCTTTTTGCAACCTGGAAAACTTTAGTTTATGAAAAAAATGTTCTACCCGTTGAGAAACCACAACAAAATACCGGGCATACAATCCGGTAAGTAATCCTAATAACAGGTAGTATATGATGTTATGGTAATTGAATGCCTCACGGGCCTGAAAACGAAACAGCACATCTTCCTGAAGTGCAATTCTGGAAATTAAACTCCCGCAAACTGCCGCTACAACAAGTGGAATAAAGTCTGAAAATACAACCCCGGTAAGAAGGATCTCAAACGCAAACATCATTCCTGCGATTGGTGCATTAAATGCCGAAGCAATACCTGCAGTAGCGCCTGCAGCCAACAGCAGGGTGCGTTCCCTGTAATCCAGTTTATAGGTTTGTGCGAAATTAGACCCGATAGCAGACCCTGTTACTGCAATCGGACTTTCTAAGCCCGCCGATCCCCCCAGGCCCACTGTAACGGCACTTTGTATAATTTGGGAATACATCTTTACAGATGATACAATACTTGAATTGCGTGCGATCTCATGTAATATAGCACCAATGCCTTTGCGGTCCTGGCCTTTAAATACGGAGAGCACGATACTTGTAGTAAGAACAATACCCAGGAAAGGAAATACAATATAAAAGAGAATTTGATATTCAAAATGTACTTTGCTGGTAATTATATAGTTTATATAGTGGACAAGTGATTTTAGCAACACCCCTGCTAATCCAGCTGTACAACCGACCAGGATGCCTGATAAAATTAGAAATTGATTGCGGCTAAGCCTGCTTTTTAGCCAGTGTAAAATGATTTCATAACTTCTTACTTTTTTTAGGCTATATTTTTGAAAATCTCTTTTGTATTTGAGAAAACTATGATATTTTTTTCTGTTGCTGATTCTCACGCTTTTGTTCTGGATAGAAGGTTGTGCTAAATATAGAAAATTTCAGTTCGTCTTCAATTTTTTCCATACGGTAACAGCAGATTAGGCCTTTAATTATTGATCATAACGTGTAATTGCTCATCTTTATTTCTCAAATCTAATCCACCTTCGTAAACAGACTTTAAATTGATCAGATAGAAGGTCCAGCCTGATGCACAACCCAATCGGATATACTGTTTAGATTCATCGTCTGTCGGGATGTTTTTATGGGTGAGTTCGATCAATGTATAGTCACGATCTGTTGTCAGCTTTACCTCTACAATACATTCCCCCTCAAAAGTAAATTGGAAAAAGTCCTTTCCGTTGGCTTCTAATATTTTACCCTTCATGATATCATCATAAAGATGCCATCTCCATTTATAGGTAAAATCGTTTTCTGCAGGGACCTGTTTACCTGTTAAATTACCGTCCCTGTCATAAAATTTTACTTCCTCCAAAAACCACCGCTCCAATTCTTCAGCTGTGGTCCAGGCAGCATAAATTGAATGAAGTGGTGCTTTTATAGCTATCTTTTTGGTATAACGTGTCCAGTCGAAATTCTTCATATTCAAATTAATATTTGGTGATGTAATTTAAGCAAATTATTTTTCTCCGAAAGGCCAGATGTCAAAAATTTGATTTGCCTGAGTAGGTAGTGGTTGTGTAAATCCTCTACATTTATATTTATAAAGATCCTTACTTTTTCACCCTTTATTCATCAAAAAATTGTAAAATAGCACAACAAATTATTTTGACGAGCATAAAAAAGATGGATAATAGAGAAAGTCCGGTGGTGAAAAATTATTTGGTGCGTATTGGTGTGCTGTTAATGGACATGAAGCGGGCGTTGGATTTCGAGGTTGATAATGACCAGCTTGTTTTTCTGGAAGGGGAATTTGAGCGGATACAGACTGCAATTGCAGAGATTTGGGCCGATAAGCCAATAGGATTAGCTTACTTTCTTGAATTCCATTTGGCAGAAGCCAGGCGATTGAAAGGTCAGA
Source organism: Pedobacter heparinus (assembly GCF_032678725.1). Classification (GTDB taxonomy): domain Bacteria; phylum Bacteroidota; class Bacteroidia; order Sphingobacteriales; family Sphingobacteriaceae; genus Pedobacter; species Pedobacter heparinus_A. Next base: position 29,260 of record NZ_JAVTSC010000020.1, read on the forward strand.
TCAATCTGAAGGCGCTGATTAAAGAGGTAGATAAAATGACCGATGCGGATATTTTCAGGATCAATATTTACACGCTGTTAAAATACAACCTGAACGATTTGATTACCTTGTTAAACAAATTGATAAAGGGCGAAGGGATAAATATAACAATACCCTAAATTACTTTTATCTGTTTTGATTGCATTTAGACCCTGGCTTTGAGTAGCTGGTAGAAAGCAAAAACGCGCAAGGTTCTGTCATTCCCTAAGTCTTTTCATTCCCCATGAAATAGTTTTTTATATTAAAAACTATTTTATCTACCAATTTAATAGAATTTATTATATCTTCGCTTTATATTTTAACAAAAACATGAACAGTCGTCTCATTAACAGGTTTTTATCGCTCTCCTATTTGTCGCGTGCAACCTTCAGCCTAGCTTGTTGCTGTTGTTGTAACAGGCAATAATCTCTCTATAATTAAAAATACGATTATATAAATTCTGTTTTTACCCAGTGGTACATTTCTCATGATGAAATCAAGTTTCAAAAAGATGGCGGTCTTTTTTTTGGTTATCGGTATAGCTTTTATGTTTTTTAATTTCAAAAAAAGAAACAAATCAGCTGTAAAACCTGCACCGGTTAAAACTGCCGTTGCCTTTTGCTGTTCTGCCAGCATACCAAACAGGTTTGGTATCAAAACCAGTACTTGTTCTGGCTACAGGGTTTCGCGTAGAATGAAAACATCGGAAGACAGCAGTCTTGAACATCTGGGATTCAGGTGTGTGAAAGATAAATAACAAAAGTTTAATAATTAACTAAAATATAAAACATGATCTGTAAAAAATGACAAAAAAACAGGGAGAAACAATTGTCCCTCCCTAAGCATTAAATTATCAAAACAGGTTCTCAATGTGGCGTTGGCACCTGAATCAATTGCAACTTAATCCTTAACAAAATTATGCAAAATTTCTATGAAGTTGGTGCTATAGGTACTGCTTTGAAAAGAATAACATGGAAATATTACAGTTTAATATTTTTATCCTTCCTGTTTGTGCAGCATATCCAGGCACAAACTACACCCCTGATTAATTCTACTCTTACGGGTACCATCCGGGATGCAAAAACCAATGAAACCCTGCCGGGTGTTAATGTGCGCATTAATGGCACCACCCATGCTGCGCTAACCGACAACAATGGTATTTTTAAATTTGTCACCGGTCAGAAATTTCCCTATACCCTAACCATTAGCTTTGTAGGCTACAAAACCATACAGGTGGTTGCTGAAGGCAGCCCGATCGAGCTAAAACTGGAAGAATCGGTTAACAACCTGAACAGCATAGTGGTTGTGGGATATGGCACGCAGAAAAAAAGTGATTTTACAGGTTCGCTTTCTTCTGTTCCCACAGAATTAAAAGGGTTGCCTGTTTCTTCCCCTGACAGACTGATACAAGGTGCAGTGGCTGGTGCCCAGGTTACCCAATCCAGCGGTCAGCCGGGTGGTGGAGTTTCTATCCGTGTAAGGGGCGGAACTTCTATCAATGCAGGTAATGAACCGCTATATGTAATTGACGGTTTCCCAATATACAATGGTGATGCCTCTGTTGATGCAGGTATTACCAACGGCCCTGCCATCAATCCGCTTTCAGGAATCAATCCTGGGGATATTGAATCAATTGATGTGCTTAAAGATGCATCTGCTACGGCGATTTATGGTTCAAGAGGTGCGAATGGGGTAATTTTGATTACCACAAAACGCGGTACCAAAAATAATTTTTCAATTAACTATAATGGTTATTACGGCACACAGCAGGTGGCCAAAAGAATTGAGCTGCTCAATGCCGAACAATGGGGCTCCTTAAAAAATGATGCACTAAAAGATGCTGGTAAAGCACCATTTTATACCCAGGATGAACTGAACCAGCTGGGTGAAGGTACCGATTGGCAGGCAGCCGCTTTCCGAAAAGCATCCATTCAAAACCATAGCCTTTCGATTTCATCAGGAACAGAAAAGACGAGTATCTTATTTTCAGGAAACTACTTTAAGCAGGAGGGAGTGGTCATCAACACAGGTTTTGACAGGTATGCGGGAAGGTTAAATCTGAACCATGAAGTGAACACTAAATTTAAGATCGGTGTTTATTTAAACGGAAGTGTGACCAGTGCTGTGGTAGCCCCAGGTGGGGTTGTTGCCAATATCCTGTCCATGGTACCAGTGCTGCCGATACGTGATGAAAATGGAAACTATACAGCCAACAGCAGTTTTGGCTCAACAGTAGCCAATCCCATTGCTACCCTCGCTTTGCAGACCAATCAAACCAAGACCACAAGGTTTCTGTTCAACAGCTTTGGGGAATACCAGATCATTGAGGGGCTGACGGCAAAAGTATCTTTAGGTACAGATATCATCAACAATAAGCAAAACAGGTATTTACCATCCACACTTTATGAAAGTGCACCCGGAGGAACGGCATCAATTGGTGCATTGTCTACCTTGAATTGGTTAAATGAAAATACCCTTAACTACAAAAAGACCTTTGGTGAAAAACATAGCCTGGATATACTTATCGGAAATACCCAGCAAAAATCGAATACAGAAACGGTGACAGCGGGCGCTTCAAATTTTGTCAGTGATGCCTTCACGTATAACAATATCGGATCGGGAACGGTGCTGCTGATCCCATCCTCATCTAATGTGGAATGGACACTTCAATCTTACCTGGCCAGGTTTAACTATGGTTATGATAACCGCTATCTGCTCACACTGACAGCCCGTGCAGACGGCTCTTCAAGGTTTGGTAAAAACAACAAGTGGGGCACATTTCCGTCCGCGGCGGTGGCCTGGAACGTATCCAACGAAGGTTTTCTGAAAAATGTGAAACAGATCAGCGCCTTAAAGCTTCGCTTCAGTGCCGGGGTAACCGGTAACCAGGAAATTGATCCTTACCGTTCGCTTTCCAGATTGTTCAGTTACCGTTATTCATTTGGAAATACTTTGGTAAACGGCCTGGCAACCGGCAGTTTTGCAAACCCAGACCTGACCTGGGAAAAAACAGCACAGTATAACTTTGGTATAGACCTGGATTTGTTTACCAACAGGATACAGCTCACCTCAGATATCTATTATAAGAAGACCTCGGATCTGTTACTGGAAGTCCCGGTACCTTTTTCTTCCAGTTTAACCAGTGCTTTTCAAAACCTGGGTGTGGTTAGGAACAGGGGAGTGGAACTGGGGCTAAAAACTTTAAACCTGACTGGTGAATTTAGCTGGAGCAGTAACCTCCTGTTTTCAGCAAATAGGAACAAGATATTGGACCTGGGCGGTGCCGGTTATTTTTTTGTAACCGATCCTGCGAGCCCGACCACATTACCTACCCAGATCATTAAAGTAGGCGAATCGGTAGGGGCATTTTATATGTATGAAGCGGATGGGGTAGACCCGGCTACGGGCTTGCAGAAGTACAAAGACCTTAACGGAGACGGGGCGATTACGCAGGATGCTGACCGGAAAATAGTGGGCAGCTCACAGCCTAAATTCCTAGGCAGTTTTACCAATACCTTTAAATACAAAAATGTGGATGTATCCATTTTCCTGAACGCTTCGTATGGCAATAAGATCTTTAACTGGACACGGGCCAACCTGGAAACGGGTACGGGTTATACCGGTGCTGTTGCAACATTACTGAATCGATGGACACCAGCAAATACAATTACCGATGTGCATAAAGCCATAGAAAATCCGGCGGTAACGATCTCCGACCGCTTTGTTGAGGATGGCTCTTTTGTGCGGCTGAAAAACGTTTCGATAGGCTATACCATACCAAACAGCCTGCTCTCAAAACTGAAGTTGAGTGCGGTAAGGATTTATGTTTCCGGCTCGAACCTGCTTACCTGGACCAACTATACCGGTTTTGACCCTGAAGTAAATACCAACGGACAAAATTCCATCAGTACCGGAATGGACCGTGCGGCGTATCCGAATGCCAGATCCATCCAGGCTGGCATCAGTTTAACCTTATAGTTTCTGTCAATTAGATTTTATGACTATGCAAAAAATATATATTATCCTCGCTGTAATGCTTATTGGCTTGTCCGCCTGTGTTAAATTGGACGAGAAGCCAACCTCTTTTATTTCGCCGGAGGAGTTTTACAAAACCGCAAATGATGCCGTTTCGGCGGTGAACGCGATCTATTATCCGCTTGTTGATAATAGTACAGGTGCGCAGCCCATTTATAACAGGTTGTTTTATACCGGACTTGATTTTTTAACGGATGACCTGGATGCAGGTCCGGGGTCGCCAAATGCCGAAGTAAGGGCGCTGGCAAAGTTAACCCATGCTTCCACCAATTTGCGCATCCAACAGATTTGGACGGAACACTACGAAGGCATTAACAAAGCCAATATCGCCCTGGAAAGAATTCCGGCAATAACCATGGACACAAAATTAAAGAACCGCCTATTGGGCGAAGCGAGCTTTTTAAGGGCCTTTTATTATTTTAACCTGGTCCGTTTGTATGGGGATGTACCTTTATTGCTGGCAGATCAGACCCGTTTGAGCCTTGCAGAGCTGCAGGTGCCAAGAACACCTAAGGAAGCTGTTTATACACAGATCATCAAAGACTTTGCAGATGCTGCGGGCTTGTTCAAAAATGGTTCGGCGGGTGATGCCGGACGTGCTGCGGAAGGTGCGGCAGTGGCCTTACTTTCTAAAGTATACCTGACCAGGAGAGATTGGGGCAATTCGGTAAAATATGCTGAGGATGTAATCAATGGTCCCTACGGTTATGGGCTTTTTGACGATTACTCGCAGGTATTTTTGCCAGCATTTAAAAATGGCAAAGAACATATCTTTTCGGCCCAGATAAAAGGCAGCATCATCAGCACCGGACATCTGATCACCTCCAGTGATATTCGTTCTGGTGTTCCCGGACTAAAGGGGTCCTATGGTAACCAGCTGACTTTTTACAAAGTAGGCAACGATAATTTTTTTAGCCTTTATAAGCTCTATTCCAATAAAGACAAAAGGAAAAGGGTGTCCTTTACTACCTTCTACATCAGCCCTACAGATGGCAAAAAATATGCAACCATCAATGTTCCCGGAGATTCGGTCCCATTTATCAACAAAAACTGGGACCCAAATTATGCGGCAACCGGACAATCGGATGCCAATATGAACGTATTGCGTTTTGCCGAGGTATTGTTAATTCATGCGGAAGCGGAAAATGAACTGAACGGACCAACTCCAAAAGCTTACGGATCCTTAAACAAGATCAGAAAAAGGGCCGGTCTTGATGAGCTGACAACAGGACTTACAAAAGATCAGTTCCGCGATTCTGTATACCTGGACAGAAGGTTGGAACTGGTAGCGGAATGCCACAGGTTTTTTGACCTGATCCGCCAAACCGGCACCGAAGTTACCGGTGTAGGTCCTGAAGGCAAGGGCATTTTGCTTAAAAACCTGAAACTGGTGGGGAAAACCAATGTAGCCCCAAGGCATTATTTATACGCCATACCACAGGGCGAAATAGATCGTAATCCAAAACTTACCCAAAACCCCGGATGGGAATAAACAATCAAAAACCAATAAATAAACAGATGAAAAGAATATCTTTTTTAACAGGAAGCATGGCCGTTCTGGCCACTTCCTTATTGATGAACGCCTATGGCCAGCAGCCAGGGCAGTTAACCTCTGATAAAAACTTTAAAGGAAAAGTAGGCCGTACGGTTGCAGAATCCGTTCCCTATATTCCTGAAAGAAAAACAGCCCCTGCAGGAGCCCCCAATGTGGTGGTATTTTTAATTGATGATGCAGGTTATGGCACATCCAGCGCATTCGGCGGATTGATGGAAACCCCGGTGCTGGATAGTCTGGCCAATAACGGACTGCGCTATACCAATTTTCACTCTACGGGTGTTTGCTCGCCTACCCGTGCGGCACTGCTAACCGGTCGCAATCACCATTCGGTACATATGGGAACCCTGAACTATAGTTCGAGCGGTTATCCGGGCTATGATGCCATTATGCCCGCAGATAAGGCAACTATTGCCGAAGTGTTGCACGAAAATAATTACAACAGTTTTGCGGTAGGCAAGTATCACGTAGCACCCCTTGATGAAATAACGGCAAATGGCCCGTTTGACAGATGGGCAGTAGGCCGTGGTTTTGATCATTTTTATGGTTTTCAGCTTGGCCATACCGATCAGTATCATCCAAATTTGTATGAGGATACTAAAGTGATCGATATTGAACCCAATAATAAGCATTTAAGTACTTTATTGGCCGATAAAGCCATCAGTTACATCTCCAATCAGAAATCAATTGCACCGGAAAAACCATTCTTTCTCTATTTTGCCACGGGAGCCATTCATTCGCCACACCAGGTTGATAAAAAATGGAGCGATCTCTATAAAGGGAAATTCGACAAAGGTTGGGACTGGTATCGTGAAGAGGTATTTGCCCGCCAGAAAAAACTGGGTGTAATACCGGCAAATGCAGTTTTGCCAGATCGCGACCCCACTGTTAAAGCCTGGGACAGCCTGACTCCTGAGCAGAAAAAGGTATATGCCCGGTTTATGGAGGTTTATGCTGGTTTCATGACCCATGCAGATTATGAATTTGGTCGTATTGTAAACTACCTTAAAGAAATCGGACAAGCAGAAAATACGGTGATTTTGGTAAGTATTGGTGATAATGGTTCTAGTCATAGCCCTCAAAACGGTAGTTTAAATGGTTACATCAGTGCTTTAGATGAAGAAAAGCAGGTGGCCGAGCTGTATAAAAACATTGATAAACTGGGTACTGAGCATTCTTTCTCTGATGCCCCGGCGGGTTGGACACAAGCCAGCAATACGCCATTCCGTTTATGGAAAGCCGATCCGAACAGTGAAGGAGGCACACATCAGCCTTTGATCGTTTATTATCCGAAAGGAGGACTAGACAAAGGTGGCATTCGTGGACAGTATGGCCATGTGATAGATATTGCCCCAACGATTTATGAGCTGGTTGGCGCTAAAGTTCCGGAGGTCATAAAAGGACATAAGCAGGAACCTATTGAAGGTACCAGCCTGGTTTATTCATTAAAGGATGCAAAAGCAGCCAACCGCCATACCGTACAATACTATGAGCTTTTTGGCAAAAGGGCAATTGTTAAAGATGGCTGGAAGGCTTCTGTTTTTCATCAGCCAGGTACAGATTTTTCAAAAGACGTATGGGAGTTGTATAACCTGAACGAGGATTTTAATGAGCGCATCAACCTGGCTGCTAAACTTCCTGAAAAGGTAAAAGAGCTGCAGGCCGTATTTGATGAGGAGGCGATAAAATACAATGTATTTCCACTGGCTGACCGTGCTATAGGACATAGTGCAGGCGGCAGAGAAAGAAGTCCCTTTGGCTTGAAAAATAAGGTTGTCCTGTATCCGGGGATTGATCAGTTCCTTACCTATAGCGGGCCACAATTTCAGGATGATCCCTTTACCATTACTGCCGATGTGGAACTGAAATCAACTGCAGATGAAGGCGTGCTTTTTGCCGCAGGTTCTGAATTTGATGGGTTAAGCCTGTTTGTTAAACAGGGCAAATTTGTGGTTGCCCACAATACAGGAAGTATCGTTAAGCACCTTGAATCTAATATCTCAGTGCCTTCAGGCAAGTCCAAACTGAAATTTGAGTTCAATTACATTGCGCCGGCAAAAGGTAAGGATGGAAAAATAAACAGAAATGCCCCGGCTGGAACGGAATCGATCTATATCAACGACCAAAAAGTAGGAGAGCGGACAATCGTTGCGGCAGAAGGTAGAATTGCGATATATAAAGATGGCATTGATGTAGGAGCAGACCGGAATTCCCCGGTATCAGCTCAATACAAAGCTCCGTTTAATTTTACAGGAAAGCTAAATCACATCACGATTGATTATAAATAATAGATTTAAAAAAGCTGGCAGATTAATCTGCCAGCTTTTTTAAATCTATTATTCCTGCAGTTCGTCTACTAATTTTCTACTTCTTGTCTGGTTCCCTTAACATTGTGATGAGCAATTGATTAAATCTTTTCACTTAAAATTAAAGTCATGAAACACATCACATTCTATTCTGCGTTTATTAGGTTATTTACGCTGATTACATTATGCTTCGCTGGATTTAGTTTCGGCAATAATTTAGGATTGGACAGTTACGAGGTATACCTCAATAACAAGCTTATCCTGAAACAGTCGGTAAACCAGCCATTGAATTTAAGGGTACTGCAATTAGGTAAGGCAAATGATAAAGACCAGTTGCGCATCAATTACATGCACTGCGATGTAAAAGGGGCCGGTACTGAAAGGAGTATTGTGTTGAAAGATGAGCAGGGAAATATATTAAAAAAATGGGGCTTTGCAAATCCCTCTACTTCCAATTTAAGCATGGAAATATCGGTAAAAGAGCTGCTGCAGTTGGAAAAAGCCAATGCGAATCATAAACTGAGCCTATATTATATCGCAAATGGGCTGCCAAAGGGCGAAATGCTTGGCTTGCTCCGGTTTTAATTCAAAAAAAATAAAGAGACAGGCCATAATCATTCGATATGGCATGCCTCTTCTATTTAAGCATTAACTATTTAGTAATATCCAGTATGTTTGTGGCCGCATAATAAACGGACTTATATTCTTTATTGTTCAATGTGCCTGGCGTTTTGGCCCTGTAAACAGCTTCAATAAAATAGGTTCCTTTATCCAGGGCGGTGAATTCTGCCTTTCCATTGGCATCTGGTTTTACATCCAGTTTCCAGCCAGAAGGGCTAAAAATACTGATCACCACTTTAGAAAGATCGATTTCCTGATGTTCAACAGCTACAGCAACAGGCTGGTGTGCAGTTACACCTTTAGCAAAAACATTGAGTTTATACCCACCTGTTTCAGCTACAGCATTTTCAGTTCCTACCTGTATAAGCGCACTTGCATAAAACTCTATTCTCAGCGAGCCTGAAGGATATTCGAAAACGTCTATGGCATCATTTTGTAAGATAATGCGATATTGTCCATTTTGTTCAGGAGTGAAACTGGCCTTATAATGATCTTTTGCAGCAGTGGTTTGCAGTTTGATCTTTTCTTTTCCAGGTATCAACAGCCATACAGAGAAGTTTTTTACATTGGCCACTTCCTTGCTGTCCAGCAGTTCTGGTTTTTCAGCAGGTTCTGCATAAAATATCTGTACTTCGTGTGCCTTTCCTTTTTTTCCGGAAGGATTCGTTTTAAGCCAAAAAGCATGCGCAAAAGCACTGTTTACACCAATGGTCATGAGGATGAGCAGGGCCCATATTTTTAAATTTGTGATCATATTATATTAAAGTTTGTAAGTAAAATTCAGCAATAGTCGGCTTGTTATTTAGACTGTATCTTAATAAGTGGTAAAGCTAATATTTTATTACAAGTTTTAATAAGAATTATTCTAAATAATTTATGTGACCTAGTTTAATCTGATTTGAGCCCGGAAGGAAGAATCAGCGAATAAAAAGTTTGGTATCGATCACCTTATTCTCAAATTCTGTTACCGGTCTTTTACTTTCTATCAGTTGCAGCAGCATGGTTGTGGCAATCTGTCCCATTTCAAATGCGGGCTGTCGTACAGAAGTAAGTGGGTATTTGAGTAAATCTAACATATCTGAATTGCTGAACCCTGCAATGGCGAGTTCGTCCAGGGCATCCGCACTTAATCCTTTAAAAACAGTGAGACAGCCCATAGACAACCGGTCACCCGCGACAAAAATGGCATCTGGTTTTTCTTTAAGGTTAAGTAGTTCTAAAACAGCTTTTTCCGTTTCTTCCTGAAACATTCCACCATGCGGGCAATTTTTAATATAATCAGGGTTAAGGGCAATTCCATATTGGTTAAGGGCAGCTGTATAGCCGCGCAGGCGTTCTATGCTGATCGATAAATGCGCAGAACTGCTCAAATGTGCAATTTTTCTATAGCCAGCGTTGATCAGGTGTGCGGTTGCCTCAAAGGCCCCCCTTTCATTATTTGCACTAATTTTATGGGTATCTATCTCTTTAGCCACCCGGTCAAAAAAAACGATGGGCAGGCCCTTGTCATGTAAAGCCTGCAGATGACTGGTGTCTTTGGTTTCAGCTGATAAAGAAACAAGCAGGCCATCCACACCTCTGGAAGCTAAATGTTGCGTATTGATCATTTCCCTTTCGTACGATTCATGCGTTTGGGTGATGATGACATGATAACCTTTATCATAAGCAATGGATTCAATCCCGTTAATGGCCTGAGAAAAATACTGGTTGGCCACCTCGCTTACAATAACACCAATAGATTTGGTTCTGCGCTCTTTTAAGCTCTGCGCAATAGGATTAGGACGATAATTGATTTTCTCCGCATATTCCAGTACCAGTTTTTTCGTCTTAGGGCTAATTTCATAGGTATCCCTTAAGGCCCTGGAAACGGTAGAAGTTGACAATCCTAATGCAATGGCGATATCTTTTAAAGTAGCAGGCTCAAACATAACAGTAAAGCGTTATTGACAAGTAATTCCGAGAACGATTGCATAAATATAATGAATTTGATCGACATGTTATTTAACCGAAATTCGTATGATTGCCAGACCAAATAGTAAATATGAAGAATTTTGGCTGTATGTTGTTTATTTTCTTGGCTGTACCTCTTATTGTTCAGGCCAGGCAAAAATATCCGTCTACACTTACGGTAGCACAGGATGGCAGCGGAGATTTTAAAACCATACAGGAAGCCGTCAATTCGGTCAGAGACCTTGGGCAGCTTACCGTAACGATCAGGATCAAAAAGGGTGTTTATCATGAAAAACTGGTGATCCCTTCCTGGAAAAAGCACATTTCATTGATAGGTGAGGATGCTGCAGCAACGATTATTACCAATGCAGATTATTCAGGAATGCGCTATAGATCTGGTACTGATGCTTACGGGAAAGATAAATTTGGCACTTTTAACTCCTATACCGTACTGGTACAGGGGAGCGATTTTACGGCCGAGAACCTGACCATAGCCAATACTGCCGGTCGTGTCGGCCAGGGAGTTGCCCTGCACGTAGAGGCCGATAGGGTAGTGATCAAAAATTGCAGGCTTTTGGGCAACCAGGATACCTTATATACGGCAAGCCAGGACAGCAGGCAATATTATGTAGATTGTTATATAGAAGGAACTACCGATTTTATATTTGGAGAGGCCACTGCAGTATTCCAGAGCTGCACCATTAACAGTTTAAGCAACTCTTATATTACTGCCGCCGCTACCAGTCCGGGCCAGCAATATGGTTACGTATTTTTTGATTGTAAACTAACAGCTGCCGCAGAAGTTAAAAAAGTTTTTCTCGGCAGACCATGGCGTCCTTATGCAAAAACTGTTTTTATCCGCACGGCAATGGGTAATCATATCACACCAGAAGGCTGGAACCCCTGGCCGGGCGACGGCATGTTTCCCAATAAAGAGAAAACGGCATTTTATGCCGAGTACGAAAGTACCGGTGAAGGAAGCAGTCCCGCTAAACGTGTAACTTGGGCTAAGCAACTCCCTGCCAAAGCAGTCAGACAGTATACCCTTAAAAATATATTTTCAGGTAAAAATGCCTGGATACCTGTTACCAGTTCATCAGCATTTTAAGATCCAGTAATTATGAAGCATTCTTTCCGAATTTTATCTTTTGTTTTTATTTGCCTGTTTTATAGCTGCAGTTCTTTCGCCCAGCAAAAGAAGGCAGCAGCGGCCCATCCTGCCCCATCCGGCTATGTTTCAAAAGTATGGGTTTCGGATCAGGGGGATGGCACCTATAAAAATCCGGTACTGAATGCCGATTATTCTGATCCTGATGCCATTCGCGTAGGGGATGACTTTTACCTGATCGCTTCCAGTTTTGATGCCATTCCAGGCTTACCCATTCTGCACTCCAAAGATCTGGTAAACTGGAAAATTATCGGGCATGCCTTAAAAAGGCAATTGCCTCTGGAACATTTCCAGAAAACACAGCATGGAAATGGGGTATGGGCTCCTGCTATCCGTTACACTAAGGATGAGTTTTATATTTATTACCCTGATCCGGATTTTGGCATTTACCTTACTAAAGCTAAATCGATCAGCGGTCCCTGGACTGAACCGGTATTGGTTGCCCCAGGCAAAGGCCTGATAGATCCCTGTCCGCTTTGGGATGCCGATGGAAAGGTATATCTGGTCTATGCCTTTGCCGGAAGCCGTGCAGGTATAAAAAGCATAATTGCCGTAAAACAGCTCAATGCCGCAGGTGATAAAACCTTAGATGAGGGCACGATTGTATATGATGGCCATGAAGTTGACCCAACCATAGAGGGACCGAAGTTTTATAAACGCAATGGTTATTACTATATTTTTGCACCTTCAGGCGGCGTGGCTACTGGCTGGCAACTGGTACTGCGGGCTAAAAATGTTTACGGGCCTTACGAACGCAAAATAGTGATGGCCCAGGGCAAGAGCCCGGTAAACGGACCCCATCAGGGTGCCTGGGTAAATACACAAAGCGGTGAAGACTGGTTCCTGCATTTTCAGGATAAAGATGCTTATGGGCGGGTGGTACATCTGCAGCCCATGAAATGGGTAAATGACTGGCCGGTAATCGGTACGGATGCAGATGGTGATGGCAACGGAGATCCGGTTATGCATTATAAAAAGCCTTCAGTTGGCAAAGTCTACCCTATAAATACCCCTGTAGAAAGCGACGAATTTAACGATGTCCGCTTAGGATTGCAATGGCAGTGGCAGGCCAATCCCCTGGCTACCTATGCTTTTGCCGATGCAGCCAAAGGCAGCCTTAAATTATATACCCATGAAGTACCTGCTGATGCCAAAAACTTATGGGATGTGCCCAACGTATTGCTGCAAAAATTTCCTGCAGATGAATTTATGGCCACCACAAAGCTTACTTTTAGCCCAAATCCGAAGCTGGAAAATGAAAAAGCGGGGCTGGTCGTAATGGGTTTAACCTATGCCAATATTGGCATCAGGAATAAAAAGGATGGTTTGCACCTGGTTACAGGGATCTGCGAGAAGGCCGACAAGGGAAGTGCAGAAAAGGAAACGCTGATTACCAGGTTAAAAATACCTACCGTCTATTTGCGGTTAACCGTGCAAAATGGGGCCAGGTGCAAGTTTAGTTATAGCCTGGACGGAGAAAAATTTACAGATTCTGGACTGAGCTTTGAGGCTACACCAGGCAAATGGATTGGCGCTAAAATGGGCATCTTTTCCACAAGAGAAAATCAGATCAATGATTCAGGATATGCAGATTACGACTGGTTCCGGGTAGAGACATTAAAGTGATCCTGTCCTTAAAGTAGATTTGCGTATAATCAGTTCAGGCTGAATGTTCACTACTTTATGCTTACCCACCCTAGTGGTAACATCCAATTCCTGGAAGTACAGTTGGGCGATGGTTTTGCCCATTAAGGTACTATGCTGATCAATGGTGGTCAGTGTTGGGGTAGTAATTTCCGTAAAAGATTCATTAGAGTAACCGCAAATGCCCAATTGCCCGGGTACACTGATGTTCATTTCGTTGGCTACTGCCAATACCCCCAGAGCGGCAAAGTCGGAAGTAGAGGCAAATATCGCATCAGGTGGGTTTGGTAATTCGAGCAGATTTTTTGTAGCCACAGCTCCTAGTTCCTTTGTCCAGGCATTTTCAACAATCAGTTCAGGAATTACAGGCATGCCATTTTTACGCAGCGCCTTCAGGTAACCCGCTTTACGCTGTCTGAAAATATTTAAATTCTGAGGCCCTTCCAGAAAAGCAATGCGTTGATAACCTTCCGCTATTAAGTGTTCTACTGCTGCCAGGGAAGTACTTTCATTGTCATTGGTAACTTTAAAAGTATCCAGCTCATCTGCTACACGATCAAACTGGATCAGTGAAATGCCCTGTTCCTTGATGTTCCTTAAATGATCATCAGCCTCAAAATCTGCACTTACAGAAATGATGATGCAGCTTACATCCTGATTGACCAGCGTATTGATGCATTTGATTTCGCGTGCTGCTGATTCATTCGACTGGCAGATGATCAGGTTATAGCCTTTCTGATAAGTTACCTCTTCAATACCGGCAATGACATTGGCAAAAAAATTCTGGTTAATTCTGGGTACCACCACACCAATGGTACGGTTATGGCCTTTTCGCAAATTAGAAGCCATACTATTGGCTTTATAATTCAATTCTTCAGCAGTTTTTAAGATCAGCTCCCTGGTGGTGATACTGATGGTACTGCTGTTGTTCAATGCCCTTGAAACCGATGATGGATTTAAATTAAGCTTTTTGGCAATGTCATATATCGTTGCCCTTTTTGGCTGTTTCATGGTGGTATCCTGTTATTTTAAGCCCCTGTATAATAATGGGTAAATATGCTAAAATTATTTTTAAGCAATCGATTGCATTTCCTGTAATCTTTACTTATTTTCGCTCAACCAAATTAAATGCCGTGACCAGATAATCGATGAACCTTCCAATCCATTTTTGCTTCAGGAAATAGAAATGTTGCAATTTAAATTAAAATGCCAGATTAATAGATATATTTAAACTTAAACCAATAAACAAAATTTATGAAAACTCTCGGAACACTCGACTATGCCGTTTTTCTGATTTATTTTCTCATCGTAGCCTTTTATGGCTGGTGGGTTTATCGGCAGAAGAATGCCCATAAGGAAAACTCGAAAGATTTTTTCCTTGCAAAGGACTCCCTTACCTGGTGGGCAATAGGTGCCTCCCTGATCGCATCTAATATCTCTGCTGAGCAATTTATAGGGATGAGTGGTTCCGGATTTAAAATGGGGCTGGCCATTGCAACTTATGAGTGGATGGCAGCGGCAACCCTATTGATCGTAGCCATTTTCTTCATCCCTGTATACCTTAAAAATAAGATTTACACCATGCCGCAGTTCCTGCATCAGCGGTATAACGGAACAGTAGCTATGATCATGGCGGTATTCTGGTTGTTATTATATGTAGTGGTTAATCTTACTTCTATACTTTACCTGGGCGCATTGGCCATACATAGTATCTCTGGTATAAACTTAACAGCCTGTATGTACCTGCTTGCCATTTTTTCCATTATCATTACGCTGGGGGGCATGAAGGTTATCGGATATACAGATGTGATCCAGGTGTTTTTCCTGATACTGGGCGGTCTGGCCACTACTTACCTGGCATTAGATCTGGTGGCTACCCATTTTGGTTCTAGTGGTGTACTCAAAGGCTTTAATTTATTAACCACACATGCGGAGGAACATTTTCATATGATCCTTAAAAAGGACAATGAAAATTACCTTGATCTGCCCGGGCTTACTGTACTGATCGGCGGAATGTGGATTGTAAACCTGAATTACTGGGGTTGTAACCAGTACATCACCCAACGTGCCCTGGGAGCCGACCTGAAAACGGCCCGTTCCGGAATTCTCTTTGCGGCCTTCCTTAAATTGCTGATGCCAGTAATTGTAGTACTGCCAGGTATAGCCGCTTATGTACTTTATAAAGAGGGTTATGGTGATTTTAAAACCAGCATGACCCAGGGTGGTGAAGTTTCGCCCGATACAGCCTATCCGGTATTGTTAAACCTTTTGCCAGTAGGATTAAAAGGACTTTCCTTTGCTGCACTTACAGCTGCGGTTGTAGCCTCACTTGCAGGTAAAGCAAACAGCATCGCCACCATATTTACCCTTGATATTTATAAAAAGGTGATCAATAAAGACGCGCACGAAGACAAACAGGTGATTATAGGCCGCTGGACTGTTGTGCTGGCCATGCTTGTTGCCATCATCATTGCGCCATTGCTGGGCATAGATAAAAAAGGTGGTTTTCAATTTATACAGGAGTATACAGGTTTTTTCTCTCCTGGTATCTTTGCCATGTTTATTTTAGGTTTTTTCTGGAAAAAGACAACTTCCAATGCGGCATTGTTTGCCACAGTAGGGGGCTTTGTACTTTCAGTATTTTTTAAATTTTTGCCTTTCCTGGCAAACCTGGAATTCCTGAGCAGTTCGGGCTTTTCAAAACTGGTTAAGCAGAAAGGCGGTACCATGCTGTATGAAATCCCATTTTTAGACCGTATGGGTTTTGTTTTTGTGATCTGTGTTGTGGTGATGTACCTGATCAGTGTTTACGAAACCAGCAAAGGTGTAGTTACCAAAGGCCTTGAAATAGATAGCGGAATGTTCAAAACCAACAGAGGTTTTGCCATTGGCGCTATCATTGTTTGCGGTTTGCTGCTTGCCTTGTATACCATTTACTGGTAGCCGTTCTGATATCAATTCCGGCAATAATCCAACGAAAGTCCAGGTTAATTCCATGTTTCACCGGAATAACCTGGACTTTCGTTTTATTTCCTTTCTTCCTCCTGCAGCCTTATATGGGATTATGGCTTCCAGTATCCTGCTTTGCCGCCATTTTCCGGCAACGATTGCACAGTTTTTTCTCTTCCTAATGTTCTTTTTTGGATAAAAACTAGTTAAACTTGTTCTAACCAAATATAACTGTATACCGAGGTTTCTAGTGTAAAGCAATCGATTGCTTTACTGGATTGTCCCAAATCTCAGTTTATGGTGAAAACCATTAATTTAAACATGATGAGAAAAAAACTTCTACTATTTTTGATCCTTTTAAAAGTATCAGCTGCCATTGGTTTTGCCCAGAGCAGGCAGATCTCTGGTAAAGTGATTGACCAGGAATCCGGCGAAACACTAATCGGCGTTTCCATTAAAGTAAAGGGGGCTAGTCTTGCCACTCAAAGTAACGGCGAAGGCGAATTTAAGTTAAGACTCCCTTCAGGCGATCAGGCCATTTTGCTGGTAAGCTATATCGGCTACACCACAAAAGAGGTGATCATCAATTCTCAAACATCGGTTACAGTAGCGTTGGCTAAGGCCATTTCCAGCCTGGATCAGGTGGTGGTTATTGGATACGGTACTTCAAGTAGGAAAGATCTTGCAGGAGCTGTGGGCTCAATTAAAGGTACGGAAATCGAAAAGACCCCTGTCACCAATATCGCTGAGGCTTTAACAGGGAGGATTGCCGGTGTGCAGGTAACTACCTTGGATGGTGCTCCTGGTGCAGAGGTCGTGATCCGGGTACGGGGCGGAGGGTCCATTACACAGGACAATTCACCACTTTATATTGTGGATGGTTTTATTGTCGATAATATCAATAACATTGCTCCTACGGATATAGAATCTATAGATGTACTGAAAGACGCCTCCTCAACGGCTATTTATGGGGCAAGGGGAGCGAACGGGGTAGTAATTGTAACTACCAAATCCCCTAAAGCAGGACAAACTACCGTTACTTATAATGGTTACTGGCAAACAAAGAACTTTCCGCGTAAACTGGATGTACTCTCGCCTTATGAATTTACGCTTGCACAATATGAATATGCTGCATTAAGGGGCCTAACCTCTTCAGACTTTACCAGTTTCACGAAGTATTTTGGAAATTATGAAGATTTAGAGCTTTACAAATATCAAAAAGGAACAGACTGGCAGGAGGAGCTTTTTGGCCGTCCGGTATTGTCCCAGCAGCACAACCTAAGCCTCACCGGCGGAACGGACAAAACCAAGATGAGTTTTAATTCTACTTACAACAAAGATGATGGTTTAATGCTGGGTTCGGGTGTGGAGCGTTTCTATTTCAATTTTAAAATGGACCACAACATTTCAGATAAATTAAAACTGAATCTGGCTGCAAGATACGCTAACAATGTAGTAGATGGTGCAGGTACATCAGGAGGCTCCAGCGTCAGGGTATCTGATGGTATACAGACCCGCCCTGTAAATGGACTGGCCGATCAGATCGAGATCGATCCGAACAATGTGAACGCAGGAGATGACGATTACGATGAATTTTTAAGAAGTTTAATCAACCCAATCGACTTAACTGCTCAGGATTACCGCAAAAGGATAAACAAAGACCTGAGCTTAAATGCGGCGTTAAACTGGAACCTGAATAAAGCGCTTTCTTTCCGTTCAGAACTGGCGGTTACTTTAAGGAATTCGGAAAGCAAAAGGTATTGGGGGCCATTAACAGGCGAATCCAGGAATGTCGGTAACAACCAGCCTTTAGGGGAGAAAACTTTAGGGGAAAGCAATACTTACCGCTGGACCAATACCGCCAATTACAAACTTAAACAAACTAAAAACAGTAACCTTAGCCTGTTACTTGGTCAGGAAATCAATACCACATCCGGATCTGCTACATTTAACCGGGCAAAGAATTTTGACGTAACCCTGAACCCGGAAAAGCTTTTTGCCAATATGGCCTTGGGTACCTCAGAAAGATTAGAGACCACCGAAAGCCGGGGTGAAGATATTCTATCCTTTTTTGGAAGGGCAAATTACATTTTCAAAGAAAAATACATTTTGTATGCAACACTCAGGGCTGATGGTTCCAGTAAGTTCGGACCCAGCAACAGGTGGGGGTATTTTCCGGCAGCTTCGGTAGCCTGGAGGATTTCTGATGAGGAATTTATTAAAGATGTAAAGGTAATCTCAGATCTTAAGCTCAGATTGAGCTATGGAGAGGCTGGCAATAACCGCGTGCAAAATGATGTATGGCGATTTTTATTCCGTCCAACGGCTAACCGGCCTTATGGCGCGGGTGACCTCAATCAAACCTATTACAATGTGGTAAACGGATCGCTGCCAAATCCGAATCTGAAATGGGAAACGACAGTTTCCCGCAACCTGGGTTTAGATTTTGGCTTGTTTAAAGGACGGATATCAGGAACGATAGATGCCTATAAAAATACAACCAAAGACTTAATTGTAGACAATGAAATTCCACCACAAACCGGTTTCCCAACCCAAAACATCAATATCGGGCAAACGTCCAATACCGGGATAGAGCTTTCCCTGAACGGTACGATCTTAGAACGTAAAAATTTCCGCCTGACCGGTTCTTTTAACATTGGCAGGAACATCCCTAAAATTGATAAGTTGGATGGAAATGATGTCAGGGCCGTCAATTCCAACTGGGCGGGTACGGATTTAAAAACAGCCGATGATTACCGGCTGATCACTGGTAAAACCATAGGTTTAATGTACGGATATGTAAGCGATGGTTTTTATACCTCAGCTGATTTTGAGTCTTACAACCCGGCAACCAGAACCTATGTGCTGAAAGCAGGCGTTCCAAATTCAGGTACGCTACTGGGTGGTATCATTGGCATCAGGCCAGGTACCATGAAACTGAAAGACCTGGATGGCGATGGCTTTGTAACGGCAGATAATGACAGGCAAATTATAGGAAGTGCCATTCCAACACATAGCGGCGGGTTTGGTTTAAATGCAGTTTACAAATCATTCGACCTCTCTACCTTCTTTAACTGGGTATACGGAAATCAGATTTATAATACCGGCAGGATCCAGTACAATATGTTATACAGAACAACCTTTGGCAATATGGCCAATACTGTTAATTATGACAACAGGTTTAAATACATTGATGCAAACGGAGCAGTAGTAACGGGGCTGGATGAACTGGCTGCTTTAAATCAAAATGCCACCATCTGGTCTCCTTTTTCAATGGGTAACGCTTCTCCTGTTTTTAGTGATGACGCAGTAGAAGACGGATCATTTCTCAGGATGACTTATGTAACGCTGGGCTATACCCTGCCTAAAACCTTAACCTCAAGAATTGGGATTTCATCTTTAAGGCTATATGCCACTGCATACAATGTCTTTTTATTGACCAGTTATTCAGGTTACGATCCGGAAGTGACCACAACCAGGAGCGGATCATATGCTGCTTTAACACCTGGTGTGGATTACTCTTCCTATCCAAAAAGCAGAACCTTCACTTTTGGATTAAATGTTAACTTTTAAGCTAAGAACCATGAAATACATAAAACTTTTAGGCCTTTTAGTCATGATGATCATGTTGTGGTCGTGTAAAAAATTTTTAGATACAGATTCTCCTTCAAATTTTACGCAGGAGTATATTTTTGCTACTGAGGCAGATGCCAGCAAAGCGGTTTACAGCGTATATGCACTGTTTAACCAGGATGCATTTACGTCCAGGCTGTCCAATAATTTCGCCGCAAACACCGACGTAGAAGTGGGAGGGGTAGGTGCCGCGCCCGACAATTCCAGAAGGGATATCTGGTCTTTTGAAACCTCTGATGCCAACGGTGATCTGAGAACCGTTTGGAACAATGCTTACACCGCAATCAACCGGGCAAATATCTGTGAAGAAGGCATACAGGAATCTGCCATCTCTGCAAATGCAGAAATGAAGCAAATGCTGGGAGAAACCAAAGCCTTGCGGGCTTTATGGTATTACTGGCTGATCAACCATTGGGGGGATGTGCCATTGAGTATGAAACCTACCCGCGGAGGAGATAATTTTTACCAGCCCAGGGTTGGAAGGGACACCATTCTTACGACCTTGATTAACGACCTGATGGCCATAGAACCAGCCATGAAGCCTGCGAACCAGATTACCTATGGTATAGAAAGGATCAGCAGGGAATTTGTAATGGGGCTGATCTCCCGGCTGGCTTTGATGCGTGGCGGGTATTGGTTGTACCCGGATATGGTCATGCGCCGTAAAGATGATTATAAAGATTATTATAAGATTGCCAGAGACTACAGTGATAAGTTGATGAAAACTTACGACAGGCCCCTGAACCCCAGTTTTGCCAAAGTTTTTGAAAATGAGAGCAAATGGATCGTTGCGCAAAACGATGACGTCTTATTTGAAGTCGCTTTTCAGCCCGGCTTTGGCGATGTTGGCTGGTGTAATGGGGTAAGGGTAGATGCAGGAACACATCCTTATGGTTCCGGCTCCAATTATTTAAGCTTTTCTCCATCGTACTACCATTCCTTTGATACCCTTGATACCCGTTTGCCTGCAACCTGTGCCATTGTTTTTTATGATAAAGACTTGCAGCAAACACCGGTAGCTGTTACGGCCATCGCGCCAAATAAATGGAACAGGATCCTTATGCCAGTACCTGCTGGTCCGCAATCTGCAAAAGGAACAGGGATCAACTGGCCAATTATGCGGTATTCGGATGTCTTGCTGATGTTTGCAGAAAGTGAGAACGAACTGAACAATACACCCACTGCAGACGCGGTTAATGCCTTGAGAAGGGTAAGACAAAGGGCTTTTCCTGCAAATTTATGGGCAACAAAAGTTGAGGCTTACCTCGCAACAGCATCTGCTGGTAAAGATGCCTTTTTTAAAGCCATTGTAAATGAACGTGCCTGGGAGTTTGGTGGGGAATGCATCAGGAAGTACGATCTGGAACGCTGGAATTTATACGGAGAAAAAGTTGCTGGCGCCAGAAATACGGTAAATGCGATGGGTGCGGATGCCAATGCCGGCGTGGGCCAGTACTCGGAGTTGCCACCAGTAGTTTATTATAAATTGAATACTGACAAAACCGTAACTTTTTATAACAAATATAAACGTGCTGCAGTGATCCCACCCATTAAAGATTCCCCGGTTAAGGGAGATAATCCCAATGGATATACGGCGATGAACTGGTTAAAGGGGCTTTACAATACCACCACCCAGGGGCCAGCTGATTTCAATTTAAGAACCTGGAGGGGCTACGGCGATAATACCGGGCAGCAGCCGGTCCGTTACATTTTACCCCTGCACGCTTCCACAATCAGCAGCAGCATGGGCACGCTAAATAATAAGGGTTATGGATATTAATCAGCTATTTATGAAAACATTTAAATTAAATCATGCATCAGGCCTGATTACAGCCGTACTGCTCTTCATGGTCGCCTTTTGTTCCTGCAATAAAGAAGAAGAGCTGGGTGAAGCCCCACGCTTGTTCAGGCCAACGGTAAAGGGCGAACTGATCTCTACCGGTAACTTCATCGAAGCCTCCTGGCAAAAAGTAAAAAGCGCCAGTTCGTATACCGTTCAGATTAGCCGGGATACTTTCAAAACCATTGACCGCTCCATCAATGTAGATTCTGCATCCTTATTAATTGAGGAATTAAAGTGGGACCAATTGTACCAGTTGCAGGTAAGGGCCAACGCGCCGGATTCTGCAAAGAATTCTAAATTCGGAACGCTGGGTGCAGTTAAAACACCAAAATTCCCTACCATTGTAAAGGCCGCTACCATTAATGATGTTACCGAAAGTTCCGCAATTATGAGATGGGAAAACACCGGAGCTGCAGTAACACAAATTAAAGTGTTTTCCGAACCAACCAGGGCCCTGATCACAACAATAAGCTTAACGTCAACAGATGTAAGCAATCAGTATAAAATCATTACGGGTGTAACCAGTGGCACCAGTTATTACATTGAGCTGTACAGTGGTACAACCCTAAGGGGCTATAACACCTATACCACAAAAGCACCTTTTGCTGGTGAGGTGATCGATTTGAGAGCCATTACAGATAACCCCTTAATTTTACAGGAACGGATTCTGGATGCGCCATCGGGTAGTGTGATCATTCTTAAAAAAGGGCTTACCTATAACATTACCAATGCCATTAGTTTAAGTAAAACGGTTACCATTACCAGTGGAGACGACCTGCTGGTTACAGAACCTGCAAACATTTATTTTACCGGTAATTTTAATTTTGCCGCCGGAAGTACAATAGATTCCATCTCTTTTGTGAATGTAAACCTGAAAAGCAGCGATTATGCCGGTAAATATCTGTTTAACACCACGGGCAGTGCAACAGTCGGAAAAATTAAACTGCAGAACTGCAAAGCAGAAATATTCAGGGGCCTGGTCAGGTTGCAGTCGGGAACCACTACTTTAAACAATTATGAAATTAACAATTGTTTAATTGACAGCATTTCAGGATACGGGCTGATCACGGTTGACAATGCGACCTGTAAGGCGCAGAACATTTCTATAAAGAACAGTACGATATCCAGGGCGGAAGTGATCATTGCGAGCTCTAAACAGTCTTCCAATTCAATTACCATAGAAAATTGCACCTTTTACAGGGCACCAAGAGGTGGAAGTTACCTGATAGACTACAATACTTTTGCGGTTACAGCTGGTGTAAAAGTGAGCAATTGCATTTTTAGTATCGGTAAAAACAATGCAGGCAATACCTCAGCAAGGGGTATCCGGATCAATGGCGGAGCAGTGGATGCAAGCGGTAATTATGCAACTTCAGATTATGTAAACGGGGGTAATCCCATACCTAACCTCATTCCGTACACCAGGCCGTCAACAGATGTATTTACAGATCCTTTATTGAATAATTTTAAAATCAAAGATGCTGGTTTCCCTGGAAGAAGTACCTCCGGCGATCCCAGATGGAGACTTTAAAGACGATGCAAAACTATATTAAAGTATATGGCATGGCCATGCTGCTGCTTGTCATCAGCATGGCCTGTAAAAAAAAACAGGTTAACGAAGATACCAGCCCGGTAGTAACGCTGCCGGTAAGTAATCCTCCCGTCCAGGAAACTGCCTATGCATTTCCTGGTGCCGAGGGCTTCGGCCGGAATGTAAGCGGCGGACGTGGAGGGCAGGTAATCAAAGTGACCAATCTGAATGATGCTGGTGCAGGTAGTTTACGTGCTGCAATTACTGCCTCAGGAGCAAGGATCATTGTATTTGAGGTTTCAGGGACGATAACCTTAAACAGCGCTTTAACCCTGGCCAATGGCAACATTACTATTGCAGGCCAGACAGCGCGGGGAGATGGCATTACGCTGAGAAAGTATCCTTTAAATGTAAGGGCCAATAATGTAATTATCCGTTACCTGCGCTTCAGGATGGGCGATGAAGCCAAAGAAGAGGCCGATGCAGTTGGTGGCTTTGAATGGAAAGACATCATCGTAGACCATTGCTCCATGAGCTGGTCTACCGATGAATGTGTCTCTTTTTACAACAACGACAATTTCACCTTGCAATGGTGTATCATTTCCGAAAGCTTAAGGGTATCTACCCACGATAAGGGTGCACATGGTTATGGAGGGATATGGGGCGGTAAAAATGCCTCCTTTCACCATAACCTGATGGCCCATCACGACAGCCGGAACCCCAGGTTTGGGGAACGGGCGGGCAGTGCTTACGCTTTAACCGATCTTGTCGATGTGCGCAATAACGTCATTTACAACTGGGGTAATAACAGCGCTTATGGCGGCGAGGCGATGAACATCAACCTCATCAACAATTACTATAAGCCCGGACCGGCAACAAGTAACAGCGACAGGATCTTTTCCATCGACAAAAATAAAATACCCGGAACAGCTGTTTATGACCTATGGGGTAAATTTTACATCCATGGAAACGTGGTTGATGGCCGGAGTAATCCTACCAGTGACAACTGGACTTACGGCGTATACAACCAGTTCCACAGTAGTTATGGTACGGTATCCCAGGCTGATAAAGATGCCATGAAACTGGCGGTACCATTGTCAACAGGAGACAATGTCACTACACATTCGGCCGAACTTGCCTATCAGCGGGTACTGGATTATGCCGGTGCTTCCCTAAAAAGAGATGCCGTAGACCTCAGGATCCTGGACAATGTAAAAAACAGAACATTTAACGCCAATGGTTCAAGTGGCGAAGCAAACAGCAGGAACGGGATCATAGACAATGCCAATGATGTAGGTGGCTGGCCGGTTTTAAATGCTGCTGCAGCCCCTGTGGATACAGACGGGGATGGTATGCCTGATAACTGGGAAACGGAAAAAGGTTTAGATCCGAAAAAGGCAAACGCTAATGGTAAAAACCTCAGTACAGCCTATGATAACATAGAAGTATATATCAATAGCCTGGTCAATGCCATTACAGTAAATCAATCGAAATAAAGCTTAAATTTAAATTCTGATACCTCAATATGTTAAAAACATCGCTAAAATTTGTCGCCGTTGCCGGGATTGTACTCCTGATGTCCTTTGTTGTTCCCCCGAAAAAGATTAAGGTTTACCTGATCGGTGATTCTACCATGTCCATAAAGAATAAAAGATACTATCCTGAAACAGGTTGGGGCATGCCCTTTGTTAACTTTTTTGACGAAGAAGTCATCGTAGACAACAGGGCACAGAACGGGCGGAGCACCAAAAGCTTTCTGGCAGAAAACCGCTGGCAATCGATTCTGGACAGCTTAACAGCAGGCGATTATGTGTTTATCCAGTTTGGCCATAATGATGAAGTGGAAACAAAAAAGAACCATACCAAACCAGAGGAGTTTAAAGCAAATTTGGTTAAGTTCATTACCGAAACCAAAGCCCGAAATGCTACCCCGGTGTTGTTAACCCCGGTTTCCAGAAGAAGATTTGATGCTGCAGGCAAGGCCGAGGAAACTCATCCTTATACTGCCCTGGTAAAAGAAGTAGCTGCGGCCCGGCAAATACCTTTTATTGATCTGGATGCAAAGAGCATCGCATTGTACCAGAAATTTGGTGCCGAAGCCTCTGCTTTATTGTTCAATCACCTGGAACCAGGCGTACATCCCAATTATCCCGAAGGCAAAGTAGACGATACGCATTTCAGCGAACTGGGTGCCCGTGAAATTGCGCAGCTGGTATTGCAGGAATTCAAGAAGCTCCATTTAAACCTGGCCGATCATATTGTTAAACCAACACCGAAAAAATAAGATGAAGCTATTGATTTTTAAAGGCCTGGCCCTGATGTCTGTGGCCATGCTGATCGCCTTCGGCCTGAAAGAAAAACCCATTAAAGTCTGGCTGATCGGGGATTCAACGATGTGTGCGTACGCAGCTTCAAGAGCACCGGTAACCGGCTGGGGAATGCCTTTTGCAGATTTTTTTGATGCCACAGTACAGGTTGAGAACAGGGCCAAAGGCGGCAGGAGTACCCGTACTTTTTTAAGCGAGCAGCGCTGGCAGGCAGTTGCAGATAGTCTGAGCAACGGCGACTACGTTTTCATGCAGTTTGGTCATAACGACGAAGCCAAAGAAGAAAGATACAAAGACCGCTATACCCCGGTGGCCGACTATAAAAAGAACCTGCTGCGTTTCATTACAGAAACCCGGAATAAAATGGCCCATCCCGTACTCGTTACCCCGGTTTCCAGGATGCGGTTTGATCAGAAAGGAAATGCCTTGGAAACCCATGCCGAATACAGCAATGCGGTGCATGAAGTGGCCAGGGAACAACAGGTACCGGTTGTCGACCTGGATAAGGAAAGCCGGGAGCTGTTTCAAAAACTTGGCCCGGAAAAAACCCGGTTATTGTTCATGCAGATCGAACCGGGCGTTAATCCCATTTACCCGGAAGGTCAAAAAGACAATACCCATTTTAATGAACTGGGTGCCCGGAAAATGGCAGAACTGGTGTTGAGACAAATGCGCATCAACCACCTGGACCTGATAAACAGAATTTTTAAACCAACAGTAAAATAATGAAAGGTATCCTTTTAACCCTGATCTGCCTGATTTCGGCAAGCTATAGTTACAGCCAGGACAAAAAGATCACTGTCGCCCAGGATGGCAGCGGTGATTATAAAACAGTACAGGAGGCTTTAAATGCCGTGCCTGACTTTAGAAATGCCCTTACTGTGATCTGGATCAAAAATGGCACCTATAAAGAAAAACTCAATCTCCCGCCCTCCAAACGCATGGTTAAACTGATCGGCGAAAATCCAGAGAAAACCATACTTACCTATGATGACTATGCGCAGAAGAAAAACAGTTTTGGAGAAAATATGGGAACTTCCGGATCGGCAAGTTTTTACCTGTATGGTGATGGCTTCCGTGCAGAAAATATCACTTTCGCCAACTCATCAGGCCCAGTTGGACAGGCCGTAGCAGTATGGATCGCCTCAGATAAAGCTGTATTCAGCAACTGTAGGTTCCTTGGCTTTCAGGATACACTATATACCTGGGGCAGGGGTAGCAGGCAGTATTATAAAAACTGTTACATCGAGGGGACAACAGATTTTATTTTTGGCTCCTCAACCGCGCTGTTTGAAGATTGTATCCTGTTCTGTAAAAAAGGAGGCGCTTACCTTACTGCCGCTTCCACACCAGATACCAGCAAATATGGTTATGTATTCAAAAATTGTAAAATAACCGGTGATGCACCGGAAAATTCTTTTGCACTGGGCCGCCCCTGGCGACCTTATGCCAAAACTGTTTTCATCAACTGCGAGCTTGGGAAAATGATCAAGGCAACAGGCTGGGACCATTGGGGCAAGGAAAGCAATAAAGCAACAGCGTACTATGCCGAATATCAAAACACAGGCCCTGGTTTTAAACCCGGTCAAAGAGTGGCATGGTCACACCAGCTCAGTGATGAAGCAGCTAAAACTTATACAACTGTACAGCTATTTAATGGATGGGACCCTGCAGAATAAATTTAAAACGGCAACGATTGCGCAGTTATTTTCCAGCTTTTAGTTCCAATCTTATTTAAAACTATGTAGACTTGCTTTATTCAATATAATCCAGATATAAATTCTAAATTCAAATATGAGAAAAATCATATCCTGTATAATTGCCCTTCCTTTATGGATCTCCTCATTCCAGCTAGCTGCACAAAGTAAAGCTCAAAAGGCCTATTCCTTTGATAACCTGCCCGTAATTGCAAAAACATCCTTTAAAAAGGATACCATCAGTATCCTTAAATACGGTGCAAAAAATGACGGCATCACTTTAAATACCAAAAGCATCAATCAGGCCATTGCAGATTGCAATAAACGTGGGGGAGGCGTGGTGGTTATCCCTGAGGGCCTATGGCTTACAGGGCCGGTAGAACTGAAAAGCAATGTTAACCTGCACCTTAAAAAGAATGCACTCCTGCAGTTTACCAGAGATTTCGACCAGTACCCATTGGTTGAAGGCAATTGGGAAGGCTTGCCACAGATGCGCAACCAATCCCCGATATGGGCCAATAACCAGCAAAATATCGCCATCACCGGTTACGGTATCATTGATGGAGGGGGCGATGCCTGGCGCATGGTAAAAAAAGACAAGCTGACCGAAAGCCAGTGGAAAAAACTGCTAGCTTCCGGAGGCGTACTCAATGAAGACAAAAAGGGCTGGTTCCCTTCAGAGAAAGCCCTGAAAGGATCGAAAATGAAAAATGCCGGTGTCATCTCTAAGGAAAAAAATGCTGCATTTTATGCAGAGATTAAGGATTTTCTGCGGCCAAACCTATTGGTATTGAACCGTTGCAAAAGGATATTGCTGGAAGGGGTAACTTTTCAGAATTCTCCGGCCTGGAACCTGCATCCCCTGATGTCCGAAGACATCACCGTAAGAAATGTATACGCCAAAAATCCATGGTACGCCCAGAACGGGGATGGTATAGATATTGAATCCTGCAAAAATGTACTGATTGAAGGCAGCACGTTTGACGTAGGTGACGATGGCATCTGCATCAAATCTGGACGCGATGAGGCCGGACGTAAACGCGCTATGCCAACCGAAAATGTAGTGATCCGTCACAGCACGGTTTACCATGCTCACGGCGGTTTTGTGATTGGCAGTGAAATGTCTGGCGGTGCAAGAAACATCTTTATCTCTGATTGTACCTTTATCGGTACAGATATTGGCCTGCGTTTTAAAACCACCAGAGGACGTGGAGGTGTGGTAGAAAATATCTATGCCAGGAACATCAACATGAAAGACATCCCGGGCGAAGCCATACTTTTTGACATGTATTATGCAGCAGTTGACCCGGTTCCGCTGACCGGCGAAAAAAGAGAAGCACCGAAAGTAGAGTTACTGCCGGTTACCGAAGCAACACCTGTTTTCAGAAAGTTTTACATCAGCAATGTGGTTTGTGATGGTGCCGCCAAAGCCGTTTTCATCAGAGGGTTACCCGAAATGAGCATCAGCGATATCTACCTGGATAACCTGACCATCAAAGCCAAAGAAGGATTAGACATACAGGAAGCTAAAAACATCAGGCTCTCTAATGTACACCTGGACATTAAAAATGCAAAGCCTTTAATCTATATCCAGAATGGCAAGTCTGTAAGTTTAAATAATATTGGTTATACCAATGCTGATCTGCTGATCAAAGTGAACGGCGATCAGAACAGTGACATCAAATTATCAGGTACCGTTACTTCAAAGGCCGCGTCCCAAACTGAGTTTGGCCATGGTGCAACAGCAGGGGTACTGGAGATCAGGAAATAAAAACATCATGAAGATAAGTACCCCATTCCTCTATTTACTAAGCACAGGCTTTGGGCTTTGCTGCAGCACTGCACAGGCACAATCTGATGCTGCTGCAAAAAAAGCCGTTACCGATCCGGTAGCAGAAAATATGCTGGCCTACCAGCGCAGCGTTGGCGGCTGGCCCAAGGCTGTTGGTAAAGCAGTAGTGAATTATGATAAGGTACTTTCTGAAACCGAACGAAAGGCCATCAAGGCCGATTCCATGCGTAATGATGCCACCATAGACAATAAGGCGACCAGTAAAGAGATCAGGTACCTGATTGCTGCTTACCAAAGCAAAGCCGATCCGCGTTACCTTGCTGCAGTGCAGAAAGGAATAGCTTATTTGCTGGAGGCACAATACGACAACGGCGGCTGGTCTCAGTATTATCCTGACCACAGTTCCTATCGTGGCGAGATCACCTATAACGACAATGCCATGATCAATGTGCTGAACATCATGCAGGACATTGCAGAAGGAAAAGAGGGTTTTGAAAAACTAGACCCGGCATACAAGACCAAAGCCAGGCTGTCGGTAGAAAAGGGACTGGATTGCATTTTAAAAACACAGGTGAAGGTAAAAGGAGCTTTAACCGTATGGTGTGCCCAGTACGATGAACATACCCTGAAACCTGCAAAAGCCAGGGCTTTTGAGCTGATCTCGCTCAGCGGAATGGAATCGGTAGGAATTACGCTGTTTTTAATGCGCATTAAAAATCCTTCGGAAGAAATTAAACAGGCCGTTAAAAGTGCAGTAGCCTGGTTTGAGCGGTCCAGGATAATGGACCGTGATTTTGTCCTCATCGATGCCCCTGCTCAGCCGAAAGGAAAAGACCGTGTACTGGTGGAAAAACCAGGTTCGGTCATATGGGCCCGTTTTTATGATATTGACACCAACGAGCCCTTTTTTAGTGGCAGAAACAGTGTAAAAGTAAAAACTGTAGCCGAGATTGAACTGGAGCGCAGGTTAGGCTATGCATGGTACGGCACCTGGGCCAGTAATTTGCTCGAAAAGAAATTTCCGGCATGGGCCGCGAAGAACTAAAGCAGCGGTGTCCAAACTCATTTTCCATTAATTTTTAATGAACTGCCGTTGTCATATCAGAACGAAAACGTTATCGAGAACGTTTGCGTAAATAATTACCGTGCAGCAGGGTTTTTAACTAATAATATTTATGTAGACTTGTTTTACGACCTGATATAATACATAGAAATGACCTTATCAAAAGATACATTAAACAACATTAAAGATACTGGTGTTGTTGCGCCTGATGAAAAATTGTTTAACCTGCCAGAAAAAGTGCTGCAATTTGGAACGGGGGTACTGCTGCGCGGACTGCCTGATTTTTTTATAGACAAAGCCAATAAAAAAGGATTGTTCAACGGACGTGTAGTGGTCGTAAAATCAACCAGTAAAGGTGGTACTGCAGAGTTTGATGCTCAGGACAGCCTGTATACCATTTGCGTAAGAGGGATTGAAAACGGGCAGCCGGTTCAGGAGAACATCATTTCTTCTGCCATCAGCAGGGTGCTTACCGCCGACCAGGACTGGTCAGCTATCCTGGAGCTGGCGGCATCTCCCTTGTTAAAAGTAATTGTTTCCAATACTACCGAAGTGGGCATCCAGCTGGTAGAGGAAAGCATCAGCCAGTATCCCCCTCAGTCTTTTCCGGCAAAACTATTAGCTGTTCTATATGCCCGCTACAAAGCACTCGGCACCAGCGGGGATACGGAAATGGCGGTAATTGCTACGGAACTGATTTCAGATAATGGCAAAAAGCTGGAAGCCATTGTATTGCAATTGGCTAAATTTAATCAACTGGAAGATGCATTTATAAACTGGCTGGGCAGATCCATTCATTTCTGCAATTCGCTGGTAGACCGTATTGTTCCCGGAAAACCTGATGCTGAGGCCCTGGCCAAACTGGAAACCGAACTGGGTTATAAAGACGAGCTGATCATCATGGCCGAACCTTACCGGCTTTGGGCCATAGAAGGGAACGAAAAGGTCTCTGAACTGCTTGGCCTCGAAGCGGCTGATCCGGGAGTAATTGTACGGCCGGATATAGAAATATTTAAAGAACTGAAAGTACGTTTGCTGAATGGTTCACATACCCTCACTTCTGGTATTGCCTATTTACTGGGTATTGATACCGTAACTAAGGCCATGAACAATGCCCTGACCAGGAATTACGTAAATGAGCTGATGATGCAGGAAATTGTGGGGGCCATACCTTATGAAGTAGTCCATGATGAAGCAGTTGCTTTTGCCAATACGGTGATTGATCGTTTTGCAAATCCAAGCATACAGCACCTTTGGATCAACATCACCTTCCAGTATACCATGAAAATGAAGATCAGGATACTGCCTGTACTGCTCCATTATTACAAACTCAATGCTAAAGTGCCGGCACATATCGCCTTTGGCTTTGCTGCCTTCCTGCTGTTCATGAAATCGGCAAGAAAAGAGGGCAACCAGTACTTTGGAAATTACAATGGTCATGAGTACGCCATAACTGATGATGAGGCCGCTTATTTTTATGAGAAGGACCAGCAAAATGAATCAGAATACGTAAATTTAGTGCTGGCAGACAGTCAATTATGGGGAACTGATCTTGCTGCACTGCCAGGTTTTAATGAAACCGTAAAAGAAAATTATAACAATATATTGAAATATGGTATGGCCGATGCGCTGACCAGACTGGAAGAGACATTACATTAAAATAATGAAAAAGAGAATATTAAAGGTTCATCCTAAGGATAATGTGCTGGTTGCGCTTGCTGACCTTGCAAAGGGGGAAGAGGTGGTTTATGAAGGTGAATCTTATTTGCTGACAGACAACGTGCCGGCAAAGCATAAATTTACCACTACCGATCTGGCCACAGGTGATAAAGTGATAATGTATGGCGTACTCGTAGGCAAGGCCCAGATCGATATTCCGGTAGGTTCTATTTTAACGACCAGCAACATTAAACATGCAGCTACAGAGTTTAATGCAACCGATGCACATATCGACTGGCAAAAACCAGATGTAAGCGATTGGCAGGATAAAACCTTTCAGGGCTTTCACCGCAATGATGGCCAGGTAGGAACCGCCAATTACTGGCTGGTGATCCCTATGGTTTTTTGCGAGAACAGAAACCTGGAAGTTTTGCAGGAAGCCCTGATGAACAACCTTGGCTATGGCCGGAACGAAACTTACCAGTTGCAGGCCAAAGAACTGATGGCACTTTATGAAAAGGGTGCCAATGTAAACGATATTTTAAATGCCCAGCTTACTTATTCGGAAAAAGCACAAAAGCAAAACCGCATGTTCCCTAATGTGGATGGGATCAAGTTTTTAACCCATACCGGTGGTTGTGGGGGCACACGTCAGGATTCTGAAACCCTCTGCGGCCTGCTGGCAGGCTACATCACCCATCCTAATGTAGCCGGGGCTACGGTATTGAGCCTTGGCTGTCAGAATGCGCAGGTCAGCATCCTGAAGGAAGAAATTGAAAAGCGGAGCAGGAATTTTGACAAGCCATTATATGTCCTGGATCAGCAAACGATCGGAAAAGAATCAGATCTGTTGAGTCAGGCCATTAAGCAAACCTTTGCAGGGCTGATACAGGCCAATGCCAATGAAAGAAAACCAGCCCCGCTAAGTAAACTTTGTATCGGCCTGGAATGCGGTGGTTCTGATGGTTTTTCAGGAATCTCTGCTAACCCTGCTATTGGTTATGCCTCAGATCTGCTGGTTGCTTTGGGCGGCTCGGTGATCCTTGCTGAATTCCCTGAGCTTTGCGGAGTGGAACAGAACCTGAGCGACCGCTGTGTGGATAAGGAAGATGCGGAACGTTTCGAGTACCTGATGAAAACCTATAGCAAACGGGCAACAGAAGCCGGTTCTGGTTTTGACATGAACCCTTCACCGGGAAATATCAAAGATGGTCTGATCACAGATGCCATCAAATCTGCCGGTGCAGCCAAAAAAGGAGGTACCTCCCCGGTTGTGGCCGTACTGGATTATCCTGAAAAAGTATTTAAACCAGGATTGAACCTGCTTTGCACACCAGGTAACGATGTGGAATCGACAACTGCAGAAGTTGGATCGGGAGCAAACGTAGTGCTTTTTACGACAGGATTGGGTACGCCTACTGGCAATCCGATTGCTCCGGTGATCAAAATATCCAGCAATACCAAGCTGTTTAATAAAATGAGCGACATTATAGACCTGGATACCGGCCCTATTATTGACGGGGACGAAACCATTAAGGAAGCCGGCAGCAGGATCTTGAACTATGTGATTGATGTGGCCAGTGGTACCACTACAGTAAGTGCGGTACGTCACATTCAGGACGATTTTATTCCATGGAAAAGAGGCGTTTCATTGTAAGCGCTTAAATACCTTATATACTTAGTTACATGAAGAAATTTTTAGACGAGAACTTTTTATTAGAGAGCAAGACAGCCGAAACGCTGTACCATAACTTCGCCAAAGAAATGCCGGTGATTGACTATCACAACCATTTGATCCCGGAGCAGATGGCGAATGACATTAATTTTGAGAACATTACTCAGGCCTGGCTGTACGGCGATCATTATAAATGGCGCGCCATGCGGGCAAATGGAATTGATGAATATTACATCACTGGCGGGGCAAGCGATCTGGAAAAATTTAAAAAATGGGCTGAAACTGTTCCTTATACATTAAGGAACCCTTTATACCACTGGACCCACCTGGAGCTGCAGCGTTATTTTGATGTGTATGAAGTGCTGTCTGCTGAAAATGCAGAGCGTATATATCATGAATGTACCGCTAAATTACAGACCCCTGAATATTCGGTGCTGAACCTGCTGCGCAAAATGAATGTGAAAACGCTGTGCACTACAGACGATCCGCTGGATAATCTGGAATTTCATCAGAAACTAAAGAACGACGGGGTAGATATCAAGGTATTGCCTGCCTTCAGGCCGGATAAGGCCATGAATGCGGATGATACTGCGGGGCTTAACCTATATATAAATAAGCTGGCAACTTTATCGGGTGCGGAGATCAATGACCTGGATACGTATCTTTCTGCATTAAAAGCGCGTCATGATTATTTTGCAGCCAATGGCTGTTCGGTTTCAGACCACGGACTGGAGCAGATCTATGCAGAAGACTATACTGCCGAGGAAGTGAAATCCATTTTTGTGAAGATCAGAACTCAGGTTGCTTTAAGTCTGGAAGAGGTGTTGAAGTTTAAATCGGCCCTGTTGTTTGAGTTTGCATTATGGGACCATGAAAAAGGCTGGGTACAACAATACCACCTGGGCGCATTAAGAAACAACAACAACAGGTTACTGAGCCAGCTTGGACCAGATACCGGCTTTGATTCTATAGGTGATTTTAGTCAGGCAAGGCAGCTTTCGAAGTTTCTAAATAACCTGGATAGCCAGAACCGCCTGGCAAAAACGATACTGTATAACCTGAACCCTGCGGATAATGAGCTGATGGCGACCATGATTGGCAATTACAACGACGGAACCGTTGCAGGGAAAGTACAATGGGGATCAGGCTGGTGGTTCCTGGACCAGAAGGATGGCATGATCAAACAACTCAATACCTTATCTAATATGGGACTGCTGAGCCGTTTTGTGGGGATGCTGACGGATTCTAGAAGTTTCCTGTCTTACCCGCGCCATGAGTATTTCAGAAGGATATTGTGTAACCTGTTTGGAGCCGATGTAGAGAATGGCGAACTGCCAAATGATCAGGAATGGCTTGGAAAGGTGATACAGGATATCTGTTACAACAATGCCAAAACCTATTTTAACTTCTAACATCGTTTTTTTAATTTTAGATATGCCCCTGTAATAGAGATACTGCAGGGGTTTTTTATGGGCTTGCTTGTTCACAGGGAAGGGCTTTCTTCACACCTGGTCCACACTTTCTTCACACCAAATCCACAATCAGGTACCTTTTTGTGAAGAAAGTGTGTGGAATGTGTGTCTGATGTGAGGACCTGGCCTTACTGAGGCCTGGTTTTGGCAGCAGGGATTTGTCTAATCAGCCCGGTTTGTTGCGGCCTTTGTGCTGGGTGTTTTTAAAGCTGGAGTAGCTGGAGGACG
>NZ_JAVTSC010000021.1:0-62706 GCF_032678725.1 Pedobacter heparinus
TTAATGCATGTCAAAAATGAAAGCAAAATTTTTATAAAATCTATTTGATCAAATGTTGAACAGAAACCACCCCAATGTACTGTTGTGCCGCCAAAGTAATGTAGCCGCATTGCTTTTAAAGGGTAGTAAGGCTGACCCGTAGTTTTGCCATCGTACAGTTCCTGAATTTTATCTTCGTATTCAAATCCACCACCTTCCAAAAGGATTACTTTATAAGATGTATCAATCCATTCAAGAGCCATAATTATACCGGCTGCCCCTGCACCAATAATACAGATATCTCCCTCTATTACAGTGCCATCATCTATTGTTCTTGCATCAATATACATGTTAATCAGTTAAATGTGAACACTGGCGCGCTTCGGTAACGGATATTACCCATCCGTTGACAACAACTGTTTTACCATTCTCGATCTACTGCCCAATTTTTTTTCTAAGAAGTGATTTCATCCTTCTATCATCAGCGGATGCCGAAAGTCTATTTCCCTGGTCATCGGTTAAAAGCAAGTTTAATAACTGACTGGTACTGCTTTCGGAAGGAAACTTTGCTTTGTAAGCCTTCCCGATTTCAATGAGCATGGCCTCATTACATATAAGCGATAAGTATTCAGGTCTACAAAGCTGTAATCAACTTTTCAGCCTGCTTAAAGCCATAAAAAAAGGAAGACCAGTGGCTGCAACACTAAATAAATACATGAATGTTCTTCTTTTCATAACTTAGGCAATAAAGTATTTAACGTTTTTATCAGCACGGTATAAAACCATAATTTTTCCTGTTCAATTAAAGAATTAGCTACATTTTCAAAACAAGAAACTAACTTCCTGTTATGATAAAAACGCTCACCATCATTTGAACTTCTGGAAGACGTGGATTTAGTTTGGACAGCATTGTAGCAGAAGTTTCCTGCCAAAAAAAAGACAAGTAGTAGCGGTAAGGACGTTAATCAATCTTAACTTCAGTATCCATTGTCCGGGAATCAATGAGCTCAGAAGGCATTTGCTTGCAGCCGTAATCACACTTTCTTCTTCACCCTGATCAGCGGGGGCATAAAGAATATAAAACGCAAATTCATTTATCAACAGAACACTATTCAGACGTTTGGGCTTTCTGATCAAATCATCACTGCATTGACAGCAATGAAAATCGGAAAACGCAAAACACAGCTGCCATGGAAAAGCTGATGGCCATGGTGGAAAAACGATCGAAACTATTTTTTTAAAGTGGCCTTAAATTCTTTAGGTGATAAAAGAGTGTATCGCTTAAAAATAGTAGCGAAATGCTGTGGTGATGAGAATCCGAGATCGTAAGCAATACTGCTCATGGTCACTTCAGTTTGTAATTCCATAATCCTTTTGGCTTCTTCAATCCGCTTGCGTAAGATAAATTCTAAAGGAGGAACACCAAATTCTTGTTTAAACCATGATTTAAATCTTGATTCTGATAAATTAAGCATACTGGACATTAATTCTATTGATAAGGTCTCCTTATAATGGGCAGCTATAAAATGGTCAATTTTAGCAGTATAATCTGAGATTTGCCGCTGTGCTTTGGTTAAGCAGGAAGCAGCCTCAATGGTTTGGAATAGAAATGAAATTATTAAATTTTGGATAACTATTTTTTGCAATTTATGAGCATCCTTTTGTGCCGCCTTAATAATATTTTCAAGTGTTTTTCCCATTTCGGCTGTAGCTTTAAAATGCCTGTTTGGTAAATTTATCAAAGCATCAATAAAAGCCCGGCTATCTGGTTGACTGTACTCAAAGAATTTCTTTTTTACTGGAACATGTATCAGCAGCCAGTACAATACTCCTTTTTCTTCAGGATAGACACCGGTACTATGCACTTCATTCGGGAACGTAACAAATACATCGCCTCCTTTAATCTGATATGTGTTATTGTTAACAGTATAAACCTGGCTGCCTTTATGGCAATAACAAATTTCTATTGTATTTTCATGATAGTGATCGCTCAATTTCGCATGCGCGCAGTTGTATTTATACCTCCCAATAACCAATGCATTGCATAAGCCGTAGTCAGATAAATTGATAATCTGTCTCTCGTTTGTTGAGCTGGTATCTAAAGGATAAACGTTCATCATAGTACTAAAATATTATTGTACAAGTGCATCTATAGCATACTGATTACATTTGATTGTAACGAATATAATATAAATATACTTTTTTCTTTACAAGCATTATACTGATAAATACATGAAAACAAATACATTTTCCATAAGCAGAGATCAAATCAATTTCTTCAATGATGAAGGTTATCTTGTCATAGAGGATATCATCACCAAAGATGAAGTCGAAGCATACAAGCACATTTATGATCAGTTTCTCAATGGCACTATCGATGTTGGCAAAAATCGATCGGACCTGGGTGACGGCCTTGGCAATAACAAAACAACAGAAAATATCACTCAAATTATGTGGCCCAGTGACTTTGTGCCTGATTTATTAGACATGCCTTATCATTTACGTACGTTATTAATTGCTCAACAGATTTATAGCAATGATATGAAAATGGATTTCGATATGCTGATAAATAAAGCGCCGTACTCAAATACCCCAACGCCATGGCATCAGGATGCGGCCTACTGGATTAACCTACCTGACAAGCGTGCACTGAGCTGTTGGCTCGCCCTGGATTACGCTACAAAAGAAAATGGTTGTATGTGGTACGTTCCTGGGTCACATTTACAACCATTAAGAACACACACTTATGCAGGTAAAAACGGAGGAGCACTCGTATGCAAATGCTCGGAAGATGAAGGTATTTATATTGAATTGAAACCAGGCTCATGTATACTGCATCATGGCGGAACCCTCCATTACAGCAGGGGCAATATTACAGCTACATCCAGGCCGGCATTAATTACCAATTATAGATCAGCTGATATGATAGCATTTGAACGTGCACAAAATTTTGATCATGGCCGTAGTGGTAATTCGGCTGATAGGACGGTTAGAAATGATGATTTTAAAAAATAATGAGAATAATGAACAGAATTAAATCAACTGGTAATCAAAAGCAAAATGACTATCGTGCAATCGTAATCATTGGTATCCTCTTTTTCATTTTTGGCTTTATCAGCTGGATAAATTCTGTGCTCATACCATACTTTAAGTTAGCCTGTAACCTGGACAATAAAGAAGCGATGCTTGTAGCCTTTGCATTTTACATATCGTATTTTGTTATGGCGTTTCCTGCCTCGGCAGTTCTAAAAAAGACCGGCCTGAAAAACGGAATGTCTTTAGGCCTGCTTACTATGGCTGTTGGAGCCCTGATTTTCATCCCTGCTGCGTGGAATAGGATTTATTGGCTGTTTTTAATTGGATTATTTGTGCAAGCTACTGGCTTAACCTTATTACAAATAGCTTCAAATCCATATATAACAGTTTTAGGCCCTATTGAAAGCGCAGCCAAACGAATAAGCATCATGGGGATATGCAATAAAGTGGCGGGTGCTGTAGCCCCGTTAATCTTAATACATGCCATTACAAAGAGTCCTGATGAAATAGATCAATTACAAAAAACATTGCCAAGCCTTTCTCTTCAGCAGCAAAATGCAGTTCTGGATGCACTTTCAAACCGGTTAGCCATCCCCTATTTAATCATCGCCATTTTACTTATTGCGCTTTGCATTATGATCAGCTTTTCCCATTTACCTGATGTAGAAGAAATTGAAGAAAACACTGATCAGAAAGTTATTGATACCCGAACTAGTGTTTTAAAATACCCATATCTTGTTTATGGTGCTATTGCTGTTTTTTGTAGTGTTAGTGTTGAGGTACTGGCGATCGATTCAATTATTAATTATGCGCAACATATAGGATTTAGCTTTAAGGAAGCAAAATTCTTTGCCACCTACACGCTAATATTTATGATGGCAACCTATTTATTTGGAGCTTTTGCTATACCAAAAATTATCAGCCAGAAAATGGCACTTCAATATTCAGCAATTATCGGTTTAGTCTTATCATTATCATCCATTTTTATTACAGGGGAGATATCTGTTTGGTGTATTGCCTTGTTGGGCTTTTCTAATGCATTATTGTGGCCGTCTATATGGCCACTGGCAATTGATGGTCTGGGTAAGTTCACCAAACAGGGTTCTGCATTGATGATTATGGGTGTAATCGGCGGCGCGATTACACCTTTAATATACGGTCATTTAAGTGACACGGTTAGCCCACAAAAAGCATACTGGGTATTAATACCATGCTATTTATTTATATATTTTTTTGCTAAAAAGGGTTCTACCATCGGCAAATTTCAACACAAGCATATTGTACAAGACCCGCATCATATCCATGAAGAACAATTCAAAAAAAATTAAAAAAGGAGGTTTTTATTGACAGAAACTTACAACAAGCATTCTGAAAAGCAATAGTCGAAGTAGGGACTACTTACGCATTGTTAAACTATTAGTAATAACCTCTCAATTGTCTAGAAATTAATCTACTAATGAAAAACAGCATGAAAAAGTTAATATTATTATTAGTTGCAGCCATAGTTATTTATTCCTGCAAAAAGCCGCTTACTCCAGACGAAAATGAAAAGGAAAGGGCACCAGCTTATTCAAACGTTTCATCAGCTTTCGGAGGCGGAGGAGGAAGCGATTCCGTTTATAAAGCAGCAACTTTTGCTGGCACACTTGGTTCTTCGGGTTTTGTAAATGGTACTAGCCTAGCTTCAAAATTCAACAATCCCGAAGGTGTCGTATTTGATTCAGGCGGAAACATGTTCGTTTGCGATCGAGATAACAATGTCATCCGTAAAATGACTACAGCGGGCACTGTATCAGTTTTTGCCGGCTCATCAACCGGCTTGCCGGGTTTTGT
Organism: Pedobacter heparinus; assembly: GCF_032678725.1. GTDB lineage: Bacteria > Bacteroidota > Bacteroidia > Sphingobacteriales > Sphingobacteriaceae > Pedobacter > Pedobacter heparinus_A. The sequence continues at coordinate 4,849 of NZ_JAVTSC010000021.1, forward strand.
TAATGGTACAGGTACAGCGGCTAAATTTGATTCACCGATAAAATTGACAATCGATGCCTCAAATAATCTGTACGTATGCGATAGAGATAACGGAGCCATTCGCAAAATTACAGCTGCAGGTGTTGTTACTACATTTGCAGGTGATGGTACCACAGGATTTGCAAATGGTGCCGCTGCCAGTGCCAGATTCAATTGGCCAATAGATTTATGTATAGCGAGTGATGGAACTGTGTATGTAGCGGATTCACGCAACCACAAAATACGTAAAATATCGGGTGGAACTGTAAGCACTTTTGCTGGAGATATAGCAGGTTTTGCCAACGGAACTGGTACTGCAGCCAAATTTAACCAACCCTGTGGCATAACTTTCGGTCCAAGTGGGATTTTATACGTAGCAGATAGATTTAATGCCTGTATCCGCAAAATTACTGTCCCTGGGGCAGTAGTGAGCACCTACATAGGTGCGTCTCCTGTTGCGGGCGTGGCCGATACCGGACATATCGATGGGCCGGTTAACAAAGCTAAGTTCAGAGAGCCTTTTGGTATTGCCTGTACAACAAGCGGCACAATATATGTGGCCGATATTGTAAATCACAATATACGAAGATATGCACCCGGAGGTGACGTGTCGACTATTGCCGGCGACAGTACCGCAGGTGCCCGGGAAGGAGATTTTATCAAATTTAGTACTCCAACAGCAATAACAATTGATGCGGCAGGTAGTTTATTTGTGGCTGATATGGATAATCATGCCATTAGGAAATTAACGACTACTACCCGTGATTTACTTAAAACAAACGGCTGGACATCAACAACCTTAGCGTCTGGATTAACCTGGTATAAAATGAAAAATATCAAATTTTATGCAAGGTACAGTCAGTTAACTCAGGCACAAAATGTTCATGTGCTTATTCTTGATCCCAGTTTGTTTAAATTTGTTGTTAAAACTGCTGCATTTGCGAGTGCGACTACGGTTACGAATCTGGCTAACCCTGTGCCTGGTGCAATAGCTGCTATAAATGGTACTTTTGGAAATCGTGGTTCGAGCGACACCAGTACTTCTGACTTCGATTATCATGCATCTTACATCAGACTTAATGGTAGTAAAGTTGTCGACGCCGATGGTGTAGTTTGGGATAATAACGTTTCCTATTTGAGTCAATATTGGTGGATTCATGAAGCAGAGTTTCATTGGGATTTTAGTACAAATGTGTTTGGAATGAGTAGGGCCAATATGACAGTACATCCTCATGTTTATGATGGCAGTGCTTATTCTTCTTATTCCAATATGATTTCTGGGTCACCATTGCTCGTTAATAACCATACACTAGTTGGATTAGATACTAGCTATTATAGTGGGTATCCTGGAACTAAGCAAGGATTAACAATGCGATATGCATTTCCCAGAACGGCTATTGCTGTACTCGATAATAACCGGATTATGCTCGTCACCGTTGACGGTCACAATACTCCAGATGTAGGGTTAACTGTCCAGGACTTAACAATGTTCCTGCAGCTTTATTTTAACCCAAAATATGCTTTAAATTTTGATGGCGGCGGATCAACAACTATGGCCATAAAGGGTTATGGCGACAATGGAGGGGTCAGTGGCGGATTAGGAGTTGTAAATTATCCTAACTGGCATTCAGGGCCACTGCCATGGCCAACAACCCCATATGCCCGTCAGCGGATTTCTTTAACAAATGTGCTGGTGGTTGTCCCAAAATAATTTAAAATAATATTCAAATCCCTCTGCTGCTTACTGTCAGCAGAGGGTTGAAGATCATTCATTGCTTTAAACAACCACATGGTAACAGGAATCCTTTTGCCCAAAAACATGTAAATTATAAATCAAATGAAAACAAACTTACCATTTAACTACCACAACAGATGGATTTACATTGTACTGTTGCTATGCTATTCTTTGGCTTCCTTTTCACAGGAAAGAACGGGAAGTGTGAACGGCGTGGTCCGCGATGAATCTGGAAAGGCCTTGCCTTTTGTTTCAGTCCTGGCTAAAAATTCACTTACAAACTTGACATCCGGGGCACAAACCGATTCGAATGGCATGTTCAAGTTCTTTAAATTGCCTGTTGATGGCACCTATAGCTTTACTTTTAGCAGTATAGGCTACGAAACCCAAACCTTATCTGGTTACAAAGTGCCTGTGAATGGTAGTAATTCCATAATGATAAAGCTTATCGGGGACAGTAAAGAGTTAAACCAGGTAGTGATTGTTGGCTATGGCAGTCAGCGAAAGCTTGAGGTAAGCTCATCAATCGCTTCTATAAAACCTGATAAAATTGATAAAGGTGCCATAAACGACCCTATAAAATTATTGCAGGGGCGCACTACCGGTGTAAACATACTGACTCCATCGGGAACACCCGGTACAAAGGCCATTGTACAAGTACGCGGAGTATCTTCCATTAGTGGAGGGAGTTCTCCGTTATATGTTGTGGATGGTGTACCGTTTGATGTTACCCCAAACCTTAACCCCGGTGATATTGAGTCTATCGAGGCTTTAAAAGATGCTGCTGCCTCTGCAATATATGGCTCAAGGGCCAACGGTGGGGTGATCATCGTTACCACTAAATCCGGTAAGGAAGGAAAGACAAAGGTAGGGTTAAACTATTTAGCCGGTAAAGGTAACATTCATAATGATATCCCGGTTGCCAATACTGCCCAGTATATCAGTGTAATGCAGGATGCTGTTAGCAATTACAATGCGCAGAAAGGCACGAATATGAGCCTGTATATACCGCCAAATCCTTTAGATGTTGACTGGGGGGAATACATTACCCGAAATTCAGCGTTTAATTCGAGGCTGGAGCTTAACCTCTCGGGTGGGAACAGTACAACCAATGTGTTTACTTCATTCGGTGCCTATACGCAGCAGGGTATCCTAAAAAACAGCCATTACGAACAGTACAATTATCGGTTAAATGCAAACCATGTTGCCAATAAATACGCCACTTTTCATGCCAGTTTATCCGGTTCCTATACCCCTCAAAGGTTACTGGAAGAAACCAGTACAAGTTTAAAACCACTTTATTATACCAGAACAGAGCAGCCCTGGTATGCACCCTACCTGGATGATGGTAATTATACTGTTGCGGGGATTGACGGAATCAGGAACCATAATCCGGTAATGATCGTAAATGAAGAAATCTGGAAACAAAGAAGTTCTGAAATAATAGGCCGGGTTAGCCTGGACCTTAAGCCTTTAAAAGGCTTAACTTTTACACCTTCTGTTAGTGGTTATGGCAATTTATTCATCAACAATAAAAAGCTGACCGCTAAAATGGCTGCCAGAAACGTAACCGCGGGTAATGGAGCTGTGCTGGAAAACCGGAATATTCAATATAAATATGTGATCGATAATGTTTTAAATTATAAAAACAACATAGGAAAACTGGATTATACAGTACTTGCAGGCCATTCTTTCGAAAAGTATGTAAATGATAAATCAGGAATGTACAGCAGCAATTATGCTAACCAGGCCTTTCCGTCTGAAAACCTTGATGCAGTAAATGCAGGGACCAATATTTTTCCGGATGTGATTACTTATGATACCTATGCTTTGGACAGTTATTTCGGAAGGATGACGCTGGTATTTGACAAGCGCTTTATTTTTAACGGCAGTTTACGATACGATGGCTCTTCGGTTTTTTCTGAAAGCAAACGGTACGGGGTATTTCCTTCATTTTCATTGGGTTGGCAGCTCATCAACGAATCTTTTATGAAAGAAAGTTCCTTTGGTAGCCTGTTTTCAGATTTAAAGCTGCGGACAAGCTATGGGGTAACGGGCAGCCAGGCGGGCATCGGTTACTATGCAAACCAATCGCTGGTTTCGGGGGGTAACTCCTATAATAACCAGGGCGGACTAAGGCTGTCGCAGATTGCCCAAAATGTGACCTGGGAAAAAGGCAAACAGTTTAACCTTGGGTTGGATGTTGAAATTTTTAATGGTAGAGTAGGATTAACTGCCGATTATTTCTATCAGAAAACCACCAATCTTTTATACAATAAACCTGTTTATGCCACTACCGGCTATAGTACCGTGGCCGCTAATATAGGTGCGCTTCAAAATAAGGGTTTTGAGCTTGGGATAAATTCAAAAATATTGCAGGGGGAACTCAAATGGGATGTATCTGCTAATATATCTATTGTAAGCAATAAACTTCTTTCCCTATATGACGGGAGCAATCAGTTTGTGATTCCGGGCGCGGGAAGTACAGTACTTGCGGGCGGATCTGGTATTCACGCGCTCATAAACGGAAAACCGATCAGTGCGTTTTATTTACTTAAGCAAACCGGTATTTATCAGTATGACACTGAGGTGCCTGCAAAATTATTGGCCAAGGGTATACGGGCCGGTGACATTATTTACCAGGACGTGAACGGAGATGGAGACATTTCGGCGGCAGACAGGCAATATGTTGGCAAAGCCACACCTGACTTGTATGGGGGTTTTACCAGCTCATTAAGCTATAAAGGCTTTGATCTGAATGTATTTGCCCAATACTCGGTTGGCGCGAAGGTTTTTGCCAACTGGAAAGGGGGTGGGCCGGAAGGATCCCAGACCCTTGGAAATACTTTTTCATCGGTGGTGATTCCCGGCGGAGGCACAGCTATCCAGTTTTCCAATATTGACGAGTATGCTGCAACACATTACTGGAAAGGTCCTGGCACAAGCAATTTTATGCCGAGGGCAATAATGGGTGGTTTTTCAACCGGGTACACGAATGGATACAACCAGGAACCTTCCAGCCACTTTTTGCAGGATGCCTCTTATCTGCGCATCAAAACTATGACCCTGGGGTATCAATTGCCTGCGGCAATTTTAAACAAATTAAAAGTTGAATCCATCAGGATATATACTTCAGTTGATAATTTGTGGACATTGACAAAGTATGATGGTTACGATCCTGAACAGTCTTATGTGACCAATCCGGGTGACCCAAATTATGGGGTTGACTTTGGACTTCAGCCCGCCCTCAGAACTTTTATCCTGGGCATAAATATCAAATTTTAAGACCTAAAAATAGACGATATGAATACTTATAAATTTATATTTTTCAGTGCATTGACCATCAGTATTATGATCTGTGGCTGTGGCAAAGAATTAAACGTTTCTCCTCAAAATGCAATTCCAGAGGGTTCTTTGGGTGTTAATGATATTGCACAGTTAAGAACAGGTATGTATTCCAGGATGGAAGACGTGGCATTTAGCTTCTATTTTGATTTTGACAGGAGAGGTGAAAATCTTCAGGCAGGCCCTGCGGTGCCCGCGTTGATCGATCCTGTTGGTTTAACACCTACAGATGCAGATGTTGCTACCCTATGGCAAAATGCTTATAATGGGATCAGTACCATTAATTTTTTAATTGAATCGGCAGACAATTTAGGTAACAATGCGACAGCAGCCACAAAGTCTTATAAAGGAGAAGCTTTGTATTTCAGGGCCCTGATGTATTATTACCTGGTTACCAGGTGGGGCGGGGTGCCTATCTTGTTAAAAAATACCAACGAAGCGGTTCAGCGGTCTACCGAAGCTGCTGTCTGGGCACAGATCAAAGCCGACCTTCGCGCTTCAAGATCATTGGTAGGCCCGTTTACCAACAATTTCTATGTATCGGACCAGGCTGTAAAAGCATTAATTGCAAAGGTGTCACTGGCAACAAATGATCTTACAGCTGCCGCGCTTTATGCCGATTCTGTCATCAATTTTAGCAGCAACAGATTTGCACTGGCAACTGATGCCACATCCTATTCCAGTATATTTGTTTCCGGATCTACCAGCAAAGAAACCATATTTGCACTGGCCAATAACAGCCCTGCAAATACCCATATTTTATATGGTTTTACAAATGATACCAAGGCTTCCTGGACATTTTCTCCTACTGATTTTATTTACAACAACCTGTTTTCCGACCAAACATCGCCAGTGATAAAGACGGATGATAAGAGAAAGACAGCAACATTTATCGCAGATAAAACACGGATTATCAAATACTCGAACGGAAGGGCCGGACAACAACTAGCCGTCTCGGCAAATCCGAACGCTGCACCTATTGTACTTTCACGTTTAGCTGAAATGTACCTGATCAAAGCGGAAGCACAGGGTGCGGCTAATGGTGCTGCTACGCTTACACCATATTTTGCATCCCGGTATGCCATGTCCCCAAGCCAGGCATCGGTAGCTGCTTTGAATCCAACCCAATATCAAAATCTTGTATTAAATGAAAACCGACGGGAATTTTATACTGAAGGGCATTGGTGGTATGACATTAAAAGAACCGGGAGAACGGATTTACTAACCACACTGGCCGGACGCAACCATTTACTTTACTACCCGATACCACAGGTTCAGCGTGACCTGGCAGGCTATACGCAAAACCCGATTTACTAAGTTTAATACAACAGGAAATAAATTTCATTAACTATAAAATGTTATGGGTAAATTACAATTGTTGTTTCTGTTCCCTTGAAACCATATATAAGCATAAATAGAGAATTACTTAATTTAAATAAATGAAAAATTGTTTAATACTTTACTTTTTATTGTTCGGGCCAATCAGTATCACATCTGCACAAATCCAGGATGCAAAAGAATTACAACGGCGTGTGTTGTTGCCTGACATACCTGGATACAAAACGTTAAAATGCGATTTCCATATGCATACGGTGTTTTCTGACGGACATGTATGGCCTACATTTCGCGTATTTGAGGCTTTACGTGATGATCTGGATGCCATATCACTTACTGAACATACCGATTATGAAGGCTCCCCTGATGATATCAAGAAGGATTTAAACAGATCATATGATTTAGCATCTGAGTACGCCGAAGGAAAAAATATCTTAATTATTAAAGGTGCTGAGATATCTCCCAGGGTACCGCCATATCATAACAATGCATTATTTTTAAAAGACTCAAATTTACCATTTGATTATATGAAGATAAGCAAGAAGCAATTTATCATGAAGGATAACCCAACTCATGCTGATTTGTTAGCACCTTTTCTGGCTGCACAAAAGCAAGATGCTTTTGTGGTATATAATCATCCTGGTAATATGCCTGCATGGGTTGTGCATGATACTGCAGTTTTTACAAATTTTCACAAGGAACTCCTTCAAAAAAATATACTAAAAGGCATTGAAGTAGTTAATTCAGGCATTTATAATGTAACAGCACATAGGTTGGCTATGAAATATAACCTGACAATGCTATGTAATACTGATGAGCATAACGATATGTATCCAAGATACGCTAAAACTCATCGCCCTATGACATTGGTTTTTGCGAAGGAAAAAACTGAAGCGGGCATAAAAGAAGCACTATTAGCTCGGAGAACAGCTTTATATTTTGATGATTATCTGATAGCCAGACAAGTAGAGGCTGAATCATTTTTTAAGGCTGCTATCAAGGTAAAAGCAGAACGGCGTAAGCTAAGGGATGAGCCAATTTTGGTGGTCAAGCTATTTAATGACAGCGATATTCCTTTTAAACTTCAAACATCAGGCCCCTTTACATTGGAAACTTATTCATTGGGACAGATAATCCTTGCACCCCATAAGGAAACAGAATTAACAATAAGGGCGATGTGGCAATATCCTAAACAAATTAACTTTAAAATTAACGTAATGAATATCCTGATATCGCCCGATGAAAGTTTAAAGACAAGCTTTATAGTTTCAACTGAAAATTAGCTCGCCTTAATTTAAAGTCATTTAATATTGTGCACTAAAATTACAGTACAAAATTGAACACGGGAATTGATACAAATAGCACCTCGAAAAAAATTATTGTAAATTTTGATCATCTGGGAATAGAAGAAATTGTTAGGCTGGAGAAATATTCTAATAATAAAATTCAGACATTCGATGGCCAAACGAATTCAGATATAATGGGAATTTGTTATTTGGATAAAGGCAGTCAGATTTATGAAGTAGGAGATGCAAAGTATGCTTTAGAAGGCGAAGATATATTTATCATTTTTCCTAATGAGCTATATAGCACATTAGGAAAACCGAAAGATAAAAGTGTATTGTACTTGTTTCAAATCAAAATCGCGGGCAATGGACGATTTTTAGGCTTTAATGATGAAGAAGCATCATTTTTTGAAACCGCATTGTTAAATATTCCTAGTAGGTTATTTAAAGGATCTTTAAAGTCAAAAGAAATCCTTGATGAACTTCTTGGCCTTGCCATCCAACCTTATTCTGGGTTCCTCAAGATAAAAATTAGAAATTTAACTGTACAGTTTCTTCTGGATGTATTGGATTGTGCTGCTAATGTCTGAGAAAAAAAGGAGTTATACTTACGGTGTTTTAACAAAATCAATTAAAAGAGATAGAGTCAATTCGGATCAACCTGAATGGCAGAGAATATGAGCTTATCCGTAGTTTAAAAGTTGACTGTGCCGCTGCTGATATGACAAATAACTATAAGCCTTGCTTTTTGAGAGCGATAGCGAAAAATGCCGAATGGGGTAATTATCTATTTGTGCTTAATTACTATCAGAATGATAAAATTTATAGCACGTTTGCTCATCGTATTTTTGTCCGATTTTCAAAAAAGTGCTTGGAAACTCAGCATGATTTGGTGAATCAGGATAATATTGCGGTTCTAAGCAAATGCCTGTAAATGGCATAAATTTGCCGGCTAAATAGTTGCCACAATACAATTGTAAACCTGGTGCGGTAGTGCTTACTTCCATACCTCTGCCGCTTAACGGATCTTTTAAAATTGCCGCAAGCATTAGATTTGAGCTATTGGCCAGACAGTAATTTGCAGTGGGGATTTGATGCATAATTGTTTTTATTGTCACCGGTTGACGCAAATCATACATCGTATTTTTTACCTGTTCAACTGTTCCTAATGGAATATTAGTTTCATCAGCTGGAGTATAATTTTGGCAGCTATTCTGAGCGAATGACCAGAAATATCGCGTTTACCACCTGAAAGATTAAAATAACTGTGATTAGTAAGGTTAATCACAGTGTCCAAATCAGTTATTGCCTGGTAGCGGATGGTTAATTCATTCGCATCATTTAAGGTATAGGTTACAGTTACCCGCACATTTCCCGGGTAACCTTCTTCCATATGTGGACTAAACAAAGTGAGTTCCAAAAAAGAGCAGTTTTTTGTAATCAGGGTTCTCTGAATATGCCATAATTTTTTATGAAACCCATTTTTTCCGCCATGCAAATGGTGCACTACATTTTCATTTAAGCCAAGTTGAAACATAGCGTCCCCTACATTTAATTTACCCCCTGCGATACGGTTGGCGTAGCGCCCCACTACCGCCCCAATGTAGTGCTGGTCGTTGTAATAATCAGTCACGTCGGGATAAGACAAAACTAAATTTTCGATATTGCCATATGCATCAGGCATAAATATTCCTTGTATAATGGCACCATAATTAATGATGTCTACTTTATATCCGCTATTATTAATCAGACTTATCTTAATAATCTCACCATCAGCATGTTCACCTATTTTTTTTAGTTACCATCATAAATTTCCAATGCATCACTGTGCCGTCTTTTAAAGTTGCTGCCGTAATTACTTCAACCTGTTCTTGTTTAAAAGGATGTCTAACTGCTAGTTTTCATCTACATCCGGCCAGAGGCTGCTTTTTTAATTCAAAGACCTTAAAATGTCTTCTCATCAAGGCCCCAGGCCATACCATTGGATACGGAAACATCTAAATATTTTACCGTATATGAAATTGAACAAGCTATAACAGAATTGGTTTAAATGTACAAGACAAAATTCCATTTGCCAATATTAAGCCATTGATAATATAAAGCCTGCTTATCTAATGACAGCAGGCTTTTTATGTGCTATTTAGACAAGGATACTGAAATGCTGTTGAGCAGTTGTTTTGCTGTATTCAGATCGCTGTTCCAGCCATCATAGCGGGAATAACTTTTCAATTTATCAATGGCATCATTCAATTTCTTTAACGTAACAAGGTCATTCTTTTGCTCCAGCATGTGCTTTACCACAAGCACTTTCTCATAGTCCTGGATGCCTTCCAGCAAACGCTCGTATCTGATGGAACTTCTGGCTTGCGGATAAGTAATATAAGTGTCTCCGGCAGGCCATGTTCTGAACCTGGAATCTATCAAAGGATTTTCCACCCAGGAATTATAAGCCCAGCGCAACACGCCATTATAGCCTGTAGCCAGGGTATACCAGCCTAAATAAGCAGACTCAGCGGGATCGGAAAAAGTAAATTGATTGGGAAAGCTATTTCCGCAATAGATATAAAAGGTGGTGTTCAACCCCTTATTTCTGCGCTCGGCGATATCATTAGCATCGATCGGATGTTGGACCGCGGTACTCACATCATCACTGTTGGTGTAACGCTTATAGGTCTTCTGGTTATCTGCATAGGCAACGCCAAGCTTGGGGGCTACCTTTTCTATAAGCGCAAATGCCAAGCCCATATCCTCCTTATTCCTTTCATCCAGGGCTATGTTCGTAATTTCGAGCCAGCCTTTTTGTTCCAGATGCTTTGCAAAATCTTTCAGGAAAGGTTCCCACATATCGGTAAATGCTTGGGTGCCGGGCTTGGCTACTACGTTTACAAACTTGCTAGTGATGGCATCTTTATAATGGATTTCATTATTCCAGGGAACAATAGAATAGCAGTTGATCATCTTCTTGATCCCAAGCCCCATCATAAAAGACACCCATTTATCGAAAACCCGATAATTATACGACCAGCTTCCATCCTTTTCCTTTGTCCAGATGATCATATCCTCATAAGGGTCAAAAGTTTGCACATGCCAGGGATCTTTGTTCAACGTAGCCGTAATCACTTTCTGACCGGCATTTGCCAGGAGCTGAATTTGGGGTTTCATGGCCTCGAAATGCGCCCCGCTCCATACCGGTAGTTTATTTATCCGGGCAACTGCTGAGGGGTGTTGCCATTGATCCAGATGAAAGCTCCATGATGAGACTTCCGGAAGCAGCTGACCAATAACATCCAGGGATAAGTTCAGTTTCTGTTGTTTTCCCTGGCGGCTGGTAACCTGTACTGTTGCCGAATAGGAGCCTTGCTTTGCTTTTCTGGGAATTTCTATGGTAATCCACACCGGCCTCACCTTTTTCCTTTCCAGGTTGAAGGAGGAGAGATCGTCCAGCATATCTGCAGATAAAGAACTGGGGAAATCTGCAGCGTTGCGTTTTCCGCAAGCCCGACCAGATCCGTATTCGTCTGTTAATACATACCGTTGGAACCGGGCATAAGCGATTGATTTGAGTGTTTTACCCTTTTTCGATTTAAAATCGGATACCGTTACTTTCAGCCCGGGAATAGAATCTGCGGTCCAGAGTAAGAGTTGGACCGACAAACGTTCTCCTCTCCATCCTACTACCTGCGCTGACCGCTCCATCTTAACCTTGGGCACTTCAGATTTAGCATAACGTTGATCAATAGTAACAAAAGAACTGTGTAAGCCCGGTTTTACCTGTAACCAGTTTTTGTTGTCTGTTCTCAGGGGGTCGTTAGCTTCTGTAAATGTTTGCCCTTTGTCCCAATTCGTTTGCTGACAAAATCCGGCCCCGGAAATTCCGATTAAGGCGCTTAAACAAATTAACTGGTAAAGCTTTGTGGTCACTTTCATAAATTAAAATTTAGTTCTGGTTCGGTTAAATATATCAACTCATGTGATTTCTTTTTTAATCTTTAGCGGATCAGGATGTATTTTCCGGTAACTGTTAATTAATTTTGTGGCAATCAAGATAGATAATGATTATTGATGCAATTTTTTCTTCCTTAAATATTCTAGCAATTGTTTTGGCCTGTCTGTTTGGATAATATTTGCTCCATTATTTATTAACCATCCCCAGGATTGGTCAGGTTCATTCATCTCCACAGCTCTATCGTCATCATGCCCTCCATTATGGTTTGGCCACAACGCATTTACCCATAGTCTGAGTCCCATTTTATTAATATTCGGCATCCACTTTACTATTTCTACGGTGTCTTTATCAAAGGTAGGATGTATTACTGTCCGTTGGTAAGGTTAGTCATAGTGTCCAAATCTATTATTGAGCTAACTTTGCCATTGCTTCTTTGGTATTTGCGGTAATCCGCGCATAGGCGGCCTGATTCACTAAAGCCTCAGACGCTAGCCAAGAACCTCCGATAGCCAACACATTTCCTATGGACAGATAATCATTCATATTGTTCACATTAATACCCCCCATCGGGATAAATTGGATACCTGTATGCAGATAGGGCCCATTCAGGGCATTGATCATTCCAATACCTCCCAGGTTACCTGCCGGAAACAGCTTCATTAATTTACAGCCTAACGCTAATGCCAGTTCTATTTCTGATGGGGTCATCACCCCTGGAATAAATGGAAAGTTGATTTTATCTGCTTTTGCTATGATCTTTGGGTTTAAGCCTGGTGACAGCCCAAATGCAGCACCAGAATCTTTAGCTTGATAGAGCTGCTCAATGGTCAGTATTGTACCCGCGCCAACTAACAAGTGGGGATAGTTTTCACGGATTGCTGTAATCGATTTTATTGTTGAGCTGGTGCGGAAAGTAATTTCCAACTGGTTTAAGCCTCCTGCAATTAGCGCTTCAGCAACTAATATGGCCTTGTCAGGCTGATCAATGGTAACTGCAGGCAGAATTTTTTCAAATGATATTTTTCTCATGCCTTAATCATTTTTAGCCGCCAGTACTTTTTCGGTTAACACCGCCAGTGCTGTCGCGACCACCTTTTTTCCATTTTCTATACTCATTTCACTTGGTTTTCCGTTTATGCCACCAGACGCCGGATCAAGCTCATGTCTCGATCTGATGGCGTGCCATGGCTTTTTAACCTGAAAGTCCTTAATTCTGTCTTTATAAATAATGGTACCGATAGCAGCAGCCACTTCTGTTTCACCTTTATCAGCATGATGGATCCCTGTGATCCCGCAATCTGACCACCAGTTCCAGCAGACACCCTTAAATTTTGGATATTGCTCCCAGACCTTGTAAAAAGCCAATTCGCAGGGGGCTTTGTTGGCGCCATGACCGGTAATAAAAATTATTTTCAGGAAACCCTGCTGGCAGAGGCGGATGCACAGATCGCTGATGACCGACATAAAAGTTGTTGCTGATATGCCCAGTGTGCCGGGATATTCCCGCATCTCGTCGGCGAAAGCGTAAGGCAGCCCAGGAGCAAGGATTACGCCTGTGCCAGATGCGACCTGCCTGGCGAAATAATTTGCGGAATCTATATCAACACTTACCGCCAGGTGGGGGCCGTGTGCTTCTACTAAGCCTAAGGGGATGATCACCGGGAGACTTCTGTCCAGCTGGTTGATTTCTTCAGAAGTTAAATTAATCCATTCGAACATCATATGGCTTTAATTTTTGATTTTTCAATGATCATGGCTGCTGCACCCAGCACGCCTGCAAAGTCCTGCATCGAGGAAACAATGATTTCAACAGGCTGGTTTAAGGAATAGCGGAATACCTGTTTGTTAACTTTCTCCGTTAACTTATCCAGGAAAAGGTCGGCCGATAAACTTGCGCCCCCGCTCAGAATAATTCTTTCCGGCCCATAGGCATGCACGGCATTAATCAGCAAAATGGATAAATTATCAATCCACACGCCCATTTCCTGCAAACACAAGCGGTCTCCGGCCCTGCAGGCATCACTAACACTTTGAAAATCTATAGCATTCGGATTTTCAAAATACAGATCTGTCAAAATTGATGGTATCCCACGCTGTATGGCGCTTTTGACCTGCAAAGCCAATGCAGTGCTGGAACAGAAGATTTCTCCGGTGCCCCGGTTTCCGGTCAGGCAAGTTTGGTCAGCTGTTTTGTTGATAATCAGGTGGCCCAGTTGTGTGCCGAACAGCAGGTGCCTGTCCATTAAAATTTTACCATCTACAATTACACCAGATCCGACGCCCGTACCCAGGGTAACCACAACTGCCCAGTCAATGTCCATCGCCGCCCCGTAATATTTTTCGGCATAAGCAGCCAACCGGCCGTCGTTATCCGCCATAACCGGACAATCATACCTTTCCCTTAACAATTTAACTACCGGAAAGCCTTCCAGCCCCTTAAATTTTCCGGGTAGCAACACCACGCCAAAATCCGGATCAACGCCACCCGATAAGCCTAAACCAATACCTTCAAGTTCACCAGCAGTTTCCGCAAGAATTTTATCTATGTTTTTGGTCAGTATGTTAAAAAATATAGCTGCCCCGTCATTAACCGGGGAGGCAAAGCTCCCTGACCGGAGCAATTTACCTGAAGGAGAAACCATACCGTACTTTACCCTGGTACCGCCAATGTCGAAGGTGAGAAAATAGTTATCCATTTAAATTTAGTTTAGCTCCGGATTCTGTTAATTTTTTACGCAGTACGGTTGGGTCAACCTGAGCCGTATTTTGTCCCTGATTTACCGCCATGGCCGCAGCAACACCAGCCGCCTCGCCCATCACCATGCACTGGGCCATAGATCTTACGCTGCTGTGTGCCACATGGCTCGCAGAAAAGCATCGTCCAGCCACGAGTAAATTTTCGCTCTCCTTTGGGATCAGCGTACGGTAAGGTATCCCCACGCAACTGCCCTCAGGAAGGTATTGCCATTTTGTATCAGCCCCGTCATGGTGGTCTTCCATTGGTGCCCCACATAAACCAATCTGGTCATCAAATTGCCTGGCAGACAGTACATCCTCGCTCGTTAACCGATAATGCCCTGTTATTCGTCTGGTTTCCCGCACACCGATCTGAAAGCCAAAAGTAGAAAGTTCTGCCTTTTCGTAACCAGGAACAAAATCTTTTAAGAACCTGATGTATTCTATGGCCTGTAATCTCCCTTCCATTTCTGCAGTACTCCATAATTCCGGATCGGTGGCATTGATAATTTTTCCATTTCTGCTTTCGTAGGACTTTAGCCTGGTCATTATGGTGGCAGTCATGTGGTCTACTGGGGTGATATGGTCACTTCCTTCCTTACGGGGCAGGTTATACTTTCCGCCAGATGCCGCTTCGGCCATCATCGCGTTGATGTCGTTCTTAGCCACCTGCCTGCGTTTAGCCAGGTCCACATTTACCATTTTAAATGTGGTGGTTAAGGTTTGGGCAGGATCTGTTTCTCCTGCCAGTTCAAATGGGAAACCACCATAATAGCAAACGTCTGCGTCCCCGGAGGCATCGATCACAAATGCGGCCCGGAAGAATGACAATCCGGTTTTGGTTGCTATCAACAATCCTGTGATCCGGCCATTTTCCCGGAAAACATCTTGTACCCATGCATTCAGCAGCACCTGGCATCCGGAAGCTTTCACCAGATTTTCCCACACTACTTTCAGGTACTCCGGGTGATAAGTAATTCCAGTTCCTGCACCAAAGGTATTTGGCCGCTCAAAAGCCGCATTGTAGGCGTTTAGCCCGGTTACTACATCATCTGCCAGGCCACCAACCACTTTAACCGCAGCTGATCCGGGAGTGTAATAACCATAGAAAGTATCCAGCACAGCGGTACTTGTGCCACCAAGGAAAGGCAGCCTGTCAATCAACAGGGTCTTCGCCCCGGCACGTGCCGAAGCGATTGCCGCTGTTGCCCCGGCAGAACCCGCGCCAACTACGATGACGTCAAACCTTCCCGCTGCTGATATTTGTTTTTGATATGTTATTGTATCCATTTCTCTTTACACTAAATCCCAGCCCGCCGCAGTTATCAACGTTTCTCCCGTAATAACCGCAGATTGGCCACTTAACAAAAACAGTGCGGGGCCGGCAATTTCGCTGGCTTCCATTATCCGTCCTGTTAATGGTTGTTTTTGTTTCATAAATTCTATTATTTCTGCATCCTGAGCCGCTCTTTCACTCATTTTTGTTATCGCCAGGCCCGGAGCAATGGCATTGACCCTGATGCCTTGTCTGGCATAACAGGCCGCCATGGTCCTGGTCATGCTTAAAATAGCACCCTTAGATGCTGCATATGCAATGGTGGAGAAGTATTTGGGTTCCGGATCGATGCCCAGTATACTCGCCATATTCAGGATGCAGCCGCGCAGGCCCTGCTCGTCCGGATCTTGTGCCAACATCACCTTCAGCACCTCACGGCACATGCGAAACTGCGTATCTACATTGGTCTGAAGCGTAATTGTCCATCCTTCATCTGTGCACTCATGTGCAGGCCCGTCACCAAATCTCCTGCCGCTGATGCCGGCAACATTGAATAACCCGTCTATTCTGCCGTATTTTGCCAGACAGCCTTCAACCAGTTTTCCAGCTGCGTCAGGATCTGTAAGGTCTCCCGCCAGATAGGCAGCCTCCAAACCTGAAGCATTCAATTCCTCCTGAAACACCCGGCAAGACTGCTCCGTTCTGGCTGTATAAAAAACCTTCGCTCCCTGCTGCAGGGCAAGCTTAATGGTTGCTGCCCCAATACCAGATGAGGCAGTAACCAGGAGTACACGATCTTTCACCATTTCAGCCTAAATATTTGGTTTTACTGCCTGCGGATGATGTTTGGCCATTGCGTATCTTTTCCTTTGGTCACGGAGCCAGGAGTCATAATTATCGGCGGTATTGTCCAGGTGCATATTGCGGAGCACCGGATGTGCGATGCCTCTGCGGTCAAGCTCTTTAATGGTCAACTCGTTGAGCGACTGCGTTACCGCAAGTGCGCCAATTGAGCTTAAAGGGCAAACCTGATAAGTTCCGGTTTGTCCGTTCACACCTACAGTTAAATCACCTGATGGCATGCCATTATCAATAAAGTAGCCATTTTTAGCCGCCTTGACCACATGCCAGAGGTTTAAACCGGAGGAATGTTTTACAGGGGCCTGTTGCGACTGCTCAGCAGAAGCCAGCGCAACCAGGGGTAATTCCGGATACTGCTTATTAAATTCAAGCGCTATATCGACGGCTGCAATGGTAGTTCCGGTAGCAGTCACTACCAATAGCACGTCATTAGGCCCAAAATCTACTTCGGCCAGCTGCTGTTTACCGCTCCCCTCTACTTTTTCAAAGAACTGGCACATTCTCAAACCATTGGAACCGATCACATCCGTAAATGTAGTCAGGCCGCCGGATAAAAGCGGATGAAACCCGGTCAATGCACCCATCCGGACTGTGGTTTCTTCAACAGTAACCCTGGAATGTCCATTGGCATAAATGTGGACCAGCCCCCCGCTTCCAAGTGCGTCAGCATATACGCTCGCCACTTGTTTCAGCAATGCTGTTTGTCTGATCAAATTATTTTTTACAACATCCAGTTGTTCAGGAAAGCTTAATGCCAGATCATCAATCATAATTGTTATCGTTTATTTTTTAGTTTTAGTTGTTATTTTTTATCCGTACAAGGGCACACTGGCTCTGGATGGGGATCTGAATTATATTTTTGCCTTTTATTAATTTAGTGGTATTGATCACTACAGGGCTTTCGCTTCCGGGGAGTAATACGTCTATGGTGTAATTCCCGGATAGCTTCAGCTTAGAAAGGTCAATGGACAAGTCTACCGAAGACATCCCTTTCCTGGCCATCACAACTGGCAGGGCATAACCATTTTCAACCTCAAATAAATTGGCCTTGGCTTCACGATCAATAATTTCATATACATCTGGTTCCAGTACCCATTTCTTTCCCATAATGTCATTGAAAAGTGGTCCGTACCTGAGGTACCAGTAATCGGCAAACTCACCTGGCTTAATCTCGTGGTTATTATCAGGAACGGGTGCTGAGGGGAACACACCCAGGTATAAAAAGCGCTGAAAGTAATAGTCCGGATCTGGCTTTAACGAATATTCGTTCCAGGTCCATGCGGCAACAGGCTTGCGCATCCCCAGAAACACACAGGAATTGAGTCCAGGCCCCATCTCATTGTATTCACTATAGATACCATCAGCATTTTTCATAAGATCCAGCCGCATGGTTAAAATGGGATTTACAAAAACGGATTTGCCCTGTTTATGAAAGATCGGGCCAATTTCATCCATTAAGCCCTTCCAGGAATTTAATAAAGAACGTGCCGGCTTATCTTCAAACCAGGTGGTTCCATCATCGGCATGCACATTGAAATAAATTAACCAATCCATCCTGTCAATACAGATACCGGCTGAGGATGGCAGGTAATCGATGTGGCGCTGAGCCTGGTCTAAAATGAACTGCTTATAATTTTTTCCTGCCGGGTCCATGATAATGGCATCGCCCCAGGTACGGTAATAGGCCATGCTCCCCGTCTGGTCATACAAAATGCCGTCAGCAATTTTACGGTGAAGGAAATTGTTGCCATCCTTCCAGAGGTCTTCCTCCTTCACAGCAGGATCAACACTTTCCGGTCCTTTAACTTTTGTACCGAATTCTGTTACATTGAAGTAATTGAGTACATGAAAACCATTCTTTTTCATCCACGCTGAATATCCCTCCAGTTGCTTCCTGGAGGTTGTAGCCCCAACATAAGGAACGTCTGCGCCAGGATTTTTCGCAGCTTCGGCAGAAGTTGCAAAAGTTTTCCATTTTTCCGCCGGTGGAAGGAACATGCCCATATATGGAAAATCGAAGCTGGCCTTCCAGTTAAATTTAAATGCCATTTTCTTTAATTTCTCTGTCTCAATTTCGCCTTCCCAGCTTGAATAAGCGGCAGCACCCCCAACCTGCTGGGCATTTGCAGCCAGCGGTTCAAAATAATCCGGGTATCTTTTCACCGTCCAGTTCAAGCTACTTTTCCAATCGCCTTTATGGCTAACCAGGTCCATGGAGAACTTCAGCTTGTTTCCACCTCCAATGCGGTGATGGCGCCGCTGAAATTCCACAGTCCCGTCACCAGTGGTGATTAGTTTCATATACAGCAATTTGTCTTCAGGGGACTGGACCAGGCTGATGGCGTAGCCAGTTTTTTGATCAATGATACAAGCCTGTGGGATGGTAAAGAGGTCGCCGGATGTAGGCACTAAGGTACTGGGATTTCCCCCGTACCATCTTGAACTGTTCATCATAGGCCGAACTTCAAGTGGATCGCTCCAGAAAGGTTTAACCAGGTCATTATTTGAAACACCCGGACCTGCTAAATCGGGATTGGACCAGGCTGTCCAGAACCGGGTATCCTTATTTACCGGATAATAAATGGAGGAAACAATTGTTGTACTCCATGGTTTTCCTTTTCCGTAAATTTCAATGTCCCAGCGGATCGAGTTCGATGTTGGTGTATAGGTATCCGTTACCTCACACTGGTTGCCTTTTTCGTCTTCGAAAAGACGGGTAAAGGACAATGCCCCGGCATCCAGCTTTTTCGCACTCAGCAGGCGGAGTTCCTTACACCTGGTAAGCAACGTACTTCCGGCAAGGGCCAGTTTATTTCCTGCTGATACCGCTCCGGTAATTTTTCCGTTTTCGTCAAATTGAAGCGAAAGCCCATTCCCTCCTTTGATTTGGTAGGCTACTTTCGAAGCTGCTGGCTTTTGCAGCTGTTCCACAGCCTCAGTCAACTGCGGTTCCGCCCAGTTAACCAACAGCTGACTTCTGATCTTGCTGGTTGGATAGCCCCCGATTTCGGCATCCACAACACGGAGTTCAAGCTCTTTAATATGGCTAACATCCAGGTCCAGCTGCTTTGCAGTCGTTATTGCCTCCATTGTACCGCTATCATATAATTTATTCCCGTCGCCAAATACCTGGAACTTCACCTTTGCTGTTTCCGGTCCCTTCCCATTTTTTTCAACTCCAACCCAGCTTTTAAACCTCGAATATTTTCCATCCAGGATATAAGTAATGTAACTGTTTGAAGCTATATTGATGCCGTATGCAAATTTTCGGGCACCGATTTGCGGTAAGCGTCCGCCCGGCTCATGGCTCAGGCTAAGCTGTCCGATGCGTTGGGTAGTATAGGTTATCGGAAAATAAGTGAGTTTGATATCCTGCGCAAGCGCTGAATTACTAGCACAGCTTAGGGTGAGGCATACAAAAACTGCTAGGTTGTAAAATACTATTTTGCTGGGTTTAGACATATAATTAGTGTTATTTATCAAAATAAAGTTCTGGTTGTATTAATGATACATCGCTTTTCTGCATATGCTGGATAGAAATATTCTTGCCGAGCAGGTTTTGGTCTATTTTATTGTTCCGTATTTCGACCGCCTTACAACCGATCAGAGAAAAACCTACTTTTCTTTTGTGAAAAGGGCTGAAATCGTAACTTCTTGTAAGTGTATTATTTTCAAATATTAGGCCTTGTACAGATTGTGCAAATAAGATGGGGTAATCGTATGGATTAAAGTTGTTATTGATAATCTGAATGTTTCGATGGTATGTTGGTGTAGACTGGTTCATAATAGGTATTTCTGGAAAAATACTGATGATCGCTTCGCTGAACTGGTAATTTGAAGTAAGTACTGGTGCAAGGAATGTATTTCCTTTAATTACTACATTACTTACCGCACCTGATTCATACCATGAATTCACATCACCTGCGATGAGAATGGCTGAGCCACTGGATCTAAAAATGTTGTTTTCTATCAATACATCCTTAGGTGTGGTTACCAAAATCCCCCTTGCACGGCAACTTTCAAACGTAGAATTTCGAATTGTTGCACTGGGTGTCCAAGTTAGATTTTCAAGTCCGAGACCCTCTTTAACGTATATCGGAATGGCAGTAGTTAAAGTAATTTCAAAATCTGTGGTACTTATTTGTTTAAATGCAGTTACACTTGCTTTCCCTAAAGTCTTTAGTGATGCATTATCTGTAAATCCAATATGATCGCCCTTCCTTGCCCATACCATACCTACACTCATACGCTCCATAAATCTACAGAGGAGTTGGTTTGTACCTAATTTTTTAATCACTTTAACATAAATACCATGGACATTGATGGGATCGTCCATCAGCCCTTCGTACTTACAATTATCTACTAAGATCTGTCCTTTACAGGAAGAAAAATGCATCCCGTCATCATGTCCACTAAAATATCTTCCTTTTTTTGAGTTGGGGATAATATTGACTTTCATGAAGCTGAGGTTTTCTGAAAACTGGCTCAATATGCCCAGACCGGCACAATGATATAGATTAAGATGTTCGATTTTAATATTTTTACTTTCTGTGATGAAGATCCCGGCATGATCCCGGTCGCTGTGCCTGAATATGAGCACATTACCTGGCTTTGGCCTTCGTTTGAAGGAATGATAGAGACGCAAAGTTCCATTTTGGAGTTTTTCGGCGCGATAATTTTGCCACCCTTTACCCAGGGCGTGGTCGTCGCCTGTTCCTGCGGCAATGAGGTGACTGTCATATTCGTACTCCATTACCATTTTAACGCCACTTTTCCATCCTTCTCCAATAAAAGAAAGTTTTCCTGCATCTATTTCATAGGGGTATTGCTTTTCGTCGAGCATTATGGTGATATACGTTGCAGTAGTATCGATAACCCGGGCCTGTGCCGTTAGTGGGATATCCCAGTCTATGTTCAGGTTCTTAATCAGGATATTCGTGCTTTTCTCCACCGTAATGGGTTGCATCCTGTTATGATAAATAAAAGCAGCATCATTACCATCAATTGTTAAATTGGATTGCCCTTCAAGTAAAATGCCATTCCGCTTTGGATTGTTATCTGAGGTGTTTGATTCATAATATACCTTTTCAATGGCATGCTGCGGCCAAAGGTCATAACGTCCCTTTGGAAAAAATAACAGCGGATTCTTTTTCAGCTTACATACTTTTAGTGCCCTCTGTATCGCAGGAACAGCATTCGCTCTACTATTTGGTGTTATGCCATAAGCTGTTACCTTAACAGTGTCAAACAAATCCTGTTTAACTTGATGCTGACCAGCAAAGCCCACTGAATGAAATGATATACATAAAATAACTAAAAAGATACCTTTGATCATACGATGTTATCTGGTTTTAAGATGAATGATATCAAGAATTTCAATGTCACACAATAATGGTGTATATGGTTGTAGTTCTCTGAAAGGATTTGCACCGTAGGCAAGTTTTGAGGGAACGATTAACAAAACCTTAGTTCCTTTTGGAAAGGTTATCAGTGCTTCATAGAAGCCTGAAGTTGGATTCAGCATTGATAAGGGATATTTCATAGGTTTATAGGGGAGAAGTTGATTAAAAATACCACCTTGTTTCGCATTTTCAGCCAAGTTTGTATCAAATACTTTTCCGCTAAAACATCTTAAAGTAGCATTTACCTCTACCGTATCCTCCCTACTGGCAGGCTTGCCTATACCTTTTTCCCTGATAAGGTACATAAGGCCTGAGGAACTTTGCTCTGGTTTTAAATTATTAATTTTAAGATAGCGGCTTATTTTTGCAGGTTCCTGTGCTTTGGCAAGCTCTGCTTCCTTCAGGTAGAAATCATTAATGGCCTTATTAAACAAGCTGTCATTAAGATTTCCGCGGTGGATCACTTTATGTATTTTTACTGAATACTCCAAAAATTTACCGGTATTTACATGTGTCCCTTTGACTTTACCTATTGAATCCAGGCTAACTTTAATGGTCGCGCTATCGCCTTCACTTAGTAAACCAAGTCCCGTAAAAAAATCTCCCCGGAAAGCAGACTCCTCCCGAAATTTAACTATCGGACGGTTGTCATAATCGTTGGAATTATAAACCACTCTCCCGTCATGGCGCTTCTGGATCATTGATAACTTAGTATAGTCACCGACGTTAATAGTGTCGCCACTTTTGTCGTCATGGATGATATACCACATGCCTCCTTGACCTTTTTGAAAGCAGCTTTGTTTCACACAACCTTGAAACATTACAAAAACCAATAAAATGTAAACAATTCTCATATAACTGATTTAAACGAACAAAAAAGTAAACTGCCCAGAGGCAGTTTACTTAATATATGCTTATGGAACAGAAACAAACTGAAATAAATCATTGTCTATAGCATCCGTAGCAAGATATTTCCACTGTTTTACCTGAGCACCCAATGTATTGTTACCACCGGCAACGTTCAGGCACAATCCGCTGTGGCGGGCTATCACTTTGTAATAACCTGCACTAACAGGTATCAATGCCCATTCATCGTTCCATGGATAGGCAGCATTATAAGGCCATTGTATTGCTATCCCGATATCACCGGCACCATATTCTGTTGACCCTCCAGAAATGGCCATATCTTTGCCACTCAGTACATTTATAAACCGGTAATAACCAGATGTTCCGATCTGCGTAAGCGTCCATTGATCATTGTTTACACCATTATCTGCATAAGTCCACTGTACTATTCTGGCACCGTTGGCGGTGGAAGCGTCTTTAACTACTAGTGCCTGGCCGCTATGCTTTGCAATAATTTTATATTTACCATTTGCTATCGAAGCGGTCGGAGCTGGGCCAAATAAAGGCTTCGTGAACTGGCTGCTATAATCCGTCTCATAACTGCTAGTGGATGTCGAATACGTTTTTACACTCACATCATCTCCATCAACAGAAAATTTCATTAGCCTAAGAAGCCCATCGCCGCCATTCACACGGCCCTGATAGTCAGACATATAAGAACGAATGGTACGGCCATTGAAATTATCTTCCCTGTACCCTTCACCTAGCACCGATGTTGCGCCTGATATGTGCCCGCTAAGGAACATAAACACGTTTGGCACAACCTTAAGCGAGTCATAAAGACCCTGTCCCTGAGCTCCGAATCCCCCTCCATCAAAACCTTGCGTACCATTTTGTACAATGTAATGGCTTACAACAATAACTTTGCGGGTAGGGTTAGCCAAACATAATTGCTTTGCCCAGGCCGCCATATTACCTCGATCTGCGTTGTACTGATCGTATTCAATGTAAATGACCATAAAGTTAAGCCCTCCAGCGGTAAAAAAATCGTAGTGGCTATCGTTATCAGTGGTTTTGTAACTGCCTTTCCAGTAAGAATGTGAAGCGTTGTTAAAGTGTGTGCGACCGAAATACTGGTTATATTTTGCTGTTGGGCTGGTTAATGGATTGCCCCAATCGGTATATGGATCAAGTCCCTGGTCATGATTTCCCACGGCCAGACCATAAGGAATATTATCGGTCTCGAGTTTATAATATCCGTTGGTAGCAGCATTCGTCCACTCCCCAACATGGGTTGGGTTATCACCATGCTCCACCACATCGCCTACACCAACCACATAAACGATATTTTGTGCAGTCTTGTTAGCTCTGATCCAGCTTATCTGGGAGTTAAACATGGCTACCGTACCCCCGAAAAAGCCGGCCATATAATGCTGTGTATCTGGCATTACTACCACTGTAAATTCAGTTCCTGCCAAGGAAACGCCTGCAGAACCATTGCTTTGGGCCTTGTTGTCCACAGTCAATGGCTCGGCGGTGATCAGTTCCTCTCTATCACAACTGTTGAATGTAAATAAAATGGTGAGGCTTATTGTTGCCCTACCCCAGCGCAACAATGTTCTGGGGATAATTACAAGGCGTACTTGTTTTATGAATTTTAGCATTCTCATATTTTTTAGTTTATAGCAAGTAACATTCTATTGCCATGGTTAACAATTAATTAATAACCAATATTTTGTGTCAGGCTTGGGTTCAAATCTCTTTCACCTTGTGGGATTGGCCATAGATAAAAAGCATCCACAAAAGTCCTTATATCCAACTGATCACCGTTTATTTTACGGATACTCTTACCATTCATTAGATCCTTAGCAATTCCCCAGCGACGAATATCACTATAATAAATCCCTTCAAATGCAAGTTCTATTTTACGCTCGTTACGGATGATTTCACGCATTTCATCTTTTGTTTTTCCAGGATCAATTGCAGGCATAGCTACGCCGGGCCTGGCTCTAACCTGGTTTATAGCATTATATATCGTTACATCTGGCACTGCGGTTATTTCATTCTTTGCTTCGGCATACATCAACAGAACATCTGCATATCTGAAAACAATAAAATTAAGTGGTGAGTCATTTACAAGATTCCCGGTTACCGTTAAAACATACTTACGAAACAGGTATCCAAGATATGTTGCACTACCGCCCTGTATCTGGATACTAGCATAAGGAAGTCCCCTCCAAACCGCGCCAGGTCGTACAATTGTATAATCTAAACGAGGATCCCTGTTTGAATAAGGATTCGCGGGATCATAACCGGAGGTTGGATCTGTAATAGATTTTCCATTTTTCATTTCATAGCTATCAACCAGTTCACGTGTAGGAAATACAGAATTAAAGCCGGCGCTGCTGGTACTTGCAGGACCAAATCGGGCGTCGTGAACACCACCTTCTCCTAATCCACCTCCAACATACTGAATATCAAAGATTACCTCAGAATTATTCTCCGCTGCTACGCTGGTAAACATTGCTTCATAATTGTTATAGAGGCTATAATTCATAGCCATCACCTGCTGACAGGCAGCAGCTGCCTCGGCAAATTTGTTATCCAGCAAATAGGCTTTTGCCTGCAAGGTAACTGCTGCACCTTTTGTGGCACGCCCTACATCAGTGGTAGTATAAACAGCTAAAAGATTAGCCTGTGCTATGGTACATTCTGCTACTATAAAACTAATAACTTCAGCTTTAGAAGATCTGGCTGGTTGTTCTTCACCTAATTTCAAAATAGAAGTAACGAGCGGCACGCCACCATAAGTATCTACCAAATTATAATAAAATAGCGCACGTAAAAACTTTGCCTCAGCAATTAATCTTGCTTTTAAGGTTGCATCCATTGGTACATTGGGAAGATTTTCTATCGCAAGGTTGGCAAGGTATATTCCTCTGTATAAAGCTTTCCATCTCTCTGGAATGGCACCGGAAGAAGCAGCGTTGTGATTTCCTTTACTAATAAGCTGATATCCAAGACCCGACTCGGACCATATCCAACCATTAGGGGTGATTCCTTCAGTAAACAGATACCAGCCATATATAAATACGCTTTGATTAGCAGCAGCCATACTATTAGACTGCAACTGGTTGTAAATCGCTGCAACTCCTGCTTTTGCATCATCGCTTGTTTTCCAGAAATTAGTATCAGAGAGTTGATCAGATGGCTTACTGTCCAAAAAATCTTTGTTACAGCTGGTTGCTGTCAACAGCACAGCAAGTAATATAAAAAGTGTCTTTTTCATAAAAGTATTTTTAAAATGATACATTAACTCCAAATGATATAATCTTGACATTAGGATATTCAACCATACTATTTGTAGGAGTTGCCGTCTCCGGATCTAAACCGTTGAACTTGGTTTTAGTAAACAAATTCTGGCCGTTGGCATAAATTTGAATATTTGAGGCCAATATCTTATTTGCCCATTTAGCTGGTATAGAATAAGATAACTGAATGTTTTTTAACCGTAGGAAAGAGGCATCTTGCACCCAATAAGATGATGCGATTGTATTGTCTGCATTTCCGTCTGTTGTAACACGCGGTACGGTAGTGTTTTGATTTTCAGGAGTCCATGCTTCAAGAAATTTTGCATTTATAGCTCTCCTATATCTTATCCCACTAGTATACCATAAGTTCTGATAATATCTGTCGACATTGCTTACGCCTTGGAATAAAAAGTTTAGATTAAATCCCTTGTAGCCAATTTCTCCACCAAATCCGTAGTAAAAATTAGGTATATTATTTCCAATAATAACCCTGTCGCTGGCATTGATCACATGATCACCATTCTGGTCTTTATATTTCAAATCACCAGGGCTATTGGTTCCAGAGGTCTTCTGCGCAGGCCAGGCATTAATTTCGGCCTGATTCTGAAAAATACCTACAGCCTCATACCCAAAGATCGAATTTATGGGTTCACCCTGTTTGATAATTAAATTGTTACCAAGACTTTGAATTGTATTTGGATTGCTCTGGAATTTAACAACCTCATTCTCTACATGGTTTAAATTTCCCGTAATACCATAACTGAACGCTCTGAATTTGTTTCTATAGGCTACTTCCAAATCCCATCCTATATTCTTAACAATACCTACATTTTGAAAAGGTGCTACCAGATTTCCTAAAGTAGCCGGTAAAGGCAGTTGTACCAATACATTGTCGGTTTTTTTGTTAAACCAATCCATTGATATATTTAACTTATTCGTAAAGAAACCCAAATCCACCCCTACGTTTGTAGTAGTGGTAGTTTCCCAACTAATTCCCGGATGAGATAACGCGGTAGGTGCAATACCCGAATTCGTAGTGCCGCCAAAAATATAATTCTGTCCTATCCCATAAAGGTTCATAGATCTATATAATGGAATATTCTGATTACCTAATTTTCCCCATGAGCCCCTAAATTTAATGCTACTTATAGCAGGGATATCTGCGCTTTTGAAGAAAGGTTCTTCACTTAGCCGCCATGCTCCTGAAAATGAAGGAAACAATCCCCAACGATTTCCTTTGGCAAAGCGTGAAGATCCGTCGTAACGAAGATTGCTTTGGAATAGGTACTTATCTTTATAATTATAGTCAACACGGGCAAAATAAGATGAGAGGGTAGAAACATTAGATTGTCCGCTAACCCTGGGCTGTGACAAACCTGCATTTAGTTCCCATAGATCATTTGAAGGGAAACCAACCACAATTCCCTGCATAAATCCATCATTGAACTTTTCTCTGCTTATTCCGGCCAAAATATTAAAATGGTGATCCTGATTAAAATCCTTAATATAATTTAAAGTGGAGAAGAAGGTTAAGTTCAGCTCATCGTCATTTCTTTGAGTAAGGGTTGACGGGGTTGCGGCTACAACAGTATTGGCAATCTGCATGGTTTGCATGTTCCAGGTATATTGAATAGGCCCGCTATACTGATAAGTTTTCCTTTGTTGATTTCTAAAAATAGCACTACCATTTACCTGTAGCTTTAACCCCTGTAGTATTTCCCATTCGCTATACAGCTTTGAAAAAATATACTGCTCTTTTTGAGGCGCAAACCATGTTTCGGCGTATTGAAGCGGATTTACTACTTCAATACTTTCATCATTAGTATTTCTTCCGCCATATCTCGTTTCGCCATCAACTATTAATTTAGGGGTAGTGCCCGGTGTGGCATTTGCGCCAAAATTATAGAGCGTAGAAACATTAAATGGTTCGTTTATTGTTTTCAAATTTGCTGAAATGTTTCCACCAACTTTCAATTTTGTGTTGATGTTATGGTCAAGATTCAATCTTAAACTATAGTCTTTCATGTCGGTTTTTATCATTGCACCCTTATTATCAAGGTATTCACCAGACAAATAAAATTTGGTTTTATCAGTACCTCCGCTAACAGATAAATTATGCCTGAGCATGTTACCTTGTTCAAAAATAACCTTCATCCAGTCTGTATTAGGATATAATGTTCTATCGGTAGCATTTCTCCAGGCATCTATTGTAGTTTGCTGAAAAACATTTGCCGCGAGCGGATTATCTGCCTTATAGATCTTGTTCATTGTTTCCATGTAAGTCGCATAATTATTTATCGTCTTAAATAGATTCGTAGCTTCCTGAACACCATAATAGGCGTTATAATTAACTATGGTTCTACCACTCTTTCCCTTTTTTGTTGTTACCAATACAACTCCATTCGCTGCCCGTGATCCATAAATTGCTGCGGAAGCGGCATCTTTCAGAATGGAGATATCAGCTACATCATTGGGATTAAGGTTATTTAAAGTACCAACAATCCCATCAATAAGTATCAATGGATTTGCATCATTTAATGTTCCTACCCCTCGTATCCTCAATGTAGATCCATCTCTGCCAGGTTGACCGGAGGCTTGTGAAACGGTAATACCTGAGGCATTACCTGAAATTGCCTGGGTTAAATTTGTAATAGGCCGGTTCTGTAGCTCTTCATCGTAATTAATAGAAGAAACTGCTCCCGAAAGATCTATCTTTCTTTGAGTTCCATATCCAACAACAACAACCTGGGCCAAACTTTGTGATTGTTCTTTAAGGGTTGCAGCGATCACCGATCGATTATTTATCGGGATCTCAGTGGTGGTGTATCCCACGTAGGAAATGATTAAAACGTCATCGCCCTGAACATTTATTAAACTAAAATCACCCTTACTATCCGTAATAACAACAGCATTGGTTCTTTTGACCTTAACTGCGGCTCCGGGAACAGGCAGGCCTGCTTCATCCTTAACACTTCCGGTAACGTTAATAGCAGTTGATTGAACAGACCATTTAGCTACCGCAGCGTTTCCAGCCGGGACAGTAACGTTTAAATCATTTTCTGAAGCATTAGCTTGCAATGCCGACAGGATTACTAAAACAGTGCTTAGCTTTATAAGCCCTGTAATCTGGAACAAGGTATGGGACCTTCCCATACACCTGAACAATGAATAAAATTTCATACTTTTGTTTGGTTTTTTGGTTGTTTATCGAACAATTCATATTAATCAATTTGCATTGAGCAACACTTACCAGGGATGTGCTAGCATTCCTGGTTTTTGATTAACATCATTTTTGCTTTCTTTTGGTATGCTCCATATTTATTTGATTAAAGTGGTTTCAATTTCTTCGAGAGACTTTCCTTTGGTCTCTGGAACATTTCTCCGGATGAACAGGAAGTAGATTAAACAGATTCCTGCATGTACTGCAAATGTTCCTGGCAAGCCTAAATACGCTTTCATTAAAGGAAAAGATGCTGTGGTAAAGAAGTTGGCCAGCCATAAACCCAAAGTGGCCATGGACATTGCATTTCCACGAATTCTGTTCGGAAAAATTTCTGAAAGTACAACCCAGGTTACAGGGCCGAGGGTTGCAGCATAGATTGCAATAAAGGCCAATACAAATGACAGCACCCAAATTCCCGGAAGCTGTGCGTAAAAGGCATAACCTAGTGCAAGCGCATCTATGAAAAGTAAAATAGATCCCATCATTAATAGCTTTTTACGGCCGAACTTATCGATGGAAGCTATGGCGATGAAAGTGAACAAGAAATTAATGAACCCTAAAATTACAGACTGTAAGAATGCGTTGTCTTCTGGCATTCCTGCCTGTTTAAAAATCTCAGGGGTATAAGAAAATAAGGAGTTCTGGCCAACGGCCTGAGAAAATACCGCAATTAAGATTCCCAAAAACAAGATAAAGGCCACATCGCGTTTAAATAGGTCCTTTACATTTTCTTTTATTTCGTGCGAAAAGCTTCTGGTAATGATTGCTGTTTCTTCCTGTGCATACCCACTGCCACCAATCCTGGTTAAAATGGCTTTTGCTTCTGCAGTTTTTGATTTGCGGATTAACCATCGCGGACTTTCAGATACGATAAACAAGCCGAAGAAAAATAAAAGCGAGGGAACCGCTTGCGATGAAAACATCCAACGCCAATTGTTTTCGCCTGTATTTAGCAATAGATAATTTGAAAGGTAAGCCAGCAAAATTCCGGCAGTGATTGCAAGCTGGTAGAATGCGACAAGGCGTCCGCGTAACGGAGCAGGAGAAATCTCAGCAATATACATCGGACAAACCATAGCCGCAGCACCCACAGCTACTCCGCTGAGCATCCTGAATAAGATAAAAACAGAAAAGCTCTCCGCCCACCCGGTTCCCAAGCCTGTAATTCCAAACAGAAATGCACAGATTAACAAAGTCTGCTTCCGGCCAAGAAGGTCGCTGATTTTACCCGCAAGCAGCGCACCAACAGCAGATCCCAGGTTAATGCAGCCCACGGCCCAGCCAGTACCGACCTCAGTTAAATGAAAATATTCACTAAAGAAACGAACGGTTCCTGAAATAATGGATAGGTCAAAGCCAAATAATAGTCCCCCCATTGCAGCGATAACACTAACCAGGTAAACATAGCTTCGGTTATAGCTGGTTGCGCTCTGCGCGGAAATAACTTCAACATGAGGAATGATTGGTGCCATTGATGTAATTATTAAATTAATCTATATTGGGTAAGAATCTCCGTTTGATAAAAAGGTATACAATAACACGTTCAAACCTACTAATTACGCGTGCTTAACACTATCTTACCAAAATCTCAATTTTATGCTATATTTGATTGATTAACTCAAAGTTATGTCCAATACAGGGCTGATAAAATGAACATTGTTGCCAAAAAGATGCACAATATTACTATTTGTAGCCATGTTTTCCACGATATTGCTTAGGCGATAAACCCATTACTTTTGTAAAAAGCCTTGTAAAATAATAAGCATTGGAAATCCCCACGCTGAGCGCAACTTCTTTGATCCGTTGGTCTGTAAACTGGAGGAACTGGCAGGCCCGTTGAATTTTTAGCTGGGTGAAATACTCCATAGGAGAAACGCCGGTGTTCTTCTTAAAAATATAAGAAAAGTGAGATGCGGAAATGTTGACCAGATCTGCCAGAAAATTAATGGTGAGCGATTTCGCTATATTTTGTTGCATATATTGTATAGCGGCATTCACGTTGTCTAAAACCAGTTGATCGTTCGAATCGCTCTCAAGCTCTTCCGGGAAGAGAAACGAACTCAGGAAACCTATCAAACACATATTTATATAACGGAGATTGTCAAGACCATATCCTCTTTCAATATGTTGATACATTTTCTCGAAAATCCGGATCCTTTTTGGACTATGAAGTATACTTCCTTTGTAACTTCCATGTTTGGATACATGTGCGTCTATAAAGGCATCTGCTGCCTTTCCCTTAAAATGGATCCAGTATATTGTCCAGGGTTCGGTATCGTCGGCCGCATACCTGTGATTGCTGCCTTCGGGTACTAAAAAAAAATCTCCCGGGCTGATGTGAAGCTTATCGCCATTAATTTCAACCCATCCTTTACCTGTAAAACTATATATTAATTTATGATGATCAGCAGCCGGAATTTCGAAGTAATGAAATTTAGCCTGGGGGTAAAAACCAATTCCTGTGATGTAGGCATGTTGAATGAGCTGGAGCTTTGCACTAAGTGCCGCTACTTTGGGCGGAAACCATATGGCTCGCTGTCCTTCAAATCCATGGTCTTTTAACTTTAACATATCATATAATAAGTATATATCAGGATATCCCCGGCTGAAACAAAGTAAAGTAATCTGGAGAATATACGGAAAAGGCTTATAAAAAAAAGAACGACAAGTAATTCTGTACAACACACCCTATATCAAAGAGAAATTTCTTTCAAATAGGTGACGAAGCTCCGCTTGGCTCAGGTTGAAGCTGTATACTTATTTAACTCTTCTTTCGATTTTTTCCTTATTTCAAATGTTGAGGATCCCAATTACCTTCCAGAACAGCTTTAATAATGGTCATGCATGATTTGCCGGTGATATCACGGAGGGCTGCATCGAGCCAGCATTTTGTCCAAAAGAAAAAGCACAGCAACACATCAGCAGGTTGAACAAGCACAATCTCACTATCATCTTCGGGTGAAGACCAACAGGTTAGAAACTTTCAAATGGCTATAAGCCTGCCAGAAAAAGATAATTCTATTATCCTGAATATGAACAACTAGTTTTTACGCTTTAAATTTCCAGTGAAGCCTATTTATCAAAGTCTGGACGGGTTCCTTTACTTTGCTGTATTTTTTTTAATAAAAGTTGCATTTCCAGTTCCTTTTGTGGATATTCTTGTGCTTTATTAATCTCTTCACTAACATCTTTCTGAAGATTATACAATTGAGGGTAAGGTGTTAAACCAGTTTCGATTTTTTTATCTTTCAGCCAAGCAGGAACAGATTGGATCTGAGGGGCGATATATTTCCAGTTTCCAGAACGCAAACCAAGCGTAAAGGATTCTTCTAGCATTAATTTACGCCCATTCTGAGAACTACCAATCCATGCTGGTAATAGATCAAAACTATCGGGTGCATCGCCAGAGTTTAACTTTTGCCCCGTTAAAGTAGCCAAAGAAGAAAACAAATCAACCTGGTTTACCAATGCCTTGCTGATGCCAGGCTTAACTTTTGAAGGCCAGTATACAATAGTCGATACACGTGTTCCCGCTTCATATGCACTGTATTTGCCTCCCCTGAACGGACCCGCTGGCTTATGATCTCCAATAAGTTCTTCTGCTTTGTCTTCATATCCGTCATCAAGAACAGGACCATTATCACTAGTAAAAATGATCATGGTATTTTCTGTTAAGTCAAATTTCTTAAGTACTTTCAACACTTCTCCCGTTGACCAATCCATTTGGCTGATGGCATCACCTCTGGACCCCATTGTGCTTTTCCCTTTAAATCGTGGATTTGGATCTCTTGGAACGTGAATATCGGTATAAGAAAAGTAAAGAAAAAAAGGGTTCTTTCTGTTATCGGCAATAAAATTATTCACCTTTTCCAATAATACAATAGGAATGTCCTGATCTTTCCAAAGTGCCGACGTACCCCCCATCATAAATCCTATCCTGCTTATTCCATCAGTTATGGTATTACTATGCTGGGTATCTGCTCTAAATTTTAATAACTCTGGATGTTCAAGTCCAGTAGGCCAATTCCCAATATTCTTGTTATAATTTACACGGATTGGATCTTTAGGATCGAGATTTACAACACTATGGTTTTCAACAAATACTGTGGGTACACGATCCAATGTTGCTGGTACCAGAAATGAGTAGTTAAACCCTATTTCAAGTGGCCCGGGTTTAATATCTCCATTCCATTGCAGGTTTCCATTACCCAATCCCAAATGCCACTTACCAATAACTGCGGTAGTATATCCCGCCTTTTGTAGCATAGCAGGTAATGTAGGCGTGCCTGGCGAGATCAGCAACGGTGCGTCTCCGGGAAGTATTTCGGCCTTGTTTCGAAAAGCATAGCTTCCTGTAAGTAAGGAAAACCGTGAGGGAGTACATGTTGCGGCTGTGCAATGTGCATCGGTAAACCTAAGCCCATTTCTCGCCATAAAATCAACATTTGGTGTTTCAACGCCCCTAGCCCCATAACAGCCTACGTCACCATAACCAAGATCATCCACGTAGATTATAATGATATTTGGTCTGGAGATTCTTGAATTTTGCGCCAGTACGGCCGTTGCTAATCCAATGCAAAATATAGCTATAAGAATTTTGTTCATTTTTATTTCCCAACAATTACAAACAATCCAGAGCGTGATTTCAACTTTTTGGACACAGATTTAGAAAAACGACCGAGATCCTTTTTCTCATAAACATCAAATATTCTAACTTTTGAAGAAAACCCAATGCTTGCAAGATCAAGTTCAATATCATTAACTGAATCACTTCTATTTAAAAATAAAACGGCAACGTTTCCATTTTTAAGTTTTTTTGCCCAGATCTCTGTATCACCATTGTCTTTGATTAATGTTCCTTGTTCAGTTGGATCCTGATTGATTTGAATGGCAAATTTGTTAAGAATAATGTCTTTTTCATTCATAGTCATTTGCCTAGGATCATTTCCTAAAAACAATGGCGAAGACATGATGCACCATAGTGCAAAATGCGATTTCTGTTCTTCTAAAGTTAACCCCTGCTCACCGGTAACAAGCATATCAGGATCATTCCAATACCCAGGGCCGGCATATTTAGCAGATTGATTGTTCTGTTCGGCGATGGCCATTACGCTTAAAAAGTTCTTTACTTTTTCAACATAATCGAAACTGGCGCCACCGGTTATTTTTGCTGCAATATCGTATGTAGTTCGTGACATCTGACTAATTTTTGGATTCCAATCTCTGAATTCATAAGCGCTGATATTCAGAATAATATCTCTATTGCTCCTTTTGATGATATCACCCCACTTTAAGTAAATGTCCTTTAACAATTCCTCATTCCATCCCCCGGAAAATTTACATTTATCCAACTTGATGAAATCAATTCCCCAATCTACAAATTGCTTTATTTGCACTTCTTCATTGCCGTACCCTCCAACCGGATCTCCACCGCAGTCTTGAGTGCCGGGTACAGTATGTAATCCTAATTTTAGCCCTTTAGAATGTGCATAATCAGCCAATACCTTTATTCCGTTTGGAAACTTAACAGGATGTGGCAACAATTTTCCATTAGGTCCTAGCTTTTTGTCTCGCCAGCCACCATCTATTATTACGTATGTATATCCGGCATTCTTCAAACCCTCAGTAGTCATGGCGTCGATAACCTCTCTTACTACCTTGTCGTTGATATCTCTCTTTCCAAACCAATTCCAGCTGTTCCACCCCATTGGAGGTGTAAGGCCCAAGTCTTTAATATCCTTATTTGCACTTTGAGCACATGACTTTTCTAATGGAATCGCCACTATTAATATGCCAAACAATGACGTCAGCAGTGCCCTTTTATATTGTTTTAATCGATTTTTCATTTTGATATGTTTTGATAGTTAATAGTGCTTGTATTTTATGGAGCTTGTTTTGAAACTGGCATCTCAAAGTCCGTATTATTGATCCATCCAGTCTTTATTTTTTCACCTTTCATATATCTTTCATAAAAATTTCTAACCCCTGGTTGCGCATAAGGATAATGATCAAAAATATCCCCTAGGCCAAGTTCTCTTGGATCTTGCTGATTAGTAAGTTCTTGTTCCATTTGATCTTTCAAACTTTCTTTAACTTTCGTATAGACTGGATCACCTGCAAGATTATGCATGCTGAAAGGATCTTTTTCTATATCATACAATTCTTCTTCAGGCCTTTTTCCAAAAGAAAGTTGCCATGGACGGATATTTTGACCAGCTCTGTGAGCGTTTAAAATGACTGTTTTAGTAGGGCTTCCGTCGGTATCCATGTAACCTGTTTCGGGATTTCCGGATGGCCATCTATTGGCTTCGTAATTTTTAGTATAAATAAACCCGTCTTTTATTATTCCTCTTACGGGATACCCCTCATCATTAGGCCTGCCCACATCCTGTCTTTCCCGACCAAGTAAGACATGATCCCTTGCAGCGTTAATGAGCGTTCCTTTTTCAGAAGAAAGTATATTCATTATCGATTGTCCCTGAATCTGTTTCATATTACTGTCTTTTTCCTTAAGTCCGGCGGCATCTAAAAAAGTGGGTGCAAAATCAATAAAACTAACGTAATCTAATATAATCCGTCCGGGGTGTTTTATATGATTCTTCCACATGATAGCTAGTGGCAAATGATTGTCAAATTCGTATATGTGTCCTTTTACTCTTGGAAATGGCATGCCATTATCTGAGGTTACCACAACGATTGTGTTTTCCAGTTGGCCGCTCTTTTCAAGTAGCTGCAACATTTTTTCAAGATGGTAATCAAAATATTCAAGTTCATAGGCGTAGTCAAGCATATCATTTCTGACCTGTTCATTGTCTATCCAAAAGGGAGGAACAATATCTATATCAGATAGCTTTTTTTTTCCTTTCGCTACGCCCGAACCAAATTCATAATTACGATGGGGTTCCCAGCCTCCATACCAAAAGCAAAATGGTTTATCTTTAGATTTACTTTTTAAAAACTCTTCCAGATTAGCGGTATAGTCGGTTGAAGAAATGCCCATTGTTGGAGCCTCTGTTTTATTGGCATTGAATTCCTTTCCGGTGAGCATACGAGATTTTCCGTTGACCTGCCCCGGCTGTCCTGGAGACCATCCTTTTCCGGTAAAGCCAACTTCATAGCCATTCTCAGCTAAAGATTCCATAAACGTCACGAACTTCGCAGGGAAGTATGCATTATGATTTCCTGCTGCCTCCAATTGCCAGGGATTTCTTCCGGTAAGTACACAGGCTCTTGAGGGTGCACATTTTGCATTGGGAGTATAAGCCCTGGTAAATAATAACCCTTCTCTTGCAACACGATCAAATCCAGGTGTATTGACCCACTTCGTAGTTCCATATGCACTCATGTGCTGAAATGAAGCATCATCAGCAATGCAAAATAATATATTTGGTCGTTTTTCGACAATATTTTCTACACCTACCTGTCCTTTTGCCTTAGAAAACATCAATATCAGCAACAGGATCAACGTGAAATAGTTTTTATATCTTGTTTGATTCATAATAATAGGACTAGAATTCAGCAATTAACTTCCTGTTCTCCAACCAAGCTAGCATATTCAATACCAGATAATTCCAATTTTGAAATCCACGGTTTAAAATAGGTTCACCATTTTCAGGTTGATAATATTCGTGTAATGCACCAAAACGTTCAAAATCCCTTCCAAATAAAATTACCGTTTTTGTAGCAAGCTCTTTTGCCTCTTTGTTGTACCCATATTTAACCAAGCCTTTCCAGGTTAAGTAGTTAGATATTCCCCAAATTGGCCCCAACCATGAGGATGGATTTCCGCTTGCTTTCAGGTTATACATTTTTTCCAGTTTGGAGAGTGTTCTCACACCATAAGGAGCATTAAATGTTCTTGTATCCTTGTAATTTTCTTCTACCATTCTTTTAGCCTGTTCAGGTGTTGCAATTTCAGCCCACATACCCAAAAATCCCGACCATATTCCAATTCGCTGAATAAGTCCATCCCAATCTCTGGGAGCTCCGCTATGACTTGTCCATCCCAATTCGTTCTTCCTGGGCAATAAATTAAGATCTACACTATAAAAAAAACCATCTTTCTCATCCCAGCAATGTTCCTGAATTGCTTTTTTCAGATTTTCGGCATCTTTGGCATATTGGGGTGCTATCTCATTTAAATTTAACTCATTGCATAAATAAACCATTGCTTTAAGTTCTTTATACATAAAGCAGTTTAAAAGAATGGAGGCAGAGCTTCGAGGAGGACGGTCCCATGTAGAAGGATCATTGTCTACTCCTATTCCCCCATCCTTTTGCCAGAAGTAAAGCCCTGTCGCGCGATCCCTGCTATGATTGGTATAGTTGTTCACAAAAGTTTGAAGATGGTAAAATTTATCTCTCAACCATTCTGCCTTACCTTCCTGTTTTACAAGAAAAGCCGCATGTTGGGCGAGACAGGGTTTATGCATATTCTGCGCATAAATCTCTTCAGGCTTCATCTTTACCTTATCTGATTTTCTATTAATATTAATCGGAATCCAACCATCAGGCCCACTAAATGCCAGGAAATTCAGAACGCAGCCCTGTTCATATTTAAGCGCGGCTTTCCGGTCCTCTTCCGTACCTGATTCCAATAGGATCTGCCTTAATGCAATATTGCTGAACCAGGAATCCCAATCCCATAATACGTCGGCATATTGACTGCTGCCCGGCGTTAAAAAAGGGAATTTTAAGGCTCCCCCTTCTTCTCTGTACATTCCTTTATATCCTTTGTAAATTGATTTCTTTATGACGGCACTATATTTCTTCCAGTCCTTATTAGTTTGTGAATATGCTAGGTAGGCATGGAATATGATACCGTTTAAAATAACAATCACTATTGTTTTCTTCATTTGGGATATTTTAATTTTAAATCTCTATTTGTTAGTTAAGCTTGGTTATTTTAAAGCGATCGGTTTAAGGATAAATGAATAGGTATAGATTTTACCAGGCAATTGAAATTCTGGATGCACCCTTGGCTGCCAACTGCTATCGCCACCCAAGCCCATTTGTGCCAGGTCCAGGTTCAGAACTACCGTTTCACCATGCTCCAGCTGTTTTAATTCTCTTGACCTTAATAAAGCCTCATCTGTAAAATCATGGACACTCACATTCAACAAAGGCAGCCCTATGACCCTAAAACCTACATTACTATTGTCAATCTGCATCCAGCGCAAATCTGTTTTATTTCCACTTTCCTGAGCCATTGCATAAGGATAGTATTGATCTGCTACTTTTCCGACATAAACGCCCACCTTTGCTCCTTCTTTTCTATCCTGATAGGTTTCATGCGGACCTGGTCCAAACCATTTAAAATTCACAAA
This sequence comes from Pedobacter heparinus, assembly GCF_032678725.1. Taxonomy (GTDB): domain Bacteria; phylum Bacteroidota; class Bacteroidia; order Sphingobacteriales; family Sphingobacteriaceae; genus Pedobacter; species Pedobacter heparinus_A. Next base: position 43,495 of record NZ_JAVTSC010000021.1, read on the forward strand.
ATCAGCCGGCAACTGCATTTGCAATCCTATTTTTGCCAGAGACGGTAATTCTGACTGGGGTGTAAACGTATTTTCAATGGTAATTTCACCATTTCCATTAATCATATAAATGCCTTGATAATCGATTTTGGCATTTTTACCTTGCATATGGTTTCTCAACTTAACAACGATCAAATTATGGTTACGCTGTTCTACAGAGATATCAGCCAAGTTAATTTCCATTTTATCTAATCCCGCCTTTTCCCAGTTATAGGCAAAGGCTTTAATCTTGCCTCCCAGGTCATTATCTGTAGGTACACGCCAAAAGTTTGGCTTTGGTCCCTTAATTATTAAATCAATCCCCCGATAACGATAAGCATTCAACATCGCCATTTTTTTGCTAAATGTTATTTCGAAATCAATTCCCTTAACCAAAATTGAATCTGCATTTTGAGTAAAGCTCAAAGAAGGTCCCAAATCCGCTTTAGCTATTTTATTGTTTTGGATTTTTGCTGGCAGTTTGAATTGTTCCCAGGCTACTTCATGGCCTTTTTCTGCCCATGGTTCGTTACTTTTTAGTCTGTAGCTTATATTCAGTAAATGTTCCTTTTCAGATGTTACATTGCACAATTTATATGGGATGGTAACTTCACAACTTTGCTTTGCCTTGAGATCTAATTTATCCAGCCTGCCTTTTTGTAAGACTGCCCCTTCCTCTAAAAGCTCCCACTCCAGGTTTACAAAACTTAAATCACGAAAATTATAGGCATTCTGTATTTTAATTATGCCTTCATTTAAATCTGTTGCCCAGGATTTGATGTATTGCTGCACTTTTTTTACTTCATGTAACTCAGGCTGTATTTCTCTATCTGCGGTAACCAGACCGTCAGCAGCATTAGCACCGTCAATACCATTTAGGTAATCCCACACGATGTTACCATTGGAACTTTTCATCCGCAAAGTCTGATCTACCCAATCCCAAATAAAGCCTCCCTGCAAGCGCGGATATTTTTCGAAGACATCCCAATATTTTTTAAAATTTCCGACACTGTTTCCCATAGCATGAGCATATTCACAAATTATTACAGGCCTGGAAGGATCTTCATCCATGAATTGAAGTACATCATCTATGGTTGGGTACATCATGGTAATGATATCGTATTTTGAAATCACCTTTTTACTGGTACGGCCTTCATAATGAACAGGCCTGGTATCAAGGGAGCGAATCATAGCAGCCATGGCATCAAAATTTTGACCGGGCCCTGCTTCATTCCCCAATGACCAAAACACAATTGAAGGATGGTTTTTATCCCGTTCTAACATATCTCTGCCCCTTGCTAAAAATGCTTTAAGCCAGATGGGATTATCAGCTAATATTATTTTTTTTGTCCAAAGTTCATGGCTTTCGACATTTGCTTCATCCATTAAATAAAGCCCGTATTCATCACAGAGTTCGTACCATTCTGGTTGATTAGGATAATGTGAAGTCCGGACGGCATTGATATTATATTGTTTCATTAAGATGATATCCTTAACCATTGATTCCCGCGTAACTGTACGGCCATGATCAGGATCAAATTCTTGTCTGTTCACTCCCTTTATGTAAACAGATTTGCCATTTACCAAAAGTTGTCCGTTGCTGATCTCTATCTCCCTGAAGCCTACCTTTGCGCTCAAAACTTCCAGAAGCTCTTTCTTAGGGCCTCTCAGTTGCAATGTGAGCGTATACAAATAAGGAACTTCTGCATTCCATTGGGTTGGTTTTTCGACTTTTTGATCAAAACTCAACGTAATTTCATCCTTAGCATTTATGCTTTTGGGCCCATCAACTGTTTTAGTGAAGACAATTTCTCCCTGATTATTTAACAAAATAGCAGTTACCTTATACTGCTTCATTTTTTTTGGAGCATAATTTTTCAGCTTCGCAGAAAAAGAAAAAGTTGCATCCTGATACTGACGATCAAAATCTGTTGTTATTTTATAATCGCGAAGGTGTACAGTTGGTGTTGCAAATAAAAATACATCACGAAAAATTCCACTTAAACGCCAATAGTCCTGATCTTCCAGATAACTACCGTCTGACCAGTTCAATACTTCAGCAGCTAAGGTATTTTCTCCTGGTTCTAAATAAGGAGTAATATTAAATTCTGCAGGTGTAAAGCCATCTTCACTGTATCCTACCTTTTTACCGTTAACCCATAAATAAAAGGCAGACTGAACTCCTGCAAAATGTAAAAAAACCTGTTTACCTTGCCAATTATCTGGTATTGTAAACTTCATTTGATATAATCCTGTTGGATTATAATCATGGGGGACATTTGGCGGATCTGCTTTAAAGGGATGTTTGATATTAGTAAAAACAGGAGGATCATAAGTTCTGCCATGATTGCGACCATAAACCTGCCAATTTGAGGGGACCGGCAAATCGTCCCAGCTTTTGGTATTATAATTTTTTGCATTAAAGCCTTCGGGCGTCTCATATGGATTTTTCAAATATTTGAACTTCCAGGTACCATTTAATAACTTATAATAAGCAGACTGATTCTTATCAAAAGAAAGTGCAGTCTTAATGTCCTGATAGGGAGTTAGCGTAGTATGTACCGGCTCAGTATTAACATCAAATACACCAGGATTCTCCCAGTCATTCTGCTGTGCCCAAATTATATCCGGATTGCTGAATAGTACAAAAAAAACTAAAAAAAACTTAGTTAAATTCATATATTCCATTGTCAGTTATTTCCATTACAATTTCATTTGTACTACTGAGTTTAAGAAAACTACATGGCGCCGATTATGGCACCACCGCTTTAGGATTAACCTATTTTTTAATTAGATAATCGGGGAAAGGAGCAGTTGATGACGCTGATCCACTTCTTAAATTCATTTGTTTACCAATATTAGGTCTTAGTTGAATAGTAAGGCCACCAGTTTCATCTAAAATCGAAAATAGCTCTTTACCCATATTCTGGATGATTTCCTGGTGATCTTTGCTTGCGATAAGATTTACTGACTCTCTTGTGTCCTGCTGAAGATCGTAGAGTTCTTCGATATCCCAAAGTCCGTAGTAGTAAATATATTTGTATCGGTCGCCTCGCAGGGCAAACATAGTTGGCGTATGTGGCAAATTTCTCTCCCAGTAGTATTCATATAAAATATTTTTACGCCAACCTATCTTTTCGCCCTTCAGCAAGGGAAGAAAACTTTTACCGTCCATATACGAGGGTGCTTTCAGCCCGGCTGTTTCTAGTAAGGTGGATGCGACATCGATATTGGCCACAACCTCTTTTACCAGTGTTCCTGGCTTGATTAAATCAGGACAATGCGCCAGCATAGGCACGCGCATAGATTCTTCGTAGGCTGTTCTTTTATCAATCAGTCCATGTTCACCAAATGAAAAGCCGTTATCCCCCATATAAATAATTAGCGTAGATTCCAATAATCCATTTTCCTTAAGATATTCCATCACTCTGCCAACGGACTCATCAACAGCCAGTAAGGTTTCGCCATATTGTTTATAATACTGAATTAAATTCAGATCAGTCTGATAAGGAAACTCAGAGCCATGAAACGAATTTCTTTGATTATATACCCACATCGGCGCATTTTTATGATTCTTCGAATCCAGGGTAAATGGAGGTTTAAATTCATAATCTGCGAATTTATCCTTATGTCTTTCTGCCGGCTCAAAACGGGAATGCACACCTTTATGAGAAAGGTACAACATAAAAGGTTGCTCTTCTTTTAAACTCTTCAGCCAGTTTAAGGCGTAATCGGTTAGTTCATCAGTGATATAACCTTTTTGCGGCACATGTTTCCCGTTAATATTTAAGCCTTTGGGGCTAGGATAATACGAACCCTGACCACTAAAGGAAAGCCAAAAATCAAACCCCCTTTGTGGTTCATCTGAATTTCCACCCATGTGCCATTTGCCAATCATTGCAGTTTTATAGCCTGCCTTTTGAAGGTACTGAGGATAAAAGATCAAATCAGAAGAAACACCCTTATTATTATTGTCAATTATTTTATGGTTGTGCGCGTATAAACCCGTCAAAATAGATCCACGAGAAGGTGAACATAGAGCAGTTGTTACCATTGCATTTGGCAAATAAGCCCCTTCTTTTGCCATTTTATCCAGATTAGGTGTTTGGATAAATGTTTGTGATTTAAGAAAACCTAATGCATCATAGCGATGATCGTCTGATAAAATAAAAACTATATTACGGTGCTTACCATTCTTTAATTTTTCCAATAATAAGGATTGCTCCTTCCATGAATTCTGAGCCTGCGAAAAGCCCTTCAAAAAAGATAAACATACTAGCACACCTATTACTAAATAATTAATTGCCTTGTATTTCATATTAATTCCTGTTATATTTCATTAGATTTTAAAAGGGTCCGGGATGATTATTGTGGGTAGCATTTCTATCAGAACCGGGCGTTGCACCCCGTTTTCCCTTATTAATTAATGGCTTGAGACTAATTCTGTCATACCAATCTTCCGTTAAGTCCTGAGGCTGCGAATCATCAGTTTCATTTTGCCAGGCCTTCAGAATTTTGGCTAGCTCGACCTGCTTTTTTTTGTATTTATTCCGACCAGATAAATTATTCATTTGTAAGGTATCTGCCATACAATTGTATAATTCATATTGTGGCTGAGGGGTTATAAATATTTTTTTTTGGAAAGTGCTGAGGCTGTTTTCAAGAAATGCCTTTTGCAATTCGGCACCGGAACCACCTTCCATTACATCTGCTGCACCCCGGTTATCCAGATCAGGTAGCCCGTTTTCTATATAAAGAAATTTTTCTGTTCTTACCATCCGTTCAAAAGCTCGGAAATCATGCCAGTTATGTTCAGCAAAAACATAATTCCGGAATTTCTTATCAGGATGTTGAAGTACTTTACTAAAACTCCTACCCTGAAAACAAGATGCTGCTTTCACTCCTGCTAGTTCCAATATTGTCGGTGCAATATCAATAACACTTAACAAACTGTTTGATACCGCTCCATTTTTACCTATTCCTTGCGGCCAATGGATAATGAATGGTGTTTTTATCCCTTCATCGTACATTCTTGTTTTATTTCCCGGGAAAGGGCGTCCATTATCTGCCATTATTATGATAATGGTATTCTGTAAAATACCCTGATCCTCCAACTCCTTTACAACTGTACCTATATAGAAATCAAATCTGCTAACTTCATTATAGTAAGAAGCCAAATCTTCTTTGGTCCTTTCCGAATTCACAAGAGCAGGAGGTACAACCTGTTCTGCTTTATATTTTATAGGCACAAACTGATTATCCCAGGGTCTGTGGGCATCATGTGCTGCAAACCACATGAAAAACGGCTTTTCCCTTGGGCGCTGCTGAAGGTATTGTACCCATTTTTCTGCTCCGCTTGCCCCCCCACCATCAGACGAGGATCCACCAGTCCGATCAAAAACACCTTCCATTGCGTCTCCCCGTTTAGGGAATGCTGATCCAAAATGCCATTTTCCAGCTTGTGCAGTATAATAGCCCACTTCCTTCAACGTTCTTGGAAATGCGATCTGACCCTTAGGAATATCCGAATGTAATTCGGCTGCCCCTGTGTTATGAGGGTATCTTCCCAGGATAATACTTGTACGGCTTGGACTGCATGAGCTTGTGGTGAGGAAAGCGTTGTTAAAGCGTATACCATTGCGAGCCAACTTATCGATATTAGGCGTTTTAATGACAGGATGCCCATAACACTCAAAATCATTATATGAAATATCATCACCAATAATGATAATAACATTAGGCTTCTGTTGAGCAGATAGAATGGATGGCCAAAATCCAAAAATTACAAAAAATAAAACAATTCTTTTATTTATCGGTCGCATTTTTATTGTAGTTTAGATGAGATGTTCTGATCATCTTAGTATCCTAAATTCTGAGGTATATTTTCCGGATTGATTTGAACTTCTTTTCTGGGTATAGGATATAACAGGTGAAAAGGTTTGATTGCATATCCTTTAGCTAATAAAATTTCCTCTGCCTTTTTGAATCGCTTCAAATCAAACCATCTGTGGTTTTCAAAAGCAAATTCTACTCTTCGTTCCTGAAGCAACTTTAGCTTAAATTCTTCATAACCAAGATTACGTGTAACTACAGGTAGCCCGGCCCTTTTCCTTACTTCATCCATAGTATCATAGGCTTCAGGCAGAGGTGCTTTATTGGTTTCATTTATAGCTTCTGCAAGCATGAGCAACACATCTGAATACCTCAGGATGGGTATATTATCTTCCGAATTATTCGCACTGGTAGGAACGCCCCGATATTTATATATTACAAATACATTTGCTGCTTCCTGTTTAGAATAATATTGAATTATAGAATAGGTCCTTCTCGAATCATTAGGTTCATAAGCCGCCCACATATTTGGTGTAGGCAGGTTTATTCCCTGTCCGGTATTACCTAAATATGCAGCCCCATAAATATCCTTTCCGGCAGTCCCATCATTCGTTAAGAAGAAATTGGGATAAGGATTCCCTTCATTAGGAACACTTGACGTATATTGAACTTCGAAGATGGATTCTGCTGTATTGTCTGTATCAAAGGCTGCAGCATAAGTATTCATCAATCTGTAAGTATACGGCGCCTTTCTTAACTCCCGTAATAAAGGAAGAGCTAGATCAGGGCTACCAGCAGTCAAATACACCTTACATAGAAGCGCTTTGGCGGCACCGTTGGTTGCCCGGCCGAGATTTGCGCTATTGTAAGCAAGGGGCAAACCTGTTATTGCCTCTTTTAAATCACTAATGATTGCCTGGTATACCTCGGCTTCAGGAACACGTTTTAAAGCAAAAGATTCGCTGGCAGATTTTATTTCTGACAATGAAACAGGTACTCCTCCGAAGAGTCTTACCAGATCAAAATAAAAAAGAGCACGAAGAAATTTAGCTTCTGCAATATACTGACCTTTAACGATTTGGTCGGAAAAGGAAATTTGCTCTATTTTTGCCAGTAATAAATTGGCTCTTGCAATTCCTGTATACAAACCACTCCAACGGCTTTGGATGTAAATATTCTGATCAGTAAGCTGGAAAAATTCCAGTTCACGCAAATCTCCCCTACCTGCATCGCCTATCCTGGATGGCTGAACCATAGTATTGTCAGTGATTAATTCAGTTAACAGCGCCATATCTTGTGCATAACTTCCCGTTTGAAGTGCATCGTATACGCCCATAACGGCTAAATTAGCATCATCTGGTGTTTTAAATGAGTTTTCTACGCTTGCTTCATCCAGAGGATATAGATTAATAAAATTATCTTTACATCCAGCTAAAATGAATATAAAAGCAAAAGCCAGTAATATTTTATTCAGATTTTTCATTTTTTTATTATTCTAATAGTCAACTTATTTTGTCTTGAATAATTCTGTTATTTAAATTAAAAAGCAACATTTAAACCGAATGTAAAAACTCTTGCCATTGGATAAATCCCTGCATCTATCCCTTGCTCTAAAGGATTTTTTCCACCGGAACCAGTTTCAGGATCGTATCCAGGATACTTATTTGAAACCGTAAATAAATTCTGCCCGCTTACATAAATGCGTGCATTTTGAAGTCTGACATTATTAATTAGTGTTTTAGGAAGGTTATAGGCAAGAGTCACATTTGTTAGCCGAAGAAAAGAGCCATCCATTATGTAAAAATCTGAAGCAACATCGCTTAAGGTAGTAAATCCGAAAACTGCTTTAGGAATGTTACCATTACCTGGATTTTCGGATGAGCGCCAGCGTTCTCTTGCTAGTCCAATTTGATTTACGTTTCCATTTAGATTAAGTGCGGCAGGGTCCTGATAATAAATATCATTTCCATAAGACCCGTTCATTATAATATTTAGTTCGAAGCCTTTAAATGAAAAGTTATTCGTAAATCCAAAGATGAAATCAGGATTAGGGTTACCGGCAAAATCAAGATCATTATTATCTACTTTGCCATCATTATTTACATCTTTAAACCTACGGTCGCCTGGCTGAGGACTGTTATCCTGAGGAACATGGTTCATTACCTCTTCCACAGAATTAAATATTCCATCTGTTACCCTTGTATAAAAAAGGCCCATCGGCCGCCCTACCGCCGTTCTTGAATAATTGCCTGCATCAATAAAATCTCCGGCAGATCCACCAAGAGAAATTACTTTATTCCTATTAAGAGATACATTAAAATTAGTATTCCATTTAAAATCACCAGTTAAATTTTTAGTATTTACAGCCATTTCGAGCCCCCTGTTTTCAACTTCACCTATGTTTTCAAGCGATGTACCAAAACCCGAAACCGCAGGTATGTTGACAGCTAATAACAATCCATCGGTATTTGACTTATAAGCATCAGCGGTAAATTCTATCCTGTTCTTTAAAATCCCAATATCTAGCCCAGCATTGAAAGAACGCATGGTTTCCCATGTTATAAAAGGTTTTGCTAATCTTCCTGAATTGTTGCCATTAACAATTGTTTGACTTGTGCCGAGAACATATGCATTCCTTACAATATTTGGGATAAAAGCATAATTCGGGATACTGTTGTTACCCGAAATACCATAGCTCAATCTCCATTTAAGATTTGAAATGTAAGAAGCACCTTTCATAAAAGCTTCTTCCGACATGCGCCATGCAAATGCTGCTGACGGGAACGTTCCGTATTTATTTTTTTCTCCAAATCTTGATGAACCGTCTCTCCTCAAAGTAGCTGTAATCAGATAGCGGTTATCAAATGCGTAGTTGATACGTCCATAATAAGACAATAATGATGATTGATTACGAAGCTCTGTCCCTGACTCTACCGTACCCGCACCCGAAATATACTGTACATTGTCATTTGGAAAATTGGTGCCATTGATCTGAATAAATCTATAATCATTTTTTTGAAGAGAAAATCCGGCGATAGCTGTAATCCTATTTTTTTCATTAATTGCTGTTTCGTAAGCAAGTAAATTCTCATTCAGCCATTCAAGCTCCTGGGAAGAAGAGGCGGATCCTGATGGAATGCTTGGCGGAGGTGAGCCTGCACGCCCTGTTTTGGAACTTAGAAAAGTATGCATCCGGTTAAAATTAGCATCAACACCAATAGAAGATCTGAATTTTAAATTGTCTAAAATCTGATATTCCAAAAACAGATTACTTAGCACCCGACCCTGATCTACATCATACTTATCTTCAATTATCTTGGCAACAGGGTTATCAATAGCGCCTATACTTCCCAATGTGGTCGCTGTACGCAGGGCAAGGGGATTCTCGTAATTTCCATCTGGCAAATATGGGCTAATTAGAGGAGGCATTCTTAAAGCCATCCCTAATACGCCTCCACTACTAAAATGTCCGTCACTTCTTACTCCGCCATTGATCGTATAGGAAGGAGTAAGTCTCAAACCAATATTCAATTTTTCATTAATTTTTGCATCTATATTGGCTCGAAATGCATATCGGTTAAGATCAGATTGAAGTATGATTCCTTCATTTTGAAAATAGCTGGCTGATAAGGCGTAACGGATATTTTCATTACCACCGGTAGCGCCCAGATTATAATTTTGAATAACACCTGTTCTTAAGACCTCGTTTTGCCAGTCTGTGGCTCTCCAAATCGATGGATCAAAATAGATTGGAGTTATGGCAAATCGACCGCGACTTGAGTTGGGTGCATTAGGATCACCACCATTTCTTATCCAGCCATTATTTCTTGATTCTATGTGCAGCTCTGCAAACTCTTCTGCATTTAATACATCCACCGTTTTTGACGCATTCTGCATACTTACATATGTATCAAACGTTAACTTTCCTTTACCGGACTTTCCGGATTTAGTGGTGATGATGATCACCCCATTGGCTCCTCTTGATCCATATATTGCAGTTGCTGAAGCATCTTTAAGTATATCAATGGATTCTATATCAGATGGATTAATCGTGTTTAATGGATTTCCTGTTCCAGTAACACCATCTAAACCGCGACTGCCACCTGTAACTGGAAATCCATCAATTACATATAAAGGGTCATTTCCTGCAGTGATGGAATTTGTACCCCTTATCCTGACCGTAGCGGTGGTTCCTGGAGATCCTGTGTTTTGAGTAACCCTCAAACCTGAAATCTGTCCCTTGAGTGCCTGATCAACACTAGATACTGGAAGATCTTTTATCTTGTCTTGTGAAACTGAGGAGACGGATCCAGTAATATCTGTTTTTTTTTGGGTGCCGTATCCTATTACAGCCACTTCACTCAACGCTCTTTGCTCGTCGGTTAGTTTAACATTTATTGCTGTACGTCTGTTTATTTGTATTGCCTGGGTGGTGAATCCAATATAGCTAAATACTAGCGTCCCCGTTTCCTGCGAAACATTAATAGCGTATATACCCTCTGCATTTGTGATGGTGCTAATAGAAGTTCCCCGAAGATTTACACTTACACCAGGAAGAGGTAAATTCTGGTCATCTGTTACTTTCCCTGTTATCTTAGATTGAATGTTTTTTGAATTTTCAGTAATATTCAGTCTCCTGGTTACCACTATTGTTTTTTTTGTAATAGAATATGTTAAAGATTGGCCTTCAAGACATTCGTCAAGCACAGTTGTTAATGGAGCATTTTTAAATTGGATCTTTGAAACTTTTGTTTGTATAATTTCTGTGTCGCAAAGTATATTGTATCCGGTTTGTTTCCGGATTTCCTGGAATAGTTTCTCAAGAGTTACATTTTCCTGCGACATAGTTATTCTTTGCGCATAACTTTTAGCGCTAACCTGAACAAGAGTGACAATAATTATTAAAAAAACAAGTTTCATAACAATCAGGGCTTTAAAGGATAAATACAATAATTTATTGTACGAGCCAATAGATGAAAATTTCATACATTTGAATTGTTGGAGTTTATATTTGATTGATTGAACAGATTAAATTATAGACAATCCAATGTTTACTTAAATATGTGATCCGGGAGCGTCGTAACCGCTCCTGGATCTTTTATTTTTAGCTGTTATGGAAAGGATATCTAATTATTGAATGTAAAGTTTATGGCATAACAATCACTCTCCTTCCTTCCAGTTTAAAGTGAATTGATCTGGTTAGCTCCAACATATTCAGCACCTCTGATACATTTTCAAAACGCGAAATATCACCCCATAAAGTTTTTTTTGTAAAATCTCCTCTATATTCTATATCTACATCATACCAACGTGATATTTTTCTCATAATACTATAGATATTTTCGTTTTCAAAATGAAAATAACCTTTTTTCCAGGCAACGGATGCTTCTACATTTCCGGCTGAAACATTTACTTTTCGTGATTTGTTATGAAATACTGCTTGTTCTCCAGGTTTCAGTAACGCTTGCGTTATACTACTGATAATCTTTACCGACCCTTCCAGAAGTGTAGTAACGGCACTTCCCTCTTCTTCATAGGCCATAACATTAAAATGAGTACCCAAAACCTGTATACTCATATTTTCTTTATGAATCTCATTTGAATTTTTACTATTTGAAACCAAGACAACAGTAAACGGCATGTTTCTGTTTTTTGTAACCTCGAAATAAGCTTCGCCCGATAGTTCAACTTTTCTTTCTTTACCATTAAAGACAGTAGGAAAGCGCAATGATGAAGATGCATTAAGCCAAACTTGTGTTCCGTCTGGTAGCACTACCTCATATTGTCCGCCACGAGGGATTGATATTGTGTTAAACTGTGGAGCTATATTCTTTTTAATCTGGGAATAATAAACTACTCTTCCGGCATCTTCTCTGTTTATTGTAGTATGCCCTTGTTTTGCCAAAATTCCATTTTTAGCGTCTTCCAAAATAATCTGTTCGCCACCATCCAATATTAATAAAGCTTTATTTCCACCCGGCACAACCTTATCTTTTAATTTCTCATTTTTGACAACCGAGGGCTGCTGGGAAATTTGGTTTGTTTTAAAATAAAAGTACAAAACTGATGTAGATATCACCAAGACGATGGACGCAGCGATTTGAAGCCATTTGATGTAAGATGGTTTTATAGGTACTACTGGTACCGACGCTATCTGAGCTGCTAATTTCGCCTGAATACGGTTATTGATTTCTTGCGGCATCTCATATTTTGCCTTAATAACTTTGTTAAATTCTTCCTGTATACTTGTTAACAATACACGATTTGATCTTTTATCCTGTAAGTAATCAAATAATTCCTCCATTTCTGAAGGGCTACATTCATCAGACAAGTACTTTTGCAACAGCATCATGTATCTCTTTTCTTTATTCATCACTGTAATATATATCCAAATTTGTTAATGAAGGGGGGGTGTAAGAATTTATTTATTTTTCATAAACCTGTGAATAGATCATAATGATTATCTTAAGCAAGATAAATCACTATAATGAGATTAATTTAATTATCAAGATTGGCAGTAAAATATCGGCATTATAATAGAAGTATTTTTTGATAAACTTCAGAGATAAGGTCATATGCTCTTTTACCGTATGCCTCGAAATTCCCAATAAAGTAGCAGCTTCCTCATAAGTCTTTCCTTCAATTCTGCACAATTTAAATACTTTCTGGCGCTGGGGAGGTAATTGATTAATTGCTATATTTAACAAATGCTCATATTCACGCCATTGCAATTCCTCTCCCCCACTATCCTGTCCTTCAAGTTCGTCAATTTTTATGAGTAGCTGATTTCTCAGATCAACATCAACTGATATTTTTTTCATGAATTTAAAAACCTGATTACGACTGATGCGGTAAAGATATCCTACAATGGACAATTCCGGCTTTATTTGCGCTCTCACTTCCCATAACTTTAAAAAGACATCGTGTATAATATCTTCAGCCAGTTCTGGAATTTTAACATATCGAAGTATATAACAATATAGCTGGCTATGGTATCGTTCATAAATTGTGAGATAGGCATCTGAATCCCCATTCTTAAAGCCTTCAAGTACTTCAACCTCAATATCAGCCTTAACTTTCATTTTTTTGGTATTCCAATTTGGTATACAAGATAATAAATTAACTTCATTAAAGTCTCTGCTTAATGACGAATGTAATAATTGTAATTTTATGAGCAACAAAGGGAGCGCCTGAATTTACAAGCACCCCCTGCGTTTATTTCGGAGTCAAAAATGTCCTGAATTAGACATCAGCTCAATCTTCGCTATGATGATAGCTCCTGGAGACTTTTAAGTACCCTTCATATAAAATTGTAGAGTGATATTATTGTTTAATTAAGTATACCGGGGTTGTAGAAATAAGACCTGTATACGTACCATTTGACGGCACAGTAATAACGGTTCCTGTATCTGTACTGGAGATACTGCTTAGCCGCTTCCAATTACCTGGGGCCAGGTTTGACAAGGTAATTTGGGATGGACCGCTTGAAGCTCTATTCCAAAACACATAAACCGGGTTATTATTGTTAGGTTGTTTTAAAAGTTTGATCCAATAACTTCCAGATGGTGCAGTAGCTCCAGAAATCCAACTCTTTTCTACAATCTTATAATTTTCTAAAGTTGCAGAAAACCGAGTTGCTGCAAATTCTGCTGGTTTACCTATTATCTCATAAAAACGCATTCCATTATTCACTTCTCCATCCGGATGATCCCACTGAAAATAATTATGGGTCATCACACCTTCGCCTGCAAGTAGTAAATGAGCACGAACCAAATATGCAGCCTGCACATTCAGACTTACCGGCTCAATTTGATTAGGAGCACTACCGTTTACGTCGCCAGTAGGATATCCCCATTCTCCACTAATGAATGGAACATCTGGACTTATAGCATTACCAAAACCATCTGAACCATTTCGCCAGCGGTAAATAGTTTCTATTACTTTTTCTGGCGATTGATCTACTTCTTTTTGATAAAAATGAATTGTTATAGCATCAAATTTCCATAGCGGTTTATTAGTGGTGTATGCCTTTATACGCCCTATCCAATCATTGGTTTGATCATGGTTTGGTGCTAATGCCGGGCCAATCACGCTTGCCCCCGCAGTTTTCATATCAGGAACAATAGCTCGTACCAGTTCCGTATATTGTTCTGCCATTAACTGACTGAGCGCTGTGAGGCAGGCAACGTCATCCTTATCGCAATTAACTCCGTTATCCCAATAATGGGGGCTATTAGGCTCATTCCATATTTCAAACATTATTTTACTATATCCATTAGTCACTTTCGCCCAATTTACGCTCGCATCTGAAAATTCTTTGAACTTTAACCGCTGTGCTGAAGTTATTGGAGGAGTAAAACCAGTAACTACACCACCTTCAGTAATTGGAGTTGTGTGTGCCCTGTGACCGCCGGTTAGTGTAAAGATAATTCCTACCGGAGACTGCCCTGCTTTAGCAGCATCGATCCACTCCTCGTAGCTCGCGTTTGGTGTTTTATCACCAGCTGCATTTTGAAAATGATTATTGAAGCTGTAGTTACAGGGTTGTCCCGCATCATGGTTATCGACCTCTTCCCATTTTATACTCATTCTTATCCATTTGAAACCAGCGTTTTTAATATCCTGCAGTTTAGTTCCACTTATCCCATCTATATTATTATTCGCAGGCCAGCCTGGATTTCCTCCCAAATTTACACATTTGCCCGAGGTAATGTCGTCGGCACTTATATCATTGGGCAAAGCATTTATCATTAATCCATGCCCCGCAGTTTCGGCTTTCTCTCCTGAAATCTCTTGTTCAGGTTTTTGACAAGATGTAAGAATTAGAATTGTTAAAAATGTAGCTGTAAGTACCGTTTTTTTTAACGTACTCAAAAGGCAGATGTGCTGCCATAAGTAAAATTGTTTCATAGTTTATAATTGGTTAAATAATTTTAAATTAAATATCAAATACTGTCAATCAATAGTGACCCCAGTATTAATGTATAAGGTAATTAACTACTATATCTTAAAAGTCAACTCATGGGGGGATGGCAGGTAACTTTTTTTTGACTCACTGTCATTTTAGCAACCTAATGAACATTCAACTCATCTGATGTGCTCAAATTATTACCCACCGAAATAAAAACCAGGTTACTTCTAGAAGAATCACCGACCTGTTCAGAAAAGGAGAATTAAAGGATAAAGTTGAAACTGTAAAGGTTCAAAGGAATCCTTTTAGGTTTAAGTATACGTCATAGGGAATAGAAAATCGTGAAGACTCCTCAGAATTTCCGCAGGAGCAATTTATCAACAATTTTAGGAACCGAAGCTATTTCTCAATCAGACAATCCTTTTTTTGAGTAGATTTTGCCAATCCTGAACCCATCAATCTAGCTTTCGCAAACAGGCATCAATTTCGTATGGATTATCCACATCGATCCTAGTCTAAAAACGGGGCCTGGATAAAGCTGAAGGATGTTGAATGCGTAATAAAAGGTAGTTTGGCAGGTTGAAGGGGCTATATCTGAGGGAACCGTGAAACTCCTATGGTTGCTGATATCTCTACAGATATTATCCGACCAACTTTTCTTGTAAATGTCGATACCAATGAATAGCTTTGGTAAAGCAGTAATTTCTATTGCCATATTTCAATTGTTTTGGCAGATAGTTAACACTATGCTACATCTTTTTTGATGGAACGGATACTGCTTTTACATGGGTACTATGAAATAGTGGTAATTGACGAGCAAAGGCTCAAGTTCAGTATTCCAATTTCGTTTTTTTTAAGGATTGGCTGAAGAAACAGCCCCACCATCGAAAAGCCCCAACCGTTATAGCAACCTTAAAGAACTACACAATAAACAATGGCAACAGACGGAGTTAAAATAATTGATGGTGATTTAGCGAGAGATACATACGATCATATTATGGACTTGTATGACAGTGACGCAAACATTGAAACTATAAAAAAGGAAGTCCCATTTGTTAAAGAAGACTATGGAGTTGACACAGATTTTTATCACGAACTATTTGTAACAGCATATGCTTTGGCTTTTTGGGAATTCGGTGAGTTGACAGACAACATTCTTAACGAAGTGAAACGAGTTATTGACCTAAAAGCAGGAATTAAATTATGGACAGAAGAATGTAACGAAAATGAAGGGAAGAAGCGGCAAAAGGAACTTGATAAACTATTAAAAAAAATATCACAACCAAACCAAAAGATCAGAAAAAGGAAGAAGTATAAACTAATAAAGAACTTTTATTTTCAACCTGACGATGTGCTTACGTTTCAGCTTTCTAACGAAAATTATCATGCGGTAATTTGTGCTAAAGTAACTCAACAACGTGGGCAATGCACTTATGACCTTGTTGGGACAACTTATAAAAGCAAAAAAAAGCCGACAATTGAAGACTTGAAAACTTGTTTTATTGCTGGACGAGAAATTGGTTCAGAATATGACGCTAAAAAAACATTAGAAGAACAGCCAAATGTTGACGAAATTTGGCGGTACGCAAAAAACGATAATTTCTTTTTTGGTGTTTGTTATGATTTAGTTACGCACAGAGATATAATTTCATTTAAAGACAAATTTGAAGTCATCGGAAAATTGAAAATTAAAGAGAGTTTTAAAAAAGACGGAAGTTATGGATATGCTTCAACATTTGACAGATTTGAAAGTACCTTCAGCGACTTTGACAACCATATGAAAGTATTTGGACAACAGAAATATCCTGTAACTCTACTATGCGAACTATAACTCAGGGATGAGCGAGATCGCCACTTTTGCAAATGGTCTGTTAAGGGATTACCAGTCAATTGAAAACGCAATCAGCTTGTCCTGGAGTAATGGCCCGGTAGAAGGAAATGTACTAAAAGTGGTTATTCCCCAATTTCCCCGAATACCAAATTTGATAATAAGTCCGCAGATTTCTGCTGCGGGTTATTCAGATTTATAATCAGAAAGCCAATACATTAAAAACATAAACAATACCAACGACAGAAAAAAAACCGCATCAACGATGCGGCTCTTATGCTCAAATAAAATTGTCTTAGTTGATGATTCTGGCGGCATCTCGCTATGCCCTAAAAATTTATTCCTGAAACAAAATGCCTGCATTCAGGTTATCAGCAAACATAATTAATCTTTCAAATACATTTTACTTTTACCATTAAACACAAATACATGAAAAATACATCGAATGTAATCATTGGCCTGCTAGCCGGACTTGCGGCGGGCGCCGCTCTTGGATTACTGTTCGCGCCTGAAAGCGGAATCGAAACCAGAGATAAACTTAGCCGGTCACTGAGCGACCTAAACGAATCCATCATGGACAGGGCAGTAGCGGAAATCGGAAAATTTACCCAAAAAGCCTGAACAGGGCTATAGCCCAACGACAACCAAAATGCCAATGAATAAGCAGATGAAAACAATCCGGAAGATCAAAAACCTAAACGAACTTAAAGCTACGCAAGCCAGCCTTAAAGCAGAACAGCTCATCCTGGAGAAGGAATTTGTTACCAGCGGAAAAAGCGCCCTAATCAGCCTGCCAATGGTGAGTTTTTTAAAGTCCGCTGATCCTTTAAAAATGATCAAAGTTGACGGGAAGATCAATTTGCCTGCCAAGCTATTTTCCTACCTGCTCCCACTAATTATAAAAAAAACGCTATTCAGACGTTCGGGTTTTCTGACCAAAATTATTATGGCACTGACAGCAAGGGAAATCGGAAAACGTATCGGCCCAAAGATAGTAAAGTGGTTACAGAGTATTACCGAAAGATATTTCAGTAATACAAAACTAACAAAATACGTTAAGCAACAAAAATGGTAGCAACATTAATTGTACTACTGATTATCAAATATTTGGATATGGAATCCGCAGCAGATCCTCATTCAGCTGATCTACCTGCCATTCTTCTAAAAATTTGATGTCGATTACATAAATTATTTGTATCGTTTCGTTTAATTTTACCAATCAGCAATTATTGCGTAGCTAACCTGTAAGGCTTGCCTCGCGAGTGTTTTGTAATTTCGTCCAAAGGCTCATTCCAGGGATGTTTACCCAGCGTAACGGTAGAAATTAACAATTCAATCACACTAAAAACTTTAAAAGATAAACATTGAAAGCTATAGGATTTAGAACATCGTTGCCCATAAACGATAAAAATAGTTTCATATAATTTCAAACAGAAAAGCGTGAAGACTTCTCAGAATCTCCACCCTTTAAAGTTCAGTTTATAGTGACGATTAAACTGATTATTTGGCTGGCTAAACAAGAGATAACAGTCCAATTAAAATGTATGCAATTACAAAAAACAATGTCATTTTTTGTTTTTTTATGTTTAACACTGGCTTAGGCATGAGCTATTTCTTTCCTGGTCCTGGAAATTTGGTAATACACATTAAAAAGATAGCAAGGGATGAGCAGCAGGTAAGCAAACTGGTTGTTGGAAATATGTGAAAGCCAGCTGTACACCAATGGCAAAATGGCCCCGCCGGCGATACCCATGATGAGTATGGCCGATCCGCGGTTGAGCAAAGCACCGCTCAGCCCCCTTAAAGCAAGCGGCCAGATGGCTGGCCACAACATGGCATTGGCAAAACCCAGTAAGGCAATGAAAATAATAGAAGCTTCGCCGGGTACAAACACGGCAAGCAGGGTTAACAATATTCCCAGCAGGGAAGAGTATAAAAATGCCTTTTCCTGGGTGATGATTTTAGGGATAAATAAAGCCCCTAAAACATAACCAGTAAGCATGGATGCCAGTGTATAGGAAGTTAAGCTTTTGGCAACATCCAATCTGACGCCATGATAAATTCCATAATTGCCGATCGTATCGCCGGCGATAACTTCTACACCTACCGTTACAAATATGGCTGTAAAACCCAGCATAAATACCCCATTGTAACTTTTACCTGCATTGGCCAGCTCTTCCTTTTCATTAACAGCCAGTTCATCTGCTGAGGGTGTAATTTCGGGCAGGTGTGCATATTTAATACCAAAAGCGATTACACACAACACCAGGGTTAAAACAATATAAGGCATGATCACATCATGGGCCAGCTCATCCAGACGTATGGCTTTTGCTCCGGGAGCCAGGCTTTCCAGTTCGGCCAGCAAACCATCAGAATTTTTAAGGATAATGGCACCTAATATCATCGGGGCCAGTATGCCAGCAAATTTATTGCAGATCCCCATTATGCTGATGCGTTGGGCAGCCCTGGCCGGATCGCCCAATTTGGTGATATAGGGGTTTACAGCAGTTTGCAGCAAAGTAGTTCCTGCACCCACTACAAATAAGCCCAGCAGGAAAAGTGGATAATACCGCAGCATTGCGGCAGGAACAAATAACAGGCAGCCGGCAGCCATAATGAGCAG
>NZ_JAVTSC010000022.1:0-61721 GCF_032678725.1 Pedobacter heparinus
TTTGTTGGTAATGTTGTACCGGTTAAACCTGCTGCTGCAGCAGGTATAGTTACATCCGCTGTTCCGTCAAAAGCTACACCGTTGATGTTTCTTGCTGTGGCTAGCTTGGTTGCTTCTGCAGCTAAAGTTGCATTTACTGCTGTAGTTGCAGTTGCGGCGTTTCCTGTGATATTACCTGCGATTGGATCTGTAAAGGCTTTAACGCCCGAAAAGGTTTGGCTTCCGGTTGTAACTACTCCTCCGTTTCCTGCACTAGCGGCAGCTAACGTTAAAACGCCTCCACTAAGACTAGCTCCATTAACTTCAGGACTATTGCTAATGGATCCAAGTGAAGTTAAATTGTTTATTCCTGGAATTCCTTGAATTCCTTGTGGTCCGGTAGCTCCGGTTAATCCAATCGGCCCTGTTACACCATCAGTACCTGCTAGTCCCGTTAATCCTGTTGCACCTGTCAATCCAATTGATCCTTGTATACCTTGTGGTCCTGTTGCACCATCGGCTCCTGCATGCCCTGTCAAACCAATTAATCCCTGAATACCTTGCAAGCCTTGTAGTCCGGTAGCTCCGGTTAATCCAATCGGCCCTGTTACACCATCAGTACCTGCTGGTCCCGTTGATCCTGTTGCACCTGTCAATCCAATTGGTCCTTGAATTCCTTGCGGTCCGGTAGCTCCGGTTAATCCAATTGGTCCTGTTGCACCATCGGCTCCTGCAGGCCCTGTCAAACCAATTAATCCCTGAATACCTTGCAAGCCTTGTAGTCCGGTAGCTCCGGTTAATCCAATTGGTCCGGTTGCACCATCGGCTCCTGCAGGCCCTGTCAAACCAATTAATCCCTGAATACCTTGCAAGCCTTGTAGTCCGGTAGCTCCGGTTAATCCAATTGGTCCGGTTGCACCATCGGCACCTGCTAGTCCCGTTAATCCTGTTGCACCTGTCAATCCAATTGGTCCTTGTATACCTTGTGGTCCGGTAGCTCCGGTTAGTCCAATCGGTCCTGTCACACCAATTAATCCCTGAATACCTTGCAAGCCTTGTGGTCCGGTAGCTCCGGTTAATCCAAGCGGCCCTGTTACACCATCGGCACCTGCTGGTCCAATTAATCCTGTCACACCAATTAATCCCTGAATACCTTGTGGTCCTGTTGCACCTGTCAAACCTATTGGTCCCTGAATCCCCTGCGGCCCCGTTGCTCCCGTCAATCCAAGCGGACCCTGAGGCCCAACTAAACCTTGTGATCCAATTGCACCGGTCGCCCCCTGAGCTCCGATTGGGCCAACGGCTCCTGTTGCTCCCGTAGCACCAGTAGGGCCTGTTGCACCTGTTAAACCCATTTGACCAGGAACACCCTGTGGTCCGGCCGGACCAGTTAACCCAATAGGTCCCTGTGGGCCCGGTGCTCCTGTTCCTGTTCCTGCCGACTCATTTGCCGGTGCCCAGGCACTACCATTCCATTTTAATATTTGTCCGGTAGCCGGAGCTGTAATACTTATACTAAATCCCTGGAGTTTACTCACAGTAGGGTTGGGGTATGCTCCACTTAAATCGCCAGCCGCCGTTCCACTTGGCGTAGCTGCACCAGCATAGATGGCATAAGGCACCGATTGTAGCTGTGATGTGCCCATATTTATAAAACTGCTGCCCCCTGCAGGATCCATTTCTACCTGCAGAAATTTATTTCCTGTAGACCAGTTAATACCCGCCATAGTACCACTTTGTGACAGGGCATCGGTACCTCCAATAACCGCAGTAAATAAACCAAACTTGTTGGTTGTTCTTCGCCTGGTTTCGGAATAAACACTGGTGCCAGTTGTTCCTCCGTCTCTAATGGTTAGCTTAAGTGTAATGGCCTGTTCTATGATCGGTGTGCCATCTGCCTTTCTTGCGACACCTTGGTAATTGATCTGCGGAAGTTGTTGTGCCATTAAATTACAACACGCAACAAGGTTAAATAAAAATAAGAATAAAAGTGTGCGTTTTTGATGTTTTTGAAGCATATGTTTAGATGAAAGAATTCTAATTTACGATGGTGATGTAACCTTTTTGGATAACATAACGATTGCCTTTTTTAAGTTTGATCAGATAGTAATAGGTGTTTTCTGATAAGGGAAGGCCAGAAAGCGTTCCGTTCCAGGTATTCTTGTAGTTTTTAGTGTGGTATACTGTACGGCCGGACCTGTCAAATACTGTTACTTCATTGTCTGGATATTTTTCAATATCCTCAATAATCCAGGTATCATTATCTCCGTCTGCATTGGGAGAAAGGATATTGGTTGCGACAATCGTTTTGACTTCGTTAAGTAGCGGATCGGGAAAAAGAGGTTGGAGCACACCGTTAGTAACAATAGTTCTACTGTTACTCATGGTTTCCACAACAGCTATTTCGCCTATGCTCCATTCGTAAATAATGCCACTATACAAATAATTGCTTCCGGCGGCATTCAGTGTTGCCGGGCCTATATTTTGTGCGTTGCTGTTGACACTGGTAAATGCAATGAACACCATTATCCCATTTACAATGATTCTTTTCATTTTATTATTATAACGTCTCCATAAACAGTATTTACCACCCTTCCCTAACCAGAGTGGTCATTGTTGTTTCAGATCTTTTATGAGCTTGTTCGGTTCAATATTCCGTGGAAAGAATACGGCTCAAATCATATCTGGTACAAATAAAAATTCCCAAATCGATCGATAGCATGATGCCTGTAAATGACAAAGTCATTTATAGCATTTAACGCAATTCGAAAACAGTTTGGGAATGATTGCTGCAAATGTATTTATATCGTTACATTTTGAATAAAATGAACAGCCAAATTTCTTTAACCATTCAAGGGTTGTATAAAAAAGAAAAAACTAAGATGAGATCTGTTGACGCTTTAAGTCAGAAAAATAAGCCTTAGGTATTAATCCGGTCTCTTTTTTAAAAGCGCTATAAAATGTAGCGAGGCTTTTAAAACCAGATTCATAAGCAATGGCTTCGATGGTCATTTTATTCCCTTTTAGTGTATGCTGCTGCATAAAATCTTCAATCCGGTAAGCGTTAATCCAGTCCCGGAAATTTTTCCCGATTACATTGTTGATCACAAAAGAACAATGATGAACAGGTATATTTAGCTTTTGGGCCAGGTGGATCATTTGAAAATCTGGTATTAGAAAAGGTTTTTCCGTCTCCATCAGCATTTTCATGGCATTGGCATAAACACTGAGTTGTTCAGGTAATAAGATGGCTTTTTTTGATAATGTGGCCGGTGTTGTCGTTTCCGTTAAGTCTGTTTCGAGCGAGGTAGTTCTCCAGTTTACAGCTACCAGCAGATACCCATACAGCAACTTTGGCTGATGAAGTACAAAGCTGATTGCTGTCAATAAGGTCAGACTGTTTAAAAAAATGTACCAGGGATAAAATGCTGCTGCAAGCTGCAGCCCGCCAAATACTAAGGGAAGTATACTGAGCATTTGAAAAACTGCACCGGCAATAAGGCAAAAGAACACCCATATATTGCTGATATTGTTCCAGTTCCTCTGCTGGATAATGCCTGATCTTAAAGCTACAATCCATGTTGCCGTGAGGTAGCTGATGATTAACAAAGGTCTGAATGCATATTGAAAATAGGCAGGGAACAAGCCTGTTTGTTCTGTAATAAAAAGTTGTCTGTTGCCCTTGATCTGATCGGCAACTTCATTCCAATTTACGGATGATGAAAAATGCCAGGGCAATACATGGATAATGGAGAGCACTGCAGGCGCAAAATGAAGCCAGCCAAATTTTCCGATATCGGAGCGGTTTTTAATGAATCCGGTAATATAAAGGTAAAAACAAGCCGGTGCAGCATAATAAAATGGTGTATATATTTTTTGAATAAACGGGAAGTAGGTCAGCTCATTATTAGTAATCAGCAGATAAATGATGATTTGACCAAACCTGGCAAATAAAATAATAGACAAAAAACGGTTTAGTAACCTGTTTCCCTGATTTGCATACAGCAAATGAATAGAAAACAGGAGTATCAGAAAAGAGCAGGCTCCAATAATAAAATTTAAAAATCCCATTGAAAATTTGAGGGAATATAAGATGTTTTTTAGAATCTATTGGCGCTTCTGATAAAAAATGGTAAAAGATTTTAATAAAGCACATTAATTAGCTTTATTTGAGAAACGGAACCAAATTTTAAACAGATCCCATGATTTTAAACAATCCATTGCCCTTTATTGGGGTAGATATAGGCGGCTCCCATATCACTGCTGCACATGTTGATTCTTCAGCATACCATGTGCTGGAAGACAGCTTGAAACGCCAGCGTGTAGCGCCTAAGGAAACGGCTGCTATTATTTTAAATTCGTGGGTAGAAGGGATATCGCCTTTACTGGCTGGATTTCCAGCCGGGCAAATTAAAATAGGCATTGCTATGCCTGGTCCTTTTGATTATCAAAATGGCATCGCCTTATTTAAAGGAGTCCAGAAATATGATGCTTTGTATGGTATAGATATAGGCGATGCTTTATCCAGGGATTTAAATGTGCCCTTGGAAAATATTATTTTTATTAATGATGCGGAGGCCTTTTTACGTGGTGAGCTTGCTGCTGGCGCTGCGTCGGCTGTAAAAAAAGCCATTGGCATAACCCTGGGTACGGGTTTGGGATCGGCCAGTAATTGTAAAGGTGCTCCAATGGATGTTAACCGTGCGGCCTTGCCTTTTCTGGATCAAAATGCGGAGGAATACATTTCTACGAGGTGGTTTTTAAAACGCTATCGTGAGCTTACAGGATTTGATATAAAGAATGTTGAAGAATTGCTCAACGTTGCCGAGCCTGTAATAAAGAATCAAATATTTGATGAATTTGCCATAAACCTTGGCAGTTTTATCAATGATTTTATAGCTGATGAGGATCCTGAATTATTGGTAATTGGTGGAAACATCGCCCGGACATGGGACCATTTTATGCCTAAGCTGGAACAGCTCATTGTAAATAAAAAAGTAATCATCAGGCAAACCGAAATGTGGGAAAATGCTGCATTGGTTGGTGCCGCCTGCGTATGGATAAATCAATAAATCTAAAAAATGAGAAAATCTCTTTTTCTTTTGTGCCTGGTATGGCTGCTTGGCACACAGCTAACTTTTGCTGCTAAGGTAGATACGGTGCAAACTTACAGTGCATCGATGAAAAAAAATATTAAGGCTGTAGTGATTACGCCGGATAGCTATAAGGAGGGCAATAGTTATCCAACGGTATATGTGTTACATGGTGCCGGGGGCAATTATGCCAACTGGATCAATATTGCACCCGAGCTTGGGCAATATGCTGATCAGTATCAAACCCTCATCGTCTGTCCTGATGGTAATGTAACCAGTTGGTATTTTGATAGTCCTGTAGATCCGGAATGGAAATATGAAACTTATGTGGCTACCGAACTGGTGAACTGGATCGATAAGAATTATAAAACGATCAAAGACCGGAAAGCAAGGGCCATTACCGGTCTGAGTATGGGCGGACATGGTGCGCTGTACCTTTCTTTTAAACATCAGGATGTTTTTGGTGCTGCGGGCAGTATGAGTGGTGGGGTTGATTTTACACCTTTCCCGCTGAACTGGAACATTGCTAAAAGATTGGGTGACTATGATAAGTTTCCGCAACGCTGGAAGGAAAATACAATTGTAAATATGATTCATTTATTGGTTCCTAACCGTCTTGCCCTGATCATTGATTGTGGCAAAGAGGATTTCTTTTACGAGGTAAATATGAAACTTCATGAGCAATTGCAGTATAGCAATATTCCCCACGATTTTATCATCAGACCGGGTGCGCATAATGGCCCGTATTGGAATAATGCCATTAAATACCAGTTGTTGTATTTTAATACGTTTTTTAATAAAAAGGGAAAATAAACCGTTCTCTTCTGCGGCTGCATAATTTCATTTTTTTTACTGAAAAAAATGAAAAGACGCTATGCCGCTTCGAAGAAGGTATATTTTCTGTCAAATTGGGAGAATAGATCGTATTCTTCAGAGAAGGTAAATTTTCTTTCAATTTTTTCACATAACACACTCAAAATAAACACACACACATCATGGAAACAAAAGATCGCAGAAGTTTTATTAAAGATTTAGGAATGTTATCGGCGGGAGCAGGTCTTGCTTCTTTATTGCCTTTAGATGCTTTTAGTGCGTTTAAAAAAGAGTCTTTCAGTATTTCTCTGGCCCAATGGTCGTTACACAATACGTTATTAGCTAAAAAACTGGATAACCTTGATTTTCCGTTGAAAGCTAAAAAGGATTTTGACATTCATATTGTTGAATATGTAAGTATATTTTTTGATAAGAAAGAGAAAGATCCAGCCTACCTCAAAGAATTAAAAAACCGTACTGATTCAGAAGGGATCCAGAACCACCTGATCATGGTAGACCGTGAAGGCAATCTTGGTGATACAGATGACAAAGTGAGGCTTACCGCGGTAGAGAACCACTATAAATGGGTAGATGCGGCTAAGTATCTTGGCTGCAAAACCATCAGGGTAAATGCGGGAGGTAAGGGAACTGCCGAAGCAGTAAAGGCAGCTGCCATTGATGGCTTGGGCCGGTTAACTGAATATGGTAAAAAGAACAAAATCAATGTTATTGTAGAAAATCATGGCGGTTACTCTTCCGACGGGAAATGGCTTACATCGGTGATTAAAGGCGTTAATAGCCCTTATTGTGGAACTTTGCCGGATTTTGGAAACTTTGCACTGGGTGGTGGCAAGGAATACGATAGATATCTTGGGGTTGAAGAAATGATGCCTTATGCCAAAGGAGTAAGTGCTAAAACAATGAAATTTAACGCTGATGGTGAGGAAAGCGATATTGATTACAGTCGCATGTTCAAGATCATTAAAGCTGCAAAATGGCAGGGGATAGTAGGTATTGAGTACTCCGGTGCCGGGTTCTCTGAAGATGAAGGCATCAGGAAAACCAAGACTTTACTGGAAAAGGTTTTTAAACAAGGTTAGCAGCGATACTCATTGACAGGCTTCATTGCGCTTTATTAACACCCGATGAAGCCTGTTACCTGATAACCTTAGGCAGCGTCAGTATCGCAATCGTGCCGTTTCCCTCTTCCGGTTGTTTATTACGTATATCGAAGCTGGCTGGCTGTCCTTCATTCATCAGATTAAAGATCTCTATCCGTTCCTTTATAGAAGAAATGCCTATCGATTTACTTTTGATGGCCGAAAAAGTTTTGAATTTCCCTGCTTCATCCATGCCTATTCCATTGTCGGCTATGGTAAAGAACAAGGTGCTTTCAGTTTGTTCCAGATGTACCGTAATGGCGTTATTTTCGGCAGTTGAATTTCGCATGCCATGATGTATGGAATTTTCAATTAACGGTTGTACCAGCATGGGCGGCAACATTAATCTGGAAAGGTCAATTGATGGATCGGCATGAAAAGAACAGCTAAACTGTTTATTGAAACGCATGACCTCCAGTTCTGCATACAGCCGGAGTGCTTTCCATTCCCTGTCGGCCGAAACCATACTCTGCGTAGAGTTTTCCAGGATCAGCCTGCTTAAAGAAGCAAACTTCTGTACCAGTCTGCTGGCAGTCTTTGAATCATTTTCTACGATATAGGATTCGATGGAGTTGAGTACATTAAAAATAAAGTGAGGGTTCATTTGTGCCCTGATTGCCTTTAATTCACTTTCTGACAATTTGTTCCTATGCAACAATTCCTTCGTTTTTTCTTCAGCTTCTTTCTTTTGCAGTTCATTTTTTAGCCGGAGCTGACTGATACGGGAACGATTTAATAAAAAAATCAAAATTGAACTGACCAATATAATAATTAATGCCCCATAAAGATAAACCTGCTTCATCTTTAACTTTGCTAACTGTTGCTGCTGCTTATAACCATCTTCTTTTTTCTGAAAAGCATATTGCGCCTGTAGCGAAGCAATCTTGTTTTTACTTTCCTGTGAATATAGGGAATCGCTGATCTGCCGGGACTTCTTATAATTTATTAGCGCTTCTTGGTATTGTCCGCTATTTTCCTGTAACAGGGCCAGCTCTTCGGAGAAGGAACCTAAATTATCTTTATCTCCTACCTGTTTACTCGCAGCTATCGCTTTGTTCAAAAAAAAGGCTGCTTTTTGGGCAATGTGATCATAGCTTTCGGGAATGTAAAGATAAGTTTTACGTGCGTCCTTTGTTTTGTGTATGAGGATACTGGCGTAGGTACTGCCTATAGTCCCCAAATTGTTTATCGAGTTGGCATGCAGCGGATTGATCTCATCGAAGAGCCGCTGTGCCATCATTAAGTAGCCCAGTTTTTTATCCTTATCCTGCTCGTGCAGCAATGCAATGTGCGAAAGCACAATCGCTTCGCCTGTTCTATGATCTATGCTTTCGTAAGTTTTCAGGGCCTCCCTGTAATAACCATTGGCCTTTTCGGTTTGTCTTTTTGCCAGGTAAATGTTCCCTATTCCATCCGCAGCATCGGCGAGCCTGTTCTGATCACCTGTTTCCTTAGCCTTTTTATAAGCCTTAAAATTATAAAAAAGCGATTTTTCATAATTTGCCTGCGCAAAATAAATATCAGCGATATTGGCGTACAGCAATGCGGTCCAGGGTGCTTCTCCAATAGCTTCTGTAATGTTTAACGCTTTAAAGTCGTATTCAAGTGCCCTGGTGTCATTGCCTTGCCTTTGATAAACGGAGCCGATGTTGATGATGTTGCCCGCCATATTTCTTTTATTACCAATACGCTGATTAATTTTGAGTGAAGCATTGTAATATTGAAGTGCCTTATTATAGTTGCTGTTATTACTATACAGACTGCCAATGCCATCATAGAATGCAGCAATACCCTTATTCCATTTTGCTTTTTTTGCCAGTGCCAAACCAATATTTGAGTAGCGCATTGCAGAATCACCGTCTATATTCTTATATAGATCAGAGATCCGGTAAATGGTCTTTATCCCGTTGGTATCTGAATTACGAAGTGTTTTTGATTGTGCCTTCATAGAGTCGATGGCAGCCAGTCCGCGTTTTTGGGTATATGCCCTCTGGACAACCATCAGGAAAAGCAAGATGAATACAGTTTTAATCAATGATTTCATAAACATGATGATTTATTCATTAGCAACAATTCAAAATAACACAATATTCTCCTGAATACCAGTAAGCCAGGCTAAACAGAAATGGATGTTCGCTCATCCATAGCCCCCATGCACTCATTCCAGGAAAAAGTACTTGATTTTAGCTGCACATTTAAACTAAAATCAACCGAATTGTTAAAATAAAATCATCCTTATGAAAACAACACACATTGTGGCCTCGATACTCCTGCTGATCAGCTTTACGGCCTGTAAAAAAAACAGTAATGAACCTAAACCGGAGCCTAAACCGATCATAACAGACGAACTGGTAGGTTATCAGATCGTCGTCGCTTTTAAGTCTCCGGCGGCAAACGTCCCGCCAAAGTTATTTCATTTTGCCAAATCGGGAAATGAGGTAATGGCGACAATGGATGGTGTACAATCACGAAGGATCCGGGCCATTACGGTTACAGATAATCGTTTTACTTTCGATTCGGACGAGGATGGCAAATTTGTTTACGAGTTCAATTTAAAAAGGGATGAAAAGGGGGTGGTTATTATGGGTTCAAGCAAATATCAAAATCTGAATGACCCTTCTATAACAATGCCTATTGCGGTGATCTGGCTAAGTGACTTTCCAGGTTTTAAGGGTAAAACCTTCAAAAGTGTAGACGGTACTAATTATGAGCTAAAATTCACTACAGATACCTGGACATTTAACCCTGTAGCTGGTAAAACCGGAACTTTTTATGAAATCGCCAAGGGAGCCTGGAAAGGAAGACTGGACGGTAAGGACTATATGGGGTTCAGCGCACCTGATGAACACAACCAGGTGGCTATGGGTTTAACCAGGGAAGATTCAGAAATGATTATACCCTTTCAGTAAAAATAAGGTTCGAGTGGGTTTTATCAGTAACTTGTACAGTAACCATAAAAAGACGAGATTTAATATATCAAAAAACATCAATCATGCTAAAAGCGGTCATATTAGATGATGAAATAAGAGGAAGTACGCTGCTAAACCGTAAACTGGAAGCATTTGCGGAAGAACTGCAGGTAGAGGCTATTTTCAATGATCCTTTTAAAGCGCTTTCAAAAATTGTCGAGTTGGATCCTGATGTGCTTTTTTTAGACGTGGAAATGCCCGGATTAAATGGTTTTCAATTCCTGGAAAAACTTGGATCTTTTAATTTTCAGGTTATTTTTACCACTGCTTATGATACCTATACGCTGGAAGCGCTACGTTTGAGTGCTGTAGATTACCTGGTTAAGCCAATTGATGAGGATGAACTGCATACCGCTATTTTTAGACTCAAAAAACGGGTTGCAGGTGGCATGAAACGGACTTCCTCAGCAGATCAGAACTCGGCCCTCAACAGACTTGCCTTATCAACCGCAGAAGGCATTTACTTTATAAATAAAAGCAGTATCAGGAGAGTTGAGGCCATGAGTAACTATAGTATATTTTATTTACAGGATGCTAAGACCATTATGGTTTCCAGGACACTCAAAGAATATGAAAGCATTTTACAGGATGAAAATTTTTTACGTGTTAACCGCTCTGTAATTGTCAATCTTAATCTTGTTGTAAAATATAGAAAGGGAGAGGGTGGGACTTTAGAGATGGATGACGGTGTTGAAATCGAAGTTTCCCCATCAAAAAAAATGGCGTTGATGAAAATCATGTTTCCCGTATAAATACAGGAATAAGTAATCCTATTGTATAGGATTTGTTACAGTTGATGTTTTTCGGCTTAATTGGTTAAATTTAGGTAATCAATTCTTCAAGCGTATGGAAGATCTAAAAGAAAAAAAGAAAATCCCGGCCTTTTTGAGCAGGATCAGGGCAGAATGGCCAGGAAAGATTGAACGTTTTGAGTTTAAAACTGCTACAGTGATCTATATTTATCTAAAAGAGGGGATCTCCAGTCTGGATTTTTCAGAATCCCTCTCTTTGAAGATGGATCGCCTTGTTGATTTTAGTATTCCATTGATTCTTTATCATGTGGAAAGTGATGGGTTCAGGTTAAGGTCGCAACCGGTAAACTGGTATTCCAGTTTGGACCCCAGGTGACCTCACTGCATCGGCTCTACCAGTTCCAGAAACTTCAGCAGCCGCCAGGCTGCGGGCTGTGATGTCTTCGTTTCAGGATTGTGTCTCAACATAATGAGCTGAGCTTCTATAAAGGCTTCTATATCTGCGATGATGGTACCCGGATAAAGCTCAAATGGGGCTGCTGGTAATTGTAACCCGTGGAGTCTGTTTGCTAAATCTTCTACTTGTTCGGCTGTCATATGTACAAAAATAGCAAACAATTCGTCCATCTGAACAATATTTTGAAACTCAGTAAATCCGCTTTGGGGCAATTCATATTCAATTATATTTTATAATGGGCTGCTTATCAGCTCCTGGATACCTTGTTCGTATTGACGAGGTAATACCCAGGGGGTAAGAAAATAAAATTTATACTTTTAGATTTCTTCAAAGAAAGACAGGACTTAAATCTTTATAGGATTATTTGATAGAATCAAATAAATTTGGGAAGATATGAGTATGTAAATTAATTTACGCTGTTATATCAATATGAAGAGAAATAATCCTTCCAAACAAAAATTACCATTCTCTTTTAAAAAGAAAGCAGTTTCAGCTGAAAAAATAAATGGGCATTGGCAAAAAATAGCGGAACAAATTGCTTCAAAACAGAACGCTGGTGAGCCTGGCAACAGTAAGAGAGCAGAAACCAATGATCCAGATCAAAACAATGCTCATTAGCATTTTCTGTAAATCATAGCTATGAGTATGTAAACGAAATTCTATTGTCATATAGGCTAACGAAATGAATTCCAGCACATGAAAAAACAGCTATTTTTCCTTTTATTTTTTTTGGCTGCAATGAGCGTCAAAGGCCAGCGCACTTTTGTTCATCCAGGAATTTTACATAACCAAGCCTCATTGAACAGCATGCAGGGTGTGGTACAAAATAAAACCTTGCCTGGATATGGGTCATACCTCTTGCTAGCTGCACATCCCTGTGCAAGCCCATCATACCAGCTAAACGGACCATTTCAAACCATTTCCCGTGATGGTGAATTTCGGTTTACCAAAAGTAAAATGGAAATGGATTTTAGCGCAGCATATTTGAATGCATTAATGTGGGCCATCACTAAAAATAAAGAACATGCAAAAAAAGCTATCGAGGTGCTGGTAGCTTACGCAGATGTTTTAAAGACAATTCCTGCAACAAATGACGCACCCTTACTTGCGGGTCTGGAAGGCTCAAAAATTGTGAATGCCATGGAACTATTGTTACATTCCAATAGTGGCATAAAAAAAGAACAGGTTGCTAAAATCAATAAAATGATTACCGGAATATTTCTCCCGGTATGTGATGGCTTCTATCAGGCTAAGGCATACACAAATGGAAACTGGGGTGCAATAGTAACCCGAATGTATATTGGAGCAGCGATCTATTTTAACGATGAAAAGATGTA
The DNA here is from genome assembly GCF_032678725.1 of Pedobacter heparinus. GTDB lineage: Bacteria > Bacteroidota > Bacteroidia > Sphingobacteriales > Sphingobacteriaceae > Pedobacter > Pedobacter heparinus_A. The sequence goes on from NZ_JAVTSC010000022.1 coordinate 12,561, forward strand.
CAATAAGGCTGTTGACTTTTACACCAATGGCAATGACAATGGAACAATAAAAAATTACATCAATGATACAGGCCAGATCCAGGAAAGTGGCCGTGATCAGGGGCATTCACAACTTGGTTTAGGAGGGCTTGCTTCAATTTGTGAAATTGCCTGGAACCAGGGAGATGATCTGTATAGGGCACTCCACAACAGGTTACTGAAGGGATTTGAATATGTAGCAAAATACAACCTTGGAAACGATGATGTCCCATTTGTCGTTTGGAAAGATGTTACTGGTAAATATAGCGACTGGACTAAAATCTCAACCATTAGCCGAGGGAATTTTATTCCGGTATATGAGATGGTTTATAACCATTACGTTCGGCGTAAAGGTTTAGCTATGCCTTTTACAAAACAGGTGATTGAAAAAATCAGGCCTGAAGGATACGACAGGGACCAGCCTGCATTCGGTACATTAACATTCAACAATCCAGGAAATAAATAATAGAAAATAATTCAGTTAAACATTTATAATGATACGGAACATTAAACTTTTTTTCTCCCTCCTGATACTGTTTTTATTTTTTACCGGCTTAGCAGCTTTTTCGCAGCTTAAGAAATCATACCAAGTGAACTCTCCTGATAAATTAACTGAGGTCATTTTCACTGTAAATGCCGATGGAGACATGCAATATATGCTCAACTATGAGGGGAAAACTGTTGTCAATTGGTCTGAACTCGGGCTGGACCTGGGCAATGTTGTAATTGGCAAAGAGAGCTCTGTAACCAATACAGTTCAAAAAAAGCATACCGAAAAATTCAGGTGGCCACTTGGGGAAAATGAATTTGTGGAGAATAACTACAATGAAATGAATCTAAACTGTATTTCCGGAGCCATTAAGTATCGTTTTTTGGCCAGGGTATTTAATGGGGCGGTTGCTTTCAAGTATATTTTGCCCGGACAAGATGATATGGAGAACCGCGTGGTAAAAAGAGAACTCACGGCTTTTAATTTTACCCAACCCTATAAAATCTATCAATATCATCATGAATCTGTTTTTACGCCAGTTGATGTGGATTCATTAACGACCAGCTGTGATTTTCCAGCCACCTTAACAAACGGAAATATTTACATGAGCGTAGGCGAGGCCGGTAATCTCGATTACACCAAAGCAGAGCTGGCAAAGGGAAATGAATCCAATTCGCTCCACATCGTTTTTCCACGGGATCAGGAACTTAAATTTCCTGCTGCTTTTGAAACACCATGGCGAACGATAAGTTTTTCCAACACTGCTATTGGCTTGCACCAATACAGTGATCTTTATCTGAAATTGAACCCGGCTTCAACAGGAGCGGTTCCTGAAAGTATTGTTCCCGGAAAGCTGATCAGGGCGCAACTGAATACGCAAAGTGGACTGGATTGCATAGATTTTGCCCGGAAAATGAACTTCAAGCACATTATGTTCGATGCAGGCTGGTATGGGCCTGAGCGCGCAACCTCATCCGATCCCCGTGTGGCTATTCCTGAAATAGACCTGCAAAAAGTAATTCAATATGGAAAAGAAAATGGCATAGGGGTTATTTTATATGTTAATTACATTGGCCTGCAGCATCACCTGGATGAAATTTTACCACTGTATAAAAAATGGGGTGTGGCGGGCATGAAGTTTGGATTTATAGACGGCTTTAGCCAGAAGGGCCTGAGCTGGTTAAGTTCTGCCATTAAAAAAGTGAACGATTACGGGCTGATGCTCAATATCCATGACAATTATAAACCAACAGGCCTGAGCAGAACCTTTCCGGAATTGCTAAGCCAGGAAGGTATAAGAGGTGACGAAAATAGCCCTGATGCTTTTCATACCACAGTTTTACCTTATACCAGGTTTCTGGCGGGCGCTGCTGATTTTACCTTTTGCTTTCCTAATCCTAAAAATAGTTTTAGCAAAAACATCAAAGTCAGTAAAGCCCAGCAGCTTGCGCTTACCGTTGTTTATTTTAGTCCGCTTCAGGCCATGTTCTGGTATGGAAGACCCCTGGATTATACCAATTGGGACGAGATAGAATTTTTCAGGGAGGTGCCCACAACATGGGATGAATCAAAGTATCTGAGTGGCGAAATCGGCGAAAGTATCAGCGTGGCCCGTCGTAAAGGCGACACCTGGTTTATAGGTAATGCCGCTGGTTTCCAGGATTGGAAAGACAGCATTGCATTTGATTTTCTTAGCCGGGGGAAAAAATATACGGCTACCATTTATGAGGATGCCTCCAATGGAAGCATTTCAAAGCGGAACATTTCTGTGAAAAAAGGAGACCGTTTTTCATTTGAAATAAAGGCAAAAGGTGGTTTGGCTATGATGATTGTGCAGGAATAAAAAATATATGACGATGATACAAAAAATTAGATTGATAGGCTGTTTGCTGACTTTGACGTTTCCTGCTGTTTTGTATGCGCAGTCGCACTATCCCGGCCAGCATCAAGGTAAATTTGCCATAGTAGACAAATTAAAACCTGCTGTATACAGTTTTGACCTGGAAGCCGTCCGGTTACTGGACAGCCGCTTTAAACAAAACATGGAGCGTGAGCAAAAATGGTTAGCGGGTATAGCCACAAAGCGTCTGCTACATGGTTTTAGAACCAATGCGGGGATATATGATGCGAATGAAGGCGGTTATTTTGAAATAAAGAAACTTGCCGGCTGGGAATCACTGGACTGTGAGTTACGAGGGCATGCTACAGGGCATATCTTATCAGGGCTGGCTTTAATGTATGCCTCAACAGGTGATGAACAGTATAAAATTAAAGCAGACAGCCTGGTAACCGGCCTGGCCGAGGTGCAACAGGTTTTAAATCAGGATGGATACCTCAGTGCTTTCCCACAGGAGCTGATCAACAGGAACATGGAAGGCAAAAGGGTTTGGGCCCCCTGGTATACCTTACATAAAATCTATAGCGGATTGATTGATCAGTACCTGTACTGCAATAATAAACTGGCACTCGAAGTAGTTAAAAAAATGGCCTCATGGGCTTATCAAAAATTGCAGCCCGTAAGCCCGCAACAACGAACGCTAATGTTGCGCAATGAGTTTGGAGGAATCAATGAGTCCTTTTATAACCTTTATTCTATTACCGGTAATCCTGGGGACAAATGGCTCGCAGAATTCTTTTATCATAATGAAATGCTTGATCCCCTGAAGGAAGGCAAAGATATTCTGGAGAAAAAACATGCCAATACCTATATCCCTAAATTGATAGGGCTGAGCCGTGATTATGAAATAGAAGGCAAAGGAGATGGAGATAAAATTGCCAGTTTCTTTTGGCAAACGGTTAACGATCATCATTCCTTTGCGACCGGGAGTAATAGCGATAAAGAAAAGTTCTTTAAACCAGATCAGCAGTCGGCACATTTAACAGGATACACAGGTGAGAGCTGTAATGTATACAATATGCTGAAGCTAACTAAACATCTGTTTTCGCATACAGCCGACATTAAATATGCAGACTATTATGAAAAAGCCCTATACAACCACATTTTAGGTCAGCAAGACCCCGGTTCAGGTATGATTTCCTACTTTTTACCCATGCTTCCGGGCGCTCATAAAGTTTACAGTACGCCCGATAGTTCATTCTGGTGTTGTGTAGGGAGTGGCTTTGAGAACCAGGCAAAATATGGCGAAGCCATCTATTACCATACTGAAAATGAGGTGTATGTTAACCTTTTTATAGCCTCAGAACTGAACTGGAAAGAAAAGGGCTTTAAATTGAAACAGGAAACCAATTTTCCCGAAAACGGAACAATCAGGTTTAACATTCTGCAAAGCCCTGCTTCGCAAATGGGATTGCAGATCAGGTATCCTTCATGGGCGCTTAATGGAGCCGTATTGAAAGTAAATGGCAAAATTGTACCAGTGAAGCAAAACCCGGGCAGTTATGTACTGATCAGCAGGAAATGGAAAGCCGGCGACCGGGTAGAACTGAATTATCCAATGTCATTGCGTGTTTTGGCTACAAATGATGATCCTGACGTAGCTGCAATAGCTTACGGGCCAATTGTATTGGCAGGAAAGATGGGCACCTCCGGTATGAAAGCCCCGGCACCTTTTTCAAATCCTGAATTGTACAATGACTATTATACCTACGACTATAAGGTACCCTCAGGAATTGTGAGTTCACTTACCTTAAAGAAGGACAATATAAATGTTGCGATCCAACCAATAAGTGGGAAACCACTTACCTTCAAAACTTTAAAGGAGGGGGTAGTATTACGTCCGCTTTATGACATCCATAGGGAAAGGTATGTGGTATACTGGAACTTAAAATAGTTGCATAATGATGTTTCTTAAAAGAAAAGCAGGAAATATGAGTATATAATCCAGCTTTAACTGTCATAAGGTTAAAACATATTTAACCGATCATGACCGTTTTCCGAAACCTGTTTTTAACTGCGATACTTTTATTTATTTTTTCCGATGGAAATGCCCAGTTAAATACTTCAAAAGCAATAGCTTATTGTGCTGTTCAAGCTGATAAAACCCTGAAGCTAATACCTGCCGACAGCATTAATATTCCCCGTAACATCGAACAGGGCCAAAAACAATGGCGTTTTATCGGGTATAAAGATTGGTGCAGCGGTTTTTGGCCTGGAGTACTTTGGTATGTCTATGAAGGTACGCATCAACTGAAATTTAAAACTGAGGCCGATAAATTTTCAAGGGAACTTACCCCACTTTCTATGATGAAAGCTTTTGACCACGACCTTGGCTTTCAGCTCTTCAATAGCTTTGGTAATGGTTACCGTTTAACAAAGAATCCGGAATATAAGCAGATCATACTTGCTGCTGCCGATACCCTGGCAACACTGTTCAATCCTAAAGTAGGCACTATTTTGTCCTGGCCAAGGCCAGTAGCCAATATGGAATGGCCGCAACACAATACGATCATAGACAACATGATCAACCTGGAGCTATTGTTCTGGGCATCAAAGAACGGCGGCAGTAAAAGACTCTATGATATTGCAGTATCACATGCCAAAACTACCATGAAAAACCATTTCAGACCAGATTATACATCCTATCATGCGGTGGTTTATGATAAAGAAACAGGACAGAAAATTAAAGCAGTAACTCATCAGGGATATGCAGATGATTCGATGTGGGCCAGAGGGCAATCCTGGGCGATATATGGCTATGCCATGTGCTATAGGGAAACCAAAGACCCGGCATTTTTGGATTTCGCCGAAAAGGTAACCGATGTTTATTTAAAAGACTTGCCAGCCGATCTGATCCCGTATTGGGATTTTAATGATCCGGCTATTCCGAATGTGCCCCGTGATGCTTCCGCGGCCGGGGTTGTTGCTTCAGCCTTGCTAGAGCTTTCCACACTAACGAAGAATAAGGCTAAAGCAAAAGTATATCGTAAAAAGGCAGAGCAGATGCTGATCTCTTTGTCATCTGGACAGTACCAAAGCAGGGAAAAGAACAGTGCTTTTCTATTACACTCCACCGGGCATAAGCCTAACGGTTCGGAAATAGATGCTTCCATTATCTATGCCGATTACTATTACATCGAGGCTTTATTACGACTCAAAAAACTTCAGAAAGGCTTAAGTATTTATACGAATCTTAGCTCCTAGTTTACCTCATATAAACATAATTAGAAACGATGACCCGATTATTCAAATGCCTTTTTCTTGTTTTAATTAGCTGTAACCTCTCATTTGCACAAGAAGTGGTAAAGGGTACAGAAACCAACCTGTTTTCGCCGGATAAAAGTACTGCCCTTAAATTTTATCAGAAAAGCGATGCTGCTGGTAAAAGAACCTGCTATTACCAGGTAAGCTATAAAGATAAAGTTGTTATCTCCGAATCGGTAATGGAACTTCAATTGGATAACCATTTATCTGAAAGTGCAATGGCCCTTCCTGTTGATAAACGCCAGCGATGGTTCGAGAACCTGCAGGTTAAAAGGATCATAACTTCCACTAAAGATACTTCCTGGAAACCTGTATATGGTGAAAATGAAATCATTCGTGATCATTTTAACGCAGTAACAATTGAAACCGTTAAAGATGACAATCCTATTTATTTAATGAATATTGAGCTTAGGGCTTATAATGAAGGTATAGCTTTCCGTTTCTTCTTTCCCGAAAATGAAAAAGGAACTTATTACAGGATCACGTCAGAGAACACAGAGTTTTCCTTGCCTGAAGGTACAAAGGCCTGGGTAGCCAAATGGGCACAGGCACCTTATGAGAAACTGCCCTTAAGCAATTGGGGGTATGAAGCCGAACGGCCTTTGACACTGGAATTGCCAAACGGACTGCATGCCGTATTGGCCGAAGCACAAATGGTAGATTATGCACGTACCAAGTTCAAATTGAGTACAACAAAGGCCAATACCATACAGACAGCGATGTTCACTCCAGCCGATCTGATCTCACCTTTTGCTACACCATGGCGGGTAATTATGGTGGCAGAAAGTCCGGCACAACTTGCGGAGAACAATCACCTCATCCTGAACCTGAATGAGCCATCAAAAATAAAAGATGAAAGCTGGATCAAACCTGGAAAGATCATAAGGGTAATGTCGCAGACCACCAAAGATGCCCTGGAAAACATTGATTTTGTAGTTGCCCGGAATTTGCAATATATCCTCTTCGACTGGAAATGGTATGGGCCTGCTTTTAGCTTCAGTTCTGATGCTTCAAAGGTTGCCATTAAAGATTTTGACCTTCCTGCAATTATAAAATACGGAAAAGAAAAAGGGATTGGTATATGGTTGTATGTGAACCAGCAGGCCCTGTTAATGCAAAGTGACAGCTTGTTCTCCATCTATAAAAAATGGGGAGTGGCAGGTGTGAAATTTGGTTTTGTGCAGTCCGGTTCTCACCGCTGGACTACCTGGGTAGAGAAAGCCATACAACAGGCAGCGGCTAACCAGATTATGGTAAATATTCACGATGACTGGCGGCCGACAGGTGAACAGCGCAGCTGGCCAAACCTGATGACTTCGGAAGGTATACGGGGAAATGAAGAAATGCCTGATGCTACCAATAATACGGTGATGCCTTTTACCCGTTACATTGCGGGAGCGGCAGATTATACCATTTGCTATTTTGATAGGCGGATTAAAACTACCCATGGCCATCAGCTTGCATTGGCGGCTATCTATTTCAGTCCATTGCAAACCCTATACTGGTACGATAAGCCATCCTTTTACCAAAACGAACCCGAGCTGGAATTCTGGGATAAAATACCAGCTTCCTGGCATGAAACAAAGGTGTTACAAGGCACTCCAGGAGAATTCGTAAGCGTTGCCAGGAGAAGCGGCAACCAGTGGTTCATAGGTACAATTACCAATACAGCAGCGAGAAGTATAAAATTAAAATTTGATTTTTTACCAAAGGGAAAAACTTTCCTTGCTAAGATTTATAGTGATAATGATAACGTGAATACGGCTACTAAAGTTGGTGTGGAAACCAAACAAGTGAACGCAGGCACTGTACTCGAAATTAAATTAAAAGCTTCAGGCGGACAGTCCATCTGGCTGCAACCCAAGTAACAGATCAACTAAATAACCTGATTAAAATAAAATGAGCGAATTCACAACCAAAGCTGCCTTTACGGACAAGAAATTTATGGTTACCCTTGTCTTTGTCACCTCCCTTTTTATGTTCTGGGGCATCGCCATCACCATGGCCGATGTATTGAACAAACATTTTCAACATACCATGAGCCTCTCCAAATCACAATCAGCTTTTGTGCAGTTCGCAGTTTTTGGCGCTTATGCTGTAATGGGTATCCCCGCAGGATTATTTATGAAGCGTTTTGGATACAAAAAGGGGGTATTATTAGGCTTATCGCTTTTTGCTACAGGGGCTTTTCTTTTCGTACCCGCGGCGAACATTTCCTCCTTTGCTTTTTTCGGAGTTGCTTTATTTATTGTAGGATGTGGATTATCAACGCTGGAAACCGTTGCGCATCCTTTTGTGGCTTCGCTGGGTGATCAGCGCACGAGCGACCAGCGCATTAATTTTGCCCAATCTTTTAACGCAGTTGGTGCAATGTTGGGGCCTGCAATTGGCAGCTATTTTCTATTGCGCAATAATGTAGCGGGCAGTACAGATCTAACCTCTGTAAAAGTATTGTATGCCGTAATTGGGGTAGTTATTTTATTGGTTGCGCTGTCTTTTTCTTTTGTTAAGGTACCACCTACAACAGATCCACATGCCGTTGCTGCGGCAGACGCTGATGCGGTAAATATCGATATCGCTCCGGATAAAAAGTTGTTTGATCATAAACATTTCGTCTGGGCGGTTGCCGCTCAGTTCTTTAATGTTGCTGCTCAAGCCGGAACATGGGCATTTTTTATCAATTATGGTCATGAAAAAATGGGCTTTACTGATGCAGAAGCCGGGAATTACATGGTGTTGTTTATGGGTATGATGCTGGCTGGTCGTTTTATAGGTACCTTTTTGATGCGGGTAATTGCACCAAACAAGTTGTTGGCTTCATTTGCTTTGGGTAATATCCTGATGTGCATCATTGTAGCGCAGAGCCTGGGATGGCCATCTTTCATCGCATTGCTGATGATAAATTTCTTTTTTAGTATCATGTTTCCGACGATATTCAGTCTTGGACTTAAAAATCTGGGCGCCCGTACACAGCAAGCAGCTTCATTCTTATCAATGGGTGTGGTTGGAGGTGCGTTTTTCCCTTTTATCATGGGCGCAGTTGCAGATAGTGCAGGAATCGCCAGTGCATATTATGCGCCGATCATCTGTTACCTGGTGATTTTTCTTTTTGGCTATAAATTCTATAAGGTAAAACATTAGATCTTTTGCTACAGTAATATGTTAAAAAATAAAATGAAGAAGATCTTTAATCCCCTGTTGCTTTGCTTAACCTTTTTAAGCCATGTGCTACCTGTTTTTTCACAGGATATCAGCAAAGTTTGGGTAGCAGATCAAGGCAATGGCACCTATAAAAACCCTATACTTTATGCAGATTATTCGGATCCGGATGCCATTAGGGTAGGTGATGATTATTATATGACCGCGTCCAGCTTTAACTGCGTTCCTGGCTTACCCATTTTGCATTCTAAAGATCTCGTGAACTGGAAGTTAATTAATCATGCCTTAAAAAAACAGGAACCGGAAGAAGCATACAATGCCCCCCAACATGGTAAAGGCGTTTGGGCACCGAGCATAATTTTCCATCATGGAGCATACCGCATCTACTACCCTGATCCAGACTTTGGGATTTTTATGGTAAAAGCCAAAGACCCTGCCGGAGAATGGAGCAAGCCTGAATTGGTAATGGCCGGAAAGGGATTAATAGACCCCAGTGCCTTTTGGGATGATGACGGCAAAGCTTACCTGGCTCTTGCCTGGGCAGGCAGCCGGGCTGGTGTAAATAGCTTGTTAACTATCTATCCAATGAACAGCGCTGGCACACAAGTTACAGGAAAAGGGAAACATGTGTTTGATGGTCACGAACATCACCATACAGTAGAAGGACCTAAATTTTATAAACGCAACGGCTATTATTACCTTTTCGCCCCGGCCGGGGGGGTAGCCACTGGCTGGCAGCTGGTTTTGCGGTCGAAAAATATTTATGGGCCTTACGAGGAAAAGGTTGTGATGGACCAGGGAAAAACGGCAATAAACGGGCCACACCAAGGGGCACTGGTGCGCACGCAAAAAGGAGAAGACTGGTTCCTGCACTTTCAGGATAAGTTTGCTTACGGACGTATTTTACATTTGCAGCCTGTAAAATGGGTAAACAACTGGCCGGTAATAGGATCAGACCCAGATGGCGATGGTAAGGGAGAGCCTGTACTTTCGTTTAAAAAGCCGGATGTGGGTAAGGTTTACCCTTTGGTTACCCCCGCAGAAAGCGATAAATTTAATGGCGAAGAACCAGGCCTGCAATGGCAATGGCATGCCAATGAAAAAATACAGTGGAGTGCTCAGATCAGGAATTCGGGTTATCTGCGCCTGTTTGCCTACCCTACTCCAAAGGATGCTGTAAACTTATGGCCGGTACCAAATTTGCTGCTGCAAAAACTGCCGGCTCCGGATTTTACCGCCACCACAAAAGTTAAGTTTAGCACAGAATGGGATGTTTGGCAAAGTAAGAAAGCCGGATTGCTGGTCATGGGAAATGATTATGCATATTTATCTATATCAAAAGATGAAAAAGGATATAAAGTAAGCCAGGTACTTTGTAAAGAAGCTTTGAATGGTTCTTCAGAAAGCCTGATCGAAGAAAAGGCGATAGCAGGTGCTGAAGTATATTTAAGGCTGCAGTTGGCAGCTCCTGATGCCACATGTACATTCAGCTATAGTGAAGATGGCATTAGTTTTAAGCCCATAGGAATTGCTTTTAAGGCCCAGCCAGATAAATGGATCGGTGCAAAAGTAGGTTTGTTTTGTATCAGCAAGCCCGATGTGCGCACCGGTGGTTATGCAGATTTCGATTGGTTTAGAATAGATAAGTAGATGGTTTAATATGACGTGCAGGTTCAATGGTTTTTGAAGGGGTATTCTGAGGGGGTTGGATAGGGTAAATACCATACCAACCCCCTTTCAACACCAAGCCAACAGGCTTGCAATACCTATATAAATATAGAAAAATTATTCAAAGGCTTTGTTGATGCTAAGCGGTACAACGACTATTCGGGATACTTAGGCAAATTTCGGTTTCTGCTAAAAGATACCTATGCATATTAAATCCCGAATGTGAAGTTAGAGATCAAATGGATTGCGAGCTAGGCATCGATGATGTCGTAAACAATTACTTTATCCCACAAATGGCTATAATTTTTAATAAACTCCAGGTGTATTGGATGCGTCTGGTAAGTTGCTTGTCCTTCAAGGTCACTAAAGAACATCAACTCAGATACACCCCAGCTATTGTCCACAACATCACGCTTTTCGGTACTGGCAACAACGCCGACATGTATTTCACGGACTGTAGGTATTTTTGAAAGTGTTCTCACTCCTGCAACCAGATGATCACGATCTTCTTTTGAATCTGGATTTTTTAACCAGAAAAATACGTGATGTATTACCGGATATTTCTTTTCCATACTTGTTAATGGCATTGCTGTTGCGATTGATCCAATTGAAAGGGCAGCAGCTGTTCCAATAAATTTTCTTCTATTAGACTTATTCATAATGCATAAATCTATAAAAAAAAATGTGTTTTATAGTTATAACATGCTCATAACAGTTTAAGTGCTTTGTTATAATTGCTGCAATTTCTTGTGATATTTGGTTACTGCCCGTATTTTCAAGATCGTAGTAGGCCTGAAGTTCTTTGGAAATGAATACGCCTTTTTCGGAATCAAATTTTAGATAGCCCAGGTCAAAGAAACGCCTCGAAAAGTTCTTTGACGTGTTGAATATTTTTGCATAAGAATAAAAGAAACATTGGAAATAGGAGTATATCATTCAGTTTTAGCTGTCATAAGGTTAAAACATAGTACTTTGGTATGTTTATGAAGACACGCATAACGGTTGTGATTTTTCTTGCTTTGCTGCAGTTTGCCTTAACCGCATCCGGACAACAAAAACTGAAACCCGGTAAATACGATTTTTCTTACTTTGACCTTAAAATACAAGGTTGGGTAGATAGCGGGTATTACAAAGGATCAGCCGTCATTGTGGTAAAAAACAATCAGGTTATCCATCAAAAATACTATGGAAATTATAATGCCGGAACGGTAGCCTATATCGCCTCTGCGGGGAAGTGGCTGGCAGCAGCCACCATTGCAGCGGTTGTGGATGAGGGAAAGCTATCCTGGGATGACCAGGTAAATAAGTGGCTGCCCGAATTTAAAGATGTAAAGGGACAGGCAACTTTACGCCAATTGCTTTCACATACAGCAGGCTATCCGGATTATCAGCCTAAAGGAAACCAGACCGACAATTACCAGACCTTATCCGAATCTGTTGCAGCATTGTTAAAGCTGCCGGCAGATACCATATCCGGCACTAAATTCAAATACGGTGGTTTAGCCATGCAGGTGGCAGGCCGTATGGCAGAATTGGCTACCGGGAAAGAATGGGAAACTATTTTTCAGGAAAAAATTGCCAGACCTTTGCAAATGAAGGCTACACATTTTACGCCTGTAGATACCACGCCTGGACACAGCCCTATGTTGGGTGGGGGCGCCAGAACCTGTTTACAGGATTATGCAAATTTCCTCCATATGATCAGCAATAGCGGAACATTCAATGGAAAAAGCATTTTAACCCAAAAGGCCATCAAAGAAATGCAGGCCGATCAGATTGGAAAGACCAAAGTTTCGCCCGGGGAGTATGTGGCCAATGCCCGGGCAAATCCACGAAATGACATTTACGGTTTGGGCGAATGGCGTGAGGAGATTGATGAAAATGGCAATGCTACGCTGATCAGCAGTCCGGGTTGGGCAGGGGCATATCCCTGGATTGATAAAAAGAATGGGGTTTATGGTTTTTTCCTGGCAAGAATCAGCCAGATGAAAAACGGTTTCAACTCTTTTTTAGGCAGTCCGGTGTTACCTTTCCTGGTTCGGGATGTATTGGACCAGGCTGAACATCGGGAAGTGAAACATGGTTATATAAACGCGCCTGAGCAGGGAAGGCTGTATTATGAGGAAACGGGAAAGGGAGAACCACTGGTACTGATTCACGGGCATTCTTTTGACCGTACCGCATGGGATCCGCAGTTTTTTGAACTGTCTAAAAAATACAGGGTGATCCGTTATGACCTGCGTGGTTATGGCTGGTCATCTATGCCTTCCGAAACACAAAAAACCTTGCATGCCGATGACCTTGCTGCATTGCTTGACTATCTGAAAATTAAGAAAGCACATCTAGTCGGGCTTTCACTGGGCGGTTTTATCGTTTCAGATTTCATTGCCCTTTATCAGGAACGGATTTTAACAGCAACGGCAGCAAGTGGTGATTTTTTTAGCGTAAATGGCCCCTCCCGGCCATGGACAAAAGAAGAATGGGACAACCAGACCTCGCGGATAAAAGCATGGCAGTTAAAAGGTGCAGATGCCAGGAAAAGGGAATGGTTTGATGCATTAACCATCCGAAATGGACAGCTTATTCAAAATTTAAGGAGGCCACTATGGACAATGATCTACAAATGGGATGCATGGCAACCGCAACATCACGAACCAAGATTTTTGCTGGGCAATGATCTGGCGGGCAGATTAAAGACCATTAAAGTAACCGTTCCTGTAATGGTGTTAACCGGCGATGCGGATACAGGGCTTAGAAACAAACTGCTGGAAGCTATTCCTTCGGCAAAGCAGGTCATGATCAGAAATGCCGGTCATGTGAGTAATCTGGAGAACCCTGAAGGATTTAATGAGGCTTTATTATCCTTTTTGTCACATTTACGATAGTTCTCCTCATTTAAGAGTATATAATCAGTTTTTTACTGTCCTTTCTTAAAGGGTTGGATTAGCGGGATTACTGATTTAAAACACACAAATGAACAGATTTCAAACAGTCAAAAAGTGCACCTCAGGGGCAGCACTTTGCCTTTCATTTTTACTTATTGCCAATTTAACCAAAGCACAGGACGGCATAAAAGATATCCTGAGTTTTGGTAAAGCAGCATCTGAACAACAGCATGCTTTGAACAGCAGAGACAGTAAAGTCATTACAGCTGGGCTAAACGAGCCTGCCAGGGTGTTGCTGCCCATGCAAACGCCTACATTTGAAGGAGGAACTATAGCTTTTAAAATGGCAGTTGACCCGGTTAAGCAAAACTATTTTACGGTGAAATTCTGGGGATCTGATCGGGATAAGTCAATGATCATGCTTTTCGCAGAAGGTAAACAGGTGGGCTACCGTCATCTGGGAGACATTGACCTGCTTTGGCTGGGTAATGGACAGCCAGCTTTTGATGAACGGTTCTTTTATGTGACCATTCCTATTCCCCTTCAGCAAACTACAGGTAAAACGCAGATGGATCTGGAACTCCGTTCTTACGGAGACATCTGGGGCTATGGCTATACTTTTGCCCAATACCAAAGGAATATGACAAAGCCCAGTTTAGGGTTCTATAAAGCCTATACACATACCAGCACCATGATCGAACCACCGAAAGATGAGGTACAAGGAAAGGCGATAAGCAATCCCCCTTTACGTAAAGGTCCTGGTGAAGAAATGCTTACAGTACTGAAGAACCGTGTAAATAAGGAGCTGATGGATATCTTTAAACTTACCAGGGCCTTAAATCAGCATGAGATCATGTTCCTGGCTCCCGCCTATGAAGTAAAATGGACCGTTGCCTACCACAACCCGGAGGTGGTTGCCAAAATCGCCAGAGGGATGGATGAACACTATAAAAAGTTTTTAGATGATCCGAAATTAATTTATACGGATCAAACCATATATAATGGAGATTGGCTGGTAACAGGGCCAATAGGAAGGGCCATTGTTCAACTCTGGCCAGAACTAAAACCCATGCTTGACCAGACAGTTGACGATGGAAAAGGAAATCAGATCAGTCACCGTAAGGCCTGGTCAATCCTGATGGATGAAGGGATCAAACACAGTGCAACGCACCGGCGTCACTACACCAATCAGTCGATGATCATTGATATGTTTCTTTACGATTGCAACAGGGCCTTACAATTACTGGATCCGGCAAAAGCGCTCCCGGAGGAAAAAACACTTGGCTATCTGCACGAATCAGTTGGTTTGAAACCCTGGCTGGGAAAAGAAACTCCGACAGGGCCGGAACGTAACCTGGGTGATAATTACTGGCAGCTTACAGAAAAGGGTTTAACAAAAGAACTGGGTTATGTAGGTTACTATGGTGAGGTGCTGGATTGGATAGTAGATATGTATAAAACTACTGGTAAGCACGGTGTTCCTGGTTCTGGCGATCCGGAGATAAAAAAGCAATTGTTAAAGATGGCAAATGCCCGGAGTTATTTCAGGTATCCTGCACTGGATCCGGATGGTTTTAAAGCCATGCGCATTGAAGCTGTTATTGGATGGAGAGATGGCAGTCATTATCCTGGCGACGTAATTTATGGCGATAGGGGGATTGCATGGGATGCTACACCATTAATGACAGCTGCGGCAACACTGGATCCGCAGATGGTAGGCATTGCCCAGCAAATGATAGCCGACAACCAGTTCTTTAAGATTTTACAGGACAAAATGGACCTGAAAGGAATAAGGGTAACCAAAAGTTTGCTGAACATACCAGATGAATATGAGTTGATCAAAAAGCAGAAAGTCCAAAAAGTGAGCCTGCCTATGGCAGACAACATGCCGGATTTCATTTTTTCTGATGAGGAAGACGGAGTAGTGGCGATTAAGAACGGTAATGAACGGTTATACGCTTCTTTATACTGGAGAGCACGCAATGCCATTAACCGTTTGGCTAAAGTACATTACATCACACCAACCATCGACAGGTTGTCCAATATTTATATACATTCGGAATTTGAACCTTCCGGGATGACCTATATACGCCAGAATTGGGTTAATTTAGGCTTTCAGGGTGGGCGTGAGTTTTATAAAGGCATAGCATCAGCCCATACGGGAGAGGAGTTGCCTATAGCTAAAATTCCCGGTGGCGTGAAATTTAAGCCTGGTGACGAAAACGTTTATGCGGGTAAAGCAAGCTTTTACAGTATGGAATATGGCAAATACCTGATTGCAATGAATACAACTAAGCACAAAAGTTTCGGACTGATCATCCCGGAAGGATTTAAAAATGCGATAAACCTTAAAACAAAAAAAATAATTACTGCCGGTAAGCTGACCGTATCACCTTTCAGTACACTGGTATTTGTTAAAAAATAATATGAAAATAACCTACTTTAAAATAAGTCTGTTTTGCTTTGTTTTTGCATACGCGATAGGGCATGCTGCTAATACGCTGGCGCAATCTGCGCGTCCGTCTATCTATGCAGTTGAAGGGGACAAGGCAGCAATTCAGCAAAAGATTAAAACAGAAGCCTGGGCTGCCGGATCCTGGAAAAAAATACTGGACGGCATAGATAAATATGTGAATCGTCACCAGCAAGACCCCAAATGGATCACTTCACGCCTGGCGATGTACTGGAAGAAGGGTGAACACTATACACAATGTTATCTCAGGGAGCAGAACTGGGATTATGGAACAGGCAATGCGCCGGTGCCAACCGTAAGAATGCCTGGTATGCGGGTATGGAATGAGTACCTGAACGTTCCGCTGGAAGACAGGAAACCCTACAACGAAACCGGGGATATGAAAGGGATCAGCAGGGCAAATCCTGAGAAAGGGGTGGTACTGGTACCTTACAAAAAAAGTGGGCATATGATCAGGGGAAACAACAACGAAATCCTGACACTGGCCGAAAAAGCTGCATTCGTTTACTGGATTACCGCTGAAGAAAAATATGCAAAATTTGCGGCAGATATTTTCAATACCTGGCTGATCGGAACCTATTACATGAACCCTATTCTCGATCCGGGAAAATCTTCTGGGGGGCCGGGTGGATACGAACCAGGCGGGATCCTGGGCTATTATGACTATGAACAAATTCATGATGACCTGTCTACACATACCGCTGTGGTATATGATTTTATGGCGGATTACCTGAAAAAACACAATGCTCCGGCCGTTGCAGCTACAGGCAAAAGTTATGATGAAGTAGCCGCTGCGGTATTTAAACGTTTTATTGAGATTGGTATGGTGAGGGGTGGGAAGAAAGGAAACTGGAATGTGAATGGCTGGGAAATGATCATGCCTGCCATACTTACTTTGGATGCAAACAGCAGTTATGCGGACGGAAAAGGCAAAGCCTATTACCTGAAATATTATACTACTGAATCGACACCTTACCACGATGCACTTCCTGATATTTTAGCTGCTTATGATCCGGTAACAGGGTTGTGGCCGGAATCTCCCGGATATGCTTCGGGCACCATCAGCTCTTTACTAAAAATGGCGCTTCCCCTGTATAAAAGCGGGTTAAACACCATCAGTGGCAACCCCATGATGCAAAAGGCCGCTTTGTCTATTTTCCCCTGGCTGGATGCCCGTGGTAACCTGGTTAACTTTGGTGACGGAAGAGGTGGCCCTGGAGATTACGGTCGTTTTGAAAACCTGCTTACCTATTACCAATGGACAAATGATCAGCAAAACGTAAACCTGGCTGCTGCTGCTTTACAGCAGGGGATAGTGGCAGGACAATATAATCGGGCAGATGGGGACTGGAAGAACCTTTGTTTCAATGTGGCAAGAATTCCAGTTTCAGGTAAGGCTTTGAGCTATGCACGAACAGCTTATTCGCCTGTTCATCGTCACCTGATACAAAAGAATGGAAACGACAGTACCAATGCACTGATGTTCACACTTTATGGGGGCTATGCCAAACAGAAACACATGTCGCCCAATGGACTGGCATTGCAACTGTATGGAAAAGGCTGGGCCCTGGCCCCAGATGCCTCCGGATATACTTCCTATTGGACACCCGATTATAACTATCACCAGAGCGCAACAGGAAGCAATACCATATTGCCCGGTTATACCGCAGGGCCCATTACAGTTAATGCGGTAGAACCCTTTATAGATTCAACAGCTTTTACCAATTCGACAGCACTGTCCTCTTTTTGTTCCTTTGCAGATGTTTCTGCTGCAGAAAAAAGGAGAACGGTTGCCATGATCCGGACAGGAACAAACACAGGATATTATGTAGACATTTTTCGCTCCGGCCAGCAGAACAATGATTATCTGTACCACAACCTTGGCAAGGTATTAAAGCTATATGGAAATGATAACAAACCTTTGATCTTAAAAAAGATACCTGATCTGGATACGGTTTACAATGCTGCTTACAGCTATTTCAAAAAACCGGAAGCAACGATGATAAGCGAGGACATCAATGCTTCCTGGATCATCAGTTCGGTTAAACCGGCGCTGGTCATGGACATGTGGATGAAAGGAGCACAGCAGCGTGAACTGATCCGTGTGCAGGCCCCGTACACCAATTTGAATGCCGCTGTATCACCCAATAAAGTGAATATCGCACCCGATCCAACACATGCCATCATTGTGAGGCAAAACAATGTGAAGGGCTGGGAACAGCCCTTTGTAGGGGTGTTTGAACCGCATGATGATGGCGCAAAATCCATAACCGGCATTCAGTCTTTATCGGATCAGAAAGATTTAACTGCCTTACAGGTCAATCACAAAGCTGCCGGAATTGGAAGTCAGATCATCCTGCATTCCGTCTCACCAAAAAAATATAACTTACCTGGGCAAGTTAGCTTTATGGGAACACTAGGTGTCATCTCCGAAAATAACAATGGACTTCAGTATCTTTATCTTGGAAAGGGAAACCTGTTAAAAAGTGGCAAATATGGCCTTGAAGTTGAAGGAAAAAACGGCGGAGCTTGCTTAATGATGAGCAATGGGGTAATGCATTATTCGGCTACAAGTTCTGTAAAGATTACCGTTCCTGTAAAACAAGGAAAAGAATTTTATATTACCGGGTCAGCCGGGACAAGTAAACTGATCACAACGGTGGATAAACAGGCAGGAGTAATGAGTGCTGTGTTTCCTGCAGGATATGAAATTGAGATCAAACTGAAATAGATTTGAAACCTAAAATGAATAGTTCAATGAAGAAACCAGTCTATTATTTTTTTAGTGTATTGTTATGCATGATGATCTGTTGTCATGAAGCAGCATACAGCCAATCCTGGCAATGGTCTGTCCCTGTTGAAGGAGGGATTAGCAAGAAAGGATCCTCCAGGGCATTTTTATGGATACCACCGGAATGTAAGAAGTTGCGCGGCGTGATACTGGCTCAGAATAACATGGAGGAACTATCCATTATTGAAAATAAAAGTTTCAGGGATTCAATGACCACTATCGGCTTTGGGATCATATGGGTTTCACCTGCTTTTGATATCTTATTTAATGTGCCAAAAGGCTCAGGTAAAGTTTTTACCCGGTTTATTGCGGATCTTGCAGATAGTTCAGGATACCATGAGCTTAATTTTGTGCCGATGGTACCTATGGGGCATTCGGCTTCAGCTAATTTTCCCTACAGTTTTTCGGCCTGGTTTCCGGAACGAACGCTATGCGGCATTTCTGTTAGTGGAATGTATCCGTATGATTTTGACAACACTTTTGGCCTGGATACCTGGGAAGGCCGGACCGTGGATGATATCCCATCATTAATGACGGTTGGAGAATACGAAGGCGCGAGCAGCCCCAATGCGAATTTCAATAAAATATTTAACCGGAGGGAGGCACATCCGCATACCGCAGTAACCGTACTGCCATGTGCCGGGGAATATCATTTTGCTACGAGTCAGAAAAAAACAGACTTTATAGCCTACTATATTAAAACTGCTGCGCATTACAGATTGATTAAGGATGCTACAGAAAAATCACTGGCAACTTTAAAACCTATTGACCCGATAAACACGGGTTGGCTGGTAGACCGATGGGAAAAGGATAAAATGCCCCGATATCCCCTTAATACAGTTGCCGCATATACTGGTATCAGGAAAGAATCATTCTGGTGTTTTGATCAGGAAATGGCCAAAAGGATTGAGGAGTATCAGGGTGCTTACTATAAAAAGATCCCCTGCCTTTTAGCTTACAATCAGAACGGTATGCAAGTAACCCAAACCAATAACCATGTACAGGTAACCTTAAAGTTTATTCCATTGAACGATAGTCTTGATTTTGTGCTTTCGTCTTCGTTTTTAGATACAGTACCTGCGGTAAGTGGCCGCTTAAGAGGCTGGGCCGGGCAGCCGGTAGGTGCGAAGATTGGTAGGCCTTCCAATCCGGAATTAGCTGTCATTGATAAAACAATTGGGCCATTTGTAAGGCAGGGATATGATAAAACAAGCGGATTAACTACTTTCCGCCTGATGCTGGAGCCAGGTTTAGGTACTGTCCCGGCGAACTATAAACATACAGCTATTTTTTCTCTTGCGCATCCCGGCGATGAGCAGTATAAGCCCTCAGTGCTGCAGGCCGATATGGATATTCCGGTGGTCAACAACGGAAAAAATATCCAGATTATCAATTTTCCGGAAATACCGAATATTAAGCCTAACGTTAAGGAAATCACTTTAAATGCAACATCTGATAAAGGGCTTCCTGTACAATACTATATTTTAGAAGGACCGGCTGTTCTTCAAGGCAATCGTCTGAAGCTAACAAAAATACCTCCTAAGGCACGTTATCCTGTTAAAGTTACTGTTGTAGCCTTGCAATGGGGCAGAAATGAGGAACTGGCGGCAAGAACTGTGGGGATGTCTGTACCCCTGGCTGGACAGTCTGTAAAAACAGCGGAGCCAGTTGAGCGCACATTTTATATTGGTAAACACTAGGAAAATTGATAACTTATTGACCATTGAAACCCAGATATAGTCCGATGAAATTATTTTACACCTTCTTTTTATCAATTGTTGTTCTTTCGGGGTTTTCTCAGGATAATAGAAATTTAAAATTATGGTATAACAAACCTGCTGAAAAGTGGGTAGAAGCTTTACCTCTTGGAAATGGGAAAATCGGGGCCATGGTTTTTGGTGGCATAGCAGAAGAACTGATCCAACTCAATGAAAGTACCTTGTGGAGCGGTGGGCCGGTAAAAAAAGGGGTAAATCCTGAGGCCAAAAACTACCTTCCGAAATTACGTGAGGCCTTACTGGGAAATGAAGATTATACAGCAGCAAATCTGCTGTCAAAAAAAATGCAGGGATTATACTCCCAATCCTATCTGCCCATGGGTGATATCCTGATCAAACAGGATTTTGGAAGCTTAAAAGCCAGTAATTATTACCGCGACCTGAATTTGCAGAACGGGATCGCTACCACTCGCTTCACGATTGAAGGCATACAATATACCCGTGAGATTTTTACCTCTGCACCAGATAACCTGATGGTGGTTAGCATCCGTGCAAGCAAGACTGGTAAACTTAACCTGGCCTTATCCGTAAAGAGTTTATTGAAATATGGTGTATCCCTGCAATCAGGAAATGAGCTGGTGGTAAGTGGTAAAGCACCTGCCAGTGTAAACCCTTCCTATTATAATCCTAAAGGTATGGAGCCTGTTGTTTATAAAGACACTACAGGTTGCAATGGGATGCGGTTTCAGTACCGCATTAAGGCAGTAAATAAAGGCGGGCGCGTAAGTACGCAGGACGGACAGTTGCTGGTAAGGGGGGCTACCGAAGTGTTGTTGTATGTAGCAGCGGCAACCAGTTATAACGGGTTTGATAAATGCCCGGATAAAGAGGGAAAGGATGAAAATAAACTTGCAGGCGATTTAATCCGTAATGCCTTAAAAAGAACCTATCCGGGTCTTTTAAATTCGCATGTTGCTGATTTTAAAAAATATTTTGATCGGGTATCTTTTACTGTTAAAGATACCCTGGCTGGTAATCTAAATGTTAACCTGCCGTCAGATGAACGATTGAAGCGGTATGCTTCAGGAGTTTATGATCCTGGTCTGGAAACACTCTATTTTCAATATGGGAGATATCTGCTGATATCCGCATCACGACCCGGTGGGCCTCCTGCAAATCTTCAGGGAATCTGGAATAAGGAGCTCAGGGCACCATGGAGTTCGAATTATACGATTAACATCAATACGGAGATGAATTACTGGCCTGCGGAGCTGACCAATCTTTCGGAAATGCATGAGCCCTTGCTGAGCTGGATACAAAGTTTAGCAAGGACAGGAAAAGTAACCGCAAAGGAATTTTACAATGCAAATGGCTGGGTAGCACATCATAACTCTGACTTATGGGCTTTAAGTAATCCTGTAGGTGACCGTGGTGCAGGTGATCCGGTTTGGGCAAACTGGGCAATGGGTGGCAACTGGCTTTCTCAACATTTGTATGAACATTACCTATATACAGGTGATAAAAAGTTTCTGGCAGCGCGCGCTTATCCTGTAATGAAGGAGGCGGCCCGTTTTACACTGGACTGGCTTGTTGAAGATAAAAATGGGTACCTGGTCACTGCGCCGGCAACATCTCCTGAAAACAAGTTCAAAGACGCAGCAGGAAATCAGCAGGCAGTATCTGTTGCAACCACCATGGATATGTCCATCATCAGGGATCTTTTTGCAAATGTAATTGAAGCTGCAAATGTTTTAGGCACGGATAACGCTTTTCGTGATTTACTGATTGCAAAGCAAAAGAAACTATACCCCTTAAAAATCGGAAGTAAAGGACAGGTTCAGGAATGGTATAAGGATTTCCCTGAAACCGATATTCATCACAGGCATGTTTCGCATCTTTTTGGACTCTATCCGGGGCGCGAGATATCCCCTTTAACCCCGGCGTATTTTGCTGCGGCAAGAAAAACACTGGAAATTAGAGGAGATGATGGTACCGGTTGGAGTAAGGGCTGGAAAATTAACTGGTGGGCCAGATTGCAAGATGGGGACCATGCTTATAGCCTGATCAGGCAATTGTTAAACTACGTAGAAACTACTGGCGGCGGGGTAATGGGAGGCGGTACTTATCCTAATTTTTTTGATGCACACCCGCCTTTTCAGATCGACGGCAATTTTGCGGGAACTGCCGGGATGGCTGAAATGCTGGTCCAAAGTCATTTGGGTTTTATTCATTTATTACCTGCCTTACCCGGAGCCTGGGCAGAAGGGGATGTCATTGGTCTTAAAGCAAGGGGCGCATTTGAAATAGGCCTGAAATGGAAAGGTGGAAAGTTATATGCTGCAAGCATCAAATCACTACAGGGCCAGAAATGTGTGGTTCGAACAGCTGTAAATTTTAGGATTAAGGGTGTAAAAAGTAGGAGTAAGAAGGTGGATAATGGTTTCGAGATCGGATTTGATACCATTAAAGGTAAAACCTACCTGATAGCGCTATTTTGAGCATGAATTGCATAAATAGTTGTCTTGTGTATGACAAACACACATCATGCAGAGAAGAAAATTTTTAAAACATACACTGATCAGTTCCGCCGGTATTTTTGCTGCTCCGGCATTGTCGAAGGCCGGCTGGTTTGCCTCCGGGGGCCAGGGTGTACAGGACATCGCCGACATAGAAAAATACTTCTTCCATCCACCAGATTCGGCCCGCCCCTGGGTATTTTACATGTGGATGAATGGCAACATCACCAAAGAAGGTATCACTCTCGATCTGGAAGCAATGAAACGCATGGGGATTGGGGGGGCAATTTGCTTTAACTCTGCAGTTGGCATACCCAGAGGCCATGTAGACTATGCGGGAGATGAGTGGATGGCTGCCACTGTACATGCCATTCAGGAAGCGGAAAGGCTTGGGCTGCAGCTTGCAATTCACAACTCACCAGGTTATTCGGGCTGTGGCGGCCCCTGGGTTACACCCGAAATGAGTATGCAGCAACTGGTATGGACAGAAACACAGGTAAAGGGCCAGGTTTCAGTTGAACTGGCAAAACCGTATGCCAAACACAACTATTACCAGGATGCCATGGTTATTGCTTACCCTTCCTTATCAGCTGAAAAAGGTTTGATGAAGGATAAACTAAAAAGCATACTGGCCAATGGAAAGCAAATTGACAAAAATATACTGACAGACGGTAATCGGGAAACAAAGATCCGTTTGGAAAAAGGTTATACCGCCAACGGGGGCATAGAAATATTACTTGAATTTGCAGGATTTTTCGAAGCCAGGGCGATCAGCATTTTAAGAAAGCCTGAGATTCCGGAAGATCTGTTTGACGGCCCACGTGATCATCCTCCGGTTTTTCATTTAGCGGCATCCGCAGATGGAATAAACTTTAGGTCATTAGGCCGGGTAGAATGCCCGGCTTTAAGGGAAATGGATACACCTGCAACACTTAGTTTTGATGCTGTTTCTGCAAAATATTATCGCTTGAGAGCCGATACTGCCACATGGCTTTCCGACATTGAACTGTATAGCGGGCCACGTTTAGGCGGATGGGGAGGGAAAACCAATAACACGCATGGCAATTACAATGGGGAAACACCTGAAGTAAATCAAAGCGAGCTCATCCGGCCAGAACAGGTGATTGACCTTTCTGCTGAAATGGATAAAAATGGTTTGCTGAAGTGGAAGGCCCCGGCTGGCAACTGGACGATACTTCGCATTGGCCATACGACTACAGGAGAAGAACCTGCAGCACATCCAGATGCTGGAAAAGGTTTAGAAATCGATAAATTCAGAAAGGAGGCGCTCGATTTTCATTTTAAGGCATTTCTTGATCCATTGATTGGTCGGGTAAAACCAAATATTGGCAAGGGCTTGAAGGGAATTACGGTTGATAGCTGGGAAGCTGGTAAACAGAACTGGACTGCTGATTTTCCACAGGAGTTTTTATCCAGAAAAAATTATAGTATTAAACAATGGATGCCTGCCTTGACAGGACGAATTGTAGGAAGCGTTTCCGATACAGAACGTTTTTTATGGGACGTAAGAAAGGTCCAGGCTGATCTGCTTGCCGAAAATTTTTATGGATATTATGCGGAATGCAGTCATAAGCGGGGATTGGAGTTCTACGCCGAGCCATATGGTGACGGAAACCTGGACAGCTTAAAAATTGGCGCCAACCTGGATATTACCATGTCAGAATTCTGGACAAGATATATGTACGGCAGCGACACCACTTCCAAACAGGCAGCTGCTGTAGCCCATGTTTACGGAAAGAAGATTGTAGCGGCCGAAGCTTACACAGCCATGCCGGAACTGTCTAAATGGACCGATTATCCTTACTCCCTTAAAGCCGAAGGTGATTATTTCTTTACACTTGGTGTAAACCGGCTGGTGTTCCACACCTTTGTACATCAGCCTTATACAACTGGTCTCCCCGGGATGACCATGGGGCCATTTGGCATGCACATAGACCGTAACAACAGCTGGACGGAACAGGCCAGCGCATGGACCGGATATCTGAAGCGCGCACAATATTTACTACAGCAAGGTTTAACCGTGGCAGATATCTGTTATTTCAAAGGAGATGAGCCAGAGTCCGGTGTCCCGGATATTTATAAATTTCTTCCGTTTGGCTATGCGGGGGATGTGATTGGTGCAGATGCTTTTCACAAACGCTTTAGCATCAAAAATAATCAGATCGTACTTCCGGATGGTATGACTTACCGTATCTGTATCATGGCTTCGCTAGATGCAATTTTACCAGCCACATTGCAAAGAATTAAACAATTGGTTGCAGAGGGCATGATTCTGGTAGTGAACAACAAACCGGCAAAAGCATACGGGCTGCAGGGAAAGGACAGTGAAGTAACAGACCTGGTTAAAGAATTGTATGGGCCACTGGATGGGGTAAAATACACCGAACAGGTTTATGGCAAGGGAAAACTAATCTGGAATAACGATTTAGCCGGATTATTTAAAGCACTGAATATTGCGCCTGATTTTAAATTCACTGCTGAAAACCAGGATGCCACTATACACTATATCCATAAAACCATTGGTGATGTGGAATTTTACCTGCTGAGTAACCACAAGCGCAGAAAGGAAAAACTGGTGGTTAGTTTGAGAACACAGGGCCGGCACCCGGAAATATGGAATGCCGAGGATGGAACTTATTATCTTGCGGCTGTGTTTGATACCGAAAATGGCCGAACCCGTATACCATTAGAGCTGGATCCTGCTGCTGCGTTGTTTATTGTTTTTAGAAATAGCAAGGGTGCATCGTTTGAGGATATTAGAAAGGACGATAGCGTTTTGATTTCGACCAGGGATTTTGGTTTACCCAAACCTGAACTGCATAAGGCGTTGATGAATACTTTTACCATAGCGGCCTGGATTAAACCAGATACCTTTGCCCGCAGCGGCAGAAGCATGTTGTTCCATGCGCCACTGGCTGAAAAAATATATGGCAAAGGGCACGCAGCCTGTGCAGTATCGGCAGGGCAAAATGCAATAAGGATATATGAAAGGACATCTGGTTCTGCCAGAGAAGTATTAACCTATCAGGATCCTGTAAGCGGCTGGACGCATTTTGCATTGGTTTATACTGGTGGTATACCTGCTTTGTATGTAAATGGAAAACTGGCTGCGACAGGAAAATCCTCTGGAGCATTGGTTCACCCCGGGCTTGATACCCCTGCAGACCAGGAACAGTATACCACCTATTTTGAAGGGAATTATACGAAACCTGAGCTGTTTAGCACCTCATTTTCAGCAGCCGATGTAAAAAAGATGTTTGAAAAAGGACTGCCACCGTTGCAGCTGGAACCACCTGTTCAGCTCTTTCAAAACCCATCTGGCAAAGTGAATGCCTTGATTTGGAAAAACGGGCGCTATTCTGTAAAAAAGAATGGGCAGCAAAAAGAATGGGCAAGCGTTAACCATTGTAAAGAAGAAGTGCTGACAGGTACCTGGAACCTTCAGTTTCCTGAAAATTCAGGTATTGCCAGGCAATTGGCTTTACCAGAATTGATTTCTTTAAAAGACCACAGCGATTTTAATGTGAAACATTTTGCGGGAACAGTGGTTTACAGCAAGGTCCTGATTGTAAACAGCGCTGATTTTGGATCGGGAAAAAGACTCTTTTTAGACCTGGGTAGGGTAGAAGTTATTGCAGACCTTCAGGTTAACGGCAAGCAGGTAGCCATATTGTGGAAAGAACCATTTAGAGCTGATGTTACTGATGTGCTGAAAGTTGGAAAGAATCTGATAGCGGTAAGAGTAACTACACAATGGCATAATCGTTTGATCGGTGATGAGCACCTTCCGGCTGAAAATAAATACAGCGTGCATGGGTTTATAGAAAAATTGCCAGACTGGTATGTGAAAAACCAGATGAAGCCCGGAGACCGTAAATCTTTTGCCGTTTGGAAAAATCTGAATGCGAAAGACCCTTTATTGGAATCTGGCTTGCTGGGGCCGGTAAAGCTGCTTGTTGCAGTTCAAAAAATAATAGATTAATTTCCAGGTAAATGGTGCTGCAAAAGTTTTTTATATAAAAGATTAAAATCCTGAGTATAAGATGCAGTTCTGTTTGTCTTTAAATATATTGTCAGTTAGATGGTTATAATAGGGGCCACTGACATGTAACTTTTTCATTTTAACCAAATATTCATGAAACAAAGTTTTACTCAATTTTGTACGACAAGTTATCGTATCAGGAATTACACCTGCAAAATAAAACCTGGCAGGCTGTTATTTTCGTTGCTCGTCTTTTTACAACTTTTATCCCTAAACACTTTTGCCCAGGAAAAGGTGATCACAGGCGTAGTGATAGACTCGGAAGGGAAGGGCATGCCGGGTGTAAGTATTAAAGTAAAAAGCAGTACGGCTGGAACCTCTACTTTAGCTGATGGAAAATTTAGCCTCAGGCTACCTGCCGGTAATAATGCTGCGGTACTGGTGATCTCGTATATCGGGTTTGTTTCACAGGAAGTTGCTTTAGGGGGCAAAACCGCTGTAAATGTAAGTCTCAAGGAAGACAACAGCGCGCTGAACGAGGTAATTGTTATTGGTTATGGCTCAGTAAAGAAACCTGATCTGACCGGAGCAGTTGGCGTAGTGAATATGGAAGATGTCAATAAAGCGCCTGTTGCTTCAGTTGACGAGGCATTGGCCGGACGTGTTGCCGGGGTGCAGATCATATCGCCCGATGGACAGCCAGGTGCAGTATCTGATATTCAGGTGCGCGGTACAGGTTCTATTACCAACAGTTCCAGTCCATTGTATGTGATAGATGGTTTTGCACAGGAAGGCAATGCCCTGAATACAATTAGTCCGAACGATATCGAGTCGATCAGTGTCTTGAAAGATGCCTCTTCTACAGCTATTTATGGATCGAGGGGAGCTAATGGTGTGGTACTCATCACTACCAAAAGGGGCAAGGCCGGAACACCACAAATTGCTTATAACGTTTACGCGGGTACACAGTCTAATATATCTGCCATGAAAGTAATGAACGCCTATGATTTTGTACGGTTACAGATCGATATTGACAAGGACTATGGCAGGGCTGCTTATTTAACCAATGGCAGAACTTTGGAATCCTATAGAAATTCGCCAAGTATAGACTGGCAGGATAAAGTGTTCCAGGTGGCGCCTTTCATGAACCATAACCTGACCTTATCTGGGAGGGCAGATAAAACCAACTATTATATTTCTGGTAATTATGTAGACCAGACAGGTCTGGTGGTTGCCAGCGGATTTAAGCGCTACCAAGGCAGGATCACACTTGATCAGGAGATTTCCAAAAACTTTAAGGCCGGTATCACCGCCAATTATTCGCAAACCAGGCAATTTGGCAATTCCCCGCGTCAGCAGTCGATTGGTATCCCTTCAAATGCAAGTGGTTCTGGTACCAATAGTGCTGATTTTAACCTGATGAACTCCATATGGAGTTCCAGGCCGGTAAATGCTTCCGGCGATTTAAGTGAGCTGGAAGACAATTTCTCGGATGCCGACGAAGCTTCTCCAAGGGCACAGGACAGGATTAACCCTTATCTGCTTGCCCTGAATTCAGATAATGTTTCCACTGAGAAAAATCTGCTGGCGAATTCCTATGCAGAAGTGACCTTTTTAAAAGATTTTAAACTGCGAAGTACGTTTAACATCAATGTCATTAACCGGAAAGTTACGGCCTTTAATAACCGTTTTACCAGGGGGGGCAGTCCATTTACCATTCAGGGCAGAGCCAACGGCATCAATGGCAGCATTGATGATATCGGGGAGTATGGTTTTGAAAATGTAAACACGCTTAGCTACAAAAAGACAATCGATAAAGTACATACAGTTACTGCACTGGCAGGATTTAGTAACCAGCTGAGAAAGTCGGACCGGAATCTTTTTTCTGCAATACAAGTTCCAAATGAAAGTCTGGGGATCAATGGGATTGATGAGGGAACAATTTTGCCAGCAACAGTAACCGCGTCACAGAATAACCTGGCTTCTTTTTTTGGACGTGTGGATTATAACTACAAATCAAAATATATTTTTACCGCAACTTTCCGGGCAGATGGTTCGTCAAAGTTTCCAACTGCCAATAAATGGGGTTACTTTCCTTCTGCAGCCTTAAAATGGAACATTTCACAGGAATCATTTATGAAACCGCTTGAAAATGTGATCAGTAATTCGGGATTGAGGGTTAGTTATGGTCTGGGAGGGAACAACCGGGTGGGTGATTATCCATACCAGTCCAGGGTGGAGATTACCAGTGCCATTCCCGGCACCAGGGCTTCATTTAATAATGCAATCCTGCCAGGTGCTGCACCAGTTACCATGGCCAATCCCTATCTGAAATGGGAAACTGCAAAAATGCTGGATGTGGGACTGGAACTTGGATTTTTAAAAGACCGCTTTGCGCTGGAAGTTGACTATTACAACAAAAAGACTTACAACCTGCTTTTGGGTGCACAACTGCCACCAAATATGGGTTTTGGAAGTATCCTTGAAAACATAGGGGATATACAGAATGAAGGGATTGAGATTTCCTTTACGTCCAATAACATCAGGAATAAAAACTTTAGCTGGACAACGAGTTTAAATATAACTTTTGCAAGAAATGAAGTTTTGGGCCTGGCCCGAAATCAAAGGGTTTTGGGTTCTAATCCAAGATTTAGTTCTAACTATACCAATCCTTTATACATTGCGCAGATTGGCGAGCCGATCGCACGTTTTTTTGGATACATCAGTGACGGTCTGTACCGTTTGGAAGATTTTGATGTCAGCTATAACGGAGCTTTTACCAATTACAGGATAAAACCAAATGTCCCGGTGTTTAATAACGCAACGCAGCTTGTGCAACCTGGTGATGTAAAGTTTAAAGACCTGAATGGAGACGGTATTGTGGATGTAGGTGATCTGACAATCATTGGTAACCCAAATCCAAGTCACATCGGTGGTATTTCTAATAATTTCAGTTATAAAGGCTTTGATCTTGGTGTATTTTTTCAATGGAGCTATGGTAATGAGGTTTACAATGGAAACAGGACAGTTATGGAGGGTGGAACAACCGGGGACAATAGAAATCTGGGCTTAAATATGTTTGCCCAATATGCGGATTACTATACTGTAGACAATGATGATGCGGAATATCCAAGACCTTTGGTAAATGCTTTTGGGGTACGTAACTACAGTACCCGCTTCATCGAAGACGCTTCTTACCTTCGTTTAAAAACAGTAAACCTTGGCTATAATTTCTCGAGTAAGCTATTGAGCAAGGTAAAAATTTCAAATGCCAGATTGTATGTGTCGGCGCAGAACCTGTATACCTGGACCAATTATAAAGGGCCGGATCCTGAAGTTTCTACGCAGAACAGTTCGACCACCCCGGGTTTCGATTATTCCCCGTATCCAAGAACCAGAACTGTTGTACTGGGCGCAAATGTTACTTTTTAATCTGAAAAACTGAAGAAATTATGAAACGATATATCATTATTTTAATAAGCCTTTGCAACCTGATGTTATTGGGTTCATGCAAGAAATACCTGGACCAGCAACCCCAGGATTACCTAAGCCCTGAGCAATTCTATTCAGAGAAATGGCAGGTTGATTATGCCTTAACTGCGATGTATTCGAACCTTAGAAGTGCTGCGCTATGTGAAAACCTGATCGTATTTGCCAATGCGCCTACAGATGAAAGCTACCGCAGAGACCCTCAGGCCAATTCTCCTACGTCTTTTACCTCTATTCCAGGTAATGGCCAGGTAAGCAGCCATTGGACGGCTTGTTATCAATCTATTAACCAGATCAATATTTTTTTGAAAAATATTGATAATGCTGGTGGCAAGCTTACGCCGGATGAGATCAATGCAGCAAAAGGTGAAGCCTTATTTTTACGCGGTTATTATTATTTTATGCTGGTACAATGGTTTGGCGGTGTTCCTGTCCGTTTAACACCTCCTCAGACAGTAGAAGATGGTCAGATCGAAAAATCTACGGCAAAGCAGGTTTATGATCAGATCATCACCGATATGACAGAAGCCGAGGGACTGCTGCAAAAACAGACCCGTGCAGGACTTGGCCATACGGAAAGGGTAAGCAGGGAAGCGGTTCAGGGTATACTTGCAAGGGTGTGCCTGCATGCAGCAGGTTTTCCGGTTAATGATGTGGAAAGGTATAAAGAGGCAAGGGCATGGGCGCTGAAAGTGATGACTGATTATCCGGTAGCTCTGGGCGATTTTTCAAAAATATTTATTGATGAGGCCCAGAATATATACAACCAGGAAGTGATCTGGGAACTGGGATTTATATATACCGGTGCTGCAGCTAATCAAAGTATGGGCGGCCCACTTGGTAATTTTAACGGGGTAAAAATGTCGTCAGAAATCGGACAGGCAGTTGCCGTTGGATCGGACGGGGTAAACGCCATCGATACCGGATTTGCACTCGGAAATATCATGGTCCATGCCAGGTTGTACCAATCGTACAAGCCGGGTGATTTGCGCAGAAACAGGACCGTAGCTAATTATAGCTGGCCAACAGTATCTGTATCGGCATCACCGGTTCCGGCTCGTACCTATTTTAACGACAAAGTAGTATGGGGCAGATATCCGGGCAAGTGGAGAAGACAGGAAGAAGGAAGCATCAGCAGAAGACAACGGGGCAATAGCGATAGTAATTTCCCGGTATTGCGTTATTCGGATGTACTGCTCATGTTCGCTGAAGCTGAAAACTACGTTAATGGCCCAACTTTGGCCGCTTATAATGCGGTTAACCAGGTCCGCAAACGGGCATACAGTACTACGCCTATTCTGGAAAGTGTTACTGTAGAAAATGGTACGACGACAACTTTTGCCGGAGCTGTACCAGCTGTAAGGCTTGTAGGGGGTGGAGGCACCGGAGGTGGGATCCTGGCATTTGTTGGAGGCACAAGTGATCCATACAACCCACCAAATAAACTTCAGATTGCGGTTTTTGCCCAGGGTAATAACTATATTGCCAATCCAACTGTTACTTTGAGCAGGGGTAACTGGGCAGCAGGCACCGCTTATGCGCTGAACGATTACGTGACCATACCAGATCTTAGTACACCGCTGGGAATTGGAAGATTATACAGGGTAACTACAGCAGGTACCTCTACGGCAACTGCACCAGCCAATACAAGTGGCGCATCAGTTGCAGCACAAACGGGTGCAGTGTTTACCTATGCCGGTGAAGCGCCAAGAATTACGGTTAACCGCTATATTCCTTCTGCTACTGCAGCAGAGTTACCGTCAGGTTTGGGACCTCAGCAGTTTTTAGCAGCCATACAAAATGAACGGTACCTGGAACTTGCTTTTGAATGTGTAAGGTACCAGGACCTGAAACGCTGGGGCATTATTGTACCAACGATGAGGAGTATGCTCAATGATGTATTGGGTTCAAATTCCTCATTCCCTGGTATCTATGCCAACTCGGATGTAGCGGCAAGACAGCCTGCAGATAATGTGACAGAACAGAGCGTGATCTGGCCGATACCAACTTCCGAAATTACTTTAAACAAGAAGATTATTCAGAACCCGGGCTATTAAGATGCCAGGATTAAAAAAAAATACGATGAAAAAATATAGATTTCTTGTACACTTAAGCCTGATTGCAGTAGCGTTTTATGCCTGTAAAAAGGATGCTTTAACCACACCGGATTTTGAAGTATCGGCAGAGAAGACTACGGTTTCCACCAGCGAAGATGCAGTATTTACCTTCACCGGTAACCCGGATATGATCACTTTTTATTCTGGACAGCCTGGTAAGGAATATGATAAAATAGAGCGGATCACCGATCCAAATGCTAGAAATCAACTCGGTTTTACAGTTAAATACAATGATAATTTTACCAATGCTGCCATCAATCAGCCTCGAAACCTGAGTGTATTTGCGTCCAACAAATTTAATGGGAACTGGAGCGATTCTGCAAGTGTACGCAATGGCGAATGGGTGGATATTTCAAATCGTGCCACCTGGCCTGCGGTAACAAGTACAGCAACTGTGACCAGTCTGTTTGATATCTCTGATTTTCGTAGCCCAAGAGATACCGTATTTATTGCATTCAGGTATAAAAGTACCACTTCGTCGGCCACTTCAAAGGCAAGGTCATGGCAAATGACGAATTTTAAGCTCAATAACATAGGGTCTAACGGTCTGGTGTATTTAAATGGCATTACCACAAATAATGTAAGTTCGGCAAATGACAACAGGCTTGCCGGATTTAATGCCTACAGTTTTAAGGGCGAATCTGTAAAGGATTCCTTAAAATGGACACTTGATGCCAGCTCCACTTTTCCAACCGGCGCAGACGGCTATAGCGATGAGGATTGGATGATCTCGAGAGCATTTAAATTGTCGAGCATCATACTGGACAGAGGGGTATACATTAAAAAAAGACTGGATGTGGTGAATAATTATCGGTACAGATTTACTGCGCCGGGAACCTATAAAGTAACTTTTGTTGCCATAAATTCAACAGTTGAAGGTGGCTCTAAATCAACGGTCAGGGACCTTACCATTAAGGTAGAGTAGTTTGTATCAGTCAGGAACAAAGAAATTTAACATATAGAAGATGAAAAGATTAACGATAATAATCCTTTGCTTTTTTACACTGCTTTCCTGTAAAAAAGACGAAGGTACAGCCCCGGTACTTTCTTTTACCGTGAATGCACGGAATGCCGGTACTGCACCTTTCAACATTGTACCGCCAGTGAGTGACAGTGACGGAACCTTCACTTATACCAGCAGTAATCTGGCTGTAGCCGAGATAGCAGGAAATACAGTTACCATAAAGGCTGCAGGCCAGACTACAATTACTGCTGTACAGGCTGCCTCAGGAGGTTATGCTTCGGCAACCACTACGGCTACATTTGAAGTGCTTGCACAGGGAAGCCCCTTAAAACTGGGGCAATGGTATCAGGGTGGAATTATATTTTATATTAATGCCGCCGGAGGCGGTATGATCATCTCTGAACAGGATGTTGCCTATGCGCCCTGGAGCAGCGGCAAGCTGGTCATTGTTGGTACCACCATTCCTCAGGGTACTGGTTTAACAAATACAGATAAAATCATCGCATCTATGGGGGGCGAAGGTGATTATGCTGCCTGGTGGGCAAAAAACTACAAAGGCGGAGGTTATGCAGACTGGTATTTGCCAAGTGTAGAAGAACTGGCCATCATCCGCTCCAGGAAAGATATTATTGGTGGCTTAAAAGAAAGCAATTATTGGTGCTCTACAGAATATAATAGTACCAATACAGGTGCAGGTACCCCGATAAGCCATGCATATTTCATCACTTTTGGCCCGTATTTAAAGGATTCGTCAAATTTTACCAATAGAAAGACGTATGACGGACAGACGGTTTGGATCAATAATACGTTCAAGGAAAAATTCAGGTTTGGCGTGAGGGCAATACGAAGCTTTTAATAAGCGCAGGCAATAAGATGGCAAAGAGATTATCCATACGTGATATTGCTACTGAGCTGAACATATCAAAAACAACCATTTCCTTTATTTTAAATGGTAAGGCGAAAGAAAAGCGGATCAGCGATGAACTTGCTGAACGTGTAGTTAAATATGCAGCACAAAGAGAATATAAACCCAATCAGCTGGCCAAAAGCCTGAGTACTGGAAAAACAATGATCATAGGCCTGATGGTAGAGAATATTTCTGATTATTTCTTTGCCCAGGTTGCTTATCATATCGAAGAGCTGGCCTATAAGAATGGTTACCGGATCATTTATTGCAGCACCGATAATGACCTTCAAAAAACGAAAGGGCTGATCAGGCTTTTTCGCGAAAGGCACGTAGACGGCTATATCATTACCCCACCATCAGGTATAGAAAATGATATTCAGGAACTCATTGATGATGGCTTGCCCGTTGTGCTTTTTGACCGGTACCTGAGAGGAGTAGATTCCAGCTATGTGGTGCTCGACAATTATAAGGCAAGCTATGACGCTGCGAAGTACCTTACAAAGAAAGGCTTTAAAAATATAGCTTTTCTGGAACTGGATTCCAACCAGGTCCAGATGCAGGATCGTCGGGAAGGGTACCAAAAGGCATTGGCTGAGCGTGACCTGCCTTTGCTGATCAAAGCAATTCCATTTAACAGTGATTTCGACCATAAAGTAAAGGAAATGGTGAAGTTCATAAAAAAAAATCCACAGATTGATGCGATTTTTTTTGCAACAAACTACCTGGCATTTAGTGGCATTAAAGCAATGAACCAGTTAAAAATAAATACTCCGGATGGTATTGCTATTGTTGCATTTGATGACCATGAGGTTTTTAATATTTATTCCCCTTCTATTACAGCCGTTGCACAACCCATTCAAAAACTTGCGCTGCAATCCATTAATGCGTTATTGAACATGCTCAACGCTAAAGGAGATTCTAAAAAAACAGAGAAGATTGAGGTAGCGGCAGAGCTCATCATCAGAGATTCCACGAAAAGAAAGTTTCATTGTGAATCGAATATAAGTTAAGTTTAAAGCCTTTAAATAACGCATGAAAATGAGATATATCCTTATTATGGTTGTGCTGCTTCTTGTTAATTCTACCATTGCACAACAAATACCTTTGCCAGCCAATTTGCCGGAAAACCATCCACGGCTGATGACTACTGTTGCAGGTAAACAAGTTGTTCTTGAACAGATTAAAAAAGAAAAATGGGCACAAGAGGTACTGAAAGGTATCAAAAACCGGATTGATAAATACGTTGATCAACATGTTAGCGACCCAACCTGGATGTCCTCCAGGCTAATGATGTACTGGAAAAGTAAAGCCACAAATGTATACATAAAGGGTGGGGTATATTCACACGCAGACGGGGAGGCGCCAGTACCAACAGTTCGTTTTGGCAGTACCAGGGGCCAGGCTGCAGTATACAGCAGGCCAAAATTAGAAGATATTACTCCTTATATGGATGATACCAAAGGTGTTTATTTTCACAATACCAAAAAAGCAGGTATGCCTTTGGAATGGGGCGAACAAGCCAACGCTTCAGGCATAGAAAGCATTAACGAACAAATTATGGGGCTTGGTAAGGATGCTGCTTTTATTTACTGGCTTTACGGTGATGAAAAGTATGCAAAGTTTGCCTACGCTATTTTCGATACCTATATGATGGGCATGTATTACCGTAATGAGCCCATTGATTTAAACAATAGCCATGCTCAGACCTTAGTGGGGTTATCTACCTTTGAGGTGATCCAGGAGCGTATTTTAAATGAGCTTGCCTATTTGTATGATTTCCTTTACCCCTATGTCCGTTCAAAACATGGAGATAAAACGGATAAATACGAAGCCACATTAAAAAAATGGATAGACATCACCATTAAAAATGGGGTTCCTCAAAATAACTGGAATCTGCACCAGGCCAAGTTCATCTTAAAAGTAGCCATGGTATTGGAAGAAAACAAAAAATATGCAGATGGTAAGGGACGTGAATATTACATAGACTATATCCTGAACAAAACATCAGCACGTCAATGGTCATTGACCAAATTCATGCAGTATGGATATGATGCCAATACCGGTGTATGGGCCGAATCTCCTGGTTATTCACAGGGTGTTACCAAAGATCTGACCAATTTTATCCGTGATTACGACAATACTTTTAACCAGAATTTACTGCCTTATACGCCCGTTATGACTAAGGCAGTTAAAATGTTGCCCCAATACCTGTTTCCAAATGGACATATCACAGCCTTTGGCGATACACATTATGGGCCTGTTTATACCGAAGCATTTAGTGACATGGTAAGGATGGCCCAAAAGTATAAACGTAAGGAAGAGGAGACTACATTTACCCAAATGTACCGGCTGTTTAGCCCTAAGGCAGAGCTGGGGTATTCAGGAGTTCAGGACCTTGCTCCCCAGGTATCCTCATTTTTTACCAGTAAACCCTTAAAACTAGATCAACAAATATCGCCGGGAAGGATTCAGGATTTCATCACACAAACATTTTATGCCCCTAATGTAAGCTGGTTTGTTCAGCGCACTGGCTACGATGATAAAGACAATGGCTTAATGATTTCACAAAACGCCTCATTAGGCAATCATATGCATGCCAATGGAGTTTCCATAGAATTATATGGTAAAGGTTTTGTACAGGGCGCTGAATCGGGCATTGGATCTACCTATTTTCAACCAGATTATAAAGAATATTATTCGCAGTTTCCAGCTCATAATACCGTTATGGTTGATGGCATATCAGCCTATCCGGAAATGTTGAGCAATCACGCATTTGACTTGCTGAGCTGCTATCCAAAACCAGAACAAAAAGAAGGTTTTTATCCGGATGTTACATTTTCTGATGTTTATTTCCTGGAACCGGAAAGCAGGAGTGATCAGAATCGTTTTTTAAGCATCATACGTACTGGTGAATCAACTGGCTATTATGTAGATATATTTCGCTCAAAAAAACAGCGTCAGGGAGATAAATTTCACGATTATTTTTATCACAATTTAGGACAGGAAATGACCCTCACGGATGACAATAATCAGGCCTTAATATTGAAACCCAGTGAAGAGATGGCTTTTGCGGGAGGGCATTTGTTCGCTTTAGATTATATGTGGGACAAAAAGTCGGTAAGTACCGGTAAAGATTATAAAGCCGAATGGAAAATGAGTATGCCAGGCGGCAATCATGTTTACATGAACCTTTGGATGAAAGGTTATCCGGGCAGAGAGGTATTCTCCATAAAATCGCCGCCTACTAAAGCCTTTCGCAAAGATGGACATGGGATTCCCTATGATGTTGAGAAAGCCCCGTTTTTAACTATCGCCGCGCGTCAGCATGGCGAAGCCTGGAAACACCCCTTTGTGTCTGTTTTTGAACCAAGCACAGCAAAAGAAGGGAAATCTATTGAATCGATAAGTTCATTTAAGCCGGTTGACGCTTCACCTGATTTTGTTGGCATCCTGGTAAAAAGTAAAACGGGCAGAAAGGATTATATTTTTTCTTCGGTGAAGGATGAAACTGTGCGATACGAAAACATGTCGGCCAGGGCTACTTACGCAATTGTAACTGAAGACAATGATGATTATACGCTTTTCCTGGGGAATGGTATGGAGTTGAAGGCAAAAGGTTTTACAATAACTGCTAAAGAGAAAACATCGGCGGTCCTTACGTGTAAAAATGGAGCTTATTATCTTACCTGCGAAGCACCTGTTTCAATTACAAAGGGTAAAGGAAGAGCAACGAAGTTCGGAAAATTATCCTATCAAAAAATTGACTTATAAAGTGAAAAATGGGATAGCTAAAAATGTCTTATTGTAATAATGTTTCGTTATTTTAGTCATCTAGAATTCCAACTGACGTGCTTAAAGCCTTTTTATCCTTTCTGTTGCTCTACTCCGTTCTTTGCATAGGTGCTCCCGTAGATCCTCCCACTGTGCGTCATTTAGGTATAGAAGATGGGCTTTCCAATAATTTTGTACGTTCTGTTTATCAGGATAAAAAGGGTTTCTTCTGGTTCGGGACCAAAGATGGACTAAGCCGCTATGATGGTTATGGTTTCAAGGTATTCAGGAACCAGATCAACGATAAACTTTCACTGGTCCACAACATCATACATACCATTAACAGTGATGCGGACTATAATCTTTGGATCGGTACCCGGCAGGGGCTGAGCGTTTATGATGACTTGAAGGGAACATTTACAACGGCAAGTTTCCGTAATTTTACAACAGGAAAGGTCGCTCCAATCACTAACGTAATCAGGGAAATCGTTCCGGGCCCTCAAAATACCATGCTCATCGGCACCGAGGGGCTGGGTTTATTGATCAGTAAAAGAGGCTCCGTTGTTACTGAACAGGTTCCGCTGATTTTGAATGATATCCAGACTACTTCTTATGGTGTTCAGTCGGTAAAAGTAGAACGGAACGGCAGAGTATGGGTATTTGCCCAGAACCTGGGCCTTTGTTATCTGGATCCTCTGAAAGGCAAGCTCATTCTTTGCGATACGAAAATAGGACTCGCGATAGCTATGGCCGTAACGGCTCAACAGGTTTTTATCGGAACTTTTAACGGGCTATACCGTTATGACATCGCAAAAAAAGAAATGGTATGGGTCCCTGGTTCGCAGAACGAACTTGCAGGCAAGATCGTTTCCAGTATAACCCTGGATAAAGATGGTGATCTTTACCTGGGCACTAACGGAGATGGCGTGTATCACTATAATCCGAAAAATGATACTGCAGCCCCATTGGCTGTGGGGAGCAATGGTGACAGGCTGAACGGAGAACAGATCTTTTCGATATTCATAGACCATAATTCCAGGAAATGGATCGGAACTTCTTTTAGCGGGGTGACTGTTGTGGATCCCCTTAAGAAGACGTTTAGAACATGGTCACAAAATCCCGGGAACAATTCTTTTCAGGGCAACGCCATCTCCGCATTCCTGGAAAGACCAGGGGGAGGGCTTTATATCGGTACGGATGGAGCGGGCTTGCGCATATGGGACAGAAAAACTGATCGGTTTACCAATTTCAGGCGATCTGCAGATCCCAGTTCGGTTTCTTCTGATCTCATCACTTCCCTGATTTCCGATGATAAGGGACAAATCTGGATGGGCACTTTTACTGAGGGGCCTAACCGCTTTGATCCGGCTACAGGAAAGTTTAGCCGCTATCAGCTGATCAATCCACATACCGGTGCAGAGATGAAGGTTGCCTTTACCGTTTTTGAGGATGCAGACAAGGATATCTGGGCAGGAACATTGCGCAGGGGAAGTTTTTTCGGGGCACTTTACAAGCTGAACAGGCTAACGGAAAACTTTGAGCTTTTCGATTTAAGACTGAGCGATCTCTTTACCATGATGCAAACCAAAAAGGGTACCCTATGGGGAGGCACCCTTACCCAATTGGTTAAGATTGACAAAGGGGGAAAACGTCATGTTTTTTATGATGTAGGCTATACCGTCAGGGCAATCTATGAAGACAGTGAGGGCTTGCTTTGGATCGGAACCGAAGGAGGCGGACTTATTTTATTCGATCCGGTAAGCGGGAAATCAATAGCTCGCTTTACTACCGCAGAAGGACTTAGCAACAATTCGGTATTGACCCTTATTGATGACGACCAGGGAAATCTTTGGATGAGCACCTATTATGGAGTATCTGCAATGAACCTGAAGAAACGGACTTTCAGAAATTTTTACCAAAGCGATGGATTGCAAAGCAACCAGTTTCAGGTAAATGCCGGTATCAGGCTCAAATCCGGAGAGATCGTTTTTGGCGGCATAAAGGGCTTCAGTATTTTTGATCCACACCAGATTGTCCCGGCCCGTCCTCAACCAAACCTGCTCCTTACGGACCTGAGCATTAACAACATTCCCTTAGAAAAAAAACCTGATCTGATCTTAGATGCGGATAAGGAGACGATAAAGGAGATCAGGGTGCCTTACGACCAGGCAGTATTCTCATTTGGTTTTACTGCGCTTGAATATTCATCGCCGGACAAAATTTCTTACCAGTATATCATGGAAGGCTGGGACCGTGGATGGAACAATTCAGGAACGGTGAGAAAAGCAACCTACACACATATTTCTGAAGGTAGTTATGTTTTTAGGGTTAAGTGTACAAATGCTGCGGGAACATGGGGTAAAAAAGAGATCGCCCTAAAAATTACTGTGCTGCCCCCATGGTACAGAACCTGGTGGGCCTATTTCGGATACTTTTCCGTTATCGCCGCCCTGCTATATACTTATCAGCGTTACAGAACGGCCCAGACGAGGTTGGAATATGAGGTGCGGCTGGAACGTATTGCCCATGAGAAGGAAAGGCTGATCAATGAGCAGGAAAAGGCACTTACGGAAAAACGCATGTCCTTTTTTACCAATATATCCCACGAGTTTCGTTCTCCGCTCTCGCTGATTATTAATCCTATTAATGATCTCATCAGTAAAGACACTTCCAGCGGACAGGAAAATGCAGAGCTGAATATGATACAGCGTAATGCCAAAAGGATGCTTACCCTGGTTGATCAGCTGCTGCTTTTTAGAAAGGCGGACGCTGGCTTTGATGACATCAAGGCTTCCAGACTGAACCTGGATAAACTAAGCAAGGAGGTTTACCTCTGTTTTACCCAACAGGCGGCCTCAAATGACATTGATTACAGGTATGAATCTGTTGCCAATGATGCAGTAGTATATGCAGACAGGATCAAGGTGGAGATCGTACTTTTTAATCTCCTTTCCAATGCGCTGAAATATACCCCAAAAGGTGGTAGGGTAACTGTAAGGCTTAGCGAAAAAGGTCAGGAACTGGTGCTTACGGTAGCGGATTCCGGCCCTGGTATCCCAGACACAGCCAAAGATCGGATATTTGAGCGTTTTTATCAGGTTGAGCGCAAGGATGGCGTGTATAAATCGGGATTTGGAATAGGTCTTTATTTAGCTAAGCAATTTATGGAGTCGCATTCCGGAACGATCTCTTTTGAAAATAGCAGCGAGGGGGGAAGCATTTTCCGCATCAGTCTGCTTAAGGGTACGGGACATCTGGATGGGATGCTTAGCCTGGATGACCATAAGGAATCCGATTTATTTGATGAACTCACTGCCGAAGATCAAAGCGAACAATCGGAGAATGAACTGATCAGCCTTGAAACCAGTCTGGTCAGTGACAGGCAATCCATTTTGGTGGTTGATGATGAAAGGGATATCAGAAAATACATTATTGGGCTATTTAAGAGTACCTATACCGTATACGAAGCAGAAAATGGCGCGCAGGGACTTGAGCTTGCGGCAGAGAAGCTTCCAGACCTGATCATAACTGATTACAGGATGCAGGGGATTGACGGGATTGAGCTCTGTCAGAAAATCAAGTCTAATCCTACGCTTTCCTATATCCCTGTAATCCTCCTTACGGCCAGTTCATCCCAGGAGATCAAGCTCAAGAGCGTTCATGGGGGTGCAGATGATTATATCAACAAACCCTTTGAGCGTGAATATCTGGTTGCCAGGGTTGCCAACCTCCTGAAAAACCGTAACAACCTGCAAAATTATTTCTTTAATGAAATCACACTTCAATCCAATTCAGTGGTGGTCTCTGAGGAATACAAGAAATTTCTGGACACCTGTATACAGGTTGTAGAAATGCATCTGACGGATTCTGATTTTGGTATCAA
This sequence comes from Pedobacter heparinus, assembly GCF_032678725.1. GTDB lineage: Bacteria > Bacteroidota > Bacteroidia > Sphingobacteriales > Sphingobacteriaceae > Pedobacter > Pedobacter heparinus_A. The sequence goes on from NZ_JAVTSC010000022.1 coordinate 54,574, forward strand.
AGCCCTCGCAGAGGAAGTAGGGATGAGTCACTCTACCTTGTATAAACGGGTGAAATCCATTTCCGGGCAATCGGTAAATTCGTTTATCAGGTTCATCAGGCTTCGTAAGGCCGCAGAACTAATGATCAACTCAGATCATAATGTAACTGAGGTAGCATTCAGGTCTGGATTCAATGATGCCAAATATTTTGGAAAGCAGTTTTCCAGGCTTTTCGGGTTAAATCCATCAGAGTTTATCAAAAGACACAGGAAGTCTTTTAACAAACGGTACAAAATTAAATAAGCATGCTTCAGTATTTGATCATTTATCCCGGTTCTTATTCTGAAAACAGGACTTTATTGGTGTGCTAAATCGGTTAGGCGAAAATGCACTCCTATTTTATGAATTTATACTCATCGTTTTTTTGCCTGCGATGCATCTTCGTATCAACCAAATATTGATATGTTATGATGTCTGAGAAATTGATTGCATTATGGGATGGCTCACTTGCCGGAAGTCAAAAGGATTATGGAACCCTGCACGCCAAACTTTATCCCAAACTATTTGTATATGCATCAAAGATGCTCAATGATGATGATCTTGTTGACGATCTTTTACAGGACCTGTTTGTTAAGTTCTGGGAAAACAGGGAAAAGATCGGGGCAATAAAAAATATTGAGGCTTATTTCTATAGATCCACCCGATCAATCGTGCTAAATTACATCCGTTTGAAAAAACACCGCGATTCAAAACTGGTTCTTATGCCACCGGCTGAGCACGTTTTCTCTACCGAAGATATTATCGTTTCAAAGGAATCCAATAGCCTGACAAAGGAGTTGGTGTTATCGGCGCTAAATTCACTCCCTGCAAAACAAAGAGAGATACTCAATATGAGGTTCTATGATGAGCTTAGTTATCCGCAGATCGCGACAGTACTTGGAATCCGTTATCAATCTGTTATCAACCACGTTTATCGTGCAGTACAATCATTGCGGCAGGTCTCGGAACTGTCGGCTGTGTATGCTGCTTAAAGCACCGTATAATCAAAAGAGCTTCCCGTATCTTATGGTTCACTATATGATCAGCCATGCCACCTCGGGAAATCGATTTTCCTCACCAGCAATACCTCTTCATTTCTTAAGCTTAAATATCCCATTTCGTAACAGAAAACATAAGTGGCTCCTTTGCCGGTATGGTAGATGCCGGTAAAATAGCTAAAGTCGAAGCCTTTGTCTTGTAAGGCTTTCCTGCTGACTTTGGATTTTCCTGTAGTGTTTAAGGTTTGGAGGATGTGCCTGTTTTTCTGAAGGGTTTTATGAGTTGTTTTAACCAGGCTGCTGCGGTTTGTATAATTGTTATTGTTGTAGGCACTGCGGCAGTGGTCATCGCAGAATTTTTTATCTGAGCGTCCTTTGATAGTCTCCTTACAATGAAGACATACTGTTTTTAGATTCATTGTTCTTAAGTTAATTATTGTGAATCTAATTTTTTTTGAAGATTAGGTGGTCAAAAACGGGGAAGAAAATTTTTCAATTAGATGGCTATACAGTTGGATATAACGAGTGGGTATTTCATTATTTTACCTTTTTACCTGTTCTGATAAAAATTGCAATGATTTTTGCAGCGCTAACTGCCCATCTTTTCCATTCAGGTTAAACTGGTATTCGTGGGGTAAGGCTGGTTGGTGGTCTTTAGTGAAAAACAAGCTATCTACTTTTACACCCAGACTGTTTAACCTTGCTGCCAAGGCATGTGAATGTATGGCCAAAGGATCATCATTACCTACAGAGATAAAGGTAGGAGGAAATGCAACTGTAACTTTTTTGGTTATGGAAATGGAGTTAAAAGCGGGATTGTTGCTAAAGTGCTTATCTCCGGTAAATGACCAGAGCACAGTTTTTAAAAACCAGGCAGAACTCCCCTTCAGTGTGATCAGACTAAAATCGTATGCACCGCAATACAGCAATGTAGCTGCGAGCTCAGTATTGCTTAAAGAAGGTTCTATGTTTATTTCCCTAGCATAATCCCTGTTACTGATTACTCCAGCCATTTGGGCAGCAACCTGTGCGCCTCCGGAATCACCTGCAAGTATAAATCTGGAGGGGTCAATGTTATATTTCCAGGCATTTTTTTTGAGAAATGCAATGGCCTGGTTTACCTGGAACAATTGTGTAGGGTACGTGCTTGCCGGCGCCAGAGAATAATTTATTGCCGCTACGATATAGTTTTTGCCTGCGAGTATTTTGCAATAATTTCCAACATATTCTTTACTGCCTGCAAGCCAGGCACCACCGTGAATCCATACAATTACCGGGAATGTGCCACTGTCGCCCTTAACTGTGGCGGGCGAATAGATGTCCAGCTTCGTGTCTGGATTGGAGGTGTTGGTGTAAGGAATGTTAAGCTGCCGGGCAATTCCTTGCGGTACAAAGGGTTCGAGTGCGAGGTTTGTTGCTTTGCCGCCTTTGTTAAATCCATAACGGATGAGCATGGCGGAGGGCCAGGGGCTCAATTGCATGGTGATAAAGGTAAGGGACATCAATAATACTATTATGCCGAGGGTCCAGATCAGCACCGTCCGGCTGTGTCGTTTTTTTGGTAAAGGATTGTTTTTGTTTTGCTGGTTCATTTTGGAGAAGCTGTTATCCTTCAAATATAAATTTAATGAGGTTAAGTTCAGCATCCAAAAAAAAGCGACAGCTCACACTGTCGCTTTTTAATCACCCTCACGATATCTCCATTCAGTTTTATTATATTTTTTCTGTTGCCGGGGCTTTTCTTTCCGCTCTTTTGCCCTGTTTTTTAAACGATTCGGCTCTTTTAGCTTTTAGCTTCTGGTAAGTTTTGCGCTGATCCTTATTTAAAATGCTATTGATCTTTTGATCTCTTTCGTCCATGGAGGCTTTCATGGCTGCCCGGTCTGGTCTTTGGCCTTTTGTCCGGCTACCTTTTGCCTTGTTCATGCCTTCCAGATTGATCGCATAGATTTTTGTTTTCTGATCTTCAGTAAGCGAAAGCTGTTTTGCTAAGGCGTCTGTAAAGTGCTGCGCTCTTTCTTCGGGAGTTTTACGCGTTCTTTTGGTGCTGTCTTGTTGTTGTGCGAATGCCATGGTACCCATACCGATGAATAACATAGCGGTAAAAATTAATCTTTTCATATGTGCATGTTTCTTTTGTTGTTAGGGTATAGATAACATCCCTGTCTGATGGTTTAATCCTACAAGTGTTAAGAAATGTTAAAAGAAGGGCATTGGACATGAAAAAAAGCGACTACTCAACTTAATGAACAGCCGCTTAATATAGGATAAGCTTATGCTTAAGCCAGTTTTTTGTATTTAATCCGGTGCGGGGTTACATCGCCCAGGCGTTTTTTACGGTTTTCTTCGTAATCGCTGTAATTGCCTTCAAAGAAGTAAACCTGCGATTCGCCTTCAAAAGCAAGAATGTGTGTACAGATGCGGTCGAGGAACCATCGGTCGTGACTGATCACTACAGCGCAGCCACCAAAGTTTTCCAGGGCTTCTTCCAGTGCACGCAAAGTATTTACATCGATATCGTTGGTTGGCTCATCCAGTAGCAATACATTGGCGCCTTTTTTTAAGGTAATGGCCAGGTGCACACGGTTGCGTTCCCCACCGGATAAGATGCCTACTTTTTTCTGCTGATCACCGCCATTGAAGTTGAATTTGGAAACATAGGCCCTGCCGTTTACGGCCTTGTTGCCCAGTTGGATATTATCCAATCCATCGGTAATGTTCTCGTATACTGTTTTTTCCGGATCAAGATCGTTGTGTAGTTGATCTACATAACCTAATGCAACAGTTTCTCCAACGCGGAAAGTTCCGGCGTCGGGAGTTTCCTGTCCGGTGATTAAGCGGAACAAGGTAGTTTTACCCGCACCATTTGGTCCAATAATCCCAACTATGCCCGCAGGAGGTAAAGAAAAGCTCAGGTTTTCAAAAAGGATCCTGTCTCCATAAGACTTGGTCACTTCATTGGCCTCTATCACTACATTGCCTAACCTTGGTCCGGCAGGAATAAAGAGTTCCAGTTTGTCTTCTCTTTCTTTTCCGTCTTCTGAAGCAAGTTTGTCATAGTTGGATAGACGGGCTTTGGATTTGGCATGTCTGGCTTTTGGCGCCATGCGTACCCATTCCAGCTCACGCTCCAGCGTTTTCTGGCGTTTGGATTCTGTTTTTTCTTCCTGGGCAAGGCGTTTTGCTTTCTGATCTAACCAGGAGGAGTAATTGCCTTTCCATGGAATACCTTCGCCACGATCCAGTTCCAGGATCCATCCGGCTACGTTATCCAGGAAGTACCTGTCGTGTGTTACGGCGATAACAGTCCCTTTATAGTTTTTCAGGAATTGTTCCAGCCAGTCTATGCTTTCTGCATCAAGGTGGTTGGTAGGCTCATCGAGCAGCAATACATCTGGTTCCTGTAACAGCAAGCGGCACATGGCTACCCGGCGGCGCTCACCTCCCGATAATACGGCGATTTTGGTCTCCGGATCCGGGCAGCGTAGCGCATCCATGGCGCGTTCCAGTTTGGCATCTAATTCCCAGGCGTTAACAGCGTCTATTTTATCTTGCAGTTCGCCTTGCCTGGCCATCAATTTATCCATTTTATCGGCATCAGAATAATTTTCTTCTAAGCCGAATGCTTCGTTAACCTCTTCATATTCCTTCAGGATCGCAGTGATTTCGGCTACGCCTTCTTCTACCACCTCTCTTACGGTTTTATTTTCATCAAGCACTGGTTCCTGGGCAAGATAGCCTACTGTGTAACCCGGAGAGAAAACGACTTCTCCCTGGAAGGATTTATCCAGGCCGGCAATAATTTTTAAAAGTGAAGATTTACCGGATCCGTTTAAACCGATCACGCCAATTTTGGCGCCATAGAAAAAAGACAGGTAAATATTTTTTAAAACTTGTTTTTGGGGTGGGTAAATCTTATTTACCCCTGCCATCGAGAATATAATCTTTTCGTCCATGCTTGGTATTTCGTATAATTAAGGCAAAGATAACAAAGGTTATGGAAACTCATATTGGTTATGAATTTCGCATCGGCGACGTAAACGTAAATACAATTCGTATATTGGTTCCGAATTTATTTTAAAACCATCTACTACCTGGGCGCATGTTAACTGTTATTTATTACTACACGACTTAATGATTAATGAATAGGAAAGAAGCGCAGGAGTTATTTGACAGGTATGCAGCAAATTTATGTACTCCGGAAGAAAGGACAATTGTAGAACGATGGTATCAACAGGAAGCTGACAGTCAGGAATTGCCTGATGTGAAAAATATCAGCACTATAAAAGAGGAGATCTGGACCGGCACTTTGCTGCAGGCGGGATTGCCGAGGCGCAAGCCTGCACTCAGGGTTTGGCTGCCTGCTGCAGCCGCGATATTAATTTTTTTAAGTGCAGGATTTTATTTCCTGGTTTTGAAGCAGCAGGAAATACCTGGCTCAAATTACGTTAAAGAAGATGTAGCACCAGGGGGAAGTAAGGCTGTGCTGGTACTGGCGGATGGTTCAGAGATCATTTTAGATCATGCAAAAAATGGCACATTGTTAAGCCAGGGCAATGTATCCATCAATAAAACTGGTAACGGACAGCTCAGATACAATATGCTGAAATCCGGACAAGGTGCCGCAGGCAAGCTCCCTGCTTTGAATACCATATTAACGCCAAGGGGCGGACAATACCATATCATTTTACCTGATGGTACCCGGGTATGGCTAAATGCTTCTTCATCTATTAAATTTCCAATGGTATTCTCGGGTAGGGAACGAAATGTTGAAATTACCGGGGAAGCGTATTTTGAAGTGGTATCAAACCCGGCCATGCCTTTTATTGTGAAGGCAGGTGAAACAAATATAAGGGTATTGGGCACACATTTTAATGTGATGGCTTATGCGGACGAGCAAGGGGTAAATACGACCCTGCTGGAGGGTAAGGTAAAGGTTTCGTCCGGGAACACTGTAAATGTGATGAAGCCAGGCCAACAGGCCCTGGTTTTGAACGGGACAATCAATATCACAACAGCAAATGTTGAAGAGGCTGTTGCCTGGAAAAATGGTTACTTTTATTTTAAGGATTCGGATATTAAAACCGTTATGCGCCAGATTTCAAGATGGTATGACGTGGATGTGGAGTATAAAGGAAGCTTACCTGAAACTGTATTTTCGGGAAAGATGTACAGAAATGTGAATATGTCGAAAGTACTTGAGGTTTTAAGTTATTTTAAAATTGATTATAACATAACAGATTCTAAAATTCATAAAGGAAAAAAGACGATATTGATACTTTAACCGGTTTGCAAACTTATTCATGGTTATGAAATTAATAACGGTATTGATAACCATATTTTTTATTTACAGCAGCAAAGGATATAGTCAGATTACGCTTAATCAAACAAATGCGCCTTTGGAAAGCGTATTGCAGTCCATTGAAAAACAAACCGGATACGTGTTTTTGTATACGGATAAAGGGCTGACTAAGATAAAGATCACAATACATGTTAAAAATGCGCCGATTGAGGTAACGCTGAAGGAGTGCTTCAAAAACCTGCCTTATACCTTTAAGATCGTCGAAAACAATATCCTGCTAAAAAAAGAGGATGATATTGCTGTATTGCCTGGAACAGCAGCTGTCGGATCGGCGATCCAATTACAGGGAACGGTGAGTGATGGTAAAGGTATGGCCCTGTCCGGGGCAACGATAAGGCTGGAGCACAGCAGCATTGGCACAATTGCCAGTTCAGACGGTACATATACCATTCGGGTTCCGGATGCGGAAGCGGTGCTGATTTTTTCGTATGTAGGTTTCGTGACGAAAAAAGTAAGACTTAACGGACTGGCTAGACTGGAGGTGAACCTGACGGAGGATGCGGCTGCTTTTGCAGAAATCCAGGTGGTGGGTTATGGTATTCAGAAAAGAGCCAATGTGGTAGGGGCCATTTCCAATATTAACATGAAGGAACTTAGAAAAGCAGCCCCTTCAAATTTGAGCAATGCGCTCGGGGGCCGTGTTCCTGGTATAATTAGCAGAATGGGAGATGGAATGCCGGGGGGCGTTCAAAATAGATTCTCGAATGGGGACGCTGATGATGCACAGATTTACTTACGGGGAAGAGCCACTATGAACAATACAAGTGCC
>NZ_JAVTSC010000023.1:0-41006 GCF_032678725.1 Pedobacter heparinus
GGTATTCATTAGTGTTTATGTTTTTAATTGCATTCATGAGCCCTTCGGGGTTTAAGCATCTCGATGAATATAAAGTTCAGCTTGTCGTAGAATATTTTGCCGGTGTGCCTGTTGGCCAGGCAGATATCCTGCACATACTCGCCTTTGATGCCATCAGGTAATCTGAAATCTTCCAGAAAGGCAATCACGTAAACCTCGTTGAGGTTATATGGCCAATCTTTCCGTCCTCCTTTTGGGCGGGGCTACAGGAGCAACGCTTCATGGAGTACCTATAGCCGTTCGAAGTGTGCCGCCAAATTTTATATGGTAAAAATCCAAAAATTCAGTAAAATGAGCTGATGTTTCTCTATCGTTTATAACAGTTGATACGGAGATTGGCCTCATTGAAACTAAACCAAAATAAATGGGGCAACAGCAAAACCAAATAACAGCAGAGGATACAGCAGATTACCTAAAAGGGCAATCAAAACTTATTGACAAAATCGTTAAAGAAAACATGGATAAGGTACTACCCATGGTTGTCGAAAAGATACTCGGAATCCAAATCGTATCCAGAGAAGATCTGCCAGAGAGTTTACAGCACACTAAAGAAACGGTACCCGATCAGCTGAGTAAAATAACAGATGCTACCGGTAAAACCTATATCATCCATATTGAGTGGCAATCAGAAGATGATGCCACTATGGATAACAGAATGCTAGGCTACCGGGCCATGCTGCGACGCAAATATCAGCTTCCGGTACAGCAATATGTCATATTTCTGGCCAGGCCAAAATCAACCATGCCCTATGTTATAGATGAAGAACATTTAAAATTCCGGTATCATTTAGTTGCTTTACAGCAATATAGCCACAAGATCTTTTTAAATTCACCGGAACCAGAACAAAAACTGATGGCAATATTTGCTAACTTTGATGAAGAAGCTCCGGTTGATGTGATTAAGAAAATATTGTATGGGGTAGACGAGCAAGGCAATGGCGAACTAAACAAAAGTAGGTACAGAGAACAATTAAGGGGACTGATACAATTACGTAAACTAGGTAAAGAATTTAAAATAGCTATGGGAACAATTACAAAATTTAAAGTGGAAAAAGATCCTTTCTATCAAGACGGAGTTAAAAAAGGTATTGAGCAAGGTATTGAAAAGGGCATCGAAAAAGGCGAAGCTATTGGCCGTCACGAAGAAGCCTTGGAAATCGCCCGTGAAATGAAAAAGGATGGCCTGCCTTTTGAACAGATTATGAAATTCACCAAACTCACCATACCAGAAATAGAAGCACTATAGCAAACCCTATCATAAAAATATTCTTAAACAAAACAGGCCTTTGGCGAAGGAAAAGCACTTTGTATAGCTGTTATTGAGAGGGGGAGGGAACTCGGAGCGAAATCTGTGGTACTATCTACTGAAAGCCGGTTGAAAGCTGCGATTGGTATTTATAAGAAGCTAGGTTTTGTTGAGGTGCCAATTTGTAATAATGAATATGCAAGGGTGCCTGTTGGCCAGGCAGATATCCTGCACATACTCGCCTTTGATAGGGATGAGGGAGGGAGGTTATGTCTAATTATTAACTTAATCTAATTTATATTAAAGTTTTAGATGCTTTGTGTGAAAATTAAATTTGGCATGGAGTATTAAGTAATTGCGGTTAAAAAAATAAAGCCAACTGTGTATATGGATGGTGACTCATTCTGTTGTTTATCTGGGCCGGATCCGGAAACTGGTGTATATGGTTGCGGGGGTACGCCGGAAACATGGAATCATTAGATCGTTTAAGCCTTTAGAATATACCTATATATAGGTATTGCAACTACATTAAGCTATAGTTTAACTTTGTGAAAAGATGATTTCAAACCTCGTCGTGAAATGAAAAAGTCAAATCTCAGGATTACAAGAGTATTACTATTTAGTAACTGAACTGGGTTAATGAAACTTAAAGGACAATAGGAAATTTATGAAAAGAAAACTACTCTTATGCTTAGCATTATTTACGATATCAGTTTCGGCACATGCTCAACGTAAATGGATTGAAGACATCAATGTTTTTTTTGGCGGTTTAGCAGAAAACGCTCCGGCAAATGCACCAATTTATGTTTCCTATAAGGATGAAAATGTTTATAAAGTCGAGAATTCAAAAGCGGAAAGCCTGATGACTTTTACTAAGACGTTAGCTAAAGATACAGTTAAATTTAATGGCGTTTATAACAAAACAAGTGGTACAGCGTATAGCATGTCTTTCGTAAAAGACAACGGAAAGTATATTTTTCAGTCGGGCAACATCATGAGCAAGATGGGACTTCTGGATATGTATGTTTACAACCCACTAAAAGGAAAAGGCATGGTGCTAAGTAGAGATGGCTTTTCTTATGATGCTGGTCCGTCGGTTGATGGAAAGGTTGGCAAGTATTATAAATTTATGAAACTCATGCCTGGAAATAAATTTTTTTTGCGGGATGATGTTGATGGCAGTTATATATATGGGATAATGAACCAATATGGAGAATTTCCTGTTCCTTTAATTTATAATGCATTTGACGAATTTCATGGCCTCTTTCTCGTTTCAAAAAAAGGAGAATTAGATAAAGGAGTGATCGATATTGATCATAATATCATTATGCCGTTAGCATATTATCCTGGGTACATAAAAATTGAGAAAAATATCATTATTGCATCTAAAAGTCGTCGACACGGTGATGAAAGCCTACCTTCTACGATTTATAATCATAAAGGACAAAGAATTACTACTGATGAATTTCATCATGTAATGGATTTTTCAGAAGGCTTAGCAGCAGTCTCAGATAAGAATAGTAATATCGGATACATTGATGAATATGGAAAGTTGGTGATCCCTATGGTTTATAAAAACGTATACTCGAGTCAATTTGAAGGTGGAAAAGTAGAGCTTAGCAAAGATGGTGTTAAAATGTTCATTGATAAACAGGGTAAAAGAATACAATAACTTACTATCTGCAGTTGCCCGTGGAAACTGCAATTTATAAAACCTATGAAATGGAAAAAAAACTGCCGGAATCTGTGGTACTATTTGAACGGGACCTTCAGGTGTTGAAATTAATGGCTTTGGGGCTGTCGGTTCCCGAATTGGCTGAGCAACTTTTTGTTGGGGAGCTTACAGCCAAATCTCTCTGTAAGCGGGTTGAGGAGAAACTGGGTACTGATAACCTGGAGGAAATCCGCAGTTATGCAAAAGGGCTGCGGCTGATATAAAACAGTTGTATGAAACTAAAAGGACAAGAGAAACATTTTTGGTGGCACTTCCGGCAAATTACTAATTCCAGGGATATCCCGACAGAATTGCCTGGTTTTACCAGCATTGATTCGCTGGTAGATGATGAGTTTATGGGCATGCTGGCAGCAAGGGTTTCCATCGTTCATGAAATATATTTAAAAGAAACATTGGTTACCGATGTCGGGGTCAAATTCATCAGCAACTTTAAGGAGCTGAAGAGTTTAACGCTGATGAAGCACGAAAACATTACCAAAGCATGCTTACCTTATTTAAATACATTGACCGACCTGGAATATCTTGACGTTTGGAGAACTAAAATCCGGTTAGAAGACCTGAGCGCATTGACAAACCTCAAACAATTAAAGGAACTGTATGTATCAGCCGGGGATGAAATTGATGAACCGGACCAGGATGTTGTTTTGGAAAAGATCATCAAGGCTGAAGAAACCCTTCCACATTGTAAAATACTGACCGCTTATCAATAAACTCAGGAAGTAATTATTGTCGAAGAATTCTTATAGCGTTATAATGTTTACTTTATTATTTAAGCTGATGAAAAGTTGTTCAACATCCTTTCTGGTAAATTTATCATCAACAAAAACCGTCAACTGAAAAGATTCATCGGCTTTTACCTCCGGATAGGGCGGAAAAGAACTAACATACATGTCATCAACCGTGGGGAAAATACTTTTGTGATGAAGATATCCAAACTGCATTGGGTAGGTTACAGCCTGAATATTCTGTTCCATTTCTGCGTTATTTTGAGGGGTATAAATATCATGAAATTGTGCCAGAGCGCATTAACAGCCATTTTTGCAATTTTATTGAACAAATTAAAAATCTAAAAACAAAGCCAACTTATAGCTGTTTTTGGTATTGAGAAAGCGTTAATAATAGGGAGTTTGATCGAAAGGTCGGCTCCCTTTTTATTTTAACCCCTTCTTGTTTTGAGGTTTGAAGAAAACCATAAAAGCAATGCGGGTGCTGGTAGCATGTAGGTTAGTGGGGATTAAAGGGATTGGATTTCTTCAATGGTTAAGCCAGTAGCTTCGACAATGACTTCAATGTCAATTTGCTTGGTTTTTAATACGAAAGCGGTTTCAACAGCTTTTTTGTGCTCACCTTGCTCCAGGATATATTGATCGTGGTTGTAATTGTCACGTTTTATTTTCAAACTTTGCTGGTATGCGTTCATTTCTGCTGGTGTTAAGTTGCTGACTTCTGCGATCTCAAATAGTTTTTTAAATATCTCGTCTTCCCTCAAAGATACGGGAATATCTTTTAAATCTCCCATATGCTTTAAACAGAACAGCCATTTGTCTTCGTCTGTTTTTAACTGAACCGCTGTTTTGTGGAAGCCAGGCAGCTCTATATAAATGTAACCTAGTTTTTTATAAAAAGGAAGGTTGCTCTTCGTTTCCATCAACCTTACGTCGTGTATGTATTGATCGGGTGGCATATCTGCAAACCTGAAATCCAATATGGCTACAAAATAGATTTCTGGTAATTTATAATTCCAGTTTGCATCCACGGATTTGCCCTGTTCCTGAATCTGGATAGCGGCGTAAAACAGAAGCCGGTCTGCAAAATAGGGGCTGCTTTCCTTTTGCATCTCAATGGTAAATTTCTCATTGTTTGCTCCGGTGCAGTGTACATCAAATACTGACTTTCGGTCTTGCTTCTGATTCCCTTTGTGCTCTGTTTTTCCAAGCTGAATCTTAGTAATCACTTTGCGTCCTTTGAATACGGCATTCAAAAAATGTATTAAAAGATCCTGGTGATGCTCTTTTGTAAATATGTGCTTGAAACCGAAGTCGTCCTTAGGGCTAAGAAATCTGGAATTGATCTTTTTATTTATTATACTGGTAACCGTGGTTTGATGGTGTTGCTTTGGCATAAATAGCATTAGTTTTAATTATGCTAAGCTCCTTATCTCCGTTTGTAAATGGTTTAAAATAATCAGCTCATTTAACTGAATTTTTAGGGGTTTTCGGAATTTAATTTGGTGATTAAATATAACGCTCGCTACCAGACCCCGATTTTTTGTATGGCTTTTTTAAGCCTTACAAAAAGTAGGGTAAAAATTTAAGATGTAAGCAATGAAAATTTAATTAAGCATCACTCTTCTGAGGCTGCAGAATTATAGTCAACGCGGGCGCAACAGTGGCAGGATTAACCGGTTTGAGCAGATATTAAGAGGATAGTTTGTGATGATGTCACGGAGATTTATTGCTGACTAAAACTACCGGAATGAAGGGCATACGGCGTCTTTTGGTAATAACTCACCTCTAATTTTCCGTTTACCAGTACCATAAATTCTCCGTCATCGTTTCCGGCAATATCTACCCAGGCAGCTATATTGCCTATGGAGCTGTAATTTTCTGTACGTAGTACTGTGCCTATATTTAGGCCTGCACCCACTTTGTTGTCTTTTGCAGCAAAACTGTAAAAAAAATTCTTGTGTAGTACGGCTCCCCGTGGGTCATAATAAGTGCCTGCAAAAGTTTTTCCCGCCAACTGATTGGTTTGGGAGGCTTTTATAAGTGCAAGGTCTTTTAAATAGGGATCGTCGCTGGTTATTTTACCATCATCAATAGTAAACCGAAAGTCCATTTTTTTTATACCAACAATATTGCCATCAATGATCTCGTAAGTATAAGTATTGCTACCGTTACCTTCAGAATCGTAAAACTTTAAGGTCTTTCCTGGCTGGAATTCAAATAACCAGGAGCGGTATGCGACTGTAGTACCATTTCCGTACTTTACATATATAAAATACCCAACCGGATTGTTGATGTCAAATTTGAGGTTTTCATCTTCTTTTTGAGCGTTATCTTTTTTACAGGCGGTAAGGCTTACAAACAATACAAAAATGTACGTAGCTGCTGTCTTTAGTGTTTTCATAAGCATGTTTTTTATTAACCTGTTTGATTTTAGATTAAATGTGGGGCTAAAATCATCTTGTTTTTTCGGGGATGATTGAACAAGGGTTATGGATGAGCGGGCGGCTATTTCTGTTTAGTATAGTTTGTTCATCTGGAACATGCTATGCAAGCGGCTCCATTTTTACTCATTAAACTTTAGGCTGCGTACCAAATATCCTTTCCCCCAGTTTTGAGGATCATGAGTGACAAAGGCTTTCAAAGCCATTTTCCGTAAATATTCCTGATGCGCTGTAAACTGTTCGGCACTTTTAATTTCTTTTTCTCTAAGTAAAAGTTCATCTAAGTGCTGCTTGTCTTGCTCATTAACAAACCTTAAGTCATATCTGCCATACTTAAACTGGCCGGCCTCGTTTTTTACTGCCAGGTTACCGCCACTGTGAAATCCGATACTGTGAACAAGATTGATCTCAAAGGGCTGATCGCCGGTGTATTTCTCCTTGCTGATGACCTCCAGAAACTCAAACCAACTATTAGCTCCGTCATCCATAACAACTGCCGGTGATACATATACTTTAGCTTTTACTTTGTAGGTATAGCCTAATTCGCGCTCTTCAAATCCGCTTATAGACATATGAGAGGATTCCTTTTGAGGCAATAGAAGAACTCTTTGGTCTCTTGCATCAATATAATGATCTAACAGCAATTCCACTTTCTGCACATTTTTGGGGTTCGAGGGGTCAAATTTATCTTTGGAACAAGCTGCAAGGATGAATACTGCAAAAAGCAAATAAATGTGTTTCATAGTTTATAAGTTCAAATTGGTTAATAAACATTGAACGTAATAATGGTAAGAAACGCTACAACTTTATTCGGCGATGTCCGTCTCTTTTTAATCTTGCACTAAATTATTTTCGTGTTAAATGCGCTGTATTTTCGTGTTTAAACATGGTTTTTGTACCAAACTGCCTGATAGTCACTTCATCAGTTGTGGTTATTTGTTTGAACTTGTATAGCTTTACATAAATACTTTTTGTAAACCACGTAGTGCTCATGCCTACAAAAAAGGGTATATTTATACTAAGGCATAATTTATATAGAGGGAAAGTAAAATTATCATGGCTGCTTACAGCACATACACCGATCAGGAATTGACCCCCTTACTAAGGGAAGGGGATGCCGCGGCATTTGAAAGCCTGTACCAGCGGTATTGGAAAAAGCTGTTGCATTTTGCCAATCAGAAAACCGGTGATTTTATGGAAGCAGAGAATATTGTTCAGGATGTTTTTGTTTCCTTGTGGAACAGAAGAGAGAACCTGAGCATCAATTCTGGCCTGGAGAACTATCTGATTGTTTCGGTAAAGTACCGGGTAATTAAGTTATTTGACAGGCAGCGTTCGCAGCGCTTGTATCAGGAGCAAAACATGGCTGCAGTTGACCTGTTGGATGATTCTACCCAGCAGTATCTTGATTTTGACGAACTGCGCCATAGACTGGAAGAGCTGATTGGAAAACTGCCCGAAAAAAGCGCATTAATTTACCGGATGAATAAGGAAGAAGGTAAGAGCCATAAAAAGATTGCTGCTGAAATGGGTATGTCAGAAAAAGCAGTGAATTCTCAATTGGTGCGCACAAAAAAAATACTGCGCGAGGGGCTGCATTCGTTGTTATTACTCTATCTTTTATAAATTTTTGTTGCTGATTAACAGAGTGTTATGAAATTGTTAAGTTTTTTATGAATCATTTGCTGCGCACAGCGGACTTGTATGTATAAGCGCCAATAAAGATGTTGGATATAAAAGATAAAATAAGGTTACAAGAGCTTGCCCATAAATGGTTAAAGGGGTCATTGACTATTGCAGAACAACAGGAATTCGATTTATGGTTTAAACAGGCACATGATAACCCACTTAAAGTCCCTGAAGCAGCGGCGCTGGATGAGCAATCACATGAACGTGCGCTGTTTGCTAAAATACAAGCGGAGCTGGGTATTATACCACAGCCTAAAACTGTTAAACTTTGGCCTCGCATGATCGGCGTAGCCGCTGCGGTAGCAGTGATTGTTTTCGGCGTCTGGTTTTATAATAGCAAAACTGAGATCCTTCGCAGTGCTCTGGATGACAAAAACATGGTGGTTAACGACATTGCGCCGGGTAAAAACACGGCAACAATAAAATTTGGTGATGGCGAAGCCATTACGTTAAGTGATAAACAAACAGGGGTAATTGTAGCGGCGGATAATTTGACTTATACTGACGGTAGTACAATTTTGTCATCCAGAGCGAACGCGAAGGATCTCTTGAATAGCTCAAACAAGAGGTCTC
This sequence comes from Pedobacter heparinus, assembly GCF_032678725.1. Taxonomy (GTDB): domain Bacteria; phylum Bacteroidota; class Bacteroidia; order Sphingobacteriales; family Sphingobacteriaceae; genus Pedobacter; species Pedobacter heparinus_A. Next base: position 8,452 of record NZ_JAVTSC010000023.1, read on the forward strand.
TCCCATACGGTCGAGATGACGGCAGGGTGCAAATGCTAACCGTAACAACCCCTCGCGGCGGCACTTACCAGGTAACCTTACCAGACGGAACTAAAGTATGGCTTAACGCCGCTTCGGTTTTAATATACACGATGCCGCTAAATGAGCGTGGCGGTGTACGGTTAGTTGAACTAAGCGGCGAAGCCTACTTTGAAGTATTTAGGAATAAAAATCAACCTTTTGTGGTAACCACCAAAAATTTGACAACAACGGTGTTGGGTACACATTTTAATATCAGTGCTTATGAGGATGAGGGGAGTACGAAAGCGACGTTATTGGAGGGTAGCGTGCGGGTGCACTATTTGTCATCCAGAGTGACAGCGAAGGATCTAGATCCCTCCAAAGTCGGGATGACAAAAGAGACTAAAGATGACATTATCCTTAAACCCAACCAACAAGCCTACGTCACGGGTAGCTCTGGCTTAGCTGTTAAACAAGTAGATGCCAGCGAAGCCATAGATTGGAAAAATGGAAAATTCGTTTTTGCAATGGAAGATATCCGTAGCCTTATGCGTAAGGTGGCCAGATGGTATGATGTGGAAGTGATATACGAAGGAAATATTGACAATAAAACTATTGGTGGTAGTGTATCCAGGTATAAGAATGTTTCAGAAGTTCTGGATATGCTTAGCGCTACCAAAACTGTTCAGTTTAAAATAGAAGGAAGAAAAATAACAGTAATGCCTTATAAAAACTAATAAATCATCAGTGATGGGTTTAACCAGCCCTGTAATCAACATAAATATCAACTAAACTTAAAAACCAGAATGATGAGATTCTACTACAGAAACGACCCCTAATGTAAAAACATGATAAGCTAACAGAGAAGCCGATAGTGCTTTTTTACACCATCGGCTCCATTCAGCTTATTCATCAAACCCGATAAAATCGGGTATTGTAAAACAATTGATTAATGAACAATTGTGTAATGCCGACAACTTTGGACGGTGGAAAGCATTGCACAGCTAAACTCAAATGTATGAATTTTTACATTAAAAGCCTATACCGGCCGCGAGCAGGTATGGCGAAAATCTTGCTGGTGATGAAATTAATAGTAGTACTACTAACAACCACAATTTTACAGGTAAGTGCATCCTCTTTTGCACAAAGGGTTACTATTAACCAAAATAACATCACGCTTGCGCAGGCGTTCAAACAGCTGACACTGCAATCTGGATATGATATTTTATACAATGGTGATTTAATTAAAAATGTTGCCCCTATTGATGTAAGAATTAAAGATGCATCTGTTGAGGAAGCATTGAAACAAATTCTGCAAAATCAGAAGCTAGCCTATTCGATAAAGGACAAGACTATAATTTTAGAGGAGGCCGAGCCTTCCTTTCTGGATAGGGTGGTTAGTGCTTTTGCTGATATTAATGTTATTGGTATTGTGGTGGATGGGGAGACGGGGAATGTGCTTGTGGGGGCGAGTGTGAAGGTGAAGGGGTCGGGTAAGGCCACTACTACAGCTAGTAATGGTGCGTTTTACCTGCAGGGTGTGGATGAGGATGCAATAATCGAGATTTCATTTGTTGGGTTCAAATCTGTGGAACTAAAGGTGGCTAAGAATTTAGGAACGATTAAACTTGAGGTTAGTTATTCGGATTTGAATGAGGTGGAGATTAATAAAGGCTATTATACCGAAAAGCGTAGATTATCAACCGGATCAGTTGGAAGGGTAACAGCCGATGAAATTTCCAGGCAACCTGTAAGTAATCCTCTAGCTGCATTGTATGGACGTATACCAGGACTGATCATTACGCAACAAACTGGAGTGCCCGGTGGGAATTTTAAAGTTGAAATCAGGGGTCAGAATAGTTTGAGGAAAACTGGAACCAACAATGGCAATATCCCACTTTACATAATAGATGGCGTTCCTTTTAGTTCCATACCAATGAATACTGCTACTCCTACAAACATTTATCCAACCAGCACCAATGAACTTGTAGGGAGCAGCCCTTTTGATAATATAAACCCAGCTGATATAGAATCAGTAGAAGTATTAAAGGATGCCGACGCCACTGCGATATACGGCTCCAGGGGTGCCAATGGTGTGATTCTGATCACTACTAAAAAAGGTAAGGCCGGACAAATGCAAGTTGATGCGAATGTTTATTCAGGTATTGGAAAAGTAACCAGGAAAATGAAGCTATTAAATACAGATCAATATTTGGAAATGCGTAAGGAAGCTTTTAAAAATGACGGGATCGCTACTTATCCCGTTAATGCTCCTGATATTAATGGAACTTTCGATCAAAATAAATATACAGACTGGCAAAAAGAATTGATTGGCGGAATAGCAAAAAACACAGACGCTCAAATTGGCATTTCAGGTGGCACGAGTAATTCTCAATATCGTTTTGGTGGAGGATATCATAGAGAAAGTACAGTATTCCCTGGAAATTTCGCGAATCAAAGAGGTTCTGCTCATTTAAGCGTTTCCAACGCTTCTCCAAATCAAAAATTTAGAAGCCAGTTCAATGTGAACTATTCCTTAGGAATAACAAATCTACTTTCTAATGATTTAACATTTTCCGCTGTGCAAACGGCACCAAATGCCCCTGATTTATTAGATGAAAATGGAAATTTAAATTGGCCTTCAAGTTTTTTCTACAATAATCAACTTTCATTTACCAAACAGCCCTATGATGCCCGAACTAACAATTTGATTGTTAGCTCAATTCTGAGTTATGAATTTCTGCCAGGATTGGTTTTTAAAACTAACATGGGCTATATCAACGCTTCAAGAAAAGAGATTGCCAAAACTCCTTTAAGTTCTATTCCACCAGATTTTAGATCAAGTTCTTTCAACTCTACTAATTTTGGAAGTCGGTCAAATAATTCCTGGAACATTGAACCGCAATTAAGCTGGAGCAAGCAGTTTCATAAAAATACCATCAATGTGTTAATAGGGAGTACTTTCGAGGAACAAAATACTGAATCTCTCGCTCAATCAGCTCGAGGATTTATAAGTGAAGCGCTAATGGACGATGTTAGTGCTGTGCCCAATACTAATGTTGCCAATACTTATGATATATCTAAATACCGATATAATGCCTTATTTGCACGTATCAATTACAACTATGATGGCAAATATATCATCAATTTAACGGGGCGTAGGGATGGTTCAAGTCGTTTCGGCCCTGGCAGGCAGTTTGCCAGTTTCGGAGCTATCGGAACTGCCTGGATCTTTTCTGAAGAAAAACTGATCAAAAACAATTTACCGGTATTGAGTTCTGGCAAAATAAGGGGTAGTTATGGGATTACCGGTAGTGATCAAATTCCCAATTATGCTTTTTTAGATCTCTACAGATCTACATCCACTTACGATGGCTTGCAGGGTTTAGGTCCTACACAATTGTATAATCCTGATTTTAGCTGGGAGGAAAATAGGAAATTTGAAATCGCTGTTGAATTGGGTTTTCTGCAAGACAGAATTTTATTGACCACAGCATGGTACAGAAACAGATCTTCCAATCAGTTACTGAACTATCCGCTTCCCCCTACAGCAGGATTTCCCTCAATTACAACAAATGGCGATGCAACAGTCCAAAATACAGGTTTGGAGTTTGAACTGAATACAACTAACATTAAAACAAAGACATTTAGCTGGAACAGTTCTGTCAACTTAAGCATCCCGCGTAATAAATTAATTTCTTATCCAAACCTGGCAGGTTCATCTTATGCCAATACATATGTTGTCGGGGAACCTCTTAGTATTGTGAAACTTTATAAATATATAGGTATTAGTCAAACAACAGGCCTTTATCAGGTTATGGATGTGGATAATAATGGGATCTATAATAATTTAGATAGGCAAACGATTAAATTTATTGGTCAGAAATTTTCTGGGGGATGGAATAACAGTTTGGAATGGAAAAGCCTGCAGTTGAATTTTCTGTTACAATTCGTTAAACAGAATGGAAGAAATTATTTAAGCGCTATCGCTCAATCTCCCGGCTCAGCAATTTTCAATCAACCGGTTGAAGTCATCAAGCGCTGGCAAAAAAGTGGTGATGATACCAATATTCAAAGGTTCACAACCACAAATTTCTCTTCTTACTCCAACTACCGAGAGAGTGATGGTGTAATTTCAGATGCTTCCTTTATCCGCTTGAAAAATATTGCCTTGTCCTATAAACTACCTGCTTCCATTTTAACTAAAATGAAATTGAAGGGGATTAGGGTGTATGCACAAGCTCAAAATATCATGACCATTACTAAATATAAAGGGTTTGACCCCGAAACACAGGGCCTTGTTTTGCCACCTTTGTTTTTTGTTACAGGAGGCATTCAATTGACATTTTAAAAAGAAGACTATTATGAAAAAATTATATAGAACCGTCCTGATGAGATTCCGAAATAAATTCGGAATGACAACACTAATCATATGTTGTATTTGTGCATTGTCCTGCAGGAAGTTTGTTGAAATAGATCCACCAAAAACCAGTTTGATAAAAGCTACTGTTTTTACTGATGATGCTACGGCAACGGCAACCATTATTGACATCTATGGCCAAATGATCAATGGTGCCGCTTATTCTAGTGGAGTTGTTAACGGGCTAAGTTTTAAAGCCGGCCTTGCCGCAGATGAATTGGATAATTATTCAACTATAGTTGACAGGATAGAATATGCTACTAATAATCTTACTCCTCTAACCTCGGGCTTAAATGCCACATTTTGGTTAGTACCTTATCAAACTATTCTCAAGGCAAATGCTGTCCTAGAAGGTTTGAGTGCCTCTATAGGCTTAACGCCTGCAGTAAAATCAAGGTTGGAAGGGGAAGCCAAATTTCTCCGTGCCTTTGCTCACTTTTATTTGGTTAACCTATTTGGAGATGTCCCATTGGTATTGACTACTGATTATCGAATCAATGGGGTAATTCCACGAACTTCTAAAACCGAGGTTTATCAACAAATTATTAAGGACTTGAAAGATGCACAAAACCTGCTGAGTATAAATTATCTCACTGCAACTGGCACGGTCACGCCTGAAAGAAAAAGAGTAAATAAATTTGCTGCAACAGCAATGCTGGCGAGAGTTTATTTATATACCGGTGATTGGTTAAATGCTGAAACAGAAGCTAGCAAAGTAATTTCTTATACAGACCTATACGGCTCTGAGGTTATTGGAAATATGTTCCTTAAAAATTCAAAGGAGGCCATATGGCAATTAGGTCGGGATGCTGGGAACGCTGCTGATGCCGCCACCTTCTTAATTCCAAATACTGCTATTATACCAGCTAATGGAGCACTTAAAGCATCTTTAATAACATTATTTGCTTCTGGAGATTTAAGAAAGTTGAACTGGATAGATAGTTTGGTGCGTCCAACCGCCAAATATTATTATCCAAAAAAATACAAAGTTACCGCAATATCACCTATTAGTGAATATGCAATGGTTCTGCGCTTGGGTGAACAGTACCTAATTCGCGCGGAAGCGAGAGCCCATCAGGGAAGTAAAGTAATCGGCTCAAATAGTGCGGAAAGTGATCTCAACTTTATAAGGAATCGGGCAGGAATAGGCAATACAAGTGCTACAAATGAAGCAACCATGTTAGCAGCGATAGAGCAGGAACGGAGATTTGAGTTGTTTACCGAATGGGGACATAGATGGTTGGATTTAAAACGCACCAATCGTGCTGATGCGGTTCTTGGTCCATTAAAAGGAATTACTTGGCAAACAACAGATCAATTATGGCCAATTCCCCAAGAGCAAATTCTAAACGATCCGGCAATGGCCAATCAGCAGAATCCAGGCTATAACTAATAATTTTTAATTAATAATCAATATCTGGTGTATGGTAAATTTCGCTTACGCCAGGTATTACTAAACTTAACACATATTCAAATGAAAATTTATAGAATTATTCTTTTACTTACCCTATTAGCTAATGTAGCAATAGCCCAGGAAAACAACCCGGAACTTTTAAAAATGCAGCAGGAATACAAAGCAGCAGGACTGCCAATCCCTCAAGGCCTGCAACCCGAAGTTGGTAAACCTATGCCCGATTTTACTTTGAATAAAGTGACTAGCTACGGATCCAACAATGTGTCACTAAAAGATTTCAAAGGAAAATGGCTGATTTTGGACTTTTGGGCCACAACTTGCGCGACATGTATAGCCAGTTTTCCAAAAATGAATGCAATCCAGGAAAAATTCAAAGACCAGCTTCAAATCATTTTGATCGGAGATAATGCATCTAAGTATGGAAAGAATATCCAAAACATGTATGAGAAAGTTAAAAAAGCCAGAGAATTGAAATTAGTATCAGCCTATGATTCGCTTCTTAAGCGAAACTATGGAATTGTTGGAGTGCCACATCAAATTATTATTGACGATAAGGGAATGGTGATAGCAAGGACTCCTTCTGTTACAGAAGGTCAACTGGAAAAACTATTTAAAGGAGAAACAGTCATATTTTCTGGAGGAAAATCGAATTCTATAGACGCATTTGATGACAATGGAAATTTAAACAACAATGAATATCTGCTTTATTCAAGTAGCTTCTCAAAGTCTATACTAACGGAAAAGATGCGAGTGCCTGATATCAATGATCATAGCGAAAAGATAAAAGAAACAGGATTGTTTTGTATTGCCAAATGGCATTTAGCTGGGTTATATAATTTAGCCTATACAGGCAAAGCTTCGGGACCAATGATTTTTTCGGAAACTCAATATGGTAAAACAGCAGCCTGGCCGGTCGTTGAAGTTTCCGATAAATCTCTGTTCAACCACAATTTCTCTGAAGCAGATCAAACCGGTGTTTCCATGAAGGGCGTGTATAATTATTCTGTTAGAATTCCAAAAGAAAATGCTACTGTAGAGAATGTGAAAAAGGCAATGCAAATGGACCTCAAAAAATACTTTGGTTACGATGTGAGTAAAGAAAAAAGATTGATTCGATGTATGAAGCTGGTGGTTATGCCTAAGATTACATTGAAGATCAAAACCAAAGGTGGGGACGCCAATAAAACTGTCCTCAATCAGACAGGTATGAGTATGATTAGCCAAAAAATAGACTACTTCATTCCTCTTTTGGTTGGCCTTAATCAAAATGGACCTATCATTTATAATGAAACTGGGATTGACTATAACGTAGATCTAAAAGTGGACGCCATGATGGATGACCTGTCAGCAGTAAAAAAGGAGTTGCAAAAAAGCGGTTTGGATTTAGTGGAATTCGAAAAGGAGTTAGAAGTACTGGTTATTAAAGACCCCACAAAGAAGTAAAATCATCATCAAATATTCAAATACATGAAAAGACAACTAATGTTGCTCTTATGGGTAATTATTACCTCAGGAGTTCAGGCTCAGGATTTAAACAGTACTGAATTTAATAAACAATATGCTGAATATAAGGCCGGGAAAAAGGATACTGCTTTTTTGAAAAACCTGGCCATGGCCGCAGCTAAAGTCAGGGAAGCAGATAAAGCGCACGAGATTGCCCAGGCTTTCATCAACGGCTTATCTAAAGAAGAACAGTTTAAAAAGCATAATTTATTATTTGCTTATATGTTCACCACTAAATCATCAGATAAAGCCTTTAAGCTATTTAAGGATCAATCTGTGCGAGCTAACGAGGTACTGGGTAAAAAATTAGCCGCTGAAAGAAAAGTAAACAGCGTGCTGTATGCTGAAGAGGTTAAACCGTACATTAAGTATGGAAGCACTGATTGGGCAGGCTTTGAAAAAAGCATCAAAGGTAAGCATGGTAACTTATTTCAGCAATATTACTATACTGAACGGTTACGCAACGCATTCCATAATAAGTTACATGAAGAATTCGGTAAGTTCTATGCTTTATATTATAAATCAAATGAAGATACATACGGAGCATTTAACATCAATAACGTCTCCTGGCGAATATTTGAGCAAATAAGTGATTCTAAAATCATTGAGATAGCAGTTGCTACAATGAAGAATTACATTGACCAGAGCGATAAAGACAATCCTGCCTCAATGGATACTTACGCTAATTTGTTATACAAATCGGGAAGAATTGCTGAGGCAATTGCAATGCAGGAAAAAATAGTTCAACTATCGGAAGAGAAAGCGGCGAAAGGAAATCACAGTCCAAATCCTGTGTTTAAGGAAACATTGGCTAAAATGAAGGCTGGCGTGAAAACTTGGGTGTCCAAAGTTGAGAAACTTACACCAAAAGCCGGTGAAGCTGCTCCAGATTTTATCCAGGCAGATAGTCTTGGTAAGAAGGTTACGTTATCCTCCTATAAAGGAAAATATGTTTTGCTTGATTTTTGGGCATCCTGGTGCGGGCCCTGCAGAGTTGAAAGCCCAAATCTGCTGAAAGCTTATGATAAATATAAGAACAAAAATTTTACAATTATAGGAGTGACCAGAGATGAAGAAAAGGACAAAGGTAAATGGTTAAAAGCCATTACAGATGATGGAATGACCTGGTTGCAACTTTCAGACTTTGACCAGTCAGCAGCCATGTTATATAACGCTGTTTCCTTACCAAGTAACTTCCTAATAGACCCAACAGGTAAGATTATAGCAACTAATCTGAGGGGTGATGGTTTAGAAAGGGTTTTAAAGGAGGTGTTCAAGTAGTTGCAACTTATATACACGCAAAGAACATAACGGCATATTGCAAATAAAATAAATCGCGTAGCAGGATCTGCCATGTCTTAATTTAAACAAATAATGAAAAAAAAGATCAATTTATTTTTAATACTCCTGTTACCCGTATTGAATTGCTTTGCACAAACAACTGCAAATATGCAAACTCAAGAAAACCTCGGAGTGAATTTTATTAAAAACCTGAATTGGGAAGCAATCAAAACAAAGGCTTCAATCGAAAACAAGTTTATTTTTGTAGATTGTTTTGCCACCTGGTGCGGTCCATGTAAGGCAATGGACAAAAATGTTTTTTCAAAAGAAAGAACCGCTGGCTTTATGAACAAAGAATTTATCAGTGTCAAAGTCCAAATGGATGTTACGGCCGATGATGATGAATTGACCAAAAACTGGCGCAAAGATGCTGTAAATATTCAGAACTCATTTAAAGTTACCGCCTACCCGACATATTTGATTTTTTCTCCAAAAGGTCAAATAATATATAGATTCTCCGGAGCAACTGCAAGTATAGATGAGTTTATAAATATTGTCACAAGGGCTATAAATTCGAATTTTTACCATAAAACCATGGAAGAATTTGAAAAATGGAAAACCGACCCGCTTAAAGTGAATCAAATGGCTTACATGGCCAAGGAATACGGAGATACAATTGGAAAGGATAAATTAAGCAATTGGTATATAAAATCAATGGACTCAGTTTTTACATCTGAAAATATAAAATTTCTCAGAGAATTTACTGATGACAGTAAAGATTTTGGATTCAAACTATTTCTGGAGCATCCTGAAAAAGTAGCGAAATTTTTCTACCCTACTGCAATGAAAAAACTTGTAACGGATATCATCTTAAATGAAAATGTTGATTTTTTAAACGCGATGAACCAAAATGGGTTCAAGCCGGATTGGAATAGAATTTATAAAGATATATCAGCAAAAAAATATCCAGAAAACATCTCATTAAGAGCTGTGGCAAGGGGAAAGATGAAATATTACAAGAAACAAAATGATAGCCTGTCATATATCAAAGCATATTTAGCCTATGCAGAACAGTTCCTGAAAAAGGAGAATGATGAACTAGGGATAAATAGTTGTGCATATGATGTCTATTTATATAGCAGGGTGTCTGATAAAACTGAAATTAATCGGGCTATAAGTTTATTTGAACCGTTTGTTAAAGAGCAAGAGATTTATCCCAGGGCGGGTGACAAAGGTATTATAGCTGCCCTTTTTGATACTTATGCTCATTTACTTTTTAAAGCGGAAAAAATAACCGAAGCTATAACGTGGCAGGAGAAAGCAGCTAAACTTGATCCTAACTCTTCTGAAATTAAGAAGAATTTGGATATAATGATAAGGCATTTAAATAAATAATATGAAAAATATACTTTTCTTATTTGTTCTGGTAATTATTGGATTTTATCTCAAAGCCCAAGAGCATAAAACACCTTTGCAAATGGTCAAAAAAAATCATAAATATTGGCTTGTTTTACCTGACAGTACTTTAGGTAGATATATATCAGTGGTAAATCTGATCTCAAAAAGTGAAATTACAGGGAATAAGGTAATCAGGGGGAAGTTCGCAAATTCTACTTTAATTCAGTTCAAAAAGAAAGGGCCTAATAGTGTCGAACTAATCGAATATGCAGAAAAAAAACATCCTCGGTATTTCGACCTGAATAAAAAAAGGCGTTCAGCATTTCTTGATTATCATTATTCTTTGATTGATTCATTAAATTTTATTGATGTGTCCAGGTTAATTAATTGCGATACAGGAGTGTTTTCATTTGCAGGTTGGTTAGTAAAATATTTCAAACTAGGCTCCTTTCAAAAGCAAAAGTTCTATGTCGGTAAGACTGATCCACATGCACAAGGGATTGATATTGAACTTGTACAGGTTTATGCTCTAAATGATAATATCAATGATACGAATTTAGTTTCTGTGCGATTAAATTGCTCAATGTTTTTACTTCCTAAATTCCCGATGAAAGTTCGTTATACGGACGATAGAGTTACTGTTAATTCCTCTACTACTCGTATTTTCAAAAATGCAGATGGCAGACTCACAAGATTTCAGAATAGATACCGACTTGAACCAAAAGATGAAGACATAGATCGATATTTAAGGGGCGAACTGGTAGATCCTAAGCAACCAATCATTTATTATATCGACCCCAAAACACCTGAGAAGTTATTACCCTATTTCATCAAAGGAGTGGATGCATGGCGAGTTGCTTTTGAGAGTGCCGGTTTTAAAAATGCAATAAAGGCACAAGTAGTTTCTAACGCAGACTCTTCATTTAATATTTTGTCATCCAGATATAATAAAGTTATTTTTAGTCCAGTACAAAGTCCTGGAGCTACAGCAGATTCATTTACTGATCTTAGAAGCGGTGAGATGATCGGGGCCAAAGCAAATATTCCTGATCTAACAAAATCTGCCCATGAAGAATATATGGTCTTGGCTGGCGCAGCTGATACAGGAGCGAGGAGTCGGATTTTCTCAGACGAATTAACGGGAGAACTCTTTGCTAAGACCATTTCACATGAAGTAGGGCATACTCTCGGTATCCATCACAACTTTCTTTCTTCATCAAATGTTCCGGTAAAGAAGCTGCGTGATAAAAAATGGGTAGAGCAGCATGGTATCTCTCCTTCTGTGATGGATTATTCGAGATATAATTATGTAGCACAACGTGAGGACGGTGTCGGCAGGGAAGGTCTTATTTCATCTATTGGAGATTATGATCGATGGGCTATAGAATGGCTGTATAGATGGTACCCAGGAGATGATCCAAAATCAGATCAAAAAGTTTTAACACGGCTAACGAATTATCGTTTGAAAAAGAACAAATGGTTAAGCTATCTTCCCTATGAATATGATAAAGACGATGCTCGTTTACAATCTGAAGATATAGGGGATGACCCAATTGAAGCCAGCAAATATGGAATAAAGAACCTCATGTACATTGTACCTAATTTATTAGACTGGACAAGAAAAACTAATGGTGATGTTGACACGTTATTAGCCAAGGAAGTCTATGAACGAGCTGTAAAGCAATATAGGGAGTACATTAGGCATGTCGGGAATTTAATTGGAGGGACGATGATTGGTGATATCTTAAAATTTGATTCACAAGACTCGGTAAGAGATTTAGTTCCAGTAAGCAAACCAATTCAAAAAAAGGCCGTTTATTTTTTAAATAATTACTTATTTGAAACGCCAGTATGGCTAATTGAAAATAATCTTGTCTCTCAATTGCACTTGAGTGGAGATGATTATATAATGGATTTGCAAAAAATATTTTTCCAAACGATTTTTGGTTCCTCTCAAAAGATAGATATTAAGAATGAAGTATTTCCAATGGATGAAGTATTAAAAGATTTTGAAAGCAGAATTTTTTCTGAATTTAAAAGCAAGAAATCTATAGAGTCTTACAAACAAAAACTTCAACTCAATTATTTGACATACATGGTGTTTTTTGTAAATCTAAAGAAGGGAGCATGGGATAAGGGTACATTTTTAACAGATATGCAAGCCCTTACGAGAGTGCATTTGCAATCTATTCAAAAAGCCACTCAATCAAAAATGAAGAAAACTACTGATCGAGCTACCAAAGATCATTTAGCGATTTTATTAAAGAAAATAGATGAAGTGGGTGAAGAGAATTTAACAAATAATTAAAAGCATGAATCAAAATAACAGGAAAAGAATTCTGGTTGTCGAAGTAGTTTGCGTCTTATTTATTTTACTTTTTGCATATGCATCTGTAACTAAAATGCTCGATTTTGAGCAATTCAGAACCGAGTTACGCCGGTCTCCTTTACTTACGTTTTTTGCAACCTGGGTAGCAATTGGAATTCCGATGTTGGAAGTCATTTTATCCATCTTTCTAACAATTGAAAGGTTTAGACTTGCGTCAATATACTGTGCATACGGATTAATGGTGATTTTCTCCGCATACATCGTTGCCATCACAAAGTTTGCAGATTACATACCCTGTTCTTGTGGAGGTGTATTGTCGTCAATGAATTGGAAGCAGCATCTGGTTTTCAACTGCGCTTTTATTGCCTTTGCCTTGATAGCAATATTCATCTATCCTTCTAAAGAATCATTAACATTTGAAAACACACCTTAAAATATTATGGACTTTGCGCGAAGCAGGAAATGCCGAAAGCCTGATAAAAATGTAGGCAAACAACTTAAAACAAAAATTATGAAAAGATTTAGAATTTTAGTGTTACTAGCATTTGTATTTGCTATTTCAAGTGCATTTGTAAGTAGTAAAAAACCTGCGGGACTTACCACTTATGGTTACTTTTTAAACATGAATTACTATCCTGAGATTGTATTCTGCGATTATGGGACAATTGACTATGGTTTTGTATGTAGCACTTTGTCTTATGGGCAGGTATGTACAGTAAATGGCATGACAGCATATGATACATATCTTGCCTGTGATCAACCTCAGACATATCCTGTGCTTTACAGGGAATATTAACGTCATCAAACTCAGCGATATGGGAGGCAATTTTTGACCTCCCATAATGTTAAATCTATAATATGAAAGTAAGAATTCTAACAGTTGCTTTGATCTCGGTTGGGTGCGTGTTATTGATAATATTTCTTTTCCTTTTATCATATGAGGTTAACCGGGCTCCAAATAATTTTATACGCTTATTTCCACCTCATGTTGTTTTGCCGGATACAGAAATAAAAATTCAGTACAACGCAGGTTATATTGCTGGTGCTGACAAGAAAAACATTTACTTAGGTGAAAACTTAGCTTTCAATTTTATTTTATCTGTTGACAAAGCCAATAGCAAAACTCAGTTGATTAAAATTGACATACAGCCTGCCGCCAAAATGAGAACTGGTGAAGCGAAGGTCTTTATTGATTCCCCATACTTTTTTCTTACAGGGGCTATGCTAAAAAGCGCTTATAGAGGAAGTATATCGGAATGGATTGCAAGACCTTATTTTAAAAACAAAGTTGTAACTGATGTAGCCATTCCGATAAAAGATTCATCCTTTATTTTTAGAATAATTGATCGGACCAAAGGCTATAGCCTTGCAAAAAGCAATAATGGTTCGACAGCTATGCAAAAAGCACCGGATTTGCTGGAGAAACAGGTTGATGACTTTTTTAGCAAGGATGGAATGCTGCATTACAACAAAAAAGCTGGTCAATTGGTGTATCTGTATTACTACCGTAACCAGTTTACTGTAGCTGATACCAATCTCAAACTTGTATACAAAGGAAAAACCATTGATACGGTTAGCCAGGCTAAGATTAAGATCGGCTCACCTGATAAGAACGGAGAGATTAAGCTTGCCGAACCACCTGTTGTTGTAAACAAAAAGAGCTGTGTAAGTGATGAGTATTTATTTGTGCAATCGAACCTGAAAGCGGACAATGAGGATATTGAGCAATTCAAAAATGCCTGGGTAGTTGATGTGTATGAGATAGAAAATGGCAAATACAAACTCAGTTTTTATTTGCCCAAAACAAAGACCGGAAAGATAAAAGATATGAAAGTTACAGGTAAGACAATGGCGGTATTGTATGAACACAAGCTTTGTACGTATAAACTTAATTTTTAGCGGTATTCAGTATGAAAAGCAAAACACCAATAAACTTAATCTATTCCGCTGACCTATTCAGGGAGCTGATGCCGCACCCGCGTGTGCTCACCACCAAAAAAAACATTTGCCTGAAAATGACCAGGCCAAATATGATGGTAGCCTATATAAATTTAAACACAGATGAAAGTAAGGGTTATAAAGCAACGCTAAGGACAGATGAAATAACACTGGATAATTTTATTGAAGAACACAAGGTTACTGATCTGGGAAAACTGGATAACATAGATCTCGGAATACTCTGGATAAAATACCTGGCAGGAAAAGCTGAGGTACGGGTTGAGATGCCGGATATGGATCTGAAGAAGATCCAGTTTAGAGTGGTAGATGGCTGTACTATGGCATACAATTATGACAGGCATTTTTGCGACCGGATACCGCAGGTGTTGAGCATGCTCCCGCATTTTGAAAGCTACCTGAAACTGAATAGAAACAGGCTGGAAAATATTAACGCGCTCCGTTCATTTGGTTAAACTGTAAGATACCGGAGGGAATTTGGTGTGCCCTCCGGTTCTTTAAAAAAATTAAATAACAAAAGATGTTATACCTGAAGATGAAAAAACGAAGAAATCAATTGAGCCCGGTAGAACCGGACGTGCTAAACACACTGTTTATCTTCCTGGCTTTGTCGGATGATTTTCAGATTGCTGCAGAAAATGCGGGATTCAAGACCTTTCAGGATTTGCTGGATAACCGGGAGCGGGCTTTGGATGGTTCGATATTTAACCCGGCGCATGAAATGGAGTTGTTCGAGTATGCTGAATTTCACGGGTTCATTCATTTACTGGGATTGGAGTAATGAAAGACACAATCATCAGCCAAAAAATAAGAGCCCTGCGCAAAAAACGGCACTGGAGCCAAACGCATATGGCAGCGCTGCTGGGAATTTCTGTACCGGCATACAGTAAAATTGAATGTGCATTTACAGAGGTATCCGTAAGCCGGTTAAAGTTACTGGCCGGAATATTTGAGGTAAAAGCCAGTTGGTTGCTGGATGAAGAGGAAGCGGTGATAAAAATAGAGAATGAAGAGCTGAAGGAAAAGCTAAATGCATGTACTGCTAGGGTTATGTTACTACAGCGGAAATTGTTGGAGCAGTATGAAGAGGGACAAAATAACCATTCACTTCAAAGGCTGCATAACCACGCTGAAGGGCGTGGAGACGCTATGCCTTTTCTGTGAAGGTAATTTTATGGTCAATGCAGGGTGCTGAGGGTTTGGTGGTGATGGCAAGGCGCTTAAATGACATGCTGTAGGCATCATGATTCCCTCGCCCCCTTTGGGGAGAGGTGGCTGAAGGCCGGAGAGGGGGAGTAGAATTAAAACTAACAATAAAACATAAAAAAACTGAACTGTCTATGAAAACAATCAAACTCATCCCATACGATGAAGATCCGGTGCTGGATACCAATACGCTAATGGCCGCACTGGGCATCACCAAAAAGGAAGCAAACGACATCCTATGGGATTTATTCGAAAAAGAATACATCGATTTAATTCCGGTTCTTGATGAAGAGAAGCTAAACCTGTTGAAGCCCAGAGATTAATGAAAGCGGAAAACCCAGGAGATATGACCCTGCTTTACCGAAGGCTTTGGGATGTGGTACACTTTGATGAGCTGTTTCCGGTTCCTGCAAACCACCATATCGATGAGTTCCTGTTGAGCCTGATCATCGAGCTGCACAGGCTTTGCCTGGAAGAAGACAGAGATTTGGCAACGGCCAAATACTACCACCACAAAACGCAATTGCTGCAGCTGCAGGGAAGGACACTGGAATTACTGGCTGATGCCAATAAGAAACAACGCCAACGGATTAAAAAGGTAGATGCAGGTTTAACAGAGCTACTGAATTTGCTGGAGCTGGTAAAAACAGAGCGGATTGACCAGCTTTTTTTACCGCCTAAGCCATCAAAATCCTGTAATTAGTTACTAAATAATCTATGAACATGAAAAATTATGATATGAATGATGAGATCGAATTAATCGACATCGCAAGTTTGGGCTTAACGAATGATACAATATCTCGTCATTTATACAATTGATAAAAATAATTGAAAATATAAAGGGGAGGAATATGCTCCATTCCAGGTTTGAGACCTATCCTATGAATGAATCCCCCTTTTATCTAAAAACATAAAATGATGAGATCGAATTAATCTGCGTCGCAAGTAAAGACTTAATGAAAGATATAATATCTCATCATTTAAAGTAAAAGATTCCGTTGATCTACGGTAAAAGGATTATAGTTCTTTGTTTTATTGTTGTTGAGGTCACGGTTATTTATCCGGATGTATCCGGTTAAATTTATGTGGTATGCCCTGAAATGAATTATATTCGTATTATAATAAGATTAATTTATGCAACTATTGCCCCTGCCATTTGATATTGAAAGTAAAAAGGTGCTTAAGAAAGCAGTTGAGGCCGGACAACACCTTGCTGAACTTAAAGGGACTGTTCGCACGATCCCAAATGAAGCAATTTTGATCAATACAAAATAAGAACGTTTGTAAAAAAGGCTGTTTTTTACAAATGAAATAAAAACGTTTGTAAAAAGGGATGTTTTTTACAAACGAAAACTTTATCCTTATTCAGGATCCATCAACAAAATTTTATTGAAAATGAATTATTAGGGCTGGTACACCTGACGGGATTGTATTGGATAATAAATAAATAAAGGGGAGGATTATGCGGCGTTCCAGGTTTGAGGTCTATCCCATGAATGAATCTCCCCTTTATTTGAAGACATTGATGATGAGATCGAATTAATCTGCGTCGCAAGTTTGGACTTAACGAACGATACAATATCTCATCATTATAAATAATTGAAAATATATAAAGGGGTGGATTATGTTGTCATCTAGGTTTTTGAACTATCTCTGGATTGAATCCCCCTTTATTTTGAATACTATGAAAGAAACAAGACAAAAGAAATATGCCTGGTTTGTAGGTATTGATGTATCCAGAAATAAGCTGGACTATGCCGTAATGCGGGGTAAACAGTTACTTTTTCATGATGAAATTGAAAACAGTACCCCTTTTATCAAACAGTTTGTGCTTGAGCTGAAAGCAATGAAAGGTTTTACCATGAGCAAAACGATTTTTTGCATGGAAAATACAGGCTTTTACTGTAACCACCTGTTGGAAGTGCTACACCAAATGAAAGCAAACATTGTGCAGGAACCACCGGCCCAGATTATGAAAACGATGGGTGTGGTGCGCGGGAAGAACGATAAGGTTGATGCCATCAGGATTGCGGATTACGCTTATAAAAACAGGGAAACATTGCGCTTCTGGCAACCCAGAAGACCTGTATTAAATGAGCTGGCTAAATTAAGTACAATGCGCAGCAGGTTAATGAATTATTTGCTGGGAATTTCTGTTCCATTAAAAGAAGAAACGGATTTTATAAAAAAGAAGGTTGCTAACCAGAGCTTGCAACTGTGTACAAAGAGTATTGCTGCGTTAAAAGCTGACATTAAAGCTGTTGATGATTTGATGCTGAAGCTGATTAATGAAGATGCGGAATTGAGCCCTCTTCGGGACATCATTGTATCGGTTGACCATGTTGGCCCGGTTACTGCAACCCAGATCCTTATCTGTACCAACGAATTCCGTGACATCAGCAACCCTAAGAAATTTGCCTGTTATGCTGGGGTGGCTCCGTTTCCCAGAGAATCTGGTGTCGCAACTTCAAGGCGCAGGGTATCGCACATTGCCAATAAAAAGATGAAAGCATTGCTGCATACCTGTGCGGTTGGTACCATAAGAGGAAGTAATGACTTGACTGCATATTACCTTCGAAAAACGCAGGACGAAAAGAAACCTAAAATGGCAGTGCTTAATGCGATAAGGTATAAGATCATCCTACGGATTTTTACCTGTGTTAAGCAAAACCGGAAATATGAAAAAACGTATGTGAACAATTGGGTAAAGCCGGTTGAGGAAGCGGTAAATGACATGTAGGTATAAAAATATTGCCCTCTTCCGGATTGGGGGGTAACAAGCAATCCGGATATATCCAACCTATCTAAATAAAACAACAAGCCTATGAAAAACACTACCTAACATTTAATTTTTTGGGGATTACAACAATAGAAGGATAATTAAGGGGACCTAATGCCAAACATCTATCAATAAATAATCACCGTCAAAAATTAAAAAAACATGTTAAACATTAAACACGCTTTCGAAAGATTGAAAAACGTACTTCGCAAGATAAACCCCAATATGGTTTTACCCGATAACTTTTTTAAATACTTATGGGATTACATGGAGGAAATTACTCCTGATCCGGATGAACCATTGGTAAAACAGGGTAGCATACCGAAATTTGCTTATTTCATCATCAGGGGATTTATTAGTGTATACTACCATGATGAAAAAGGAAACAAACTGGTAAAACGCTTTTATGGGGAAGAATGTATTGTTGCCTTGCTGAGTTTTCTGTAACAACTGCCTTCACCTTATACCATTGAAGCCGGTAAGGATACTTTATTATCCCGGATTGGTATAGCAGAGATGAATTACATCTACGATAACTGGAAAGGGATGAAAGAGTTTGCCCAGCTTACCGTGATGCGGCATGAGGAAATGGAAAAGGAATTGAAGGATAAACTGGTACGGTTGCCAGGGGAACAACGCGTATTGGAATTTTATCTGGAGTTTCCGAAGCTGTTGCACAGCAAGATCTTTGTAGACAGTGACATTGCCAGTTATTTATGTATGCTGCGACAAACGTTGTGTGCATTGCGATCAGCCTTGATTGCAAAAGGACTGTTGCCAGAAAAGTAGCAGATTAGCGATCATATTCAGTTTTATTAAACCCGGGGCTATAATCCCGGGTTTTTTGTGTTTAAAAGGCTTGTTTTTGTCGGATTTACGACTTTTTAAGTCATTTAGAGCCAGTATTTTTGTTTCATGACAATACGAAATATATGAAAGCAAAAAAACGACTGATTGAAATCTGTATCCTGTTACTGGTGATGTTGTTTCTTTATACAGTAAGTATTAAGGTACTGGAACATGACAAGTTTATTTTCCAGCTAAGGGATTCTCCTTTGCGACTGATCAGTTTTTTTGCACCGGTACTGGCATTTGTGGTTCCCTCATTTTCTGCGGCTATTGTGGTATTGCTGTTGTTACCGGGCTGGAGCCGTGTTGGGTTATGGGCTGCGCTGGTATTGCTCTTTATGTTTGAGCTATACATTATAGTAGTATTGGTTTCGGGGCTTAGGCTGCCGTGCAATTGCAGTGGGCTGCACAATGAATTGAGCTGGTACGGGCATCTTGGTGTAAATGCTGGTTTTATGTTTATCGGTACGGTTGCCCTGTTGGGCTTATACAATAGGTGGCCCTTGCGGGCCAGGGCATGCCCCATCCCGTCATCTCGAGGGAAACGCAGCGACGAGAGACCTCTTGAACTGTGCCTAAACAAGAGGTCTCTCCCTGCGGCTCGAGATGACGGGGCGGGGCATGCACAAGACTGACGACCGCTTTAAGGACGACCGCCTTATTTAACCCTTTTAAGGGCGACCGCTTTATTTTAATCTTGATATTCCAGATCTGAATATATAGTTAACAATTTTATTAATCATTAAAAAAACAAAAACATGAAAAAAGTTTTCAAAACAAGTTTAGTAGCCATTGCTATGGCACTAACAGTTACTGTTGCCTATGCAACAACGGCGAAACATGCGCCAAAAGCCAATGAAAATGAATACACCTGGACCAGGGTGGGTGGCGAAACACCACCGGAAGAAACCAACCCTTTTGTGGGCACTAAAACTGATGCCGAGAATTACTATGGCTGTAGTGGTACGGTGGACCAATGTGCTGTTGGTACATCGACAAGCCTGGGCGTACCGCCGGAAGTGATTTACCAGCACTAATCCCGTAGGGGTTAAACCTGAGCCTTATTGTTTTGGGCAAGGCTCGAAGGTCCGGCACTCATAGCCGGGCCTTCAATTGAATTTACGTTTTTACAGTAATGCGCAATAATGAATTGTTGCTCACGATTTACAAAATGAAAGACCGGCAGGGTTGCCTGGTTTTCCAAAGTGCAGGTAAACTGCAGCGGATTTTTAACCTGATAGAGGTATTGCCCTTTGTAGGCTGGCTTAAACATCTGAGCCACGCAATTGATACAGGAGCTAAACAAAACGATGCTCATGCTATACGTTGTGCCGACGGCTTAGAACGCATACTTACCTGCAAGTTTATACAGGATGTAGTAGCGCTGGAGCTTAAAGTAAAACAGCAGGTTAAGTTTAGCTGGCAGGGCACGGCCAAGGAGTTTAGGGCTGCGGTTGACCGGATGATTGCGAAGTTGCCGCGGTTTTTTTAACCGTAATGGCATCATCTCGACTCCTTTGTCATTCCGAGGTACGAGGAATCTAGATCCTTCGCATTCGCTCTGGATGACAAACGCATACGCTTCCCTCGGGATGACGTAAACGAAAAACCTGATTAATAACATTGCTAACAACAGGCTAACAAAGTTGCAATCGTAAAATAACCCATAAAAAAGATTACTATGGGAATTCAACATTGGGGAGCCTTCGGTGGCTTCCAACGCAAAACCGGTGCCTTGGTTGGGCACTGGACAAACGGGCAGAATGTGATTACTGCCATCCCTCACCCTTCACAAAATCCACCTACGGTGCCGCAGTTAAACATGCGGGCCAAATTTAGAACAGTGGTTGCCTTTTCCAGGCGGTTAACCCCGCTGATCAGGGTAGGTTACCAGAATGCGCATAAGGAAAAGCAGAGTGCTTTTAATGCAGCCTTTGTAGACAATTATGCCAATGCGGTAACGGGTATAGCACCAAATTACTTAATTGACTACCCTAATTTTGCCTACAGCAAGGGTCAATTGAGCAATGGCTATAATGCCGAAGTGGTAACGGCAATAGCGGATACGGTGCAGTTTACCTGGCTGGCTACGCTTGCTACGGGTATTGGCGGGCCAACGGATATGGCTACGCTGGTAGTGTACAACCCGGTAAAGAACCAATTGGTTACACTGGTTGGTGCAGCTGCCCGCTCGGCACTTACTTACAGTATGCTGGTACCAGGCGACTTTAGCGGAGATGATGTGCACTGCTGGATCTCGTTCGTATCGGCCAATGGTAAGATGGCGAGTGATTCGTTTTACGTTGGTGAGTTTACGGTAGTTTAGTTTTAAGGGTGCCCGCGGGCACCCTTGTTTAATTCATATGCACCACGTCATATCGAAGGAAACGAAGTGATGAGATATCTCTTGGTTATGCATAGTTCTAGAGATCTCTCCCTGCGGTTCGAGATGACGAAGCGCCTTAAAAGAGAAATTATGATGAAAGAGTTAATAATTAACAGAGGAATGTTTTTCCTCCGAGGTATGATGCAGGCAAAAAAAGAGCATCATTTGATGGGGGTATTATTGGTGATGTGGGCGGCAGTAACGTTGTTTTTTAGCAGCCCGGAGATGAGTGCAGGGATTAATCAGAGTATCCCTTTACTCGTGATATTGGGTTTGATCACTTACCTGCTCTTATTAGAAATTAGCTGGTGGTTATTTAACCGGTTTTTGATCAGGATGGGTTATCCGCCAATTAATGCAATGGTTTTACATTTTAAGGAATTACAGCAATGGCAGCAATTAAGTTTTGTATGGGCATCATATGCCTTGTTATTATTGGCCGGGGCAACATGCCTGGCGGCAATTTTATAAGTGCAGCGTCATCTCGAACGCATGTGAGAGAACTCTTGGTTATGAATAATTCAAGAGTTTTCTCATCGCTACGCTTAGTTCGAAATGACGGCGAAACGCACAGTATTAATTTATTTAAAAACAAATACAGTTATGACAAAGAAAAAAATCGTTCAGCAGTCATCGATATCGCCAGAAAAGAAATCGGTGTTAGGGAATCTGGTCACAATAGTGGTCCAAGAATCCGTGAGTATCTTGCTTACGTGGGTTTTAAAGAAGCTGCGCCTTGGTGTAGCGCGTTTTGCTCATGGTGCTTCGGACAAGCAGGTTTAGTAAAACCGAGAACCGCCTGGAGCCCGGGTTTGTTTCCGGTGTCAAGGTTAGCCAGAGATGGTTTGCCCGGAATGCTTATCGGGATTTACTTTCCTTCACTTGGCAGAATTGGACATTGTGGGATTATCGAAAGGGTGCAGGGGAGTATGATTTTTTCCATTGAAGGAAACACGAATGTGACGGGAAGCAGGGAAGGGGATGCGGTGATGAGAAAGGTAAGGCACAAAAGGACAATTGCTAAGTATAGTGATTGGTGTAGTATTAGTTCAAGAGATCTCTCCAACGTCGAGATGACGAAAAACACAAATAAGACATGGGCATTTTAAGAAAAGGTGTGTTTGATGGTTTTGAAGGAAAAACCGGGCCATTGGTTGGCCGTAAAGTAAATGGTAAAAGTGTAATCTCGGCGGCGCAGCATAAAACAACAAAACCCAGAATACAAGCACAAATAGATCAGCAGTTAAAATTTGCACTGGTAACTAATTTTTTAAAAAGATTTAAACGTTTGATTGCTGTGGGCTTTGCCAACGTAAAACATCGCAATGCGTTTAATGCTGCGGTTAAGTACAATTTCAGGAATATCATCAGGGGTGTTTCTCCTGATTATAGCATTGATTATAGCAAACTGGTTTACAGCAGGGGCTGTTTGGCAGGGGCATATTCGCCCTCCGTTACTGTGGGGTCAGACAAGTTAATCATCAGTTGGTTACCTCATGCGCAATCGCAGCTAAACCAGCATTCGGACAAGGCAAGTTTTTTAGTGTATTGCCCGGATAAACAACTGACAGTGATTTTGGAGCGGGCGGTAAACCGGGCAGCTCTGCAATTTGAATTGGAGTTGCCGGTAGGCTTGATGGGGTTACCATTGCATGTGTATATGAGTTTTGTGAGTATAAACGGCAAGGAAGTGAGTAATAGCATGTATTTAGGAATATTTTAATAAAAAAATTATGGCAACATATAGAAATGGTTTTTTCGGAAATTATAAAGGCAAACTTGGCAACCTGATATTTTATGAGGTAAAAGGCAAACAGATGGTGCGCAGTGTGGGTAAGATAACGGTGCCGCCCACACCGGCACAGCTGCAAAACCGGAATGAATTGGAAGCGGTAGTGAGCTTTTTGAAGCCACTGAAGGAATTGATCAGTATCGGCTTTCATTTAAAAGCAAAGGGAACAACCTGCACAGCCTATAATAAGGCGGTATCTTATAATAAACTACATGCCGTAAGGGGTGCTTATCCTAATGCTTTTATGGTATATGAAGAGGTATTGGTTACGGAAGGTAAAATGCAGGCAGCGATTAATCCGGCGGTTGAGCTGACCATGGATGGTTTGAGTTTTAGCTGGCATTGCCCTGCTGATCTGGAATGGCCGAGGCCGAATGACCAGGTGATTTTGCTGGCTTATTTCCCTAAGCTGGAAAAAGCGGAGTATTTATTGTATGGCCCAAGCCGGTTAACAGGTGCAGTAAATCTGCAATTGTCGCCCGATTTGCTAAACGCGCAAATGGAGGTTTATATCTCATTTATCTCGCAAGACAGGAAACAGATTGCGAATAGTACTTATCTAGGGAATTTTAATGACTGATTTTGGCATGCCATCTACCAGCTCTTAAACCTCGTGTGCTACCCTCGCAAACTTGTTTCTGTACTCAATTGGGGTAAGCCCTGTAATCTTCTTAAATGTATCCCTAAATGCTTTTGTATCTGTATAACCTACATTAAACATTATTTCTGATATGTTCTTTCTGGAGGCTTCAAAAAATTTTTTGGCAGCTTCTATTCTTACCCTTTGTATATACTCTATGGATGTATTGTTGGTAGCCTCTTTAAACCTTCTTTCAAATGTTCTACGACCGGTATTGATTAAATTTGCTAACGTTTCTATCGTTATTTTGTCTTCATAGTGTTTTTCAATATGATCCTGTACTTTTTGAATTTCGACATCACCATGGTTTCTTTGGCCTTTGAACATGGCGAATTGGGATTGGCTGTCTCTCCCGATATCTAAAGCAAAATATTTTGAAATCATTACCGCCGTTTCTCTATCCGCAAACTTTTCAATCAGGTATAATATTAAATTCCATAAACTACTTGCCCCACCACTACTGTAAATATTATCGTGTTCTGTTATTATAGCTCCATCTTCTACTTCCACCTCCGGATATCTTTCTCTGAAATCACTAATATGAGCCCAATGTGTAGAGCATTTTTTTCCATTGAGTAAGCCTGTCTCAGCCAAAAGAAATGCACCAATACACAAGCTGGCAAGACTTGATCCATTTTTATATAACTTTTTAATATAGGGTATTGCTTCCGCATTAGCCTGTATTCCTTTGGTGGTATCGCCAAATGTAGGTGGTATAATCAATAGGTCTGTTTGAGCAACATCTTTGAGCAACCTATTGGTTTTAATAGTGTACTCTCCGTTATTGGCTGGCACATACTCGTTTAAGCCTACATACTCTACCTCAAAAATCGGTTTTTTACCAAATGTGGTTAAAAACTCATTGGCAGTATGAAAGCTTCTAAAAGGGGGCGTAACGGCTTCTATCACCCCATACTCAGGTACAAATACTGAAATGCGCATATCAATTATAAGATTAAGCTACTAAGCTACAAAAATAGTTTTGTCATAATTCACCTCTAATTTGTCATTTTTACAACAGCCAGTATTTTAGGTCCTGATTTATCTTTGAATATAAAATTTAACCAATAACTATGGCACAAGGAAAAAGAATTACGGTAGAAGCAACAACACATGTTCCCGTAGCAAAAGTTTGGAAGGTTTGGAATACACCTGAAGATATTATAAAATGGAATACCCCAGACCCAAGCTGGCATACCCCAAGTAGTGAAAACGACCTGACAGTAGGTGGTAAATTTAAGAATAGAATGGAAGCCAGAGATGGCAGCTTCGGTTTCGATTTTGAAGGTGTATATGATGCAGTGGAATTACATAAGGAAATTACGTATACAATGGGTGATGGAAGAAAATCCACTACTTTATTTGCAGAGCAAGATGGCAAAACAACCATAACCACCACATTTGATCCCGAAACAGAGAATGATCCTGAATTTCAGAAGCAAGGGTGGCAAGCTATCTTGAACAATTTTGTGAAATATATTGAATCAACGAATTAATTAACGCCATTTATTTTAATATTATGAAAAAGAATAAAATAATCTTTTGGGTAGCAACAATCATCATCGTACTTTGGGAGGGTGTAATGCCAATGGGTACCCTATTGTTTTCACCAGAATATGCAACTGTAGGCACAAAACCTTTGGGTTATCCAGATTATTTTGCCTATGCACTGATCATTTGTAAAGTACTTGGCGTTTTTGCGATTGCTTATCCTAAAACACCGGCTAAGCTAAAGGAATGGGCCTACGCAGGACTTACATTTAATTTAATCTTTGCCTTCATCAGTCATGCCTGTGTAGATAAAAACATTGGGTTTATGCTATTACCACTGGTGATATTGGGCATCCTTGCTATTTCTTATCTGTATAAAAATAAAACTCCCAATATTTAATTTATGCAGCTATGATCGAACCTAATCAAGACAGGTTAATAAGTGCAGTTTTCATAACATTTTCTGGAAACTGTAAAAAAGCGCTCAGCTTTTACCAAACCTGTTTTGGGGGACTGTTACAATTTGAAACTTTTGAAGAAGTGCTTGGTTACACCGAAATGCCTGTTGTTAGTGGATCGCTAATTGCTGATAGGATAATAATTCATGGTTCAGACCTGGTACATAACGAAGGAAGAAAGCTCGGGAATTATATTTCTATTTTTTTGCACTGTAAGAATGCCTGGTACAGAAAAGAGCTTATTGAAAAACTCAAATCTGATAAAATGAATTTTTTTGTAAACAATGATGAAGACCAAAGATTAATTGAAATAACTGATGCTTTTGATGTAAGGTGGATACTGGGTATTTAAGATGGTTACTCTTTTGCGGCCTCTTCTATATCTTTGATGATGATCTTACTCATCTTCATCATTGCATCCATTACGCGTTTGGCTCTCTCTGCATCTTTATCTTGTAGCAAATTCCTCAAAATTGTTGGCGAAACCTGCCATGATAAACCAAATTTATCTTTTAACCAGCCGCATTGAGATTCTTCACCACCTCCTGCAGTAAGGTTTTTCCAGTAATAGTCAATCTCATCCTGGGTATTGGCCTCGATAGAAAAAGAAACGGATTCGTTAAACTTGAACATCGGCCCCCCGTTTATTAATATAAACTCCTGATCTTCTATTTCCATATCCACTGCTAATATTTCACCGCCAAAATTTGGCGCGTCTGTGGGGTAATAGCTGGTATTGAGTATTTTGGAATTTTGAAATACCGAAGTGTAAAAGTCAATAGCTTCTTTAACATTATGGTCTAGCCACAAACAAGGTCTTATCTTTTTCATATATCCTTTGGTTTAAATTTTGCAGTAACAATGATGTTTAAACAAAATTTAGCCATCAATGGTTTTCACTGGGTTATAAATTCCCGTTTACAAAATTCCGAGCATATTTTTTGATCATTTCTCTGACTTCGCGAAATTGTTCCATGATCTCTTCTTCGGTGCCGCTTGCTTTTGCCGGATCAGGAAAGTTGTAATGCAGCTTTACCGCATTGGTTGGAAAAAAGGGGCAACTCTCTTTTGCGTTATCACATACGGTAATCACAAAATCAAAGTTGATCTCTGTGTATTCGTTCACATTATTTGAGGTATGGCCCGAAATGTCTATTCCGTCTTCTTTCATGATCTCCATTGCTTTTGGATTAACGCCATGCGTTTCTATTCCGGCACTGTAAATCTCTGCACTGTTGCCTGCAAAATACCTTAAATACCCTTCTGCGATCTGGCTTCTGCAGCTGTTTCCTGTACAAAGTACCAATACTTTTTTCATATTCTATTTTAAAATAATAGCCATATTAAATTGATGATGCAGAATTTGGCATCCCAACCAAAGATCAATTGCAATACGATTACTGCAGTTGTGATGATAATGACCTTCTTATAGCTGATCAGTTTTGCTAACATTTAACAGCAGCCCGAGCCAGGTTCACAAGATTGCGCTGCACCTGCAAGATTTAGCATTTGCAGTTTTGGCTTTTCGTTTTTTACAGCAGGTGCGCAGCATTCCTCACCGGAATCCGTTGTGCCGCAAGTTCCACCTCTTGTAATGGCCTTACACTGCGTAAAATCAGGAACCAGGTTTACGATCAGATTGTCACCTTCGATCAAAAATTCGCCTGGATACATTTGCCTGGTATCGAACTGTGAGTTTCCAAACTCAATTTTTACTGTGCCAAGCGGATTTAAAGGCAGTGATTTTTCTACCAGTTGCACAATAGACAATGCTTTGCTAACCTGCATTGCCCTTTCACTATCCTGTACAGCTGGTTCCCACAGCTGAACAATGATCTCTGTCCAGGTATTCATTTTTCCGCCGCAGTCTACCGATACAATCGGTGCCTGTTTAATCTCAGTAATGTGGTAGGAGGGATCAACCCATTTACCTTTCGCGTATTGGAACTGCAAAGTCAGTTCCGGATTCTGTTCCAGGGCGGCTTTAAATGCTTGCCAGTTGGTGAGTTCTGTAGTATTCATAATATTGCAATTTTACGATTGATATCGGTAAAAAAAGTTAACAGCAGTTGGCTTCGCCTTTATATGAGCTCAAAAAAACACCAAACTGATCTTCTAATAATTTCCAGGTTTTAGGATTGATACAATAACAAACCGTAACACCTTCAATAGTGCCCTGAATGATCCCGGCATTTTTCAGCTCCTTCAGGTGCTGGGAAATGGTTGCTTGTGCCAGGCCTAGTTCTTCTACCAGGTCGCCACAAATACATGCGTTAGCAGAAATGATTTGCTCCAAGATGGCAATACGGGCAGGGTGTGCCATTGCTTTCAACAATGTTGCCAGCTGGTTCTGCTCATTTGTAAATATTTCTGTTTTTGTAAGTCCCATATCTTTATATTGCAATATTACGATGTATGTTTTACAATTCCAAACTATTTTTTTTAAAGCTTCAAGTAATGAAGCACTACATATCCTGGTTAATGGAGTTAGCCGGTGTTTCTTTATTGTTTAATTTGTATCACTCAGTTAGGAGTTGTGATGGCTTAAATTAATGAACTGCAAGTAAATTTGCTGTTTTTTGATTTATATACTTATGTTTTTGTTGTTTGGCATAATATTGTTTTGTTAAATTATGTGTATTTTATTTCCCATTTTGTGTAATTATTTACCAATTATTTCTCTTTTATTTTTATGATTTTGTATTAATTATTTTGTTTTATATAAAATAAACGCGTTTTTAATGTGTTTTTAGGTGTTTATTGTAGATGTTTAAATTTTTGGCCTGATTGTTATTAAAAATATTAAAATTTTCATAGAAATACTATAAATTCTGATTACTTTGCTTAAGGTAAATGAAATTAAACTTATAGGAAATTAATGTTTTGTGTTATAGGTTTTTTTGATGGGAAAAATATCCTATTGGAAGAATTCGGGCAGATAAAACAAGAAGTATTTATAAGTGGAGTAAATGTATTTCGAATTTATGCTAAATGCGCTCAGGTCTAATTTGCTCTCCTATTACAGAGGTATATGCTGTCTGGCTTTTCTTTTATGCTCATTATTTAATTTATCAAATGCACTGGCAGAGGGGAGTAAGGATTTGTATCCGGCTACTCAGGTAAACGGAAGTAGGGCCTTTCTGTATTGCAATACCAATACGTTTCATACCAGCTCATGGCCATTTAAAACAACCGGGACACATTATGTTTATGCAAAAATAGGAGAAACAATTGCTGCTGCTTCTAGTGCTCAAGGAATTAATAATGGAATTATTCGGATTACTGCTCCTAATGGACAAATTTACACCTCTAATACTGGCAGTACCATAGGGCGTATAAATGATAGGACTGCTGAACTGGCCGGTCCAAATAATGGTGCGGCTGGAGATGCTAACCGTTATATTCCTTTTGAGGTTTCCGTTACTCAGGAAGGTGCATGGATTGTCGATTTTTTACCTCCGGGCGGAGCAACTGGGAATGATAATTCGACAGTTCCTGATAAATTAGGAACTGAGAACTGGACTCAGGGAACAACGTCCAATGGGAATCCAAATGTTATTGCAGCTTGGGACGTATCGGTAAGGAACGGTGTGAATTGGCTGACAGGCCGTACTTATACAAATGTACTTAATCTTCTATTGAGCAATAGTTCTAATACCTCTGGCAAAGCTTATTACGCTACTCATTATATTCTTACAAAGGACGGGAGGGCATATCGTGTTCAAACCAATGGCAACCAAGGTATTGGCTTTACCTTTTTTTCAAATAGCAATGGTTTCGCGATAAATTCAATACCGACTTATAAAAGTTTAAATCTTTCTGAAAAAGCAGATATATCTCCTTACACGCACGACCCAAGAACACCGGACCAAGGTAACAATGTAACCCATAAAATTTTTTATAATAAGCCCAATCCAGATTTACCCGCTAGTACTCCAATGTTTATCTCAGGAATTTCAGGTGCTGAGACCTGGCTTAAAAATACAGCTGTCTTGCCAAAGATAACTGGATTGCAGGTGACAGGAGCAGAAGGAACAGTAGGACAGGTAAGCCGCAAAGGAGGATATATTAAATTTGATTCGAGTACAGGAGGAACTTATAAAATTACCATTCCTGTTCCCTCGGGTACTGATCGGGTAATAGTTGGTGTGGCTGCTGTGGGTAATAATTCTGTTTTTTGGGATGGAAAAGATGGAAATGGCGTCTACGTTCCGGCAGGAACTTCTATCAGTCAATTGAAAACAAGATTATTGTCTGCAGAGGTGCATTTTCCATACATTGATATGGAGGTCAATCCGCAAGGTGTAATTATCGAACTGACTGATAATTCTCTTAATTACAACTTGCAAACGGGTTCTTCTGATGAAGGGGAATATAGCAATAAAGTTTATTGGGATGATATTGATATTTCAGGTGCTGGTTCGGCTTATGGAACTTCGAGTCCGGTAAGTAATGCGGTCCTCGGTACTTCGAGTATAACAAATGGTCATAAATGGGGAGTTTACGATGCTAACTTTGCCAGTAATGGCTTCGGAAACAATAAATCGATGGATACATGGACCTATATACAAGGCAGTGAAGAATCACAGCCTATTAGTATGGTTATAAAATCTGCCGATTTAATGGTCGAAAGCATTATTCCAACTGTTAATACTTATTTTGCTGATCAAAAAGTATCCTATAAAGTAAGGGTTAAAAATAATGGCCCGAGTGATATTTTAGGAGCAGTATTTAACTTTAAAGCGCCAACAGGGTTTGTTGTGAACTCTGTGGTTTCGTCAACAGTTACAGGAAGTGTTACTGTTAGTAATCCAGTAACATCAGGCGGCAGCTATAACTCTAAACTGGATATGAATAATCAGGCGGTAATTGAGTTTACAATTGCTGGAACTGTTGTTGCACCACTTTTAAATCTGCCATTTGAGGTTGAAGCCAGTATATTGAGGCCGCCTGATGTTACTGATCCGGATGCTACTGATCCAGGCTCCACTACACCAGCTGATCCACATATTGAATGTTTGAATGGTACACTTAACGAAGGGTGTAATAACATCAAATACAATACTTTTAATCCACAACAATTTTGCATTACTACTCCAATAACGCCTATTTCATATACAGTTGGTACCGTAGGAGGTTACCCGAGTTTCACTGCAGGTATGCCATCTGGATTGATTACTATCTTTGACAATACAACAAATATAGTGACCGTAAGTAATACACCTACTCAGGCAGGTTTGTTTAATTTTACTATTGGGACTTTTGGGAACGACAGAAAAAAAACTACAGTTCTGTTGTTGATTAATGCTAAACCAACAATTACTACACAACCCCTTGATATAACAACTTGTGAAAACGCTAGCGGCTCCTCCACAATAGTTTCATCTTCCAGTACAGATACTTACAAATGGCAATATGAAAGTTCAGGGAGCTGGATTGATTTTGATGCAACCAATGGGGTTTCTGGTTTTAATACTGCTACATTAACACTAACCAACGCGCCTTTGGTTTTAAATAATGTTAAAATAAGGGTAGTGGTTTATTCTGCTGTTGGTTGTGCCACTATATCCAATGTAAAAACAATAACGGTAAACCCATTGCCAGCACAACCGACAGTTACCGCTGGTGCGGGGACAACCTTTTGTGTGGTTGGTTCAGTAACCCTGACCTCATCGGTTGCAACGAGTTACCAGTGGTATCGGGGCACTACTTTGTTAACCGGAGAAACGAACCAAACCTATACGGCAACTGAAACCGGCAATTATACGGTAGTAGTTACCGATGGCAATTCCTGTTCGAGCCCTGCTTCAGCAGTGGTTACTGTTACGGTAAACCCATTGCCAGCACAGCCGACAGTTACCGCTGGTGCAGGCACAACCTTTTGTGTGGGTGGTTCAGTAACCCTGACCTCATCGGTTGCAACGAGTTACCAGTGGTATCGGGGCACTACTTTGTTAACCGGAGAAACCAACCAAACCTATACAGCAAGTGAAAGCGGTAATTATACAGTTGTAGTTACCGATGGCAATTCCTGTTTGAGCCCTGCTTCAGCAGCGGTTCCGGTTACAGTCAACCCATTGCCAGCACAGCCAACTGTTACCGCTGGTGCAGGCACAACCTTCTGTGTGGGTGGTTCAGTGGTATTAACCTCGAGTCCTGCTACCAGCTATCAGTGGTATCGGGGCACTACTTTATTAACCGGAGAAACGAACCAAACCTATACAGCAAGTGAAAGCGGTAATTATACAGTTGTGGTTACCGATGGCAATTCCTGTTCGAGCCCAGCTTCAGCAGTGGTTCCGGTTACGGTAAACCCATTGCCTGTTCAGCCAACTGTTACCGCTGGTGCGGGGACAACCTTTTGTGTGGGTGGTTCAGTAACCCTGACCTCATCGGTTGCAACGAGTTACCAGTGGTATCGGGGCACTACTTTGTTAACTGGTGAGACCAACCAAACTTATACGGCAAGTGAAACC
Source organism: Pedobacter heparinus (assembly GCF_032678725.1). Lineage (GTDB taxonomy): Bacteria > Bacteroidota > Bacteroidia > Sphingobacteriales > Sphingobacteriaceae > Pedobacter > Pedobacter heparinus_A. The sequence continues at coordinate 40,830 of NZ_JAVTSC010000023.1, forward strand.
GGTAATTATACGGTAGTAGTTACCGATGGCAATTCCTGTTCGAGCCCAGCTTCAGCAGCGGTTCCGGTTACGGTAAACCCATTGCCTGTTCAGCCAACTGTTACCGCTGGTGCGGGGACAACCTTTTGTGTGGGCGGTTCAGTAACCCTGACCTCATCGGTTGCTACCAGCTATCAG
>NZ_JAVTSC010000024.1:0-34437 GCF_032678725.1 Pedobacter heparinus
CATATTGGTTGATAACGAGACAACATGCGATATTAATGATGATACCCGGCCTTTTGTATTACAGCCTATTGATCCCAAATACCGATTTGGCAAAGAAGAATCAATGAAAAGAGTAGGTTTGTGATATTAATTTTGAAATACTGTTGCCAATCAAAAGCACGATGAGCTATAATTCATTAATATTATTCGTATCTTTAAAATACCTGATCAGGACAATCAGGGTTTAGTTGAAAGTGTGCTACTTCTGTGCTACTAAAATTTAGAGTAGCAATTTAAAATATTGAAAAACAAACATTTACGGAATCGGGTCATTAGACTGAAAATCCATGTGTCGCCGGTTCGATCCCGGCCCATACCACTGCAAAAAGCTTCAGAGAAATCTGGAGCTTTTTTGTTTTATAGGATTTTGATTCCGCTCAGTATTTTAGATCAGCAATGCTCCGGTCTATGGATTCACGGCATTAAACGCAGAGAGGTATTTGTCTATGTAAAACTGTTTGCTGGATGTTTTGTATTGCATAATGAACCTTGGGTGCTCCAGTGCTACAATTTTCTTAAAGAATTTATATTCTGCATTTAGTTTCAAGAGGAATTTTTCGTTCTTACCAGTGCCGAAACAAAAACATAGACCGGTATGAACACCGATTGCAATTTGTTTACGAATGTTTTCAACTATGAAGTCATACACTGCTTTTTCCAGCGCTTTACTGTCGTAATAATTGTAATTCTTTTCTTTTCCGTTTGCAGCAACAGCAGTAAAACCCAATGGGCAGGGAGAGCTGATGTAAAACTGTTTGTAAAATGCCTCAGCACCACCAAAAGCATGGATCATTTCATAGATAAAGACGGAAGAAGGTTCATGGGACAATTTTCCAGCGTAGGCAATATTGCATTCGGTGATCAGCCGTTTCGGGTCAGTGAACGGAATTCCTGTAAGTCCGGCGCCAAACCTGCCGGGATTGATCCCCAGGATCAGGTGCCTGGCCTGGTTGTCATTATAGTACTTGTGGTAAAATTTCTGCACAATGTCCATGGTTTGCAGGTTTTCCTTGAAAGGATTCATGATCCGGATACCTGTTGGCAATGCCGCGCCGGTGTAGGACAGGTTTTTGTTGAATCGGATAACTTTGTCTGCAAAGGTCATTTTATTCTTTTCTGCTTTCCACCGTATAGACAAAACTATCGGCTTTATAGTAACCAAGATTATATTCTATCGGTTTATCGTCCTGATCAAACACAAACCGCTTGCGGAACAGGATTGGACTGTCGGGCGCAATCTCCAGTTTTCCTGCGATAAATTTGTCGGCGGCCCTGGCGCTGATCTCTTCTTTGGACAATTGGGCTATCACCTGATAATCCAGTTCCAGGATTTCGTAAAGCGGTCTTTTGAATTCTTCTTCTACGGTCAGGCCTATGCGTGGATGAAAATAGGATACGAAATAAACAAAAGGACCTTCTGGCCGGCCTCTTAGTCTTTCCATTTTTAGAATCTTTTGTGCTGTTGTGATCTCAAAGAAAGCAGCAATCTTATCGTCAGGATAGACCCAGCTGACATGGAGCTCAAAGTTTTTGATGGCAATGCCCCTGGCCTGCATTTCCTGTGAAAAACTCAGCCAGTTGTTCGATCTGGAGCTTACCGGCAGGTCGGCAACTTTAGTGCCTACGCCTTTTTTTCTAATCAGCAAACCTTCATACACCAGCTTATTTAGTGCCTGCCTTAGTGTCGTCCTGGAAATGCCGAGTTGAATGGCCAGGTCAACTTCGTTGGGCAGCAGCTCACCATCTTTAAACTGTGGCTCATTGATCAATTGGCGGATAAGCTTTTCTGCCTGCTGGTGTAAAGGAACCGGACTTTTGTGGTTGATTGTAAGTTTCATTTCGGGGACTTCATCAAAATCTATACAATAATATTAAAATATAAGTAAATTATACATTTGTTTAAATGTATGTACATTTTGTCGTTTACTGTGGGATATGATATTTCTAAAATAATTTTGAACTACTGGTGAAAAGTATTCCAATTCACTATTTTATCTGTTTGGCTTTAATTGATCTTATTATCTGTATTTTATAGATATTGTTTGAGTGTGAATTATTTTTATGGGTTTGTTTTTATAAAATATAATATTTAACTATGTATGTACATATAGATTTAGAACGGGGAAATATCCGACCGGTGCCTAAATCATAAATCTTAAAATATCAGTTTTGAAAATATCAAACTTTGAAAAATTTCCAGCCTTAACCATCGAGGGACATACCTGCATTTCAGGATGGGCAGCGATATGCGCCTGCATTACTGAGCACATTCAACAAAACAACAGCAGTGTCATCGCGATAGATACTTATCTGGGCGTATATGCTAATGAAATAGAAAAACAACTGCAGGATATTTTAGCCCCTGTCCAGATACTACGTACTGAAAAATCATTTCTGTCTGCAGCACAGCTCCATGAAATGATATATCCTTTTGTAACAGATGATCCCGTATTTGGATTCATGAGCGGATTTAAATTAACCGATTTTCTGGATCCGGAAAAGCTGGAGGCCCGACAAAAAGAAATTGCTGCTGTAGCAGCTGGTTTGGTAATCGTAGTGGGCCCGGGAGCTTCCCTGGTCGCACCTGATGCAACATTGCTCATTTATGCCGATATGCCGAGATGGGAGATCCAGCAAAGGTTCAGGGCTAACCGGATCAGTAACCTGGGTACTGAAAATCAAAATGATGAGGTCTCCTATCAATATAAACGTGCTTTTTTTGTAGACTGGAGGACGTTAGACAGGCACAAAAAGAACATATGGACAGCTGTTGATTATTTTCTGGATACCACTGTCCCCGATCAGCCAAAGATGATCAGCAGTGCCACTGTTAATTATGCGCTGGCTACTGCAGTAAGCCGTCCATTCAGGGTAGTTCCCTTCTTTGATCCGGGACCCTGGGGTGGGCAGTGGCTGAAAGAGGTCTGTGATCTGGACAGGAGCAAACCTAATTATGCCTGGGGTTTTGACTGTGTGCCGGAAGAAAACAGTTTGTTGTTCCGCTTTGGGGAGGAGGTTTTTGAAATGCCGGCTATAAACCTGGTATTCAGGCATCCCGAATCACTATTGGGAGAAGAGGTTTTTAATGCTTTTAGATATGAGTTTCCTATTCGTTTTGATTTCCTGGATACCATGGACGGAGGGAACCTCAGCTTACAGGTGCACCCTTTAAGGGCTTACATTAAAGAACATTTTGGGATGGCCTATACCCAGGATGAAAGTTACTATTTTATGGAAGCCCGTGATCAGGCTTTTGTTTATCTTGGATTAAAAGAAAATATAGCTGCGATAGAAATGCTTGCGGAACTACAACAAGCCCAGGAGGGGGTACAACCTTTCGATGCAGAACGCTTTGTAGAGAAATGGCCGGTTAAAAAACATGATCATATTTTGATACCGGCTGGCACAGTACATTGCTCGGGGGCTGAAAGTGTAGTGCTGGAAATCAGTGCGACACCTTTCATTTTCACCTTTAAATTATGGGATTGGGGACGTATGGGGCTGGATGGCAAACCTCGCCCGATTTCACTGGAGCATGGGAAAAAAGTGATCCAGTGGGACAGGACCAGTAGCTGGACTAAGGCAAACCTGATCAATCAGGTTGTTCCCATAGCAGCAGGTGAAGGATGGAGAGAAGAAAAGACAGGCCTGCATGAAGGATTTTTTATTGAAACCAGGAGGCATTGGTTTACAGGAACTGTACCACACCATACCAATGGAATGGTGAATGTGCTTAACCTGATTGAGGGTTCGTCTATCCTTGTGGAAAGTCCAACAGCCGCTTTTGAACCTTATAGGATACATTATGCCGAAACCTTTATTGTGCCGGCTGCAGTAGGGGCTTATACCATAAAACCTTATGGAGAAAGCCAGGGGAAAACCTGTGCAACCATTAAAGCTTATGTACGTACAGAAAATTTAACAAATTACAAACTTTAAACAGATCCAGGTGGAAAAACAAGGAAACAGGAATTATGTATACAAGATCACCATTGTTGCAGCGGTAGGTGGCTTGTTGTTTGGCTACGATACGGCCGTGGTAGCTGGTGCCATTGGGTTTATCCGGCTGCGCTTCGATCTTTCGCCAGCCATGATGGGCTGGATTGCATCCTGCGCGCTGGTAGGTTGCGTTACGGGTGCCCTGTTTGCAGGCTACCTGAGCGACCGCTTTGGCCGCAAAAAGATCCTCATCCTTTCCGCCATCCTTTTTGCGGTATCATCTGCAGGTACTGCCATGCCGCAAGACCTGAGCTGGTTTGTGGTATTTAGAATTATAGGAGGCCTGGGTATCGGAATTGCTTCTATGATCTCACCCATGTACATTACCGAATGTGCGCCGGCGGCTATCCGTGGGCGCCTGGTTTCGATTAACCAGTTTGGCATTGTAACCGGCATCCTGCTCATTTATTTTGTAAACGCAGGTATAGCAGGTTTACACGACGAGGCCTGGAATATTCATACCGGCTGGCGCTGGATGTTTGGCTCGGGTATTGTCCCTGCTGTCATTTTCTTTGGCCTGCTGCTGTTTGTTCCTGAAAGTCCGAGATGGCTGATACAGGCAGACAGGACAACTGAGGCAGAACAAATACTGACTAAAATTAACGGGGTTATAAAAGCAAAAGCAGAATTGAAAGAAATTAAGGCAGCTATTCATACAGAAACAGGAACTTTCTCAGAGCTGTTTAAGCCCGGATTAAGAACTGCTTTGGTAATAGGGGTCATCCTTTCCATCTTTTCACAGGTTACCGGCATCAATGCCATTATGTATTATGCGCCGGAAATTTTCAAATCTACCGGAGATGGATCAGGTTCAGCCTTAATACAAACCATACTGGTCGGAGTAGTTAACCTGTTGTTTACCATCGTGGCCATTAAATACGTAGACCGGGCAGGCCGCAAAGGTTTGTTAATGGCCGGATCGGCAGGAATGGCCATCTGTCTGGCCATTGTTGGCACGGCTTTTTACCTGGATGCAGTCAGGGGTTACCTGGTATTGATGGCCATACTGGCCTATATTGCCTTTTTTGCCTTATCCTTAGGTCCCTTAACTTTTGTAGTGATTGCCGAGATCTTTCCAAACAGGGTACGTGGCCGTGCCATGTCTATCTGTCTGTTTTTTCTCTGGTCTGCTGTTTATTTTGTAGCGCAGTTTTTCCCCATGCTGCTGAAGTCTGTGGGCAGCGCCTATACTTTTTGGATGTTTATGGTTACCTCCGTTATTGCTTTTCTTTTTATATGGAAATTCCTTCCGGAAACGAAGGGGAAAAGTCTGGAAGATATCGAAAAATCATGGCAGCCAAGGTAATTTTTACCTGATCCCTATCTTTTTAATAACCCCGTTAAAACCTGTTACAGAGTCGGGCAGGTTGGATAAGGTAATTGGCATATTGGTTTCCGGCATAAAAGTATTAAACGTCAAATTTTTAGGCATCCTAACCGGAATTTCAATAATTGAATAGGCTTTTTTTGCAGGTTCCTGATGTCCGAGAATGGGGCGCGGCCCGTTGCCAATGCAGCCGGCATTGAACAAGAGTATCCCGTTTTTATGAGCCGGGAAATAGGCGTGCTGATGGCCACTGATGTACATATCAATACCATTTTCCTTAAAAAAATTAAGGGTCTGGTCAGCACTTTCATTTACCTCGCCAGGTTTATTTTTATCAGCTACAATCGCATACAGGGGCAAGTGCCCCAATAGAATGCGAAAGCCTGCATTCCGTGCCACTTTACTTTTTAATTGTTCCTTCATCCAGTCCATTACCTCGGGTCTTATTTTTGCAGATGCAGCATCCCAGCTGATAAAAAAGACATTGTTTTTTACATAGCTGAAATAAAAGGGGTAATGGGTGTTGTCGGCAAAATCAAGATGTGTTGCATTCAGCTGTTTGGCCCAAAATTGTTTTGCTGCAGCCCTGTCTTTTAAAAAACCAGGTGAGGCGTCGTGGTTACCTAAAGTAAAGCCAAAGGGGATTTTTAAATCGCTGATGGGTTTCAATACCGTTTGATTAAAGGCATTCCACATGCTGTCAATGTGTGCTGCTGTAAGTGAAGCCTTCTGGCCGGCTACCATATCTCCGCAACAAAGGATAATGTCAGGGTTAATGGTTTTAACGCGGTTAATTACTGCTGTTATATCAGGGCTGTAGTTTAGTGCGCCATAGCTGGCATTCAGGTCGCTGATTACCATGATTTTTAAAGCATGATCTGGGCTGTTTATATCAGGTGCAGCTTCATGGCCCTCTTTTGGCCATGTAAAAGAAGTAGTTATCGAAAACGCAAGTACCAGTAAAATGGCTTTAAATGGCTTGGAGATTTTCATGTCTGGAGTACAAAATAAAAGGTAGCGCCTTCATGGAGTGCGCTGTTTACTACAATGTCAGACTGATGTTCACGTAGGATCTCCGCAACCAGGTAAAGTCCGATGCCAAAGCCGGAGATGTTTTTGATCTGTTCATTCTGGACTCTGTAAAAACGTTCAAAAAGCCGTTTCTGATCTACAGGACTGATACCTACACCCTGATCTTTCACATAAATCTTTATATTTTTCCCTATACTTTCGCCACCTACTGTCACTGTGCTTGAAGCGGGCGAATATTTAACCGCATTGCTCAACAGGTTGAGCATTACCTGGCCTATTTTGTCCCGATCTCCATATACAGTGACTGCTTCGTCAAAGCGATGAAATTCAATATGGTGATCGGGGGAAAGCATCTGCATTTCGTTTACCACTTCATCCATTAGCGCAAGTAACTTAAAAGAAGATTTGGTGTATAGTATTTTTCCCGCCTCCAGCCGGGATAAACTGAGAAAATCGTGGATCATATCCGTCATTTTTTTAACCTGGACCTCTGCCCTGCTCATCAAATTGACACCAAATGGATCGGCATCTTTTTTTGTTTTGGTCAGCATCATCTGGACATAGGATTTTATGGACGTGAGTGGCGTTTTCAGCTCGTGGCTAACCAGGGCAATAAAATCATTTTTACGCTGCTCCTCCTGCTTTTTATCCGTAATATCTCTGGCTATTTTAGATAAACCAATAATATTTCCTTTGGTGTCTTTTATTGGTGAAATGCTGAGTGAAACATCGATGAGTTTTTTATCTTTTGTAAGCCTTTTGGTTTCAAAATGGTCTACACGTTCCCCGCTTTTTAAACGTTTTAAAATGTGGGGTTCTTCCTGGATCCGGTCATCCGGGATCAGTTTCAATATAGATTGTCCGATCATTTCCTCTGCCGTGTAGCCAAATATTCTTTGCGCAGAATTGTTCCAGCTGGTAATGATGCTATTCAGGTTTTTACTGATGATGGCATCGTCAGAAGTTTCTACAATGGCGGCAAGCCTCGCGCTTTTTTCTTCAGCGAGTTTCAACTGGGCAATCAGTTGGTTCAACTGATCGACATTGACCGTGTGTTCCACGGCTCTTTGCTCGTAACCGTTGATTTTATTATTTAAATCATTTATAGTTTTCATCAGGCCAGGTTATAAGGTAAGTATAATCAATTAAGTGCTAAAGTAAATCAAAAAATGTTGTTTTCTTCATGAGCTGTTCCCGGCAACCAGATGGTTTGTAAACGAATCAGGAAACCTTTTGAATGCCAGATTGTTGTTTAAATATCATCGATACGCTGCTGTTTGATATGCTCTCCGTAATTTTAAGAAGGAAGTATCATGGAAACATTTTCGGTAGAATTTACCACAGGCAATTTGGAGTTGGAAGCTATTGTAACGGCTTTCGATTATCACCGCAGGTTTAAAGTGGAGTTTGTTACAAATGAACACAATCCAATTGTGCTGTTTCGTTCGGAAGCCGGAGATTGGAAGGTGGAACAGCCTGGCCAGAGAACGATCTCAGAGAAGGCCTTCCTGGACATTGAAAAAGCAATAGATAAGCACCTGGATAAGATATATGCCATAAGAAATATACTGGTGCTTGTCGACTTTTCTGACGCTGCAGTTAATGCCGCAAAATATGCAGCCGCCATTACCACACGTTTTAAAACTTCCCGTATCATTTTGTACCATTCCGTTTCAGTACCTCTTGCAACAGATATCCCCTTGCAAAATCCGCTTCCAGCTGTAGATTTTCACCAGGAAAGCCGTGAAAAGTTAAAGGAGCTGCAACGGGACATTCAGCAATTGGTTGCGGATGACATTGAGGTAATTGCACGCAGTGATGAGCGTTCGCTCGTTTCTGCTGTAATCATCCTTACTGAGCAATTGCAGATTGGCCTGGTGGTAATGGGTACTACCGGAAAAAGTAACATGGAAAAAATATTTATGGGCAGCAATGCCATTAGCGTAGCGGATGCCTGTAAGGCACCTTTACTCATTGTTCCCAAAGCTGCTGTATTCGAAGACATCGACAGGGTGCTCTTTGCCTGCGACCTTAAAAAAGTGATGGAAACTACACCAACACGGCCTATAAAAACACTAATTCATGCCTTAAATGCGAAGTTGTATATCTTAAATGTTGCAAAGAACAATGCAGATTTTAATCCTGACACCATTGCTGAACTGGCAGCACTGCATCGCATATGGGATAAGGAACAGCCGGAGTATCATTATACCGATCATGAAGATCTGGTAACGGGGATCATGGATTTTGCAGCGGCCCAGCAGATCCAGCTGCTGGTTACCGTGCCTAAGGAATATGGTTTTTTTGAGGGGCTTTTCCATAGCAGCCTGACTAAAAAGCTGGCCTATCATACACATCTTCCCTTGTTGCTTTTTAAAGGGGATAAGTAACAGTATTTTAAAAATACCAGTAAAGGGGGATTTTTGTACTAAAGATAAAAAACTGTCAGAAAGCGTAGTACTATTCAAACCTGATAAGGAGATTACCGGCGGACGAAAAGGCATCAGCTCGTTTCCAGGATCTGATCAAAGCTCAGTTTACCGTTCCCTTCCCCGCTTCCGGTTTCCCGGTACCGGCCAATCCAGTTATAGGTTTTGCCATTGTACCACCTGGCCCTTTGCCAGGCACGGGTAACTATTGTTCCTGAATAAGGTATTTCTTCCTCATTGATAAAATAAGGTGCGGCCTGCTCATTTAACAATACCCCTTTAGCTTTTACGGTTTCCTTTGGCGGGTTACCCAGCTTTGGCATGGCAGCCCGCTGAAAACGTATGTCCTGATGACTGCCGGGCAGTTGCACAGGCAGGAAGGGGATCCAGTTTTCCGGAACATTGGTACCCAGTACATACCTGATCAGCGCGCTGGAAGCAGGTATCGGTGCTGGTAAAATCCCTTCTTTATTTGCGGCCTCGTGCCCGTTTACACCAATACCTGTAGAATCGGGGATGATCTGTTCGATTCCCCAAACCATATTGGCCATTTCGTCCCGCGTAAAGTTTACTTTTTCTAATGGCTTGCTTTGCTGGGAATGGATCAGTGTAGAAGGTAAAAAGAACTGTCTGTTGTAGCTGCCAATATGGTCTTTGTTGCTGAGGTTGTACATGCTCCATCGCTGCCAGTTGTTGTCCTGTCCGGCATCGGCCGCCTGTATCCAGGTACGGTCACCAAATACATCCTTCACTACAAAACCATCAATTTCACACAAGGTATTTACCTTCATTCTGTAGGGGATTACAAACCAGTCGTTGCCATAGACCAGGCCAAACTCGGCAAACAACAGCAGTAGGTGATCTGTGGTTTTCGCATTGAGTTTACCAAAGTTGATCTGCCGCTCTTCCATCTCCCAAAAGCGCTGGTTCGGCATTCCTTTAAAAGCTGTTGCAGTTGGAATAAAGGATATGGCAGCGGACTCATCAGGTATCGGGCTGTCCAGAGGAGTTGTGGTATCCAATTGCCGCAGTTCCAGGTCAACATCAAAGTTATACCAATCCAGGTTGCCCTGATAATAACCGGAACTACGGAGTACCATTTGTGTACCATCCTTTTTTGGTGCTGCCGTGCTAAAGTTATAGCTTAGCTTTTGTCCGTCCCAGGCATAATCTGCAGCATTTTCGGGCTGGTTGTATATGCGCAGGTACCAGGATTTAAAGTTATCCAGAAGGGTGTTTATCGCCGCCTCATCAGCAGGGGTAACCCCCACTTTGGTTTTAAAACTGCCGTCCTTTACATCGGCCAGTATCTTTTCTCCGTCAAAGGATCTTTTCAGGGTACTGATCAGCAATTGCTTGCTGAGCTCCTGGTTGTGGAAATCATCTGTGGTATAGCCCGTGATCCGGTAATTATTCTGATAAGCCGTAAGGTAAGCCGATTTTAAGGCAGGGGAGTGGAGCAGCAGAAAATACTGGGCAACCTGTATTTTTAAGGCCAGCGTAAAGGGAACAGGCTCCCGTTCTACCTGCGTTTCCATGGGGATGTCATCGCTGTAAGCGCTGGCCGCATTTTGCTGCAGTGCCATGCGGTCTATATGAAGTTGTCTGGTAATCAGCCTGGCATCTATGGCCGAGCCGGCATCTTCACTTTCCAGTTCACCCATCTGCCACTGCCGGGTAAGGAACCAAAGCCCATCGTGTACAGCAGCACTTAAACTCTGTGCAAAGTCTTTGCTTCGCGGGCGGGGTTCCAGGCGGTTGTAGGTGGTTATGGAAGGGACCCTATATATTTTAGATAAAATGTTGGGCGAAAATTGTTTGATCTGCTCTGTGAGTTGAATCATGGCGTTGTTTTTTTTAATGCAATGTTTTGTACTTCCAGAAATTTAGCCAGAATGTTCATGGAGTAATCCAATGAAATGTTGGTAAACATGCTGGTGCTGAATTCGGCCATTGTAGCCGGAAGTAAGGTGGTTAAACTTGTCATCTGATCAATGTCATCTGGCTCAATGGCTCTTTCTTTAGCTCTTTCAAAAGTATCGAGTATGGTATTGGTCAACTCGTCCCAGCTCCAGTTTCCCGTTTCCTGAGGTGTTACGGCCAGCAATATGGCCTGGGGCGGGGTACTGTTGGGTTGGTTGTAGTTAAAGGTGATGCCGCTTACTTCTTCTTTATTGGGAATCGTCTCGGTCCATTCGTCTAGCAACAGGCCGCATTGCATCGCATTGGCGTTAAAGCCGGAAGGCAGGTATTGGACAAACGCAAGGGTATCATGGAAAATCTCGGTGTTTGCACGGAATTCTATGGCCAGCCAGTTGTCATTTGCTTTAAAAGGCAATTGCATGGGCTGTGCCTCCAGTTCTTTTGCATTAAAGTTTTGATGGAGCAGCCTGACCATTTCCAGGGTATGCATTTTTTCTCTCACCAGCGATGCGCTGTGTAAAAACTCCGTAACGGGAAAGTTCATGCCCAGGCCTGCATCTGCACCCAATGCAGGATCGGCAGCTGTAGTTGCATATTGGAGCAGCTCATTGGCAGAAGAAACCGCTGCCTGGATCTCTGCAGGATGGTTAAATCCATACTTAGGCAACACCACAAAATCCTCGCCCAGCATTGTTTTGATCAGTTGTACCAGCAGGCTTACCTTTTTAGCATTTGCTGCATCAGCTGCTGCTACCTTTAACAGGGTATCGTCATAGCTTTGCTGCAGTCCGGTAAACCTTAATACCGCAGCATTACCTTGTGCTATTAAAAGCGTTGCGGCTTCCGCATCGTTGTTTGTTGCAGATTTGGGAAATGCAAAGCCCGAACCTGCATCAGCGAGTCTTCTTAATGCGGCCCTTAACGCCGATACGGTTAAATCGTTAACACTGCTTTCTGCTGCGGTCAGCGCATTTTTAAGCCCCAGCAGCAGTTGTTGAAACTGGGTGTGAACAGCCACTCCACGGGCTTTAAGTTCTGCCACATCGATATGCTGCGGGTCAGGAATTGGATTGTCCGGATCAACAACCGCATCAAAATCACTGGCATTTAATGCCCGGCCATTTCCAATCAGCTGCCGGATGTAATTGGCAAAAGGTAATATTTCTGCGAAAGACTTTTTCGACAGATCAGGGTTTGCAGTTTCAGCAAACTGTATTTTTACAATGGTATTGTCGTCCAGGGATTGCTGCTGAAGAAAGAAATCCCGGATCCTGCATTCCAGTTCTGATGCCCCCGATGTTTCCAGTTGACCACGGATCATCAGCACAAAATCCAGCGGTTGCAGCAACAGGTCTTTCAGGCTCACCGTGCCTGCAACTTCAGCTCCTCCTACATCCGCGGTTACCTGGCACAAAATGTCTTCAGGCGCATCCAGCAGCGTAGCTATCCAATGGTTCAGTGCGGGTTCGGCACAGGCTTTTAAATTGACCTCCGGATCTAAGCTTGTCCAGGGGCTGCTGGTAATGCCTGTATCAAAGTGTAAAGCTATCCGGTTGGTAAACGTCATCTGCGTACTTCTGGCCGTGTTGATCACTTCCACTTCAGGTGGTATATTCCCCAGGGATATGGCTTGCATTACCGCAGCAGCACGGTCAAAGTTTCCTGAGGCCATCTGGTAGGCACTTTCTGCGGTCAGTAAATCCTTCACTGCATCCAGGGTGTTTTGCAGCTGGTTTTTTTCCTGCTCCAATGCGTCGCGCTGTGCCGTAGTCAGTACCGGAAGATCGGGTACAGCAATATGCAGTGGCTGATCTACTTCGGCCAGACTCAATCCGTTTACCACTTCAAACGATGTTGCAATTTCTTCGGGGCCGGTAGTTTTTCCTTCCTGGGGTACTTTAGTTTTTTTGATGGGGAAGGCTTTTCTGAGTACCGGTTTCAGCTGGTCTAAAATGACAGGTTTTACTTTCCTGGTACTCCATTCATGCAGCCCGCGCTCAAACTGATAGCCCAGTAAAGCTTCCAGCGTTTGCCCGTTTCTGATTCCGTCCAGTATGGCTTTTGCCCTGCGTACCCTTTCTGAGGATAAGTTTACCGATAAGGCTTCTGCATCATCCTTATTTGCATGGCTAAGGTAACCATTGCGCAATATGGCGGCGGCAGTGGCATGGTTTAAACTGGGAGCATGTACAAAACCGCCATTTTCAGCTTCTGCAAACAGGTTGTCCTGCTGTTCACGCAAGCCTTCGGGCAATACCGATTCCGTTATTTTTTTCCTGGTGTTGCGCATTTTTACATTTTCCAGGTAGCCGTAACTGCCCAGGTAAACCCCCTTTTTGCGCGCCTCTGTACCACCTGATAAGTTTCGCTGATTGCTGATGCGTTGATCGAACAAAGAAGTTTGCCAGGCATCCAGCCGGTAGCTCAGGGTATCCAGGTGCTCGGTAAACGTACGTTGCAAACGGGCTGTAGGCAAATCTTTCAGCAGTTCAAGGGCCCATTTGTTTTCTGTCAGGTTGATGGTAATGTCGCTGTCTAAAACAGCGGTATGCACATGGTTGAACAGGCTTTTTTCAGAAACTTCTGTATTCACCAGCTGGTTAACCGGGGCTTTGTAAATTTCCCATGGGCTGGGAGAGGGCGCGGTACTGATGTTCATGAACTTCCGTGACTGTATAAGTTCTGAGGCATGTATGTTTTTAGTGGCCAGGTATTTGAAAATGCTGTGGTTGGTTTCCAGTAAAAGGCCATTTTTCAGCATCATGAACAATAAGGTTTTAGGCATTTTTCCATCGCCGAAATCCTGACTTTCCAGGCTGGTCTCATTGGCCATATTGCCCAGCAGCCAATCTATATAATTGAGGTTGCTGTCTGTTGCATAAGGTTTAATTTTATCCTGTTCCGAGAGTGGGTTGGTATCTATGATGTTCTTTTCATCCAGTGGAACAGGCTGATGCTGGAAAATTAGCTCCAGTAACATCGGTGGTATTTTTAAGCTGCCATCGTCTTTTTTGGTTTGGTAGCCTAAAGAAGTAAGCAATTGTGTAACCTGGTAAGCTTGTATGGCCATGAGCATCCTGTCGCCAAAATACTTCCCGCCCCAGCCAAAGCTTTCCAGATTTTTCAGGTAATCGTAGCTGTAACCTGTGCGCTGGAAAAATGTCTGAGAGCCGGAGTTAAGCCCCAGAATTTTTAGCAATGCTTCCCCGGCATTTCCATTTTTGGTAATCTGGGCCAGTCCAACGGTTTTTTCTTTCCAGTTGGCCGACATATAGGTTAAAACCTGGTACATTTTTTCATAAAAAAACGAACCCCGGTAATTGAAGGCATAAGCCTCCCTAAGCCTTGGATATTGCCAGTTGTTAAAATCACTGGTTACAATAATGCCATAAGGCTGATTGCCCACTCTTATTGCCGGTAAAGGTCCTCTGCCACTTACAAAATCTATAAAATGCCTCCGAAGGGCATCCCTGTCGGTATCGCTGAATACTCCGTTCAGCATGGTAGCGGTAAAGTAGCCCAGGGTTCCCGGATGCAATGCCGTATTCATGGCCATTGCCTCTGCATGGTCGCGGATCTGGCTGTTGGGTATGGTTTGGAATACGTCATAGTCCAGGCCCAGGTATTCGGCCAGTCTTTGCCCATCGGTAGCTTCATTGGCGATATCGGTTGGAGTAAATAATTGCTGATCAGTTTCTACCTCAAGGGCCATATCGTCAATAGACTGCTGGGCCTGGTAACCTGCATCCTCGGCTTCCGTATTGTTGGTTGGTGTACCTTGTTTCAGCAGGCTCATCCCTTCCAGGCCATAACGGTGGTTGGCTAACAGGTCTTCCAGTAATGCTTTGCTGTCATTTTCATCCGCAGAAAGTTTGAGCCCAAGTACCAGTAGCTTATCATAGCCCCTGGCCGCTTCTTCCTTGCTCTGCGGAATGACGAAGCCCAGGCCTTCCTGCACCGCAAGATTAAAATCGGCTATCCAGGCATATTCTTCCCCATATTGGATCCTGTTGTCTGTTTCATCCCGGGTAAAAGAGGGATCTTTTTCATCTACAACCGGGTTGGGGCCTGCAATAACAATGTCTTTAACCGGGCGCCCTACCTGGCTTAGTACCGCTTTTCCGTCGCGGTAGCCCATTAACACAAACTTGTCTGGTAAAACTTTGGTATGTGCGGCAGTGGTCCAGCTATCTGGTTTGGTATCAGGCGTATCCTCAAATGTCAGCGCTTCCGGGCCGTTAAGGCTTTCGCGTGCTGCCCAGTTGAGGGGCATGGTTGTTTTGGCTACCCAGGCTGCCCGGTTTACGCCAAATTTATCGCTCAGTAATTTCCAGGCCTCCCGTTTGGTTTGCGCATCGCCCTCCTTATTAAATAAGATCCGCCAATGCTCCCGGCCAAATTCCAGTTCTATTTCGGTTAGGGTCTTTTCGTGTGCAATCAGGGCAATGTCATCCGGATAAACCCTTACCATCAGCTGTATGCCATTTTCGGTTTGCCGGTACTTTGTTTCCATGCGCACAGGCAATAGCGTGATGGGCAGGTTGTCCTGCCATTCTTCAATCAATTGCTGTGGCTGGAGTTCATATAAGCGGTCAATTAAGCCATTTACCGCCAATGTACTTTCTTTTCTCCGGGCACTGCCGGCATCAATGGCAGCTTTCAATTTTTCAAGAACAGCAGGATCGTTGGTGGAGTGGGTATAATTGGTACTGATGTTGGTTCCTGTTGTGGCTTGCTGCTGCCGCTCCAGCGATATATACTTCATCTGTAGTTTATACAAGGCATCGGCACTGCCGTCCCTTTGTTGCCTGGCTTTTTTTATTTCATTTAACGATTCAAGGTAGCCCATACAATAGGTTATAAATTATAGGTGATGTCAATTGATGTTTCCCAGCATTTCTTTGGCATGAATGGCAATCATAACAGGTTTCTGATAAAGGATATAGCCCATGTTGGCTGCATTTTTTCCCCATTGGTCTATTTGATCGGCCGGACCATCCAGGTTAATGTTGTGTGGTTTTACCGCGGTATTGATGAAACCATTGGAGGTAGTGTAATTTTCCCAGCTTAAGTCATCCCAGGTAATTGGCGTTTTTTTATCATCATCTGGATCATAAGCGATGTCCATACCAAAGCGTGGCTCGCCCGGAATCTCCTGGATCACAAAGTACCAGCCCCAGTCGTCCGTTTCCAGTTTCGGGTCGGCTGCTCCTTTAGCCTGTAATGCCGTCAGGTCGAAACCAAAGAACTTGATGTCAGGGTTAATTTCTGCCTTAAACAATGGAAATTTAATTTCTGCACTCATATCTGCTTCCATGCTTATCGGGATGATAATGGGTTCTTTTTTTGCATCTGCAACACCGTTTTCGTCTTTATAAATATGTGCTTTTTGCGCATAAATGATGGTGTTAGGGTATTTCTTTAGCAATTCTCCACGGACCACCAGCACCAGCTGATCGCCATCAGGCAGTTTTCTGTTGGGGTGATCGCCAAGCGGCGTATGGCTAAACCATTTGTCAATCGGTTTAATGTCTTTGTACTTTTCTTTCAGTTCGGCTTCATTAAGTCCTGTTTCATTGGTGATGATGCCTTTAACATCCCAGAACTGGCGGAAATAGCTGCCCCTTTTATCCGTCGGATATTCCCGCCAAAGTAATTCTTTGCCGAATTCATGGTTAAGCCCAACCATATAAGATTCTATAAATTCCGGGTTGGTTACCAGAAGAGAAATCGTATTTGGAGGGATCAGGTTGAGGTTAGGGATCAGTAACTCTGAAGAGATATCGCGTAGCTTCTCGTACATGGGGTCCGGAAAATCGGGATAGGCCATGGCAGGAACCAAGTTTTCGAAATGGAACAGCCAGTCTTTATTAAAAGAATAAAAAACCAAAGTAGCCAGCATTTTCGGGAAAGCCTTTCTGGGATCTGTTGCCAGTTGCAGTTTCTCCTGCGCATTGGCCATGTCAAAACGTGTATATTTTTTTTCCGGAATGGCAATGGCCTGCCTCAGGTTGAGGTCTAATGCTGCAGCTCTGAAATTTGCAGCTTCTACACTGTCTTTGCCAGCCGCCGCGGGCGTATATGAACCCACAGAAAGATAAGATAAGGGATTGTCTGCCGAGCTGCTTACCTGAGGTTGTGTAGTGATCACCGTACTGCCCGAACTGCTTTCTGTAGTCACAGGGTTGGTTTCTGTAAATACAAAACCCGGTTTTGGCGGTAGGTCCGTCAGCGCCTCAACCAGTGCTTCCGGTTGGTTAAAGGCATCATTTTCTGTAGGTATGTTTTTCAGCTTCTTACCATAGGAATAGGCAGCCACCGCAATTAATGCCGCAATGAAACAAAATGTCCAGGCACCGGTAAATAAGCCGAACAGTAAAATGGCCAGCAATACCAGGATCAGCCAGAGCAACAGGTTCGACAAGATCCAGGTAAGCCCTGGGCCATAATTTGTTTTTGGGAAGTCTTTAGTCAGGTCTTTTACTGTAGGCAGGCCTTCCGGTACCAATCTGGACGGAGCTGCCGATATTTTACCTTCATTGATGTCATTCAGCATTCCGCTATGCGAAAACGAAGGGTCTGCAACAGCAATTTTTTTGAAAAAAGGCCCCCGTGGTCTGATGATGCGCCGTAAAGTGGTACTTACTGCTGCTGATGGCAGCAGACTTTCCTGCAATTGGTAGTGTAGGGTTGTTGGCGAACCTTTTACTTTTTTGAGCAAAGGGGAGAAGAACAAAAGTGTTTTTTCGGGTGTCAATTTGCCCGTAAACTTTTTAGAAATTCCCTGTACCACATTCATGGAAAAGGAAACAAACAGTATTTTACGGTTGGCTTCCAGGATTTTCTCTACCTGTTTCCAGGCCCTGGCCACATAATCTTCCTGGTTCTTCTGTACCACATTGGTTCCAAAACCCGCTGGAACCCTATTTCTGGGATCCTTGTTCAGTTGGTGCAGCCAGCCATTGTCGTTGATGGCAATCTCGTTGGTCATGGCATGATTTTGCCCGTAAATTGGTGGAGCTACTACCGGATCAATGGCCGTATTGCTGCTTTTTTGCAATACAGAAGGGAAGTTTAAAATGTCTTTCAGTTGTGTGAAAAAAGGTCGGCTGGTATCCAGCACCTGCGGATTTGATTTCGTACTTGGCGATTTTAACGCCCCCTCCAAACCAATGATCTCTGGTGTACCGTCAGGCAAAGTATTGCCGATGTTGGTACCTACCGTCATGCCAAAGCCCGGATCTGTACCGTTTAGGTCGCGGATGCCCAGGCGCTCGTCCATAATACGTGGTTCCAGAATTTTCACCAGCGATTCAAAATCCTGATTGTCGCCGGTCTGGAAAGACCAGTGGTAATATACCGGAAGCTCAGTGTTTTCTTCACCAGCTTTCCAGGAGGGTTGTTGTGCATCTACACCAGTTGTTTCCTTGGCCAGACCGGCAAGCCTTCCGGTTTCAAAAGCAGGAACCACAAAAGCACGGTATGCCGTATTGGTTTCTAATTTGCGTGGGCACATTAACCTGCTGATGATCTTATCGCTATTGGCATTGTCCAGGTCACTTAGTGTTTTCAGAAAGGCTTCGAACTCCGTGGTTGATGCATGCCCTTCATTCACATGAACATGGCTCCATGCCCATGTCTGGGTAACCGGTGGCAGGTGATCGGCTTTATTTACCGTAACCCTGGGCAGGGGGATGCTTTGCTCATTAAAACTAAACTCAGCCATGCCAGGTGTGGCAGCATCCTTAAGTACAATGAGTGCCAGCCAGGGCCTCAGGTTCTCGCCATTCGCTTTTGCGGGCGTATACCGCCATACAAAATCCTCATCATAAAACTCGATAAAAGGAAGGTAGTTGGGCTCAAAGTTATTGACGTAATTCCGGGGCTCAGTACGTACCACCATCGCCGGATTGATGCCGATCACATCACCGGGGCCTAGCAATTCAAAACGTTTTGGGACGGCTTTGTCATTTAGATTGAGCTGCACATCTACGGTAGCGCGCTCTGTATTGCTGGCCGATCCGTCTCCAAGGTTATCGGTTTGGTTAATGCGGCCGCCAATGCCTTTACGCAACCAGGATCCAAAGGTATATTTTGCAACAGTTATACTCATATCAATTCAAATTGTGAAACTACCTGTAACTGATCTTTTAATTCCGGATTTTTCCGGAGCAGCTCCCCCTGCAGGGCATAAGCCTCTGCTTCCGAATGCAGACCTTGCATGGCCCCATGTGGCTCCAGGTTTTTAATGTTTACGATGCTGTAGTTCCCGCGGCCCACCTCTACTTTAGCAGGGGCATTGGTGGCCAGTTTATTACTTATGGAATAAACATTTTTGCTGATGGCATTGCCTTTGGAGAAAATGGCGAAAGCTTTGTCCCAGAACTTATAATTTCTGATCCTCAGCGTCAGTTTTTTGCGGTGCACATAGCTCATTTCATAATTCACCTCTTTCTGCAGCTCCACGCCATGCATCATGGCATTGGTGGTTTGGAAAGTCAGGCCGCTTTTCATCTGATCAAAAGATTTTCGGGATAGTTTCTCGTTGTCTTTCAGGTTTACAAAGTTGCCGATGGCGAATTCTTCATTTACATATTGCGGGCTGGAATTGTCCTCGTTCTTTAAGGTAAAACGGGTATCCGGAGCAGGTTTTTTATGGCCAAATTTATTGATGTCCATTTCCAGGGGCACTACTTTCTGGCTAACGGAAAGAATGGTAAAAGGATGGATGATAATTTTTCCATCGGTTAATTCAAGTTTGCGGAGCGAAACATTGGTGTTGGTATTGGGGGGCAGGCTGGCCATCCAGTTGCGGTCGTCCTGTAAAGCGGCTTCAACCAGCAACAGCACATTTTCCAGTTCTTCTGGCTGTGCGGGAGCCTGGTCTCCCCAGGTTACATCAAATTTCACACTTACTTTTACAAAAAGTACTTTCAGGCTGGCTTTTCCAAGCGCATGCCATGGAGTAGGCCCGCTCAGTTGCCCGGCAAGGTGTATACCTGCAATTTCACTGTTGCCCCGTCGCAATGCGATACCGGCTTCTATCTGCGCAATGAAATAGAAAGGATTAAACTGTACCAGCAGGTCGTAACCCAGGTAACCGAAAACATTAAATCCGCAGGCCGCGGCATACAATTCTACGCGGGCACCCGATTGTACCGTATTTGAAGTTACGGCAAAATAGGTAGCAACACTGATTCTTGGATTTTTGCCTGAAAGGAGGGATATGGTAATCCGCTTCATGCCTTTCAGGTCTGCAGGTACCTCGTTATAGGCAGGGTGAAAACCGCCTACAGACAATACAAACATCGGATTGTCACCCCAGCCTATGCGAAGTGCCATATCGCCCGTTAGGGTAAAAGCCAGTAAGCGCGAGTCGAACAGGCTGGCGTTAAACCACAGCCCTTTGCTAAAGTTGATACCCCCGGCAAAGTTAACCTGCAGTTTTAAAATAGCAGTCTCTTCGGTAGGCAATACACAGCGCAGTACGCCAAGTATTACGATCTCTGTTAAAGGCACATCAATAATGATCCCCATTTCCAGTGAAATCAGCGTAGGGGTTCCCCAGCCAATTTTAGCCATAGGTGCAATTACAAATACACCTTTCGAGATCGGGAATATCTGCTGCAGATCGCTGATGATCCGGGTAATGTTATTGACAATATCTTGCGGAAAAAGTACACTGCTGATGGCACCTGTTTTTACGCCTTCCTGTATGGCGGCTACATAAGGTTTTCTGTTTACACCCAACAATCCGCCTACGCCAATCAGCGTAAATCCAAAACCCAGTTGCATTGGGGTAAATTCGGCAGTGATTAAAATCAGCAGCGCAAAACCCTCGCTGCCGTCGGGCATTTTTGTAGAGATGATGCCAATGGCTTTCAGGTCTATGAAACCCTGAAATGAAAGCTCCAGCGCACCGGTATATTCTCCTTTGGCTACATTTATGCCTAAAAAGCCACCCCCTTTAATCACGCCGGTATCTATAGACAATCCGATACGGGTTGGTGGCGAAAAGTCTGCGCCTAAATTGGCCAGTCCAAGATTTCCATCTCCGTTTTCGGGGAAAGTGATGGGCAGATTGGTGCCAATCCCATCTACCACCGCCACCAATGGGCCCAGGTTGGTTTTAATGATGGTGCTTAAACCTACTGTAAGGCCAGCTGATGTGGAAAAGCCCAGTTTAAAGTAAACACCTTCAATGGATACCACAAACAGATCCAGGTGCAGGGGAATCATGATGTCGACACCGCCACTGCCCTGCAGTCTTAAGCCCTTATCCGGATCCCAGCTGGCAGTTAAGTCAAATTTCGCCTCTGCATTCACATTGGCAAGCAGCGACTGGATAAAACCATCACCCTGCGAAAAATCAATGACCAGTTTACCTTCTTCTATAGCGATTTGCATGGCAGGTGCTACCTGCGCACCTGAACTTACATTAAGCGCATTGATGCCGATACTGGCGCTGATGCTTTTGGCTTGTAAGCGCGTGCCGCCGGTTATGCCAAGCAGCATGATGGGGTCATTATTGTTTTTTTGCGCTTTTAGTGACAATAATGTTTCCATAGTTGCCGCGCCGCTGGGTTGTAGCGTCAGCTTTAGAGGGTATTGGAGTTTAGCCTTTAAACCGGCGGCAAAGTTCCGGTGGTTGTGGATCTTGCCTTTCCATAAGCTGGAAATGGTATAATCCTTATCAAAGGTTTTGTCGCCACTTACATGGGCTTCAAATTTAAGCCCCGGAGGGTTGGCCGTAAGATCGGCTTCGGCCTTAAAAAATTCAGATTCCAGCACCAACGGGTTGGTTAGGCTTAGCTCTGCAGGATAGCCGAGGCTGATCAATAAGCCCTGGATTTTAGTCAACAGCTCCTTTCCATTAAAGGCGGGGGAGGGTAATCCAAGTTTAAAAGTGTCCTGCAGGTATTTTGGCGGATCGGACAGCATTTTTGGAATGCGGTCCAGGTAAAACCTCCTGGGTACAGTGGCTGGCAAAGGGTTGGTTAAAACCATCCCGGCAGGCAACACGACTTCTTTGTCAATCACCCCGATCAGGTTCATTGCCCGGGTCATTAAGGGCAGGTGTTCATCCAGGTAACCCACCAGGCAATATTCCAGGATCCTGACAGGCAATTTATCGGCCAGGTCTTTCAAATCACCAGGAACATTGCCGGCAGCCGTATTTACTGCCGTGCCCAGCTCTTTGAGCTTGATCATCAGGTTTTTAATGGTGCCGACCAGTACCGCACCTTTTTCAATAATTTGAATGGGATCTGAAGCAGAAATGGCAGCTTCCAGGTCAATTATTTGTGCCGGCAGGCCAGCAGCAAGGCTTTTGGCTTCATTAAGTTTAGTAGTTATCGCTGCATTGTTTTTTAAGCTCTGTGGCAAGGGGACGCCCAGTTTTTCGAAAAAATCGGGTGTAAGTAAAGTAGACAAAGGCTTTAGGGCCTGCCCCAGTTCCAATGCAATTGTTTCAATGGTACCAACTTCTGCCATAGATCTATAGGTTAGATGTAAAAAGCTTTTTTAAATTTCCGTTACCGGAACATTTTGAAGCTTATAGGTGCAGTTTTTTCTGTAATGCTATGCATTACTTTCGCTAAAGTAACAATGAACGATACCAGGTACATAGTAAAAATGCGACAAGTTTTGTACGGAAACCTAAATTAGCAGTTCTGTTGAAGGAATGAGTAAAATAGCCGATGCAGACATTTTATCATCCAGCTCGCAGGGGTTCAGTGCGGCGATGGATTTGAAATCATGGATCAGGTGCATCTGGTCGAAATAGCCGCATTGGGTAGAAATCTGTCCCCAGGTAAGCTCAGGAAATAAATTTCTCATGTGATAGGCATTGCCAAACCGGATGAACTTGGAAAAGTGTTTCGGGGACAGGCCAAAACGCTCCATAAACTTTCTTTGCAACTGCCGCACACTCATGCAGGCACTGGAGGCCAGCCCTGCTATGGGAATGTTTCCATGGTTAAATAACAAACGTTCTACTGCATAATCTATGGGCATATAAGGTTCGGCAGTGGGTACTTTTTTCAGTAAATAACTCTCTAAGACCTTAACCTTAGCCGCCAAACCCGCTGTTCCCATCATCCTGTCGTATAAATCCACAAACTCTCTGTGAAAAACATCCCTTGCATTATGGCATTCATTGTTAAACTGCTTGATCGGAACCTTAAACATCCGGTAAAAACCGGCATGCTTAAATTTCAGCATAATTGCCTTAATGGTTTTTCCGCTGATTTCCGTATTGATCAGCTGTGGAGGAATGATGGTGGTTTGATGTGTGGGGGATAAAACACCTGTTATGGAGTTTTTAACGCTAAAATCCGTATCAAATTCGAAACTCAGGTAGCATTCATGGCTGGGTATAGCCGTTTGTACAAGTTCTCCGTTTTCATCAGCATTTCTACTCATCGTAAAAATTGACGCTACACATCCTTTTAATGCCGGATGTATCTGGTAATGTGTAATGTCCATAGTGTTTGTGAATTGGTAGATGTCACATTCAATAATCTAATATACAATTATCAACATGATTATTTTTTTTTATGTTCCCGCCGTTGCATTTTTATCAATTAGGAAAACCCGGCTTAGGCAGGGTTTTCCATTTTAGAGATATTTATTTAAAGGGTTATGAGAAAATAGGAAAAAGAATATTTAGCCGTCAGATATCGACCGTCCACTCCAGGCCACTGATATCTGTGAGCTTCAATTGGTAGGTTCCGGCATCTTTGAGGACTATCCCATCGAGCGTTAAATCCGCTTTGGCGCCAAGGGGGATGATCAGGCTATGTTTCCCGGGTTTTATCCTGGCCACATAATGGTTTTTAATGCTGGACGGCGGAAACTTTGAAAGCTGCGCTCCGTCGAGTGCTTTTATTACTTTTCCATTTGCATCCAGGATGGCTATACCAATAAGGAAAGAACCGTAGACGTCGGCACCCTGTGTTCTGTACACTTCAAACTTAAGTGTGGAGTTGTGGCGTGTGATGTTGGATATTTCCAGTTTTGGTTTTACAGATTTGTTATGAAGGGTTCCCCAAACACCGCCGTGAAAGTACTGGTTGGTAAATAGGGTAAGGCCTAAAATGGCCACTGAACCAGTTAATACAAGGGTTTTTGGATGGGGGGCAGGTAATTCTCCTGAAGCAACCCAGCTAAACCATTTTTTATGTGTAAAGTTTAGGTTTTTTCCAAGCATGAAATTGTCCAGTGAGTACAATCCGCTTCCGGTAAGGAACAGCGTAAAGCCGCCGGATACGCCCAAAACGCCAATTTGCCATTCGTCCAGGCAGGTTGTGCCGATCCAGCCCGAGCCTAAAAGTATCCCCATTGCCAGACCAAAAACTCCGGCAGCCATGAGCCTGGTAAATAAACCAAAAATGAGAAAAAGTCCAACAACGGCTTCCACAATGGTGAAAGTGACCATTGCTGTTTGTAAAGCATCAGGATGTGTAACCAAGTACTCAATTATTGGCTTTATCCCCAGTGCATTGGGTAAAAAATGATTGAACTTTTCGCCGATATATCCTGCTTCATCGGGAATGAGTTTGTTGTCCAGAACCAGCCTGCGCCAGAAAGCGGAAAAATATGTCCAGCCTATTACCAGGCGCATTGCGAGCATAAACAGACCTGCCGTACCGGCGGACCCGTTAGGAAAATGATTGATCTTCATTGATTTTATATTTTATTAAACGATTTGTAAAGCTATTTTGAGTTACTGACTTATGCCAGATGAAGCTTTAACCGTTTATATAGAATATATTTTGGAGGGCTGTTTCCGGTGGGCCGGAAACAATTTTTGGGCTGCAGTTTGTCGCCATAAGTGCCGGATGCATTTAGCCGGGTGTTGTATGACAGATCCGCTATTGTGAACCTTTGTTCTGCTTTTACCCGGAGGGAGCTGCATTTTTTACCAATCCTGAAATCACTGCATCCCAGGTTAAAATTTGCAGCGTTAGTTTTGTTGATCGGGCTGCTGAATGCAACATCAAATGTGCTGATGAATGCTTTTTTTACTGAACAAGGAAACAAGCAGCACAGTCCGATAAGGAGCACTAGCGCCTGTTTATAGATTGGTGTATGTTTCTTTGACCTGTTCATTTTTTGTAAAGATAGAGATTAATTCAGCAATACTCTTCAAGGCTGCATGACTGCGCGGAATAGCCGGCTTTATTCGGATATCAGTATGAATAATAGTTTTATGTATGTAAGGCCGGTTGGGTTTAGCATCATAATGAACTAAAACTTCCGTTTTTGATAGGGTGTTCCCTGGCCATCTTCACAGTAACTTTTGAGGCTTAAAAGGAACATGGCCCAGTTGTAGTTGCACCATCGGTAGAATTCTGTCAGTTCGCGCCAATCGAAATGCTTGAGAACGACTGTTGTTACTCCATCCTTCTCTGTCAGATCAAACGAGATACCTGTTCCTACCCACTCCGGGTCGGTTGCTATGCATTTCCAGAGCACCCTTTTGTTCTGAGAAAGTTCGACTACTTCCATTTTCGTACCATAGTTATCTCCGAAATCAAACTCATTGATAAAACCTAATTCGGGCTTAACGATCAATTGTTCTGTCCAAACAGCGCCAAGTCCGGTTTGTGTTGTTAATGTGGTGTAAATATCTGCGATGGGTGCTTTGATGTAATTGATATGTTCGATTTTTTCCATTTTCATAATTGAGTATCCTTGCGGCTTTCAAATGTATATATAGTATGGCTAACATACATGGGCCGACTGCGGCAAAAAAGATGGTGATATGCGGCAAGGAATGCCATGATTTTAGGTTTCAAAAATATATCTGATTTTTATTATAATGCCCTGTATATTGTAGATAAA
Organism: Pedobacter heparinus; assembly: GCF_032678725.1. Classification (GTDB taxonomy): domain Bacteria; phylum Bacteroidota; class Bacteroidia; order Sphingobacteriales; family Sphingobacteriaceae; genus Pedobacter; species Pedobacter heparinus_A. The sequence goes on from NZ_JAVTSC010000024.1 coordinate 25,597, forward strand.
ATTCAGTTTAGAGCAGAATTTCATCCTAAAAGACCATTTCCGAATACGAAAGTAAACCTTACCCATGTGTTACACAACCCACACCCTATGACAACATCTCCGTTAAACAATTAAACCAGGTTTGATTACCGGACGAGAGAAAATTATGGTCAATTACAAGATAAATTTTCTTTTCAACCGAATCAGTTCCGCAGTAGGTAATCCTGAGCGGTTGCCAGAATGTACCAAAATTTTTGACATACGCGGGTTTATAAATCTCGTCAAAACCCATATATAGCTGTGTAATGTCTTTTAAATTGATACTGAGCTCATCTTCTGTATCAGCAATCAGCACTATCCTGTCAGTCGTTAATACAGCATTCCCTTTAAGTTTATGTAGCGGTTTAACTCCGGTAAATAAAACACCGATCTTATCAACAAGCGAAAAATCCAGAAAATCAGAATCAGATAACCATAAAACACGTCCAGAAAGAATTTCCATAGCGTAAATGTAAACAATCCCTTAGACAACAATAATAAACTCCTGTACATCATTTACTACCATCCAGCTAATGGCATAATTGGTATTGTAATCACGGCTATTTACTACCGTGGCAAAATACCTGGCACTTAACACGGATTTCACATTAAATATTTAAATTGTGACCGGATATAAACGTCTTTCAAAATATGATGAAACATCACTTCAGCGCACTCGTACTCTTTTTTTCTATTTTTTGTGGTACAACAACAAATATTAACGCACAGGAACGCCCGTTAAAAGTTACTTATACTGTTAACTCAGATAAGACTGTTGCTTTTGAATATGAAAAAACCGACCCCGGCAGCTACACCGTGATACTCAAATTCAGGCAGCTCAGTAACTGCAGCGAAAGCGATGAACAGGAATTGAGCGCTGTGCATTATTCGGGCAGCCTGCTCACTTTGAAACCGACAGACAAGGAGCGGGGCATTGGTTTTTCTTATACCTATGCTTCCATAAGGGGGAAATTAAGACCAAAATACGATGCTGATTTTATCTATATACTTCCCTGCAAAAAAGGAACAAAAGTAAAAGTAAGTGACGTAGGCTTTTTAGGTGCAAAGTATTTTGGAAATACAACACCAGAGGACTGGAAAGTGTACAAATTTTATACACAAACTGAAGATACCGTAACTGCGGTCCGGAAAGGGATTGTTGTTTCAGTAAAAGACCTATATGAAACCGGAGATGCAAATAATGCTGTATATAGCAGCAAAGTCAACGAGATGATCATTGAGCATGCCGATGGTACCCTGGCTACCTACAAAGGTTTTAAACATGGCAGCATTGCTGTAAAAGAAGGACAAACGGTTTTCCCGGGAACGGCATTGGGCATCAACAGCCAATCCAACGCAAACAGCAAACCTGGCATTATTCTATCTGTTAGCTATTTAAAATCGACGGAAGGTATAGGTTTAGAAGGCAAAACCCTTCAGAATTCTAAAAGTCTTTATGGGTTTGTAACACCACATTTTTATACGGATGGCAATGCAAATGAAGTATTGGCCGTAAAGCAGGAATATACAGCGGCTGATAGCCCGGACATCTTAAAAAAGGAGTTTACCAAAAAGGAGTTGAAGCAAAGGATAAAATAAAAGTGGGCCAGAACAATGAGATGATATATGGCACGCCACTGCATCTGCTATGCATGGCCAATGCTTCTGCTGTTGAGGCCTAGCTGCGCCAAACCTTCGCCATACTTGACACATCCTCAATCGAAGCGAGGGTGAGGCAACTATGAAGTAACTACGCCCGAAGGTTAAGCCGACAGGCCAGGCATAACGGAGGCAGGGGGAGAGGGATAGGGAAGGTAATTGCTCAGAGCAACGTTATTGAGAACGCTCGCATTGTTTTATATGGTTATTATTGCTCATTTTTATAAATGAATAGTAATCTTGTAGAAAATAACCTAAATATCAACGATGAAAAAAGTACAGATCAAACATCCGGACCGAGATCCGGATTTTGTAACCGGAGCCTATTCAGATGGCGTAGTGATCAATGGTTTTCTTTTTGTCAGCGGCCAGGCCGCGGTCGACTTTAAAGCCTCAAGATTTGTTTTGGGAACCATAGAAGAAGAAACTGCCCGTACCCTGGATAATATCAAAGCTATTGTCGAAGCTGCAGGTGCCAGTATGGATGATGTCGTAAAATGTACGGCACATCTGGCAGACATCAACGAATTTGACCGGTATAATGAAGTCTATAGCCGGTACTTTACCGGTATTAAACCTGCGCGTACTACAGTACAGTCTGTATTGGCAGAAGGGATTAAAGTAGAGATTGATTGTATTGTGTCACTTTAGGTAGCCGGCAAGTGGCGACTTGATCTCCTTTAAGCCCTGGGCCGCGAGACGCGCAATCTCAGTGGCACCAAATACGCATAAATGGCTGTCGTCTTTTTTGCCTTCAGGCAGTTTGGTGAATTTTCCTGGTTCAATATACAGGAACAGCTTCTTAGATTCCTCTGGCCCATAACCCTCTACCAGGTCCCATGATTTTTGATACAGATCTATCAGTGGCACATTGGTTTCCCTGGCAAGATTGCGTACCGCCGTTACGTAATCTCCATAGGTGTCGCGCAGTTTGTCATCTTTACCAAAGCTTCGGCGTACCAGTGAGGTAAACAGGATAGGATATGCGCCTTTTGCCTTTGTTTCGTTGACGTAGTTCAGCAGGTTCTGGCGATAGGTGGTCTGCGGGTCTGTATGTCTGGCGGTATCGGGTTTCTGGTCATTTGCACCAAACATGATAAACACATAGTCTCCAGCCTTAACCTGATCAATAACAGGTTTCCAGTGCCCCTCGGTCCTGAAACTTTTAGAACTTCTGCCGCTGCGGGCCGCATTGTGGACAATCACTTCGTCATTAAAAAAGCCAGGCATCATTTGCATCCAGCCCCTGATGGGATAGTTCTCTCCACCAAACTGTGAAAGATAGTCCGGCATAAAATCACACATGGTAGAGTCTCCGATTGAATAAATGCTTACCTTTTTTTGCTCGTTTTTAAAACTTACCAATACAAATAATAGCATTACTGAGGCAATTAAGGCTTTTGATATAGGTCTCATCATGATTTAAATTTAGGGTTTTATCTATACGAATATACTTTTACTGTCTTTGTTGAATAACGTATAGGCATATAAAATCATTGAGACCGTTGTCGAGAACGTTCTCGATAACGGTTGCATACTTTTTTAACCTTAAATCGCTTATATCTTCCTCAGAATAATGTAATCTTGTTATAAAACGATAGACCAATCGTGCTAAACCAGCTATAACCAAACATTATGAAAAGATCTATACCACTACTTTTTATTTTACTGCTCTTTGCCGGCATTTCCTTTTCACAACAACAAAACCGTACCATTTCGGGCAAAGTCATGAGCCAGGCAGAAGATGAGCTGCTGGCGGGCGTATCTGTTGGCGTAAAAGGGCAGGCTATTGCAGTAAGTACAGACATTAACGGCGCTTTTAAAATGGCATTACCTGTTAATGGAGAAATTACACTCCTATTTAAATATCTTGGATATAAACCAAAAGAAGTAAAGGTTAGTGATGAAAAGGACCTCATCGTAAGGCTGCAACCCGAAGCCTATATGTTAAATGAAGTGGTTACCATCGGGTACAAAACCCTGCAGCGTAAAGACATTACCGGGGCAGTGGCCTCGGTAAATGCCAGGCAGCTGAAAGATATCCCTGTAAATTCTGCAGCTGAGGCGCTGGCTGGCCGTCTTGCTGGTGTACAGGTTACTGCCAATGAAGGCATGCCGGGTGCTGAGGTCAGGATATTGGTGAGGGGCGGGGGCTCCATCACGCAAAACAATTCGCCATTATACATCATTGATGGTGTACAGGTAGAAGATGGTCTGTCTAACCTGGCACCAACCGATATCGAATCGGTTGAAGTGTTAAAAGATGCTTCAGAAACTGCTATTTACGGGGCAAGAGGTGCCAACGGGGTGATCGTGATCACTACCAAGGGAGGCAAAGAAGCAAAAACCCGGATCAGCTATAACGGCTTTTTTGGATTGGCGCAGCTCCAGAACAAACTGGAAGTGATGAGCCCATACGACTTTGTGCTCAGACAATATGAAAGGACCCGTGGCCTGACCAATAATGAAACTGCTTTTCAACAGGTTTACGGTGATTTTGCTGATATCGGTCAATATAAAAATACAGCAGCCATAGACTGGCAGGAAAAAACTTTTGGGCGTGATGCCCTTTCACAGACACATACTGTTGCCATAACTGGTGGGGGTAAAGCTACAACCTTTAATGTCAGCTATACCAATAATGCGCAGCAGGGGATCATGCTGAATTCAAAATTTAACAGGCAGTTGTTTAACCTGAAACTCGATCATCGAGCCAGTGAGAAGCTAAGAGCTGGTTTTGGCATGAGGTACAACGACCAAAAGATCTTTGGCTCGGGGGTATCTACCAGCGAAGCAACGGCTACTTACAGCCTGCTCAGGCATACCATCAAGTACAAACCTTTAAATACCACCGGCCTGAGCGATGATGTACAGGACGAAGATTATTTTAACGATACCAATACCGGTAACGGTTTAGGGGTGCTGAACCCTATTCAGTTGAGCGACGCCCAATACCGGTCCCGGCCATCAAACAACCTGAATATTAACGGTTATATCAATTATACCTTAAGCAAACACCTTTCTTTCCGTTCTACCGCCGGAGGTAATTTTACCAACAGCACCATCAACGCCTTTGATGATTATTTTACCTCGAATGCCCGGCAAAATGGGGCTGGCCTGCCAATTGTAAACATCAATGCCACCAAACGCTTCAGTTTTAACAACTCCAATGTGTTTACCTATACGCTGAAAAAGAAAACACACAACTTCAGCGCATTACTGGGGCAGGAGATCTATAATTTAAGAGATGAGATCCAGCTCGATCAGCTGAAACAATTTCCGATGGGCATTACGCCAGAAAAAGCATTTGGGCAGCTTAGCCTGGGCCTAAGCGCACCCTTATTTCCGGCTAATGTAATTACCGAAAGCCGGTTGCTTTCGTTCTTTGGAGGCTTAAACTATGCTTACAATGATAAATACCTGGCCAAGTTCAGCTTTCGCACCGATGGGTCCTCAAAATTTGCTGCAGATCAGCGCTGGGGCTATTTCCCTTCAGGCTCCTTAGGCTGGCGGATCTCAAAAGAGGATTTCATGAAAGATATTGCCTTTATTTCCGATTTAAAACTCCGTGTCAGTTACGGAGCTTCGGGCAACAACCGGATAGGCGATTACCTTTACCTGACTACTTTTGCTACAAACGCAAAATATGCTTTAAATGAAGTGGTCAACGCTGGCTTTACCTCTTCTGCACTGGCCAATAAACGCCTGAAGTGGGAAACGACGGTAACAAAGAACATTGGTCTGGACATTGCGCTCTGGGACAACCGGCTGCAGCTCAACATAGACGCTTACAAAAACAAGGTAAACGACCTTTTATTGGATGTGCGGATCCCTTCCATTTCGGGATATATCACCCAGTTGCAAAACGTTGGCCAAACCTCCAACAAGGGGCTCGAATTCCAGTTAAATGCCATTCCGGTACAAAACAAGAACTTCTCCTGGACAAGCAATTTCAACCTGGCCTTTAACAGGAACAAGATCGACAGATTATCCGCAGCGTCCAGCTATCTTCCGGCACCGGCAGTATCCTTTGTTTCCGGCCAACCCTCCGATTACATTGTACAGGTAGGTAAACCCGTAGGTTCTATGTATGGATTTGTATCGGATGGTTTTTACAAAGTGGAGGATTTTAATTATGATCCTGCCACCCAGGTTTATACCCTGAAGGCCGGTGTTGCAGACGGATCTGGAGTTATTGGTACCGCACAGCCGGGTTGGATGAAGCTGAAGGACCGTGACGGCGACAACATCGTCACAGAAAACGACAAAGACATCATTGGAAACGCCACGCCTAAGTTTACCGGAGGCTTTAATCAGCAGTTCACTTATAAGAACTTTGACATGAGTGTGTTCCTGAACTTTGTAGTGGGTAACGACATTTACAATGCCAATAAGGTTGAATTTACCAATAGTTATACGCCCAATACCAATATGCTGGCCATTATGAACAATCGCTGGAAAACCATTGATGCCAATGGGGTGGTGGTACAAAAGGTTACTGTTGTTGGTGGGGCTGCGCAGGTAACGGGAATAGCTCCAGACCAATTGGCAGCCTTAAATAAGGACGCTGATATCTGGATGCCGATTACCGGAACGGGCGCCTTTTACCCTACCTCATGGGCTATTGAAGATGGCTCATTTTTAAGGCTCAACAACATTACCCTGGGCTATACTTTTCCGGTTAAACTGCTAAGCAAAGCAAAAATAAACAAGCTGCGAGTGTATGTTACTGCAAATAATGTAGCCGTCATTACCGGGTATTCGGGCTACGATCCGGAAGTAAATGTACGCAGTTCAAATCCTGTAACGCCTGGCGTGGATTATTCTGCTTATCCGCGCAGCCGCACTTATCTGTTTGGTATCAACCTTTCCCTTTAACCTCAACCGTAGAAAAGATGAAAACGAAATCAATTTTATCCGCAATAATCGTCCTTATTTTAACCGCAACGCTAGGGCTGGTCTCCTGTAAAAAATACCTGGACCTGGCTCCGCCATCGGCTTTCGATGAGCAGTTTGTATTCAGCAATGTGGCCAATTCCACCAGTGCGCTAATGGGCGTTTACGAACAATTGACCGGCGACAACGGCTATGGCAGCCGCCTGAGTATGATGTATCCTTACGACACAGATGAATTTATTGGCGTAACCAATGCTTCTGCTCCAGATAACAATTCCCGCGATCTTTCCCGTTATAACCTGCAAGCTACCAATGGACAGCTTACCCTGCCTTTTCAGCAATTGTATACAGGAGTAGAACGGGCCAATATCTGTATCAAGAATATTCCGGCTATGGCCATGTACAGCAACGGCTCCGAAACAGAAAAGCAACAACTCAAAAGGCTTTACGGAGAGGCGCTTACCCTGAGGGCACAATTTTACCTGGAGCTGATCAGGAACTGGGGTGACCTTCCGGCCATATTTGAGCCTGCCATTGACCAGGCCGATCTTTTTTTACCAAAAACAGATCGTGATGTGATCTATGACCATTTGCTGGAAGACCTTAAGCTGGCTGCCGATCTGGTGCCCTGGCGAAATGATCCCGGAGTAGCACTTGATGAACGCATTACCAAAGGTGCTGTAAAAGGCCTTCGTGCAAGGATTGCACTTTTCAGGGGCGGATATTCTTTAAGGGCAGCCTCTGAACAAATGGAACGCAAAGCAGATTACCTGAAATATTACCAGATTGCCCGGGATGAATGTAATGAAGTGATGCAGCGCCGGGACAAGCATGCGCTGAACCCATCATTTCAGGACGTGTTCAAAAATAACATTGATGCCTTTAAGATCGAGCCGAACGGAGAAGTGATGTTTGAAGTTGCATTGGGCAAGGACATCAGTGGCCGCATCGGTTATTACGATGGACCACGGTTTTATGCACCTGGCTCCGCACAGCTTGGCAACAGCTCTGTCCGTGCGGTACCTTTATACTTTTATGCATTTCATGAAGCTGATACCCGCCGGGATGTAACATTGGCCCCTTATTACAACAATGCGGATAAAACTAAAGCTGTACAAACCATGGTAAACATGACCAGTGGTAAGTTCAGGGCCGACTGGTGGAACCCCGCGCCAACTTCTGCCAGTCAGCAAACGGGTATCAACTGGCCGATACTTCGCTTTTCTGATGTATTGCTGATGTTTGCCGAAGCCGAAAATGAACTGAATAACGGACCGGGGCCGGCTGCAAAAACAGCCTTCGAAGAAGTTAGAAAACGGGCTTTCAAAGGCAATGAAGCTGCTATCGGCATTACACCATCTGGTAAAGAAGATTTTTTTAATGCCATTGTGAATGAGCGTTATTTTGAGTTTGGGGGCGAAGGGGTAAGAAAATATGACCTGATCCGCTGGAACCTACTGGCCAGCAAGATCAGCGAAACCAGGGCTAATTATACCAAAATGCTGAACAAACAGGCACCCTATAATAACCTGCCCCAAAATATGTATTACAAAACGGCCTCTCCGGATGTCATCTTCAGCAATTCACTATATGCCCCGACTCCTTCAGCATTACCTGTTGGTTATACCAGAGTGGCGTGGGTAGCCTCTATTACAGCTACCTGGATCACTAATTTTGCGCAATACTTTAAGGCTAACCATAGCGAACTGATGCCGCTGCCCCAGTCTGTTACAGAATCGAATCCTAAGCTGAAGCAGGATTATGGATACTAGTAGATGGTGCGGTATCGTCATTGCTATACTTTACTGTTTAACTGCCGGTAATGGCTATGCCCAAACTACGGCAACTGCAAACTGGGCCTTAACCGCAAACCCAGGCGCAGCCGTAACTGGAAGTGTTGCAGCCTCCGCCCAACAGCTTTCAGGACTGTCGATCCATGACTACATCAGCGGAGGGCAGCGCAGTCTCCCCCCGGGAAATAACTGGCCTGCCCAGAGCATGCCGGACAGTACGCGGTTTATGCAATTTATCATGAATCCGCTTAGTGGAAATGATTTAAATGTTAGCGCTGTAGCCTTGATGATTGGTTTTTATGGTTCCGGTGCAGGACGTGTAAATATGGCCTGGTCTACGGATAGTGTTCATTTCACCAGCATAACCTCAAACTTTTCGCTTGTATCCGGTACAACACCCACATCCTATACCTTTGGCGGGCTGAATATTAATGTATCCAGTGGTAAGAAATTGTATTTAAGGATTTCGCCATGG
>NZ_JAVTSC010000025.1:0-29570 GCF_032678725.1 Pedobacter heparinus
GCTTACAGCAGTTAAATTACCATTGTTAATGCTCAGATCGGTATTGTTAAAACCGGTAACTGCTTCGCTGAAAGTAATGGTTACCAGTGAGGTTTCTCCAATCGTCAATGCATTATCTGCTACTACAACCGTAGCTGTCGGGCGCTGGGTATCAATGATAATATTTGTATTTGAAGCGAGTGAGCCGGAAGCGCCAGGTGCAGGTAAGGTAAGTATAGCTGCTGTGCCTCCAGTTGTTGCATTAATAGTACCACTGTTAAGTGCCAGCGCAGCTGTACTGGTATAATCAAGGTCCTGACTGTTATCTCCTGCCTGTATGATGTAAGTGAACTTAAGTGTCGAACTGCCACTGCCAGATGAATAATTTACATCACGATCTGTAGTTCCGGTCTCCAGCGTCAATTGAGGAGTTCCCGTTACGTCTACATCAGCAGAAAAGTTAACATCTACTGCTATAGCAACAGGCCCCACCCCGTAAGAGCCGTTTGAGGCATTGGAAGTAACGGAAATTATGCGGACTGGTACATTACTAACAATAATCCCATTACCGGTTACATCAGCATCCACTACCGCCGCATCCGTACCTCTTGCCCAATCCTCATCCGCAGCCAGGTTATAAGTAGTGCCTCCAGTAGAGCTGGCGCCATTTTTATTCAGCAGTAAATTTGTTGCATCCTTGTCTTCTACGCTTAACGTAAGGGTAAAACTGGTTACTGAAGCAACTTCCACACTTGAAGTATTCGTCAATGTATAAGTACTACCCCCTTCACCAGTAAAAGTAAATTTATTGGCAAGAATATCATTGTTTGCACCAGAACGTTTCAGCAGCCCGGTACCAGTTACCACCAGGGAACCAGTATTTGCATCGTAGGTTGCTGAGGTAATCGTGGGAATTGCCACATTGCTTACTGTGACTCCATTTCCATTGGTATCCGCTACCACTACCGCCGCATTCGCGCCTGCGGCCCAATCTTCGGCAGCAGCCAGATTATAGGTAGAGATGTCTGTAGAAAGCGCGCCATTTTTATTAAGTATAAGGTTGACACCTGCTTTATCCGTAGCACTCAATATCAGGGTAAACCTGGTGCCTGAAGTAACTTCCACATTGGCGGTATTAGTCAATGTATAAGTACTGCCCCCCTCCCCCCTTAGCGTAAATTTATTGGCGACAATATCGTTGGTTGCACCAGAACGTTTCAACAGCCCGGTACCGGTTACTACCAGGGTACCAGTACTCGCATCATAGGTTGCTGAGGTAATCGTGGGAACTGCCACATTGCTAACTGTGACGCCATTTCCTGTGGTATCCGCCGTCAATACTGCCGCATCCGCGCCTGCTGCCCAATCTTCGGCAGCAGCCAGATTATACGTAGAGATGTCCGTAGAAAGCGTGCCATTTTTATTAAGCAGAAGGTTAGCACCTGCTTTATCCGTAGCACTCAATGTCAGGGTAAAACTGGTACCCGAAGTGATGTTCGCATTTGGAGTATCAGTCAGGAGGTAAGTACTGCCACCCTCCCCTCTCAGTGTAAATTTATTGGCAACAATATCGTTGGTTGCACCATTGAGCGTCTTCAAATTAGTACCGGTTACTACCAACACACCCGTACTGGCATCATAAGTAGCAGATGTAATCGAAGGAGTTCCGACACTGGAAGCCGTAATACCATTGCCCGTAAGGTCGGCAGTCGCCGCCGAATCGGCAATAAAGCCCGCGGCACCGGCCAGGTTATAGGTGGTTAAGCCGGTAGAACTGGTGCCATTTTTGTTGACGATCTGATTGATCGCAGCACTGTCAGTTGCACTGAGCGTCAGTGAAAAAGTAGTAGCAGAACCAATTTCAACATTGGGCGTATCGGTCAGCGTGTAGGTAACACCGCCTTCTCCGGTTAAGGTAAATTTGTTGGCAACCACATCATTAGTAGCGCCACCTGTTGCGGTGAAATTGGTGCCGGTTACCGCTATTACGCCAGTGCTGGCGTTATAGGTTGCGGAGGTGATAGTGGGTGTAGAAACAACAGCGGGTTCAAAATTCATATCGTCGATTGCAACTACTGTAGTAGTACCGGTAAAACGAATTTCATCAATGTATTGCCAAGCCGTATTAAATGTCAGGACACCGCCGTAGCCGAGACTTACCCCGTTTTTTGTGTAGGTAACAGAACCCGATGAATCAGAACTACCAGTATTAATAACATCTGATGCAACTGAAACTCCATCACGATACCCCGTTACTGTAAGGTTTGGGCTGGTTCCCAAGCCAGCACCTGTGTCTACTTCCATTGATACAATACGAAACTCTGAACCATCTGTCGAAGTGATTCGCGCATCCAGGGGTCCCGTCTCGAGAACATTTGAACTATCTATATTGAATATCAGGGCGAGATCGTACCCATAAGGTTTGCCAACATCTTCCGATGTAATGGAAATGTTTCCAGTAGGAGCCGTGATGGTGCTTTTCTTACCAGCGGGAGCTACCAGACTGAAAGTAGCCCCACCGATTGATTCAGGAGTTATGAATTCATACGGGGCACTGACTGGGCTGTCAAAATTACTATCCGTTGGAACAACGGCAGGTACCACAGCAGGCACGACAGAAAAGTTATTAGCAGCCCTGAAAGCCTTCACCTCAACACTGTGGCGTTTCGCATCATTCAACAGGGATGCATAATTGATTTCAACCTTTTTACGAGCGATTCTGAATGCTTTGCGTTCTACGCGCGTGGCATCCGGTTCCAAATAAAGCGCCGGAAAAGCCAAGCCAACCCCTAATGTGGGAAGCCCCACTGTACGTGAGGCTGCTGCACCAGCCCTAAGCCCACCAGGGTTTAGCAGGCACATTGTTAAGGCAACGGGAAGCACACGAAGTACAAATAGTAGATTTTTTTTCATACTGAGGGGATTAAGCGATTTTTAGATATTTGATAAGCGTTTTAACAAATTTGAAATATACGGATAATTGAGGCCAAAATTACCCAACATTTTACTACTAATAGTTAAATTCGGGGTATATTTTCCTCTAACTATTCAATAGTTGTATAAAAAATGATAGTTTTTATGACACTTTCTTCTGTGAGAAATAGGCTTTAGGCATCAAACCTGTTTCTTTCTTAAATGCATTGTAAAAAGTTGCCAAACTTTTAAAGCCAGATTCATGAGCAACGGCCTCTATAGTTTTTTTATGCGCATAAAGCGGATATTGTACCATAAAATGCTGAATGCGATAGCCATTGATCCAATCCCGAAAATTTTTATCAATTACATTGTTGATGACAAAAGAACAATGATGAACAGGGACATTTAACGCTCCTGCCAGATCAATGATCTGAAAATCGGACAATAAAAAAGGCTGGTCTTTCTCCATAAAAGATACCATCAAACTGGCATAGGCTGAAGATTGATCGGGCAATAAAATAACCTTCTTTGAAGCAGGCACAAGAGTTAAGGGTTCTTTAAGCGGAACAGCTGCTTTAGAGACAGAAACAAAATCTTTAGCAACATGCTCTTCAGCGCTCCCATCAGCAGGTGTAAATAAATAACTGTAAAAGATTTCCGGCCTGTGGAGGATAAATACAACAATTGCCAATAAAACCACGCAGCCAATAACCACAAATATAGAATTGGCAAATGTCCGGTCCTGAGTGCCTGCAAGTAATGGCAGGAAGCTGATCAGTTGAAAAAAGGTGGCGGCTTTAAGAAAAAGTAAGATCCATTTTTTACCCGGGATCTGTTTTTCTTTTGCTTTAAGTAATTTGGAATTAAAGGCCACATACCAGGTAGCAAGTAAATAGCCTAAAACCAGCATAGGTCTGCCTATATAATAAAGGGAAGCAGGCAACAGACCGCTCTTTTCCGATATAAAGAGTTGCTTATTTTCAACAATCTGCGCTAAAATGGCAGACCAGTTGATCGCAGGAGAAAAAGGCCATGGAATGACATGCATAACGGCCATTGCCGCCGGGATAAAATGGAGCCATTCCCACCTGGACAGCCTTTTACGTGGCCCAATAAAATGACAGATATACAGGAAAAAACAAGCCGGAGCTGCAAAATACAAAGGAGTAAACAACTGATGAAAAAATGGAAAAATTGCCTGATAACTGGAATTTACCAGCAACAATACCAGCATTTGACCGAATCTGGAAAAAAAGATAACTCCCAGTAAACAATTAAGTGTACGGCTACCTCGTTTTGCGAAAAACAGGTTAACGGAGAACAGGAATAAAAAAAAGCAGATAATGCTGGTTAAAAAGTTCAAAAAGCCCATATGCCATGGAAAGATAGCGGTTTTTTATCAAATAGCAATATTAAGAAATCCACAAGGCTGATTAACAGGCTTTAATTTTCAAGAAAGCTTTCACATTATAATTTCCGTTAATTAGTACTTTGTACTGTTATTTTTTAAACTTAAAATTCTCTAATTTTAATTATTGAGGTAAGCAAAAGCATATTTTATTTTTCTTTAATTAAAGTTAGCCAGAAAATAAACTATCCCTTGTGGATTAAGCAGTAAAATTAATTACTTTTGGATGGAGGATAACAATTAAAAGGGCTTTTAATTTAACGCATTGTAACCTGGAACAGATTAAATTACATTCCCAGCAAATAATTGCTGAAGTACTGCCGCTCATGCGTAAAGATGAAGCGAATAACTGGCCTGTTTATCAAAACGGCCATGTGATAGGTAAGCTATCGTACCAGGAGCTGATCGCTTTTCTTGGCGAAAATGAAACAGGTAGTATTTATACCCATAAGCTCCATTTTGACCTGGGCACGGCCTTGCATTTGATAAGGAAAATGCGGACTGATACTTATAAAAAGCCAGCACAAGCCATTTCGAAAAAATTAATTGCAAGCCTGAGCACTGCGGCAGTAATTACCATGGCCATACTGGGTTTAACCTGGTTATTTTTTAAACCGGCTATGACACCAAAGGCTGAAACCGGCACTTCCCAGCTTTCCAACAGACTTGCATTAACTTTAAGCAATGGCGAACAGATCCTGTTGGACCATACCAAAACCGGATTGATTGTAAATGGCACTAGTGTAACCTATGATGATGGAACTCCTATTTTGTCATCCAAAGTGGGAATGACCATAAACACCCCTACTGCGGGGCAATACCAGGTAACCCTGCCAGATGGAACCAGGGTTTGGTTAAATACGGCCAGCCAACTCCAGTTTCCCTCCACATTTGCGGGGCTTGCCGAACGCAGGGTCCGGTTAAATGGTGAAGCCTATTTCGAAGTTGCCAAAATAACCAGCAAAACCAATGGAACAACACACAAAGTGCCATTTATTGTAGAGAGCAAAGGCCAGGAAATAGAAGTTTTAGGAACGCACTTTGATGTAAGGGCCTATCACAATGAAGCGGATATCAAAACCACCTTACTTGAAGGCAGTGTGCGTGTTACCCCGGCATTCCAAAACGATGTGGCATTGAAAAGCGCAGACCCATCACTAATTGACCCTATGGGTACAATAGATACAAAATCAGGCAGCAACTTTCTTAAAACCAGTCAGGCCGTGGTGCTCAAGCCCAATCAGCAGGCTGTCTTAAAAGGTTCAGCTTTATCCGTTAAACAAGTGAATGCAGTAGCAGCTATAGCCTGGAAAAACGGTGAATTCATATTCAGGAACATGCCTTTGGAAAATGTGATGCACATGGTTGCCTGCTGGTACGATATAGATGTAGTTTATCAGAACAAGCCTTCAGGGACTGCGCTATTAGGTGGTACGATCGCTAAAACAGCAAACATCACAGAAGTGCTGAATATGCTGGAAATGATCGCCAATGTTCAATTTAAAGTAGAAGGCAAGAAAGTTACCGTGATACAATAATGCATTTTAATAAGGGGATTACCATTTTTGTTTTGTTGTTTTTTAGTCTGGCTGTAAAAGCCCAGAAATTTGACTATACACACAAAAATATTCCACTGGTCACACTTTTTAATGAGATCAAACAACAGACAGGTTTTAGTGTAGCCTGGAACGAAAAGGACTTTAATGTTAACCGACAGGTAGATGTCAGGTACAACGGCGTTGAACTCAAAAAAGTACTGGATGACATTTCGGCCAAACTTCATTTTTCTTATGCTATTCTGGGCAAAATGATTGTGGTAAAGGACAAACGGATTGCAGCAAACCCCGGACAATCCTTATCGGCCAAACCAGAAGATAAGCCAGCTCCCACCGTTCAGCAAAGAGAAGTAAACCTGCAGCAGATAGAAATTGTAAGCACCGGTTATCAAAAAACGCCAAAGGAACGTGCAACAGGAAGTTTTGTATTGGTAGACAGCTCACAGTTAAACCGCAGAGTAAGCTCGGATATCCTGGGCAGACTGGAAGGCATTACCAGCGGGCTGCTCTTCAACAAAAATACATTGATCAGCAATTCCGGAAACTTAGATTTGTCCATCAGGGGCAGGAGCACCATTTATGCCAACGATCAGCCTTTGATCATTCTGGACAATTTTCCCTTCTACGGAGACTTTAATTCCATCAACCCTAACGATGTGGCCAATATTACGGTATTGAAAGATGCAGCGGCAGCTTCTATCTGGGGTGTAAGAGCGGGTAATGGCGTAATTGTAATTACCACCAAGAAAGGCAAATATGGCCAGTCTTTGAACATTTCCTTAAACACGAATCTTACGGTTTCGGGCAAGCCTGATCTGTTTTACAACCCGAACTACTTAAATTCTTCCGATTTTATTGACATTGAACGCTTTTTGTTTAACAATGGAAAGTATGATGCGGCGCTTGCAGACAACGTAAACTACCCGGTGGTTTCGCCGGTAGTGCGAATACTGAACCAGCAACGCCTAGGGCAACCGGCTGCTGAAACAGAAAAGCAACTGGATGCGCTGCGAACTAATGATATCCGTAACGAAGAGTTGAAGTATTTTTATAGAAAACCAGTTTCCCAGCAATATTTCCTGAACATCAGCAAGGGTACTGCCAAATCCAGTCATTATTTTTCTGCCGGTTACGACAAATATTTGTACAGTTTGGTAAATAATAAGAACAACCGGTATACGCTGAATACACAACATACTGTGAAATTGCTGAAGAATCTGGAGCTGAGTGCAGGATTGAGTTATGTCAGAACGACTGGAAAGATTGACAGTACGATAGCTAGCATTTCATCAAGTTCAAATTTCACCCCATATTATATGTATAAAGACGCCAATGGAAATCCTACTATTTTTGAGATGCAATACAGCAATGAATTTAATGTGTCACAACAGGAAAAAGGATTTTTAGATTGGTCGTACAGTCCTTTGAATGAACTTAGCTTGTCGCCTACAAGTATAAAAGGAAATGATTTACGCATGAATGGTAGTTTGAAATATACTTTTCTTCCTGGATTAAGTGCTGAGATGAAATATCAATACCAGAGAATTAGTAACAGTGCGGAATTAATTAGTGGACTAGAGGCTCGTCTTACCAGAAATTTAATTAATCAATATGCCATTTTAACGGCAGGCAAGGTAAGCGGATATAATGTTCCTATGGGTGCTATTCAATATCAAACTACAGCAAATGCCACAGCTCAGAATTTCAGAGCGCAGCTCAACTATGAAAGAGAATGGCAAAAACACGCAGTTTCGGCAATTGCAGGCTACGAACTTTCTGAATTTGATAGCCAGGCCAATAAGTATACCCGTTATGGTTATGATGCTGCAAGCGGGAATTCGATAAGTGTGGACACGATCACTACTTTTAGCCTCAATCCGTCTGGGAGCGGTAAGATCAATACTGGCGCAGACCTTTTTGGAAAACTGGACCGGATCCGTTCTGCTTTTGCGAATGCAGCCTATACTTATGATTATAAATATACGGTATCGGCCAGTGCCAGGATGGATGGTTCAAATTACTTTGGCGTAAAAACCAACCAGAAAAATGTGCCCTTATGGTCTGTAGGTGCTTTGTGGCACCTGAACAGAGAAGGTTTTTACAAATCGGAATGGCTGCCGGTTTTGAAGCTGAGGGCATCTTATGGATTTAACGGTAACCTGGACAAGAACAATACGGGGATTACCACATTCAAGTATAACGTGTTGAATGCAATGTATACGAATTTGCCTTATTCCAATATTATGAATATTGGCAATCCGGAATTGAGGTGGGAAAAGATAGGCATCGCCAATTTTGCTTTAGACTTTGGCTTGAAGGACCAAGCGGTTAGTGGCAGAATAGAATACTTTTTCAAAAATGGGTTGGACATGCTGGGTGATAAGTCTTTTCCATCCAGTACCGGGATAAAAGTGTTAAGGGGTAATTACTCAAAGATGAAATCCAATGGCCTTGACATTACTTTGAATTCGAAAAACCTGAACGGCAAAGTGAAATGGCAAACTAATTTTCTGTTTTCAACAGTACATGACCGTGTTAGCCTTTATGATGTAATTGAACCAAATAGCATTTATTATGTGGGTAAATATAGCGCCATTCCAGTATTCGATAGACCTGTTTATGGAATTTACAGTTACCGCTGGGCAGGATTAGATCCTTTAAACGGAGATCCAAGAGGATACATTAATGGGGAAATCAGCAAAGACTACAACAATATAATTGACGGGACTAAGCCGGAAGATCTGGAATACAATGGCCCGGCTCGTCCAACTATTTTTGGCGCCTTGAACAACACATTTTCATATAATAGATTTACTTTAGGGATTAACATCAGTTATAAAATGGGCTATTATTTCAGAAAGCAATCTATAAATTACTATAATATGTATAATGGTGATCTAAGTAGTAGTATGAATAGCGATTTTACACAGCGCTGGCAAAATATCGGGGATGAAAACAATACTAATATACCATCAATTGGTAATTATAATGACGACAATACAAGGGACAGGTTTTACAACGGTTCTTCGGCAACGATACTTAAAGGAGACCATATTCGTTTGCAGGATATCAGCCTGAGTTATGACTTTGATGCTTCCAAATGGATAAGAATAAAACAAATTCAACTGTATATTTATGCAAACAACCTGGGGATACTTTGGAAAGCCAATGCTGCTAGTTTAGATCCGGACTTAGTTCCCGGTCCAGGTGAGCGACTAGTTAATCCAGTTTCAAAAAGTTTTTCTTTTGGTCTCAAAGCAAATTTTTAAAGAAAAGGAAATGAAGAGACATGTAAGTCGCCCTATAAGTTTTATATTGCTTTTATTCATCCTGCAATCCTGTGGAAAGGAGTGGCTCGAAGCAAAACCAGATAAATCACTGGTTGTTCCTGAAACCATAAAGGATTACCAATCCTTATTAGATAATTCCGGCTTGTTTAATGCCAATCAGGCATGCGGCCTGGGCGAAATAGGTTCAGGGGATTTTTATGTTACTGATGCCGGCTGGCCAATGGTAACCACCAACCAGGAGCGGGCAGCTTATACCTGGGCAAAAACAGATGAGTTTTATAATGGAGAGCAAAGTTTAGACTGGTCTTCTGCTTATCAACGGATTTTAAATGTTAACGTGATCCTTGTCGGTATTGCCAAACTAAAACCCACTATCGCCGAACAACAGGATTGGAATAGTGTAAAAGGAAGCGCGCTGTTTTTCAGGGCTTTTGATTTCTTTAACTTGGCACAGGAATATTGTGTTACCTATGCTTCCAGTTCTGCAAACGCTGATTTTGGCCTGCCTTTAAGACTGGATTACGATGTGAACATTAAAGTGAAACGCAGTACACTTCAACAAACCTATCAGCAGATTATCGCTGATCTGGAATCTGCTGTGGAATTGCTGGGCACAAAACCCCTGTTTAAAACACGACCATCTAAAGAGGCCGCTTATGCCTTATTGGCCCGGACCTATCTAATGATGGGGAATTATGAAAGAGCCGGATATTATGCTGATCTGGCGCTGCAGATCCAACATAACCTGATCGACTATAGTAAATTGAATGGCAATGCTGCTTTTCCTATAACAAGATTTAATGCTGAGGTGATTTTTCACAGCACTTTTTATTATGGAATTTTCAATCCTTCCCGGATGAACATAGTGCCTGAACTATTAAATGAATACACTATCGGTGATTGCCGCAAAACGGTGTTCTTTGGCCCTTCTGGTTTAAATTTTAAAGGCAGCTACAATGGAGACAGAAGCCTGTTTGGAGGCCTGGCTACCGACGAAATGTACCTGATCCGTGCAGAAGCAAAGGCAAGAGCAGGTGTATTGCCAGCAGCTTTAGATGACCTGAATACGCTCAGGCGAAACCGATGGACTGGTACTTACACTGAGTTGAACAGTCCAGACCCATCTACAGTATTGAATCATGTTTTAAAGGAACGCCGGAAGGAATTGTTGTTCAGAGGGATTCGCTGGGCAGATTTGCGCAGACTGAATAGGGAGAGCAGGTTTGCGGTAACCTTAACCAGAACCATCAACGGCAGTACTTATGCCTTGCAACCGAATGACAAGAGATATATTTTACCTATTGATGAAGAAGAAATTCGCTTAAATGGGATTCAGCAGAACGAACGTTAAAGTTTAAAAGGGACTATTTTAGTAGCCCCCTTTAGAATATATTACAGGTCTAAATGGCCTGGGTATACAGAACCTGTTTGGAAAATTACGCCAGTTGTTGGCAGGGTATCGCCATCACCTGGGAACTGATGAGTACCTATATCCCATTGCGCTGAACAGGTGTTACCTCCGGGGGCGCACATATCCCCAGAATAATACCTATATCCCCTTGGATCATTTGCATTAGGGTAAGTCATGTCGAATTTATAGTAAACCATTACATTTCTCTTTTTAACCGTTGTAAAGGCACTAAACCCAAATGCCAAACCTGCTACGAGCATACCAAAAGCTACTTTCTTAATGTTATTCATGTGTTTTTATTTAATTGTTTAATATATAATTGATTGATAATATTTACTGATACAGGTTTATTTCCTGTTTGTTGCAAGCCCGGTAATGGCCAGGGCAACAAATGCAAGGTTAAACCAAATGTGCTGTTGCCAGGTCATTTTACTGATCACCCCTCCACAATGGCAAGGAAGCTCAGTCCCAGAAAAAACCATATACATCAGGTAAAGAGTAAAAACGCTCATTAGGAAAAGCGCAGCATAAAGTCCCCATTTTTTTATCTGCGGGATGATCAGCAGGAAACTGATCAGCATTTCAACAATCGGAATGGTCCAGGCCACGATCAGGCTGTAACTGCCAATCAGGGGTGATTTGGCAAGCGTACTCGCAAAAGGTTTAATGGTTAACAATTTACTTGCTGCCGTGTACATAAAAAGTATCACAAACAGATAGATAGCCATATCTGTAATGAGCTCACGATGTTTAGCCGATAAGTGTAGTCTGGGTTGCTTGTTTAATGAAATTTGCATATGGATCTTAATCTATTCTAATCCAAAGATGCCACTCATTTTTTGCTAAAAAAATGGAGGTTTCTGCCAAAATACTAGGGGATAAAATGGCAGAATTATACCATTTTATTTTTTAAATGATTTATTTATAGCTATTTGCAAAACACCAATTTATTTTGCAAAAATGCTCTACATTTTTCTTAAAAAAAATGTATAATCCTGCCAAAAGCATCATAAAAAAAATGGCAGACTTCTACCCTTTATACAAGGGGTATGCCCCTGCCCCATACTTTGTAAGCACAAGATTTTAAATCTCTTATTGCGGTTAATAAGAAAAAGGAGTTAAAGCGGCATAAAAACCGTCTTTAAATGGTGTTTTATAGGTGTAAGTACCTACCAGACAAGTATGAAACAAGTAGAAGACAGGTAGAGAACACCTACTATAACTAAGGAACAGTCAAACAATTCTGAATGTATTTTTCATTGCCTTCTACTACCATGCTCATATCCAGCTGTTTTAAGGTTATGAGGATGGTTAAGGATGGCGAAATATTTCACTAATTAATTTAATATCAACATGAAAAAAATTACAAAATTAAGTCTCTACGTTTTAGCAATGCTATTCATTGGTTCCTGTTCAAAAGGACCTTCATCAGACTCAGAGGCGCAAACAAAAGACGGCAAAGCAAATCGCACATCAGCTTTAGCAGGCGAAGACGGTGTCCTGGCAGCATTACCTGGTGGCAGGGCCTATTACGTGGTTTCTTTAATGGGCGGAACTTTTCCAAATAAATGGGTGCGCCTGGCCCAGTACACCTTTACTACAGCAGGAACCGTAACCGAGCAGTTTAAGTACTACACCCAGGGCCAATCCGGCGATCACTACAGCAACAAGGTACTGACTGGATTTAATACCAGTCAGGCCACCTGCGATTATACCTGTCCGGTTAAAACCTGTATCGGTTTTCAGCCAGGCCAGGCATGGAGCACACTCTCCGGAACCTTTTATATCAATAGTCTTGGTAAACTTGTTATAAACTGGTCGGGTGGTTATCAGGAGGCCTGGACCCTTAGTAGCCCCAAAAGCTATTACACCAGACTGGATATCAATACTTCTAATTACGGCGTTGCACATGGCTATGGGTATGGCTCAAATACCGATTTTGACACAGGGGTTACTACCGCAACCATTATGGCTACCGGAGACTTGAAAGATGTTGACTACTGGTCAAACAATTACCAGGCTAATGATGCACATACAGATTATCCCACCGATACCTCATACCTGAAACTTAGTGGTTTTCAGCAATGCGTTTCCAGTGTGATTAAATTAGATGAAGCCAATCAGATACCATGCCCTACAGGCCATTACAAATTGTATATCGCAGGGAACCCTGCAGCAGAGCCAGCAGGACATAAACGTAAAAACTACAGGCAGCATCAAAAAGGCTCAGTAGGTTGTAAAGATGGGGGCTGGAATACCTGCATTAGCCCAATGGGTGGACATATCATACTTTACCTCCAGGTATTGGATGATGACGGTGTATTCCGCGGGTTTATTGGTGCAGAGGCAACTCTTGGTGTAGGATATGGTGGCAGGATACTCGCGGTTTGGCGTGAAGTGAAGGTATAAGATGAACCTACATGATCGTCCTGAAGGTCAGGTTTACCCTGGGCCTGCTAACCAGCTTTGTAGGCGGCAGGCGGTGCAGCCAATTGCTTTGGGTGGTATCTTTCATCACCAGCAAACTGCCATGTTCCAAAATCAGAGAAACCGTTTCCTTGCTTTGCTTATGTTTAAATGAAAATTTTCGTTCGGCGCCAAAGCTCATGGAGCCAATGGCGCCGTTCTTTTTCAGGTCCTTTTCTCCATCGCTGTGCCAGGCCATGCCTTCCTCCCCGCTATGGTACAGGTTGAGCAGGCAGGAGTTAAAAGTTTCGCCGGTTTTTTGTTCTGCTATTGCTTTTAATTCCAGTAAAGCTCTGGTCCAGGGCAAGGCTTTTTTTGTGGTATTGGAATAGGTATATTCAAATTCCCGGTCGCCGTACCAGGCCACTTTACGTTTGGTAAAAATGTGCTTCCCAAGAATAATGGCTTCATCACTTTTCCATTCAATGGTGTTTCGCAGCAGTTCCAGGTAGCTATCGGCCATCGCCAGCGGCATCACCTGACCATAGTAATTTACCGTACCTCCGTAAGGTAATAAGTTGAGTTCTGCTCTGGTAGTGGTATTAAATAACTCCATTTTCTTTTAATTCAATGCGTCATGAAAAATGATGCCCAAAGTATGCCTCGTACCGCTATGCAAGGGGCTTATCCCGTGTTTCATATTTACCCGGTAATAACCTTTACTGCCTTTCACAGGCCTGAAGTTCGTGGTAAACAACAGCATATCGCCCCTTCGCGGTTTAAGTACATTAGCTTTTGATTGTGCCCGCGGAATTTGCTCCGTCAATACGAACTCTCCCCCGGTATAATCTGCATCAGGTTCATTTAAAAACAAAACCAGCTGCATCGGGAAATAAATATCGCCATACAAATCCTGGTGCAGCGTATTAAATCCACCTTCGCCATACTTCAGGATCAACACTGTTGGCTTGGTTTGCCCTGCATCATGGCACTGCGCTTTGAGCACTTCATGTTCCAAAGGGAAATGCTGATCAATATGTAAAACTTCCATCCACTTATTGGCTACTTTAGCCAGATAGGGATATACAGTTTGCCGGATATCCGTAATGATTTGCGGCAGTGGATACTGGAAATATTTATACTCCCCCAGTCCAAAACGATAGCGTTCCATCACCACTGTTTTACGATAAGTATCCCCCGCCTGGTATAAAGCGATCAGTGCTTTGCAGGATTCAGGTGTCAACACCTTTTCAACAAGGGCAAAACCTTTCCCGTTAAGGTTCCCGGCAATTTCCTCCCAGTTCTTCGTCTGCAGTTGTTCGATGATGTTGTTCATGATAAAAAAGTTAAGACAAACATCGGCATGGGCCGCTGAAAGGGAAACCCGATTCTTGCGCAGTTCAGTTATAAAAAATCTTCGCGATGCGGGCTAAACACGTCTATCAAAACCCCTGCTTCCAGGCAAACTGATCCATGTAATGTGTTGGAAGGCACAAAAAAACCATCACCGGTTTTTAATAGCTGACGCTCATTACCAATTGTCAACTCAAAAACCCCGCTTTCTACATAGCTCACCTGGGTATGGGAATGTTCGTGAACAGCTCCTACAGCACCCTTCTCAAATTTTACTTTAACCAGCATCACCTGATCGTCATGACCGTAGACCTGACGCTGAATCCCAGGAGAGGCGTATTCCCATGGAATGGCTTCACCCTGCTGGAAAAGCTGACTTTTTAATACCTTATTCATATTCTCTTTGAATTTTATTTACATTTATAGTAAGGCGCATTGCCTGGCCGACAATTTAAAGTTTATCAGTAAATATTCATTGCAAATCCATGAATATTTTAACCTTAGCCCTATGAAAAGAAAGATTGTCCTGCTCTACCTGACGATTGGATTTACCCTGTTATCTGTAGCAAGTACATTGATCAATGTGATAGACAATAATCATCCGGAAATAGACCTGCGTTTTTTGCATCATTATAAATACATCTTATTTATCCTGATTACAGCAACGACCTTATATATCCTGCTCGGTGTGTATCATAAGAACCTATCCACTGTTGAAGACAATTACCACAAGCTTTTTGAAGGCTCGCCCGGAGCTGTTTACGTAATAGACAAGCTCAACTTCAGGTTCCTGGCCGTTAATGACATCATGGTAAAAAAATATGGATACAGCAGGGAGCAACTGCTAAAAATGTCGGCCCTGGATATCCGGCCGGAAGCCGAACGCGAAAAGTTAAAAGACTACTTGTATTCAGAACATGAGGAAGGACATGAAACCGGCACCTGGTTACATCAGAAAAAGAACGGGGACCTGTTTTATATGCTCATCTCCCATCACTCTGTAAAATTCCAGGGTCAGGATGCTTATGTGGTCATGGCCATAGATGTTGATCAGAACGTAAGAAATGAAAAAAGGCTGCGTGAAATAGCCTGGACCAACTCGCACGAAATCAGGAAGCCGGTAAGTAATATTTTAGGTTTGGCAGCGCTCATGAAAACTTCTGACCCCATGGAACCTTTAGATCCCAGGCTCGTCGCCCTGTTAACCGAATCAGCGATTGAACTGGATGCGGTGGTGAAAAAGATCAACCAGCACGCGGAAGACCTTGACAAGAATTTTTAAGCTTTTGGCTGGTCCTGTTTAGGTGGTCTGGGACCACGTTTATAAATGACCAGACCATTTAAAAAATTACGCAGGATCTGATCACCGCATGGTTTAAAATTAGGATGGTCATTGTTCCTGAAAATATCTCCAAGTTCGCTTTTACTCACTTTGAAATTGACCAGGCCCATTATTTTAATGATATCGTCGTTAGTAAGTGCCAGCGCCACACGCAGTTTTTTAAAAATATCGTTATTGCTCATGTTACATTGCTATTTCAATTTTTACCTTTTTGTTCTTTATCCGCTCATTTACAAGCGCAGTCAATACCCGGCCAACCAGCCGGCGTTTTATGGCAACATAGGAAACCTGGTCTTTTACCTCTATTAAGCCTACCTCATCCTGCTGCAGTCCGCCTTTCTTCAGCAGTAAGCCCACAATATCTATCTTATTCACTTTATCCTTTTTCCCGGCAGCGATATACAAAGTTTGCCATTCGCTGTCCTTGGGAAGTGGCCAGCTGCCCTTCAGGTTTTCTGCTTCGATATCCGCTTTCAGAAAAGGGTATTTTTCATCATCTGCAATAACCAGGTAAGCCGTACCCCTGGCATTCATACGGGCAGTACGACCATTCCGGTGTAAAAACGCATCTTCGGTATAGGGCAATTGATAATGAATGATACATTCTACTTCTGGAATATCCAGCCCCCTGGAAGCCAGGTCTGTAGTGATCAGCATTTTGATACTGCCATTCCTGAATTTCAATAAGGCTCGTTCCCTTTCATCCTGCTCCATACCCCCATGAAAAATATCATGGGCCAGGTCCTGGTCGATCAAAAGATCGCTGATCCGGTCTACTGTTTCCCTGTGGTTACAAAATATCAGTGTTCTTTTCTCCCCAATCTTACAGATTAATTTCAGCAGGGTATCCAGTTTATCGGCTGCTGTAGTGCTTACCTTTTTCAATTTTAAATCAGGCACTACTGCGGCATCTTTTAAAAAATTAATTTCAATGGGTTTATCAATGCCCGTAAAACCGGGTATCTCCTCCATCGCCGTTGCAGAGGTAAGTATCCTTTGCTTTAAGCAAAGCAATTTACCAATGATATAGGACATATCGTCCTGAAACCCAAATTCCAGGGCCTTATCAAACTCATCCAGCACCAGGATACTGATCCGGGACTCATCAAAATTTTCATGACGAAGGTGGTAGGCAATTCTTCCAGGTGTACCAATGAGTACCGCAGGTGGCTCTTCAAAATTGTTACGTTCTGTTTTAACAGGGTGGCCGCCATAACAACAGTTCACTTTAAAGCCGGTACCCATTTGCCGGAATACCATTTCTATCTGCAAAGCCAGTTCTCTTGAAGGAACAAGCACCAATGCCTGCACGCCGGCAACAGCAGCATTTAGCTGATGCAGCAAGGGCAATAAAAAACCCAATGTTTTACCGGAACCTGTTGGTGCAAGCAAGACCAGGTCGTTTCCCCCCTTACCAGCCGCAAGCGTTTCCTCTTGCATCTGGTTCAACGCAGTAATTTTTAATTTTTCCAGTACCTTGTCTACCATCATGATGCAAAGATAGTGGAATAAGGCATTAAAATTTCAGATACTTCTTCCTCAGGTGCTTTAATGAGCTGTTTAACCTCACATCAAGGTGCATCAGCATATGTCCCCTTTCAGAAATCCAGGTAGTCATTTTATTGTTTACCCGCTTTATTGGCGTATAAACTCGCTCTTCCATCATTTCATGATAAGCTATCGGGGCTCTGCTTTGCTGCAGCAGATAAAATTCATTTAACAATTCTGTATTCATAATGCTTATATTAGTTATGGTATATTGATTAAACGCAGTCAGCTCTGCCTTATTATAACAATCCTTGATTAAAAGGGTTTCAACATAGCACTAAACTGTTGACAACTAGACAATTGTTAGCAATTAAACAACAACAAATTAATATATTTTTAATTTTATCAACTTATTTTTAGGAAACCTGAATACGGGTTGTTTAAACTGTAACACCATAACGTATGACCTGGAAGAAATTTAGCGGCGAGATCATCCACTCGTCCATTTTAGAAGAAGTAGAAAATGCCATCATCAGAGAAAGTGACAACGGGTACCGGCTTAAAGTATGCATCGGTACAGATTCACAGGTTAAAGGCCCCCTAACTGATTTTGCCACCGTAATTGTGTTGTTAAGGGAACACCACGGAGGTTTCATGTACATCCATCAGGAAAAAACAACACAGAAAATGAGCATTAAGGAAAGAATGCTGGTTGAAGTACAAAAGTCAATTGAAACGGCTTATTCCATCTGCGACCTGCTGGACCTGTACAACGTAGACCTGGAAGTACATGCTGACATCAATACCAACCCCATGTTCAAATCCAACAAGGCACTCAACGAAGCGATGGGCTACATTTTAAGTATGGGATTCATTTTTAAAGCAAAGCCAGAAGCATTTGCCAGTTCTACCTGCGCAGACAAAATGGTACATTAATTACCATTTTTTGGTAGAGATGGTTTTTACCGGCTGAGTAACGGGCTGGACGGCTTTTTTATGCAACATGGCCTCCTTAAACTGGACTGCCAGTATCCTGGCTTCTTTGCCGGTGGCACTGATATACCCCTTCCACTCCGCAGCGTTTAATTTTCCAGGCTTACTTTCCAATGGAGTACCTATTGTGGTTGCCGCGACGAAGTTGCCATAACGATCTCTCTGGTACGGAATAAATACGAAATCTGTTAACCAGAAACGATATTTACCTGCTTTTGATTCTACATAGAAATTGTATTTTACCTCTCCGGAAGGGCGGGTAAGTACCAGTGCAGTTTTATTGATGATCATCTTACCATCCGCCTGCAACAGGCTATCTCCTGTAGCAGATTTTAATTTGAACCGCTTTTGATTTTTATTTAGAAAATCATTTGCCCTCCAGATTAAAGAATCCTTAGCTACGTCTTTCAATTCAACCACCTCATAATAGATCAGCTTCCCCCTTTCATCATAAGGCAGTGAATCCTGTGCAGAACAGATCAGGCTGAAAAAAAACAAAAAACTCAATACAGGTAAAAACTTCATAAGGTAAATATATAAAAAAGCCGCCGGATAAATTTCCGGCGGCCATGTTAACGTTATCGAGACTAGAATGTATAAACAGCAGCCAAAGAGAACTGTGAGGCAGATTTAGTTGCTGTAATGCCATCACTTTTCAAAAAGCCCTGGCTAAGGTCTTTATCATTGTCAAAACGGACCTCAGGAATGAAAGTTAAACCACCTGCTTTGATATTTGCAGATAAAGTTCCGGAAAGCACACTTGCATCAGGTGCACCAGAAATCCCTTTAAAATTCATGTATTCTGCCCTTGCACCCAAAGCAACTGAAGGAGTGAATGCATATTGCGGATACAAAGCTACACCAGTGTAACCAAATTTATCACTCCCTGCATCGAGATTTGCAGCGTTTAAACCTATTTTAACTTTCTCATTAATCTGATAAGTGGTAGTCAGATCAACAACTGTGCTGTAATTTCCATAGCCGTCCAATCCATGCAGGCCATTGATATAGGCCGTCCATCCTTCTACCGGGGAAACCATCAATTGACCACCAACGCTTGATACGCCACGTGATGCCGTATATTGATTCCACTCATTAAATAAACCCAGCATCAGGCTAACTTTATCAGAGAAAGCATAGGTACCTTTGATACCGGCATTCTGAAAAGGTCCGGCTCCAAAAAGGTAAGAAGTGGAATAGTTAAAATTTGCGGCTGGCGAGATCACCTCATAGCCTACAAATGTCCCCATATAACCTGCCGCCATACTAAACTTATCGGTAAAGGCATAATTTACGTACAAGTTCTGGATATTGAAACTATTTGTAGTCTCATCATACGCACCATCAGCATTGGGTATCGATTGAGATTGGCCCCGTGGCCCAAAGGACAGTTCTCCAACAAACGATGCTTTACCAGTAGTTTTCTTTAAAGCCAGATCGATCATACCAATTGAAACTGAATTCTGCTCTGAAGCAAAATAAGTTTTGATGTTTGGTGATTTAGCAAAATCATACTTAAAATAAGTATCTACTGATCCTGATATTTGCAAAGGAGCTTCTGCTGCCTCCTGAGCAAATGTTGTGGTTGCGATGGTTAGTGAAGCTAAAGTTAATACGGATTTTAATTTCATAATTTTTCGGTTAGAGGTTGAGAATTTAGATGGTTAAGTATGTTTAATTAAAAGGAATTTTCGATTTCCTGACCAGTTGAAGCAACAATCAGTGTACCTTGAGTATATTTCTCATTGTGCTGACTTGCATCCAGGCCTTCTTCTTCTTCTTCGGAAGTTACACGGATTGGCTGTACCAGGTTAATCAGTTTGAAGATCACAAACGACATCACAAAGCTGAATACTACCGTAATTACCACGCCTTTCAGCTGTGTGATGAAAAATGCAGGGTTGCCGTATAAAAGACCGTCTACCCCGGCACTGTTTACAGTTTTGGTAGCAAATACACCAGTTAACAACATCCCTACAATACCACCAACACCATGACAAGGAAATACATCCAGTGTATCATCCAGTGAAGTCCTTTGTTTCCAGGATACAGCAAGGTTAGAAATCACCGCTGCAATTACCCCGATAAAGATGGCAGAAGGGATGCTCACAAAGCCTGCACCCGGAGTGATGGCAACCAGGCCAACTACCGCACCTATACAGAATCCCAGTACAGAAGGTTTTTTACCTCTTGACACATCGAAGAACATCCAGGATAATCCCGCAGCACCAGCAGCAATATTAGTAGTAAGGAAAGCGGAAACAGCCAGGCTGTTTGCACCCAAAGCGGAACCCGCATTGAAGCCAAACCAGCCAAACCAAAGCAAACCGGTACCAATTAATACATAAGGGATATTTGCTGGTGGAACTTCACGGTGCTCCAGATGGCTTTTTCTTCTTTTCAATACCAAAGCACCTGCTAAAGCGGCCATACCTGCAGAGATGTGTACTACTGTACCACCTGCAAAATCAAGCACACCCATTTTGAAAAGCAGGCCTTCCGGATGCCATGTCCAATGTGCCAATGGAGAATATACCAACAGCGAGAACAATACAATAAATAAGATGTACGAAGTAAAACGGATACGTTCTGCTACTGCACCTACCACCAAACCAGGTGTAATGATTGCAAACATCAGCTGGAAAACTGCAAATAAGGAAAGTGGAATGGTTGCAGCCAGGCTCCAGGATGGGCTGGAGTTTACACCCTGAAAAAAGAAGAATGTTTTAGGGTTTCCGATAAATCCCCCAATACTTTCTCCAAAAGCAAGACTAAAACTAACGACTACCCAAAGTACAGAGATCACACCTGCTGCTACAACACTTTTTATCATTGTAGAGAGTACATTTTTGCGATGAACCATACCACCATAGAAAAATGCAAGTCCCGGAGTCATTAAAAACACCAAAGCCGCAGCAATTAATACAAAGGCGATATCAGGTCCACTGTATTTCCCCTCATCAAAATTAGGAAGTAAGGGAATAAATAGAGCAAGAATTGCAATTATTAATAAAACTGCAAATGGGCCCCACTGTTTAAATAAAACTTTTGCCATAATGTTAGATTTTACTTGTTATAATTATTAGTTATTTGATTTTTTTTATAAAACTAGTAATTATTTTCAACAATCAACATTTTAAAACAAACATTTTCAACGAAAACGTTGTAATTTTCATTATAAATCAACAAAAAACATGAAAAAATGATAATTTCAGTAGTTGTATTTTATATAATTCTAATATTACACCAAAAAACACCCTATTTTTTTGATAAAAAAATAAAAATCACACAAAAACAGATAGAAAAACAGAAATTTATACAGACAAACCAAAAAACATAGCCTAAAACCAAAAAAATACCAAAAACCAGGTGTAAAACAATTTCATATTTATTTTGTATCTTAAATAAGATATATGAAATCGTACCAGCTTACTTTTACACAGAAAATACCTGTCTCCTTACAGGAAACCTGGGATTTTTTCTCCTCACCCATGAATCTGGCCCGGATAACACCTGCTGAAATGAATTTTACAGTACTTTCCAACCCGGAGCATTTAGAAAAAATGTACCCGGGCATGATCATTAACTATATGGTATCACCGCTGAAGGGAATCCGGATAAACTGGATGACGGAAATTACCCAGGTAAGAAAAGAGGAATATTTTATTGATGAGCAACGCTTTGGTCCATATAAATTCTGGCACCATCAGCATCATTTTAAAGAAATAGATGGTGGGACCGAAATGAACGACATTTTAACCTATGGTTTGCCAATGGGGATATTTGGACGCATGGTCAATCGTTTATTTGTAGCAGGCAAACTCCGGGAGATTTTTAATTTCAGGGAACAGAAAATTCAGGAGTTATTTGGAGCTTATCCTATAACCGGTACATAAGCGCTGCCCTGCACCACTCCTCTTTTCTCAATTTCTTTATCTATATACGTTTGTATAGCAGATTTATTGAGCCCCCAGTTGGGTGCAATGAGCAAATCCCAGTCCGAAATACCAAACAATCGTTGAATCACAACATCAGGCCGCAACAAAGGGATCAATTTGCAAAGCAAATCGGTGTATTCTTCAAGAGAAAATAATTTAAAAGGTTGTTTTTTATATTTCGCACCCATTATAGAGCCTTCCACAATGTGAAGATGGTGGAATTTCACAAATTTAATCTGAGGAAAGCGGTTAATTTCGTGAATATACCCGAGCATCATCTCTTCAGTTTCCCAGGGAAAGCCAAAAATGGTGTGCACACAAAGATCAAGCTTGGAATTTTCCAGTAATTTTACAGCTTCAACAAATTCTCCATGGCTACACCCCCGGTTGATCTGACTGAGTGTCTCATCGTAAATGGATTCCATTCCCATTTCCAGGTCTACATCAAAACGGTCAGCATAACTTTCCAGCAAGGCCACTTTTTCAGCGTCGATGCAATCTGGTCTGGTACCAACAGAAAATCCAACCACATCCGCTGTATTTATGGAAAGCGCTTCATCATACATCATTTTTAAATAATGTACCGGCGCATAGGTATTGGTATTGGGCTGGAAGTAAACAATAAACTTGTCTGCTTTATAAAAACCTTTTCCACGTTCCATGCCCTGCTCCAGCTGCTCGCGGATGGTAGGCAGTTTACGGGAAAGTTCGGGCGTAAAAGAATCAACATTACAATAAGTACAACCACCATAGCCTTTGCTCCCATCGCGGTTAGGGCAGGTAAAACCGCCGTCTACAATTACTTTAAACACACGCTGTCCTTTATATTTCTCTTTAAGGTGTGTGCCGTAATTATTATATCCCTTTATACCTAAATCTACCAGAGTTCCCAATTGTTTTTTTTTATCCTGCAAAAATACAGATTTTTATTTATCCATACGTATCGCTTCCATCTCGCTCATGTAGCTGCTAAAGGTAGCTTATAGCTTAAACATCATTGATACGAAAATACAATGATATGAGGCCAAATTAAAAAGCCGGCTGTCTTTTGCTAAGACAACCGGCTTCAATCAATTCAATAAATTAATCCAGCTTTTTAAATTCTACCCTTCTGTTTTGGATCCTGCCCTCTTCTGTATCGTTTGAAGCAGCCGGCTCAGTAGCACCAAATCCTTTGATGGATAAATTTGAAACATTCACTCCTGCATTTACCAGGTAAGATTTCACAGCGTTGGCCCTGTCAACCGACAATGACATGTTGTGCTCAGCAGAGCCTTCAATTGAAGAATGTCCGTTTAAAATGAACTTAGCAGAGGGATCCTTTTTCATTTCGGTAGCTATCTTATCCAGTACTGCAAATGAAGCTGTTTTCAATACCCCCGAATCAAATTCAAAAAACACCTTACTAAAATTGTAATCTGGTTTTTCTTCCACCGGTGCAGGCGCTGGTTTAGGCTCAGGGGCCGGTTCAGGTTTTTTCTCTTCAACAGGTGGGGCCGGTTTTTCAACAGGCGGAGCCGGTTTGGCAATTGCCTTTTTTGTTTTACACGATTGCATGGAAAGCGCAAACAGGCCAATAGCGGCCAATAATAAACTGGGTCTTAAAAATTTCATTTGTTTTTGTGTTTGTGTCCGTAATAATAAAAAATAAGCATCAGGTTTTGAAAGAAAGCACGCTATTAAAACGAACTATTTACACAAATAGTGTAACGCTTACGTTACTTGTTAAAATGCCTAAGTAAGCTATCGAGAATTTCCTGCTGTTTTCGGCAACAAAGAATTATACAAATGTCAGGATTTATCAATCACCCCATAGGCAGCGGTTTTCCATTTGATATACCCCAAACGGCCACATTGCCCGGCAACTTCTGCTTCTATATTTCCGGGTACATCATTGACAATTTTCCAGCGGATGCTGTATTTACTGTTATAGCTGATATAGACCACTACATCGTCAAATAATGGTTCGGCAGATTCCAATGCCTTTAAATGTATTTCCTGCAGTTCTTTGGCAAAACGGATCAGTCGTTCATTCATCACTTTTGCCAATGGTGCGGCTGGCTTTGTATCGGGTTCTAAAATTGGGAGTACAGTTACGGTCATCGCTAAATCTCAGTAATACTACTTTTTTTAGCAAAAATAATTATTATTACGGAATTATTTGACACCGGCAGGTCATTAGTAAAAATTAAAAATTACCATTCTCTTCCAAGTCTGCATTAATTCAGATTTTTCCTAACGAAAAATCTAAACAAACGCTAGGCCTTGTCAGAGAAGGTAATTTTTATGTGAAGTTGGATGGGTAAAGAAAATTATAGATCTTTTACTTGAGCAAATGTTGGCCATTTTGGGTAACTTAGCATCACAGCAATCAGAAACTGTTTTGGAGCAAATTGTTCATGAAATAGAAACCAAAAGCACATCTGAGCTGGAGCAAGGACGTTATTTTAGACAACTAAGGGTATTACTACAACTTCGTAAGTTAGATAAACAAGCAATTAAAGATATGGCACTGACCGGTAAAATCTTCAAAGAAGAAAAAGACATCTTATATATCAGAGGTGAAATGAAAGGCGAGGAAAAAGGCAAACAGAAAAAATCAATTGAAATGGCTCGTAAAATGGTGGTAGCTAATGAATCATTAGATAAAATCATCGAATATACTGGCCTCACAATAGAAGAAATCCAATCCCTCTAATCCCCTACCCCTTGGTAAAGCCTATAAAAGATCCGGAAAATCCGCTCTTTGTGCTTACTGCACCAGCACAAAGGGCTTTGTTACATTATGGCATTGATACTTTGGAAAAGGTGGCTACTTATACTGAAAAGGAATTTCGACAATTGCTTGGCGTAGGGCCACAGAATATACCCATATTAAAAACGCTTCTTCAAAAATCAGGGCTTTCATTTAAAAAGTAACAAGGCAACGGTCTTATACGGATATATATAGCTGGTTTTGTCCGTGTTTTAGGTTACAATGCTCATCTTTCCCTGGTGTTAAGTTACTTTCCTTCCCTCCTGCCCGGCTGTTGTTCGAGTATTGCTTGGAAACTGCCTGGCCTGGGCCTTTCAATGACTATTTTTGCGCCAGCAAAAATGTAAAATAACTTCACCTACAGTAAAGCGCATTGGAGATGCAAGGCAGGCGGGCTAGCTTAGTGCCGTATTAATTAAAACAGCATTATTATGGCACGTATAAACAATGGCATTTTTGGAAGCATAAGCGGCAAAATCGGAAATATTGAAGGCTATGTAAGAAAAGGCCAGCCCTTAATCCGGCTTAAAAAGAGGAAAACGAACATTCCTCCCAGTTTAAAACAACTTGCTGTTAGGCAAAGGATGAAGGTGGTAAATACCTTTATCGGCAGTATGACCAAATTTGTGGCCGCAGGTTTTGACCTGGCCGCAGCAAATGAAACTTATACGGCAAACAATGCGGCCAAATCATACCAACTGCTACATGCAATACAGGGCGAATATCCTGATTTTAGTATCGCTTATCCGCTAGCAAGGCTTACCGAAGGCATATTACCAGTGGCTGATGAGCCGCAGGTGCAGCCGCTGGCAAATGGCCTGCTGTTTAGCTGGGGCTTTGCTATAAACGAAGGTTTTTATTACCAGCGCCAGCAGGTAATGCTCCTGGTTTATGCCCCGGCAATAAATAAAGCTTTTTATACGCTAAGTGGCACAAGAAGAATATCAGGTGCCGAAACTATGGAACTGCCAGATGATTTTAAAGGGCTGGTTTTGGAGTGTTACATCAGTTTTGTAGCCGATGACAGGAAAGCGATTTCGAATAGTGTTTATGTTGGGCAGGTGGTGTATTGAGTCAGGACCATTGAAAGACATTTTTTATACTTGAATGAAAATTTATTTTCTTCCAAAAGCAAGCATTGCAGATATTTCAAAGCCTATTTTACTGCTAAACAGCTATGTGTAAAGAATACACTACCTATTTTTTGTGTGGTTATTACTGAAATTATATAGAACTTTGTTGTTATAATTTCGTAACTTAAAGATGGGATTTAAAACAACCGGGAAATGAGTGCTTACAGCACATATACCGATCAGGAACTAACTGCTTTGTTAAAGGTTGGGGATCATATGGCCTTTACAGAAATATATAACAGGTATTCATCCATTTTATATTTACATGCCAGACATATGTTAAGGCAGGATGACAGGGCGAAAGATGTAGTGCAGGAATTGTTTACTGCCATATGGAGTAAACACGATCAAATTGAGTTTGGGGCTCATCCTAGCGCATATTTATACAAAGCAGTTAGAAATATCATTTTAAATGTGGTGCGGCACGAAAAAGTAAAAGAAAACTACCTGGCCGATTTAGGCGCTTTCGCAGAGCAAGATACCGTACAAACGGATGAGCTTGTTCGTTACAATGATTTAAAGCGAATGATTGAAGGCGAAATTGCCCAGATGCCTAAAAAGATGAGAATTGTTTTTGAGTTGAGCCGCAAACAAAATTTAACACATGCAGAAATAGCCAGGCAGCTTGGTATTTCGGAAGCAACAGTGAAAAAGCAGGCTAGTAATGCCGTAATCCTGCTTAAAAAGAAATTTAAAACACCTTTAGCCATTCTGTTAGTGCTGGTTAAATAGTACGCCAAAAATATTTTTATTTTTTCTACTCCCTGTTGCCGGGTGGCGTGTCTCATCAATATAGGGCATAACTTTTTAAGTATGATATAATGACCAACGAGGAAGTAAAAGCATTATTAGACAGATACCATGAGGGTACTTGCAGCCAGGAAGAAAGGATGCTGGTAGAATCGTGGTATAATGCCAGAGCTGAAAAGAATAGTCCTCTAGGAATTAAAGAAGATCTGGAATTTACAATCGCGCAAATATGGGAGGATATTCTAATTGAGGCTCCTGCGCCTAAGGCCAGGAACACTAAACTCTGGCCGCGTATTTTCGGCGTAGCCGCTGCGGTAGCAGCAATTACTTTAGGCGTATGGTTATATTATTCCTCTGCACCCCGTCATGCCGAGGGAAGCGTAGCGACGAGGGATCTGTTAGCAAACGATATTGCACCTGGTAAAAACACAGCAACGCTTACCCTTGCCAACGGAAAAACCATAAACCTAAGTGATATGAAAACGGGGGTTGTGATTGGAAGTGAATTAAAATATAATGATAATACGGTCGTCATCTCGAATGAAGAGAGAGATCTCTTGAATAGCACAAACAAGAGGTCTCTCCCATACGGTCGAGATGACGGGCAGGGCGCCAATAGCAATGTACAAATGCTCACAGCTACTACCCCCCGGGGCGGAGTGTACCAGGTGGTACTCCACGATGGCAGCAAGCTCTGGCTAAACGCAGACTCAAAAATATCTTTCCCTTCACAATTTATTGGTAAGGAACGCAAAATATTGTTACTATACGGTGAGGTGTATTTTGAAGTGGAAAAAACCTACACGTTAATGCAGAGGCAAAAAATCAGGCAACGTTTTATTGTAGAAACGATGGGTCAGGAAGTAGAAGTATTAGGTACGCATTTTAACATTAGTGCGTATCAGGGTGAGGGGATAAAGACAACTTTGTTGGAGGGATCTGTGCGGGTGCACTATTTGTCATCCAGAGCGAATGCGAAGGATCTAGATTCCTCGGTGCCTCGGAATGACAAAAGTGGTCGAGATGACGGGCAGGGCGTAATCCTCAAACCCAACCAGCAATCCCTTGTCACGGCAAGCGGGGGCATAACTGTAAAACAAGTTGATGTAGAACAGGTTGTGGCCTGGAAAAATAGCCAGTTTATGTTTGAAAGCGAAAATATTCAAACCATTATGAAGATGGTTGAACGCTGGTATAATGTAGACGTGGAATATATAGGGGAAATTACCGATGAAAAGTTTGGAGGCGGAGTATCCAGATTTGACAATGTTTCAAAGGTGTTAAAATCATTGGAATCTACAGGTAAGGTCCATTTTAAAATTGAGGGTAGGAAAATTTTTGTAAGCAAATGAGGGAAATTAAATACTACATCGACCACCCCGTCCCATAGGCACCTTCCTTGGCAGGCGGGGAGTTACTACCGCTTTAACCTGCGGAAGGATAAAGAATAACAATACAAATGAATAATTGAAATAAACCAATACAATCAACTAAATAAACCAAACTTAAAAACCAGAATGATGAGATTCAACTACAGAAATGATCCTTAAGGGGGTGTAAAAAAACAACCAGAAGTGTAGCACCCCTGGTTGCTGTTTGATTCTGCCTATAATAAATTATTGACTGTTTTACTGCGGTTGTCCTGGTCTTCGAAAACATAAGACAACTGCTAAACCAAACTGAATACTAATGTATAAAATTTATACCAATAATTGGGATATACCTGACGGGTATCTCTATAGAATATGGCTTATTATGCGATTAACCACCGTTATATTAATAGCTACAATCATGCAGGTCAGCGCAACTGGTTTTGCACAGAAAATTAGTATGGTTAAATCAAAAGCCCCTTTAAAAACAGTTTTAAAAGAGCTTAAATCACAAAGCGGCTATATCTTTTTGTACACAGAGAGTGTTTTGAAATTAGCTAAACCAGTAGATATTAAAGTAAACGATGCAGATTTCCAAGATGTACTTGAGCAAATTTTTGAAAATCAACCGTTAAGTTATACGATTAATGAAAGTACAATTACGGTTAAAGAAAAATCTCCTTCCCTGCTAGACCGCGCACTCCTTGTCATCCAGAGCATAGCGAAGGATCTTACGGTTAAAGGCCGTGTAACAGACCAGGATGGGAAGCCACTCCCAAACGCCTCAATCAGAATCCGCGGCAAAAGTGCTGTTACGAATACTAATGCTGAGGGTGAATTTGAGATTAAAGGAGTGGATGAGGATGTAATATTACTGGTAAGTTATGTGGGTTTTAAGACTTTGGAGATTGGATTGAAGGACGCGGTGATGCCATTGGAGATTAAGCTGAATGTGGCGACTGGAGAGTTAGAAGAGGTGAAGGTCACGTATTCTACAGGGTACCAAAATATACCGAAAGAAAGGGCAACTGGTTCATTTGTGCAGATAGATAACGAGTTATTTAACAGAGCGGTAAGCACAAATGTTTTAGATAGAATATTAGACGTTACAAGTAGTTTAAAAGTAGAAAAGTTAGCATCTAAACTTTCGACTCTTCCGAATGGCTCTGCTATTAGTATTAGGGGATTCAGTACGATTAACGCCAA
Source organism: Pedobacter heparinus (assembly GCF_032678725.1). GTDB lineage: Bacteria > Bacteroidota > Bacteroidia > Sphingobacteriales > Sphingobacteriaceae > Pedobacter > Pedobacter heparinus_A. Next base: position 29,295 of record NZ_JAVTSC010000025.1, read on the forward strand.
TATGAAGCCCCTGATTGTAGTAGATGGATTCCCTTATGAAGAAGGGGAAGGCTTAACGAGTGACATTTTTCTGGAAAATTTAAATCCAGATGATGTAGAATCTGTAACCTTACTAAGAGATGCCGCAGCTGCAAGTATCTGGGGAGTACGATCGGGTAATGGTGTGATCGTTATTAATACAAAAAAAGGCAAATACAACCAGAAGACAAATATCAGTTTCAATAGCAATTTTATTTTTACCGAGAAACCTCGTCTAAATAAAATGAATGTTATTAA
>NZ_JAVTSC010000026.1:0-23935 GCF_032678725.1 Pedobacter heparinus
AATGACAAGCTATAGCAGGACGAGACACAGTTTAAATGCGGAATCCGTGCTCATTTTTCCCGGAATACCCAATACGCTACACCCGAAGTTTTATGCTTTTTAAAAAAGACAAAATAGGATATCAATGCATCTGTATCAGATAAAGAAATAGAAATGCTATGTTGTATAATTGTCCCGTGAAAACCTGTTAAGGTTTTAGTTTTATAAACACTAACTATTTACTTTTAATTACTTATTTTATGAGCAAAATAAAGATCAATCATCCTGATAGGGCTGATTTCATAACAGGCGCTTTTTCTGATGGCGTTGTAATTGATGGCTTTTTATTTGTTAGCGGACAGGCATCCGTTGATTTTAAAACTTCAAGATTTGTATTGGGAACGATTGAAGAAGAAACTCACCTTACGCTTCAAAATATCAAAGCTATTGTAGTGGAAGCCGGGGCCACAATGGATAATGTGGTGAAATGTACCTCGCATTTGAGTGATATCAATGATTTTGATAGGTATAACGAGGTTTATGCCCAATATTTTACTGGTATCAGACCTGCAAGAACTACGGTACAATCGGTACTGGGCAAAGGTATTAAGGTTGAAATTGACTGTATCGTTAAATTGCCTGTCTAAACTGCTTAGTTCAATGCTTTAAGGTGATTGATTCGATATTGTTTAGGCTGACAGTTTTTAAATTTTTTGAACTGCCTGTAAAAAAATGGAATACTTTCAAAGCCTGAATCATAGCAAATCTCACCTATTTGTTTGTCGGTATCGATAAGTAATTTGCAGGCCTTGCTAATTTTGTATTCATTCAGAAACTCGAAAAAAGTTTTCTTCATCACCTTACTAAAAAACCGGGAAAAATATTCGGGGCTCATATAAACCTGGGCAGCTACATCCCCTAATGAAATTTTTCCCTGATAGTGCGCATCAATATACTTATATACGGTATTGATGCGCTCATTATGGAAGTTATTCAGCTCACAGGAAAACCCCTGTTCACATAAAAAACTATACTCGGTGGATTGACTCAGCTCCTGCAAGATCTCGATCAATAAGATCAATTTTTGAAGTGGAGGGAGTTTCGGCAGTTCCAGGCATTTTTCTTTTAATCTTGCCGCCACTGCCGGGTTAAATTTAATACCCTTATTAGACAGCTCAAGCAAGTTGCGTATAGCTTTGAATTCATAGCTCTGCATCCAGGCCTTATCAGAAAATTCTTCTTTTAAATATACGACTATTGCTTTTGGTGTCCGTTTCTCCTGATGAGTTTCATCGATCCAGCAATGGGGCAGGTTTGAACCCACTAAAACAAGGTCATCATTGAAATAGTTTTCAACACTGTTACCTACATAGCGTAATCCTTGCCCCGAGGGAATATAGATCAATTCATATTCCTGGTGGTAATGCCATGGATAGTCGAATTCCTTTTTATTCTCCTGAAAAACCACATTGAATAAGTTGGACTCATCAAAGGGAATGGGTTTATAATTCGGTTTCATAACTTAAAAATACGAATTTTTAAGTTTTTTTATTGCATAGAATTTAAAAAGACAAAATAGGGTAAGGATTTATCTATATCGGGTAAAAAACGAAGATTATTACACTGTATCATTGTTTTATCAAACTCAATAATAAATCTGTCTTATGAAAAAAGTAGTACTAAATCGGGATGGTTTAAAGAACATGCCATTCAAAGTAGCCTTGTTTCTGGCTGCAATATTGTATTTTACAGGGTGTAAGCAAGCCGAAATGAACAGGCTTGATGAAGATGAAAAAGGTGCTCCTCCGCGATCTTTATCTAATGTGCAAATGCTGGCCGGATCTAATCCTATCAAGGTATTGTCATTTAATACAAGACATAATGCTGTTGGTGATCCACAAAGCATTACAGAAAGACAAGGGCTTATCCGTCAGATCATTGTAGACAACTCTCCGGATGTTTTTGGGGTACAGGAATTTACTGACACTTCCTTCAAAACCTGGTTTGTAGATCAAATGGCAGCGCTGGGTTATGAAGTATATATAAGCCCCGATGTTATTACCAGCTCTCCTAAAGCCATTTTCTATAAGATTAACCGTTTTACCCGACAAGGTGGTGGTTCAAGAGTTCTTGGTCCTAATCCCCCTGTTATAAATACTGTAACATGGGTAATTTTGCTAGATAATGCTACTTCTAACAGATATTTTATCAGTAATAGCCATTGGCAATATGATTCTCAGTCGGTAAGACAAACAAATTCTGAATATCTGGTAAATATTATCAATCAATATAACACAGATAACCTGCCTGTAATTACGTTTGGGGACTTTAATACACAACCCGGGACGCCAGAAATTACAACTCTTAAAACCGGATTGGATGTGATGGATGCATTGGGTGATTTTGAGGGCGGTATGACAATTCATGGTTGGGATGCTACAGGAGATTATAAACTTGACTGGATCATGAGCGACAGATCAATGGCTTTTACTTCTTCGCAGGTCATTACTACCAGTTATTTGGTTGGAGGTGTGCCTAGATGGCCTTCAGATCACTGGCCCGTAATGGCTACTTTTATCCCTGGTATATTTGGTGATACCCATGATGATGTAAATGGTGCTAGTACCAGTGCAGCTACAAACTTTTATTTTGCTGATGTAAATGGAGATGGTAAAAAAGATAAAATAAACTGGAATCCGACTGTAAACGGTGGTAAACCACAGGTGTTCCTTTCTAACAGTAATGGTACTTTTGGGTCTGCCATACCACATACCACCGGGGCTTCAACCTATACCACTACGCGATATTATTATGCTGATCTTAACGGAGATGGTAAAGCGGATGAAATTTTATGGACACCGACCTTAAACTCAGGGCATACACGGGTTTTATTAGCGACAACAAATGGTAATTTTAGTTCAACGATTATAGATAATCCTGAAGGAGCCAGCGCAGGTACTACGACAATTTATAATTTTGCCGATGTAAATGGCGATGGTAAGGCCGATAAAATTTATTGGAACGCTAATGTTGATGCTGGTAAAACACGTGTCTATTTAGCGACTTCGGGTGGCAGTTTTAGCAGCACCGTAGTCTTAGGTGCCGAAGGTACCAGCACAACAGCAGGAACCAGGTTTTATTATGCGGATGTAAATGAGGATGGTAAAGCCGATAAAATAGTATGGCATCCGGCGCTAAACTCTGGAAAACCTATGGTATACCTTTCTGATGGAGATGGTACTTTTACAGCGTCTTCTACATTTAGCAATTCTGGAGCAGGAAGTGCCTCTGAATCAACCGTATTTTATTTTGCCGATATCAATGGTGATGGCAGAGCTGATAAGATATACTGGAATCCTGGGGCATACCTGGGTAAATTAAAAGTCTATTACTCTACAACAAGTAATGTGTTTGATGGGCCTATTTATTCGTTAAGAGGTGTTTCAGAAAATATGTATACCGATTACTATTTTGCTGATATCACTGGCGATGGAAAAGCAGATCAGAACCGTTGGAACTATACCCAATATGGTGGCGGATTAAAAAACAATTTTGCTAAATAAAAAGGGAAAAAGATATATTGTATATAACTATTATGAATTTAGTTAAAGATTTGAACGATGATTGTAGATATTCATACGCATGTTTTTAGACCCGAATCTGATTTTGGACCAAAGCTACAGGCAGATTTATTACGCTGTGGAGTTGAGCCGGCAATTTGGGGTGATGTTGCAGAGCGCCATCTGGAAACTACCCAGGCAGCAGATGTGGCTATTGTATTTGGTTTACAAGCTTCAGCTACAGATTGGAACATCCCGAACGAATATGTTGCAGCGCATGTTGGCCGGGCAGCAGACAGGCTTTTGTTTTTTGCCTCTATAGACCCTGTTAAACCGGGTTATATGGAAGAGTTGGAAAAATGTCATCAGCAGCTAGGGGCAGTAGGGGTTAAAATGGCGCCCTTGTACCAGAATGTGCACCCTGCAGATCCCAGATGTTATGAAATTTACAGGTACTGTGTGAAACATGGTTTACCGATACTGTTTCATGCAGGTACTTCTTTTGTTAGCGGTACACCATTAGACTATTCACGTCCTGTTCATTTTGATGCAGTTGCGGTAGATTTCCCCGACCTGCGTATGATACTTGCGCATCTTGGTCATCCATGGGAGGGTGAAACAATAGCGGTGATCAGAAGGCATGCCAATGTTTACTGTGATGTATCTGCCTTATACTACCGGCCCTGGCAATTTTATAATGCCATGCGCTTAGTGGTAGAGTATAAAGCAGAAAAAAAGGTGTTATTCGGTTCGGATTTTCCCTTTACAACTACTGCCGGATCTATAGCAGGGCTACGTGATTTAAATCATATTATCGGCAATAGTGGTCTGCCGATTGTCCCGGCTGAGGTAATTGAAGGCATTATTTACCGAGATACCCTGACCCTGTTGGGTTTGCCAGATCCAAGATTATGAGTAAAACGATGAAACTACCAACAATGAAAGCATTACAATTGCAGGGCCTGAACCAACTGGTGCCGGTAATACTTCCGCTGCCAGTTCCTAAAGCAAATGAAGTGCTGATCAGGACAGCAGTTACAACTATCTGTACTTCAGATCTGCACGACATCAGGAACAATCCTTTTGCCATTAAATTGCCAAGCGTACTTGGACATGAGGGCGCAGGAACAATTGTGCAATGCGGCCAGGATGTGAGGCAGTTTTCGATCGGTATGCGAGTAGCGGCGCATCCTGTTGTCCCTTGTGGTGTCTGCGTAGAATGTCAACGCGGTTTTGGTCATTTATGCTTGAATATGGGCCATCTGGGTATAGACAGGGCTGGAACCTTTTCTGAATATTTTGTGCAGCGTGCAGACCGGGTAAGAGAACTGCCCGATGGCATTTCCTTTTCGTTGGGGGCCTTGTTAGAACCTGTTGCCAACTGTTTGCAGGCCATATCGAGGGCGGGTGACATTAAGGGGAAGGTGGTTTTTGTGGTGGGTGACGGGCCTTTTGGAAACATCATTGCCCGTTTGGCTCAAAGAGCTGGGGCTGCCCGTGTATTGGTTGCAGGAAAGGAACCTTTTCGGCTTGGCATAATACCGGGCGTGGAAATTGTTAACACCCATCCTGTAGCATCAGTTGATGTGGCCATATTGGCCGTGAGTTCTGCAGATGCTTTTTTCACCTGTATGGCAGCTTTGCGCAAACGGGGCAGACTGGTGGTGTTTAGTTTATTGAAAGAGCCTGTTCCTGTAGACCTGTTTAACCTGCACATTTCTGAACTGGAAATAGTAGGTTGTTGTAACGATGAAGACAAAATAGACGAATCGCTCGCTTGTTTGCAAGACCCGGCCTTAAAGCTGTCGGATCTGGTTACACACGAGATTCCCTTTGAAAATTGGGAGCAAGCATTTTACCTGGCACGCGACCGCCATGACAAGGCTTTAAAAGTGGCGTTGATATTTTAAGTATGATATTAAAACTAATTATAGTATAGATGAAAATTACAAATGTAGAGGCTTTTATTCTGGAATCTCCCTACGAAAACCATGCGCCGGAAGGTAGTGAAGAAGCCAGAGGTGTGAAACACTGTTTTTTATTGAAGGTAAGTACAGATGAAGGAATTACAGGATGGTCTGATATAGAAACCTCCTCGCACGTTGGTGCGGCTGTAGTAGATGCTCCGGATAGTGGTTCAGGTGTTTTTGAAGGGTTGAGGGTGCTGGTAATTGGCGAAGATCCTTTCGATGTAGAACGTTTATGGGACAAAATTTACAGAGGCTCTATTTATTACGGACGAAGGGGGGTAGCTATGCAGCTACTGTCTGGATTTGATATTGCCTGTCATGACATCATCGGGAAAGCAATTGGCAAACCGGTACATAAACTACTGGGAGGTGCGAGGCGTGACCGCATCAGGGCTTACGCGTCCACACTTTTCAGAGGGAGCACCGAAGCCATGAAGGAGGCCTGTGCTTTTTATCTGGAACGTGGTTTTACGGCAGTTAAATTTGGCTGGGGAGTTTTTGGTCAGGATCTTAAACTGGACATCAAACTGGTGGCCGCAGCGCGCGAGGCACTTGGCCCTGACGTGGATTTAATGGTTGATCCGGGATGGATGGTAAACCGGAGTGCGTATGATGCAATAGCGCTTTGCCGTGCATTAGAACCATATGATGTTTATTGGCTGGAAGATTTTCTACATCCTGAAAATTATGAAGGATATGGAAAGGTAAAAGCTGCAGGCGTCAAAACAAGACTGGCCGCTGGTGAACAGGAAGCAACAGGTTGGGGTTTTCGTGAACTGATACAAAAAGGGGGCATTGATGTGATACAACCAGACCTTACCCGTTGCGGTGGCTTTTCGCAAATCAGGAAGATCATGTGGGAAGCGGAGTATGCAGGCATAGATGTTTGTCCGCATGCATGGCTTACTGATCTTAATACTGCGGCAAGTCTTCATGTAAATGCTGTTTTACAACGTTCCCTGTTTCTTGAATATAATGTTAGCGACAGTCCAATGTTAAGGGAGGTTATTCAAAATCCTATCCAGATGGATAGCTCCGGATTTATTCCCATCCCTGAGGGGCCTGGATTAGGTATTGAAATAAATGAAGCCGCAGTAAAAAAATTCTGTATAAATCTTTAAACATGAAGATGAAGGAAATTTTAGAACATAGGTTGTCTGATTCAGAAGCTGCATTATGGTGGCTGGGGCAGGCTGGGTACGTTATCAGGGTGGCAGAACTTACTGTGGTGATTGATCCGTATCTCTCTGATTCAGCAGCGAAAGATGCTCCGGAGTTTTTACGGCTTTATCCCAGCCCGATAAGACCTGATGAGTTAAGTGCTGACATTTACATCATTACTCATGATCATCTTGATCACCTCGACCCTGATACCATTTTATCTTATACAAAAAAGAATGAAACCTGGTTTGTTGCACCAAGACAAGCGGCTAAAAAACTGAGATCACTGGGTATTCCTGCACGGCGCATCGTAACCTTGCATGCAGGTGATACCTGGTGCTTGGGCTCAACAGAAATAACTGGTGTATTTGCGCTCCCGACTGCAGCAGATGTGTTGGATACTACCGGCTATTTCATAAAGTTTGGCAATGGCAGAAATTTCTACCACACCAGTGATACCGAATATCATCCGCTTGTACTTGCAGCGGCACCCAAAAAGCCTGAAGTAATGCTGGTTCCAATTAATGGGAAATGGGGCAATCCCGGACCAGAACAGGCAGCATCTTTTGCGCATGCAGTACAACCTACATGTGTGTTGCCCAACCATTATGATCTGATGGGACTAAATGCCGAAAACCCTAACGTTTTCAAATGGTTTTGTGCGCAAAAAAAGATGAATACACAATGCATCATCCCAGTTAGGATGCAATCTTACGTATGGGACCGATGACCTATATATAAAACTTAAGCTTATTAATTAACTCAAATAAATTAAAATTATGAATTCAAAAACCATTTCGTTTGCAAACGACACTGAAAAGTTTAATTGGATAAAAGAAAACCTTTATGTACCTATTGTTTGTGATGTTCTGGATGTGCTGGGGCATAGAAATTGTGCCATGCACCAACGTTTAAGACCATTGGATGCCAATAATTGTATCATTGTTGGCCGGGCCAGGACATTTCGCTGGATGGAAACAGATTATATTGAAGATGGCGCATATAACCTTGAAATTGAGGCTGTCGATTCTTTAAAACCAAATGAGGTAGTTGTCCATTCCAGCGACTTTGCTTGTACCAATGCGCCCTGGGGCGAACTGATGAGTACAATCGCGCAGAGAAATGGTTCTGTAGGATCAATTTGTGATAGTATGATAAGGGATTGTAGTAAAATAATTAAAATGGGCTACCCCTTATTTTATACAGGTATTCGTCCGGTGGATAGTCTTGGCAGGGGACAGGTAATGGCATATGATGTACCTGTTAGATGTGGCGATGTAGTTGTTAATCCTGGGGATCTGGTTTATGCTGATTTTGATGGTGTTGTAGTGGTGCCGCAGGATATAGAAAATAAAGTGCTTGGGCTGGCTTACGAAAAAGTATTCAAGGAGAACCAATCAAGAAATGACCTGCTCAAAGGTGACACATTAAGAGCTGTTTACGACAGATACGGCGTGCTTTAACATGAATTAACATTAAATAATTTATACCATAATATATGAATATTCTTTGTGTTGCCGCCCATCCGGACGATACCGAAATACTTTGTGCAGGCACTTTGAACCGTTATGCTAAACAGGGCCATCAGGTAACGATAGCTGTTTTTACAAATGGAAATATGGGTGATGCGATAATTAAACCTGAAATACTCGGTGCCATGCGGGAGCAGGAAGCCCGTGCTGCTGCTGCTGTTATTGGCGCACAGCTGATCTGGCCTGGCATAATGGATGAGCATGTTTTTCCCAATCAGGAACACAGGCACATCATGATTGATATCCTTAGGGAGGCTGATCCTGATATCATTTTTACTCATGCGCCTAATGATTATCATCCTGATCACAGGTATGTAAGCCAATTGGTTTTCGATTCTTATTTTCAGAAGGGTCTTCCGTTTATTCCTAACCAGTCCTTGCCGGCCTGCAGATTTGGTCAGGCACAGATCTATTACATGGATACACTTTGTGGAATTGGTTTTACCCCTACAGAGTACGTGGACATCACAGAGGAGTTTGAAACAAAAAAGGCGATGTTGGCCTGTCACAAGAGCCAGTTTGTTGCGATGCAGGATCTGGCCAATACTGATATGAATGATATGATAGAAGTTCAGGCCAGGTTTAGAGGTTTAACTGCAGGATGCCGTTATGCAGAAGGGTTTACCCGTCTGGAAGCTTATCAACGCGGTCTGACCCGCAGAGTACTGCCTTAAAAATTAAAAAATGAATAATTTTCACCTTTCCTTTCTCGACTCCGCCATAATAATAGGTGTCACACTGTTAGTAGTTGTTATCGGCCTCATCGCTGCAAAAAAAGTAAAAAGAACTACCAGTGGTTACTTTTTGGCATCAGGTAATATGCCCTGGTATCTTATTGGAGCTGCTTTTGTTTCCACCAGTGTAGCAAGTGAGGCGATTGTTGGTATAATGGGAGCAACCTACAAAGGTGGCTTGGGTATTGCCAATTGGGAATGGTGGGCATTACCTACCTATCTGTTAACCATGATCTTTTTTATTCCCATGTATTTGCGGAACAAAATAACCACAGTTCCTGATTTGCTAAAACGCCGTTTTGGACCAGCATGTAGTAATATCTATAGCATTGTAATACTGTTTGGGTATATATTTATTTTTCTTCCTCCTATTATTTATGGAGGGAGTATCACACTGAGTGAACTCACCGGATGGAATCAATATTACGTGATGGCTGGAATAGTCTTATTTACTGCCAGCTATACACTTATGGGAGGGCTTACTTCGGTAATGTGGACTGATGCCATACAATGCGTACTGCTTATCGGTGGTGGTATATTGTTTTTCTTTATTGCACTCAACCACATTCCGGGAGGCTGGAATGCAATGGTGGCCGCAGCACCTGAACGCTTTCATTTGTATCATCCACTTTCCGATCCTGAGGCACCGTTTTTAGGCCTCATAGTAGCCTCATTTGGCGTGTTTCTATTTTACCAATCCTCAAATCAGGTCATGATTCAGCGCATTTTATCTGCAAGAAGTACCTGGGATGGGATGATGGGATTAATATTTGCGGGTTTTATAAATATCATCCGCCCGCTGGTAACTTGCTTGATTGGCCTGGTAGTTTACCATTGGCTTGAGGTAATGCATAAAGGTCCTTCTTTATTGCCTGATAATCAGGACCGGGCCTTTTCTCTTGCATTGGAAACTTTTGCTCCTTCAGGACTTAAAGGAATTATATTGGCTGGCTTTTTTGCTGCAGTTATGGCGGCGATAAGCGCGCTTTCAAATTCAATTGCTACCATTTTTACGTTGGATGTTTATCGTAATTTCTGGAAAAAAAATGCAGGCGACAGGGAATTGATTATAACAGGCCAGGTTTCTGGAGGCGCAGCATTGCTGATCGCTTCCCTGGTTGCACCGGTGGTTGGATCAATAGGATTGTTTAAATATTTTCAAACAGGGGTTACTTATATGGCTACTCCATTTATCTCTGTAATACTATTGGGGATTTTTTGGAAAAGAACCAGTTATGCAGGGGCAATTGCCGGATTGATTGGTGGTGTTGTGATCCAGATTATAGTTGTACTGGTTTTAATGGTAATGAATATCAATCTTCATTGGTTATATGTTGGCGGTATTGCCCAGGTATTAACGATGTTACTCATCATCGCGGTTTCTTTGAGCAGCGCTGCTCCGGATTATGATCAGGTAAAACCATTTATCTGGAAACTTTCCTGGCTGGGCACACTTGATGATGGAGTGAGTAGACCCTGGTGGAAACAGGTTAAATTATGGCTGTTTTTATATGCGCTTGCCTGGTGTTATATCTATTGGCGTTTCTGGTAAAAAATTAAATTTTACTTTTCGAAAAATAAGTATTGATGCCAAGGGTTTTTTGAGTTGAAAAAAAAAGACAAAATAGGGTATTTATTTGTCTATATCGGTTAAAAATTCCGGATTGATGTTCTCTAATTTTATTAAATGATAATCATCATTTACCGCTATTGTTGTGAAATCACCTTTTTATTTAACCAATATCTTAAAAAATTATGACAAGAAGAATTTTACAAAAACCAAAGCTTTTACTCACCTTTTTGAGCAGCTTTTTACTGTTTTTATCTGTAAAAAGTGTACAGGGACAATCTGTTTCTGGAACAGTACGCTCTTCGGCAGATAATCAGCCATTAAGCGGTGTTACGGTATTTGTACCTGGAAGTAAACAGGTGACAACTACAAACGGTGAGGGCCGTTATCAACTGATTGGAGTAAATTTAAATGCGTCCCTTTCTTTCTCCTTTATAGGCTATAAAACGCAGACTATTCCTATCAATGGGCGCAATAAAGTAGATGTAGATTTAGAAAGTACGGTTTCAACGCTTGACGAAATGGTAGTAGTGGGTTACGGAACGCAGAAAAAAGAGAACCTTACCGGCGCAATAGCTACGGTAACCGCAAAGGATTTAACAGCTGTCCCCACTCCAAATGTGTCGACACTGCTTTATGGTAAACTTCCGGGTTTAAGTCCAAATCAACGGAGCGGCGCGCCTGGTGATGACAATGTCGCACTTGCTATCCGTGGTTTAGGTGGTGCACTGGTTGTTGTTGATGGTATTCAAAACAGGAATTTTACCCGTCTGGACCCAAATGAAATTGAGAGTATTACTGTGCTGAAGGATGCGGCTTCGGCTGCCATATACGGAGTGAGTGGTGGAAACGGTGTAATATTAGTGACCACAAAAAAAGGGGCACTTGGGAAACCTGTGTTTTCGTATACATCAAATTTTGGTGTCCAGCATATCACCAAATTCCCAAAGCCGGTTGATGCAGAAGGATATGCGATATTATTGAATCAATCAACTGTAAACATTGGAGGCACACCAACGTATACGCAGGAAGAGGTTCAGAAGTTCAGGGACGGAACTGATCCTAAGTACCCTAATTTCAATTATTATGACTACTGGATGCGGGATAATGCACCGCAGATGCAACAGAATATTTCCGTAAGAGGCGGTAGTGAAAAAATAAAATATTTTTTCCTGCTGGGGCAGTCAACCCAAGCTTCCATATTTCGGGGAGGCAACCAGGAGTACAAGAAATATAATTTCAGGACAAACGTTAGTGCAAACATTACTGATAATCTGGAAGTCTCCATCAATCTGGGGGCACGGACTGAAAACCGTGACAATATGGTTCAGTCACCTTACCTTATGGCAGCCTGGCTGTATTACCAGGCACCAATATATAATCCGAGGCTTCCCGATGGGAAAATTGCCTCAACAAATTTTGGCTTATCCGCTTATCTTGACCGTGATTTAACAGGTTACATTAAAAATGACCAGAATGTTTTTGAAGGTTCTCTGAACATTAAATATAAAGTGCCATTCATTAATGGATTAGGTCTTAATCTACTTGCGTCGCGCGACATGATCTTCGAGGATAACAAGAACTGGGAGAAGATATTTGGACTCCATACCTGGAACGAGACTACGCAGACGTCTACCCAGATCAGTACCCGTGGTGTGAGCAGACTTATCGTTTTAGCGGGAAAGCAAGCAACGATGTATGTAAACCCTAGTCTCACCTATGAGCATACTTTTGGAGAAAATCATAATTTAAAAGGAATGGTGGCGTATGAGGTTAGCGACAGGTTAAGTACGAGTTTATCTGGAACCAGACAAAACTATGTGACCACCATTGATCAATTGTTTGCCGGGCCCGATTTGGCTAAAGACAATACAGGCACCACCTCTGATGCTGGAAGGGCAAGTTATTTTGGTCGTTTCAATTATGATTACAAAGGTAAATATCTTCTGGATTATATGTTCAGGTTTGATGGTTCGGCAAAATTTCCCCCTACGAAAAGATGGGGTTTTTTCCAGGGAATATCCGGAGCTTGGAGAATCTCTGAAGAAAAGTTTTTTAAGAATAAAATTCCTGCTATCGACAATCTGAAATTGCGTGGCGGCTGGGGAAAACTAGGTGATGATGGTTCGGTTAACTTCCAGTACCTGGCTGGATACACTTATCCCTCCGGCAGCTATATATATGGAGGAAGTGTACTAACCGCCGGTTTAACCTCGAATGTAATTCCAAATCCTAATATTACCTGGGAAGATCACCAAAGTTTTGATTTAGGCTTTGACATGAGTATGTGGAAAGGATTGCTCACTATGGAGGCTGGCATTTTCTACAAAACCAGCAAGGGCATTCTGGCTACAAGAGTAGGTGCTATACCTAGTACATTTGGCTCGGGTTTAGCACAGGAAAACCTGAATTCTTTGAATTCCAGAGGTATTGAAATTGCGCTGGGACACAGTTCCAAAATAGGTGAGGTCAGTTACATGATTTCCACAAATGTTTCTTATGCCAGGCTGAGAAATGACCATTTGGAACAAAGACCTTTTAATAATTCCTACGACAATTGGAGAAATAATAATGAAGGCAGGGAAGGAAGTGTTCATTGGGGTTATAAATCGTTAGGGCAGTTCGAGTCCTTTGAAGACATTTATGCTTCACCCGTACAGGATGCCCGTGCAAATTCTACGCTAAGACCTGGCGATATCAAGTATCAGGATTTCAACAGAGATGGGGTGATAGATGCTGGAGATATTCAGCCTATTACCAGGGGATATGATACCAGTTCAGGGCCTTCGGCTGTATTTGAAAGTAATCCGCTACTGAACTTTGGTATGGGAATTAATTTAACCTGGAAAAGGTTTACCATTGATATGAACTGGGCAGGTGCAGCCTGGGTCTACTCAAAATTGTCGTACAATGCAACTTCTCCTTTTAAAGATGGTAGAAGTGCTAATGCTTACCTTTTAGACAATTGGCACCATGCCGATCCTACCGATCCCAATTCAGCATGGGTTCCTGGTAAGTATCCATCTACTGTAGTTGGGGGAGCGGCTAATAATTTGTTGATCTCTGATTTCTGGGTAAAAAACGCCAGTTACCTGAGATTGAAATCTGCTGGCATCACCTATAATCTTCAAAACAATTTCCTGAAAAAGCATGGAATTGGAAGTTTTGACCTCACATTGAGTGGACAAAATCTATTGACCTTCTCTGGTTTGGGAGAGATAGATCCTGAAAACAGGAGCGCGAGTGGATCTAACTATCCTCAGATGATGACATTCAATGCTGGTGCCAGAATAACATTTTAAACTTATGATGATGAAAAATAAAATAATTATAGTATTTTTTTCGATAGCAATATTTCTATCTGGTTGTATCAAGGATACCTTAGACAGAAAGCCATTGAACCTGATTTCGGATGCGGATATCTGGGTATCGACAACAATGATTGATATTTATATGGCTGCGCTGTATGATAACATTCAAATTGGTCATACCGGTCAGAATTACCAAAGTGTTTTTACGGATGAAGCTGCAGCTGTTTTACAGGGAAGTCCGGTGCTGCAGCGTAATTATGGGGGCATCAATCGCTTCCTGAATACTACCCAATATCTGTGGATACGCAGAACCAATTATTTCTTAGATAAGATCAGGACGGCCACCATACCCCCTGATAAAATCAAACAATATATTGCTGAATGCCGGTTTATTCGAGCCTATTATTACTTCGACCTGGTTAAAAAATATGGCGGCATGCCAATTATAGAACAAGTTCAGGATTTTACTGGTTCTAATCTTGAAGAGTTAAAGGTTTTCAGAAATACGGAGGATGAAGTGTATGCCTTTATCTTAAAAGAACTTGATGCGGCAATTTTAGATCTTCCGGAATCCTGGGATGCCAAAAATGCTAACCGTGCTACAAATACGGTAGCACAGGCATTAAAGTCAAGAGCAATGCTTTATGCGGGCTCAATCGCAAAATATGGGTCAGTTCAGTTAAATGGTCTGATTGGCATCCCCGCGTCAAGAGCTAGCCTGTATTTTACAGAGTCGCTGAAGGCTTCGGCTGCTGTGATGCAAAGTAACAAATACAGTCTTTATGATAAATCTTATAACCCAGTAGCCAAAACAGGAGATCCTGTTAAGAATTATACCGATATCTTTTTGGATAAGAACAATAAAGAGATCATTTTTCAGCGGGCATATATCGTTCCGGATAAGGCACACAGCTACGATTTTGAAAATACTCCGATAGCTTATATTGCAAGTACTGGTTCTTCAATCTGTCCTCTTCTGGAATTAGTGGAATCTTATGAATATGTAGACGGCACGCCGGGGATTTTAAATGTAGATGGTAAGGAATTTGATTCTCCTGATGAGCTTTTTAAAAATAAGGATCCGCGCTTTGCTGCGAGCGTATTCAGGTCAGGATCTCCGTTTATAGGCAGGCCCATTCAGATGTGGGCTGGAGTTTACGATACAGATGGCAGGCTTTACCAAACTCCAGACCAGAAATTCCCTAAAGACGCTAATGTACTCCAGGTAGGGCTGGATGGTCCGCATTCCAGAACCCGTTATACAAAAACAGGTTTTTATGTCAGAAAATACATCAACCAAAGTCAAATTGTAGGAGCAGCTAATCTTTCCGATCAGAGTTATATTGATATCCGATATGCAGAGGTTTTGTTGAATTATACAGAAGCGGCACTGGAGTTGGGGATCAATCTTCCGGAAGCGCTTACGGCGATTAACCAGGTGAGAAACCGTGCTGGTATCAAGATACTTACTGCCGGAGAACTGACCATTGACAGGTTACGTAATGAACGGAAGGTCGAACTGGCATTTGAAGATAAACGGTTCTGGGATATGAAACGATGGCGGATTGCAAAAAACCTGTTTAACAATAGCTTAATGCATGGTTTGTATCCCTATTTAAGGTATACTGGTACTGGTTATAAATACCTTTTCAAGAAGATAACCGGTGCGCCATTGGATGAAGGCCTGACCAGGACGTTCGAAGAAAAAGATTATTACAGCAACCTTTCTGGCTATATCAGTACAAATAGTAACATTGCTAATAATCCAGGGTGGTAATTTAAATTATAAACAGATGAAAAAGATATATTATTCAATTTTTGTAATCCTGTCAGTTGTGGCCTCTGCCTGCAACAAGATTGATAACTATGATCCGCCCAGTGCAACATTATCTGGGGCAGTGGTTGACAATGTGACCAATGAACCGGTACAGAATGCAGGCGTTAATACGGGTACCAGTATCCAATTGTTTGAAGGGAACAGTAAACAACCAATTCTTTCCAATTCTTTTCCAGATGGACGTTTTGTAAATGCAGCGCTGTTTCCAGGTAATTACAAGTTGTATCCGTTGGGTGCATTTAAAATAGTTGGCGATACCATAAGGCTCAACATATCGGGCGAGACGACGACTGAAGTCAGGGCGCTTCCAAATGTAAGATTGAAAGCTACTGTACAATCTATCACCGGTACAACAGGAACTGTTAAAGTTGAATATGAGAAGGTGCACAGCACAGAAGTTCTCAACCTGTTAGGTGTGGTTTGGAGCACTATTGATAATCCCAATATCACCACATTCTTTGGTGGCGGACAGAAGATGGAAACGGTTACTTCACTGAATCTGACAACCGGTGAAAGGACGATTGCCCTGACTGGTCTTGTTGCAGGCACTAAATATTATATTCGTGCTGTCGGGCAAACCAATAATGTGGGAAAATATTATAACTATAGTGCTACAATTAAAACACCTTAGCGATTTAGGATATTACATCTGAATGGCTACACAAATGAAATATTAACCTATAAACCATTTTTAGTATGAAAAGTAATGACGACCGGAGATCATTTTTAAAGAAAATTGCCATCAGCAGCGTGGGTGTTTCTGTAATGCCTTATGCTTTTGCAGATTCAGCTGTTAATGCTAAGGCAAGGGCTGAAGTTTTTCCTGTAATTGCTGATGGGGAGGAACTGAGCTGCTGGCTTGAGTCTTCTTTAAACAGAATATTTCCACAATCGCCCGCAAAGCAAGCTGCTCCCTTTGAGTTATTAGCCGCCCGTAACAGCAGAATTTCTTTCCAGATCGGCTTTCGCAACAATACACTTAAAGTGAAAAAACTGGACTGTACCATTGAAGGTGCGGAGGAATTGAAGCCTTTGGTGCGCCTTGTGGGTCTGGTTCCCATGTACAATTTTACCCCTTTGACCAGAGTTGAAGAATTGGATGGGGTAGGCCATCTTCCTGGTCTGGTTCCGGATCCATTAATGCCAGCTATCAATGCGATTGCTGACCCATATGCGAGCAGGTCTTTCTGGGTTACTTTAAATATCCCTGCCAGAATTAAACCCGGGAAATATAATCTTAAGGTTAATCTAACCTGGGAAAATGTTTATTTCGGCCTAGAACGGGGTAAAAAGGGTACTGTTTCATTGCCACTTGAGATTAATATCGCTCAAATGGTTGTGAAACCAAGGGAGAACTTTCACGTGTTGCATTGGTGGCGTGGTGAGGCAACCTGGAACTATTATAAAACTGAAATGTTTGATGACAAGTGGTGGCAGCTTACGAAAGCTCATTTTATAGATATGCTGGACCATGGCTCAGATGTAATTTATGTACCGGTGCTTTTTGACATCAAACCGGTATTTAAACGTCCTTGTCAATTACTCATAGTAGATGAGCCTTCTCCCGGAAAGTATGTGTTTGACTGGTCAAGAGTAAAAAAGTTCATGACGATGTGCAAAGAAATTGGCGTGAAGAAGTTTGAATGGTCGCACCTTTGGGTGTATTGGGGCTTAGAAAACCCTGTTCGGGTTTATAAAAAAGTAAACAATGAATTTGTTATGCTTTGGCCACCGGATATTTCAGGCTTTTCAGACACTTTCATTAATTTTCTTAAACAATTTTTACCTCAGTTTCATAAATTTTTACTTGAAGAAAATGTGTTGCAGGATTCTTATTTCCATATTTCAGATGAGCCTAGTGCTAAACATTTAGATAACTATCGTAAAGCTAAAAATGTACTTAAGGAACTCGCACCCTGGATGCACCCGATAATGGATGCTTTAAGTAATATTGAATATGGAAAACAGGGTCTGGTAGACATTCCTGTACCGCAACTTCCCGGAGCAAAGGCATATTATGAAGCAAAGATTCCGCATTGGGTGTATTATTGCACCGCACCTAAAGGGGATTACCTGAACCGGTTTTTTGATACACCTTTAGCTAAATTAAGGATGGGCGGATTCTTATTTTATCACCTTAAGGCACAAGGCTTTTTGCATTGGGGATACAATTACTGGAATAAACTGGAAACGGAGGAAATACTGGATCCGTTTAACCATGCGGATGCCGGAGTTTATCCTGAAATACCCTATGGAGATCCTTTTGTTGTGTATCCCGGACCTGATGGCCCGATCAGTTCTATTCGCTGGGAAGTTTTTGCAGAATCCTTACAGGATTATGCTATTTTGCAGACTGCCGGTATTGATCCGGATGATCAGCGCTTTGCAGCACTTAAAACCTATGCGGATTATCCTAAATCAGAGGCCTGGATACAAAAGACCCTTTCGGATATATTGAACAAAAAATAGTAAGGAATAATGATAAATAAAATTCAAATTTCCAGGATGTTGAAAGGCATCCTGGTGATTGCTTTTTTTCTGCTCTGTGAACTTTCAAATGCACAACAGGCTCAAAAAAACAACAATAGTATGGCGGTTGGTGTGGCTCGTGTCGACATCAGCCCGGTAGGGCCTGTACGTCTTACAGGTTATGCCGCACGTGGCAAGGAAGAATCTACTAAAGTGCTCAGTGGCTTATCTGCCAAGGCCCTGGCTTTCGGTACCGGGCCAAAACAAACCTCGTTGCTCATCACTGTTGACTTAGTCGGGATCAACTGGCGGGTAACAAAGCAGGTTGTTGACCGGCTTTCCAAAGAAACAGCGCTTAATCCTGCCCAGATCGCTATCTGTGCTTCACATACCCATGGCAGCCCTGAAGTAGGGAACCTGATCAATATTTTGCAATGCAGGGGAGATTATCCCAGCAATTTCAATTTCAGCGATTCTTTAATAAATCTTGATCAGTTGCTGCATATTGCCCAGTTTAGCGAGCGGCTAACCGATAAGCTTGTGGAAGTTGCCTTAGCAGCGCTAAATAACCGGAAGCCTGCTTTGGTAGCATGGGGGCAAGGTGAGGCATCGTTTGCAGTAAACCGCAGACCTGAAGGCGGCCCAGTGGATCATACTCTACCTGTTTTAAGGGTAACGGATCTGGACGGTAACGTGAAGGCCATTTTTGTAAATTATGCCTGTCATGGAATCACACTCGGCCCTGAGGTAAATGAAGCTCATGGAGACTGGATGGGAGAAGTACAACATCAGCTTGAAACGAAATATTCGGGTGCTATAGCAATGGTTTCTGCTGGCTGCGGCGGGGATGCGCATCCCGGTAAACAGGGAAAGATGGAATACGTAAGGGCTCATGGAGAGGAGATAGCCAATAATGTGGAGCAGTTGTTCAAATCGAAGTTAAAACCCTTGAATTCAGCTCCAGTAGGAAGGATGAAGTGGATTAGATTGCCTTTTTCTAAAGTGCCAACTGTTGCCGAGCTGATGAAAATGACCGAAGACAAAACCGTTAAAGGTTATTATGCCCGGCTTGCGCTGGAGCGTGTGATCAGGGGAGAAAAACTTCCCAAATCATTGGACTACCCGGTTCAAGTATGGAATTTTGATGATAAACTATTGATGTTGAACATGGGTGGCGAACTTGTAGTAGATTATTCTATCCGGTTGAAGCGCGAGCTTGGTGCAGACAGGGTTTGGATCAATGCCTATGCGAATGATGTATCCTGCTATATTCCTTCCCGCCGTATATTAAAGGAGGGGGGGTATGAGGCTGATGCCAGCATGTATTGGTACAACATGCCTGCTCCGTTTTCTGAGGCTGTGGAGGATATTGTTGTAAATGCTGTTCTGGAACTGGTACCGGCTTCCTTTAAAAAAGGAAGTGCCGCGGTTAAACATTAGAATTGTCCAATACCATTGCTGGTAAAAATATTATCAGTCCTATTCGTTCTAGGCGATAATCTTGGTTAGGAGTGAATTTAAGCTTATGCCGTTTTTAAGCAATTATTTGCTACTTTGGTTAACCCATTGCATAGGTTCGGATGAACTGCAATGGGTTTTTTGTTTCAATATTGAAATTCTTGAGTTCGCAAAAGACAATTGAAATTAAGAATGCCAAAAAGTACAAAAAATAGATCAGAAATTGCAAATGGAAAAATAAAAATTAGCCTAAATTGTAATAAGCAAATAATTTAAAATTAGGTAATTATGCGGCCTGTGGTCAGTCTCGATCAAATTATTTTTTACAAAAAAGTGATTATGATTAATGAAGACCTCTTCGATTAAAGGGTCTGCTGAAAAAACGATATTAAAATCATAAACTATGAAACTGTCAAGAAGAAGATTTGTTCAGCTGAGCTCGGTTACGCTTGCTGGTATACCATTTAGCCAGCTTACGGCCAATGAAGGATGGTATGAAAATCCCGAGGCTTTGGCTGAGGCGGCGCTTTATGAAACCTTTAAGAACCCGGTGGGTACAGCCAAACCTTACGTACGATGGTGGTGGAATGGGCTGAGAGTGGTTAAAGAAGAATTACTGAGGGAACTGGATATGCTTAAAGAATTAGGCATCGGCGGTGTCGAAATCAATTCCATACGCTTTCCGGAAACGGCAGATCCGATGGGATTCAAAGAACTGGAATGGCTAAGCGAGGAATGGATAGAGATGTTAGGCTTTGCTGTTAAAGCCGCGAAAGAGCGGGGGATTGTGTGTGATATCATTATGGGCTCTGGATGGCCATTTGGCGGTGAGTTTCTGACCAAAGACGAGCAAACGCAAATCATGGCATTGGGTACTAAAGATATTAAAGGCCCCCAAACATTTCAGATCACCAGAGCAGAAATAGAGCAGCTGGTAGAGCCGCCAATTGCTTCTAAGCACGATAAGCGGTATAAAGAGTTGTCTGCGTTGCGTCTGGCTCCTGCAAAATTAACGGGCTTGGATACTGTGGTAGACCTGGATGCTGAAATAGGTAAGGATGCCATTACTATTCAGATTCCTGAAGGAGACTACGTATTGTATTTTCTGGTCAGGATTACCGGGTTTATGGCCGTAATGTACGGAGCGCCAGGCGCCAGTGGGCCAGTATTGAACCACTACAACAAGGAGGCCGTGCAGAAATACCTTAGCCGGATGTCGGACGCCATAGTGCCAAAACTGGGGGTAATTGGTGAGAATTTCAGATCAGTATTTACAGATAGCCTGGAATTGGAAGGGGCCAATTGGTGCGACGATATGTACAGTGAGTTTCAAAAACGCCGAAAATATGCTTTGAAACCCTATCTTCCATTTATACTTTTTAAAACAGGACGGCTTGGCAGGGCAATACTGACCGAAAAGTATGGTTCTATACCTGAAGGGGATTTGGTGGATACGCTGGAGCGGGTACGTTATGATTTTGAACTCACCAAAATGGAGCTGTTTCAGGAGCGTTTTCTGGATTCTTTTTTGGATTGGTGCAAAAAGAACAAAGTTTTATCCCGGGTACAGGCCTACGGCCGTGAATACCATCCGCTGGAGTCGAGCATGCAGGTCGACATACCCGAATGTGAAACCTGGATCAGGAGACATACCGGAGAGGTACCCAAGGAGTTCGATTATAGTCATGGGCGCACGTATTCGGAGGTGAATAAATTTGTGTCCTCGGGCGCAAGGCTGGCTGGTAAAAAGATGATCAGCTGTGAGGAAATTACAAACACCCAGCTGGTCTTTAATGCAACGCTCGAAAATGTGAAGATCACCGGCGACCAAAGTAACCTTTCTGGTGTAAGCCACTCTATTTTACATGGCTTTAATTACAGTCCGCCCAAGGCCGCGTTTCCTGGCTGGGTGAGGTATGGCACTTTATTTAACGAAAGAAATCCATGGTGGCCCTACCTCAAAAACTGGGTAGCCTATAAAAGCCGTTTGTCGGCTGTTTTTCAGCAGGGTACTTTGATGTCGGATATTGCAGTCATGCACCCGTTGCCAGATTTATGGGGTAAATTTGCTGCACAGTGGGATCCTTTTCCGGAGCGGGCATGGCCAGACTATGTGCACAACGTATGGGAAGCGATCCATCAATGCGGCGGCGGATGCGATTATTTGAGTGAAAATATTTTACAAAAAGCTAGCTTCAAGGAAGGAAAGCTTAAATATGGACCAAGAAGCTACAAAATTTTGTTGATCATCGAAGCAGAAACCATGTATCCGGAAACAGTGAAGGCATTGGATAGGTTTGCAGCAGCAGGAGGAAAGATCGTATTTGTTGGAAAGGAACCCTATAAAGCACCTGGCTATTATGATCATGAGGCTGGAGACAAAGAAGTAAGTAAAATAGTAGCGGGATTAAAAAAACGTACAGGAGTAGCATTATATCCGTCACCAGATAACTCTTTATATGTATAACAATGGGACAGTTACTACAAAGGTAATGGGTGCAAGCGGGGATAAGCTACTGAATTTGCCTTACCATATTCGGAAATTCTTCTTTCCTTGATTAACCTAATTAAGTATGAAGCCATCATGATCTTTACATCCCACACTATGTAATGTCTATAAGGTCATGATGCTTCATTACAAATAAATAAACAGATGAAAATGAGTAAAATTAATAAGCTGTACGTTATAATATTATTTGCATTATCACTGACAGCATGTGGCGGAAAAAGCAAAATGGTAACGGGCTGATCAAAATAGTTGAAGACCGGGAAGGACCGGCAATTAAGGAAGATGATTTTGTTTCTATTACTTATTCAGAGAAGACTGAAGATGGGAGAATGATATCTGGCTCCTATGATTACGATCATCGTCCAACCCTGATGTTCCGCGAAAAGTCATATTTCAAGGGAGATCTTTTCGAAGGATTAGGCCATTTGAGTGAGGGAGACAGTGCGGTAATTAAAATTAGTCTGGATTCTCTTCGAAAAAAAGGGCATGCTAAAGACACGGTTTCCAAAGATAAATACCGGATCTATTATGTAAGGGTGAACCAGGTTGTGCCCAGAGGTAATCTTAATGACAGTTTGTTTAATGTTAATATCGAAGCCCTTAAGAAAAATGAGGCTGAAAAGGCAAAAAGCGTAGAGGAATCAAATATTCGGGCATACATAACTCCCCGAAAAATAAAGCCTTTACAGCGCTCCCCAGGTCTGGATTATATGATGGTAAAAGAAGGAGTGGGAAATAAGCCATCAGTGGGGGATACAGTGATTGTTAATTACACTGCAAGAACATTAACAGGAAAAATATTTGAGACTACCATTGCAGATTCTGCAAAAAAGGCAGGGATATATAAAGCAGACTGGGATTACAGCCCATTTAGCGTTCCGATCTTACCAGGCGCTCAGCTTTCCGGCTTCCAGGAAGCTGTCGGATTGTTTCCGGCCGGTTCCAAAGCCACACTGATTATTCATTCCAGGCGTGCGTTTGATAGCGGGCTTTACCGTAATCTACAGCCTTATACCACGCTGGTTTGCGATTTGGAAGTACAAGGTATTGTTCGTAAGAAGAAAGGTTAATAATATGAAGACAATAAAGGTGATATTATTTTTAGGTATAATCTTAAACCAGGCCTATGCACAAGCGGTTAATAATATATCCATCATACCACGGCCGTCATCCGTAACCAGGCTTGATGACAATTTCAAAATTTCGAGTAAAAGTAAAATAGTTACTGATTTAAATAATCCTGAACTGGAAAAGATTGCCGGACTATTTTCTGAACGGCTAAAATTGCAAACTGATCTAACAATTATAAGTGATAATAGCAGAACTGCTGCAAGCAGGAATTCAATCTTTCTTACATTAAAAGGCGCACCTGATACCTTAGGAAAGGAAGGATATATGTTATCAGTTAAAAAAAACGGTATTACTATTACTGCGCAGTCGCCTAACGGTATTTTTTACGGTGTGCAGTCACTTCTTCAGCTAATTCCTTTGAAAAATGGTACATCTTCAAACAAGGTATCCATCCCCTGTGTAGTTATTGCTGACAAGCCCCGTTTTGAATGGAGGGGAGTAATGCTAGACGTAGGGCGATATTTTTATTCGGTAGATTTTATTAAGAAATATATTGACTACCTGGCTATGCATAAAATGAATACCTTTCACTGGCATTTAACTGAAGATCATGGATGGCGTATTGAGATCAAGAAATACCCCCGGCTTACCCAAGTTGGCGCCTGGAGGGAGGCTACCCAGTTTAACAGGGGTGCCAACCAGATCAATAAAACTCCACATGGCGGCTATTACACCCAGGATCAGATCCGTGAAGTTGTTGCTTATGCAAAAGAC
>NZ_JAVTSC010000027.1:0-23617 GCF_032678725.1 Pedobacter heparinus
TTAATTAATGTTACTTATTTAGACAGAGCATTTGAAGGATACGAACATAACATTACGCTATTAGGCAGGCAAGATAGGAATGAAGAAAATCCATATAGATATCAATTTGAGGATTATTATACTAAAGCAAGAATTCCGGCTGATTTTAGGCCAACTAATATGGTTAATAAATTTAGGTCTGATAGGACATTATCAGGAATGAGAGGTTATTTTAAGTATAAAAAGATAACTACCGAAAATCGCTCCTTTGGGATAAAAATTGAAGTTTTACAAGATGGCAAGCTTTACAAAACGTATTTCTTAAATAATAATCCAACTGGAGGGTATTCTAATTATGCACCTGAGGGGGTTTTGGAAATTGCAATTTATTAAGATAGGTCTGGCCTATTTTGTTATCGATGCGAAATATTGTTGGAAAATCTGTACCATTGCAGTATTTTTTGTAAATTACTATTGGGATAGCCAGAACCATGAGCATTTACACTTCATATACAGATCAGGAGCTTATTTTTTTATTAAAGGAAAGAGATGAGCTTGCTTTTACGGAGATTTACCGACGACATTGGCATATGCTGTATTTGCATGCCTGGAAGATCCTTAACGATCAGGATGAGGCAAAAGACCTCGTGCAGGATTTTTTCTTTGCTTTTTGGGAGAAGTCTGGGAGTTTGGATGTAAAAGTGAACCTGAAAGGCTATTTGTATAGAGGGATAACCAATAGGGTGTTGAACGCAGTGCGTAAACAGAAAACGAACAATGATTTTATAGACCTGATTGCTGCGGTGATGCAGGAAAGCGACAATACTACGGTTGAAACCATTGATGAACACCAGCTGATGGCCTTGATTGACGCAGAACTGGCGCAGCTTTCACCGAAGTCGAGGCAGATTTTTGAAATGAGCAGAAAAGATTTTTTGAGTAACAAAGAGATCGCCGAGCGGCTGGATATGACTGAAGAGGCGGTAAAGAAGCAGGTACAGCGTGCGGTTAAAATACTCAAATTAAAGCTTGGGCACTACACTGGTCTATCGGTTTTGATTCTTTTTCATTGGAAATGATGTAGTTAATCATAAGAAAAAAAATGTCTAATTAAAATGTCCCCTTGAGCCGGCCGTAGGTGTCTTGTATGTAGAAGTATAATTATGGAACAGTCCAGAAACAGATTAGACATTTTAATAGACCGTTATTTAGAAGGAAAGGCTAGCCCTGAAGAAAGTAAGGAGCTTGAAATGCTGTATGCTAAAGCAGCACTTAAAATACAGGCCCCTGTTATTTCGGAAGGTAATGCTGCTGAAATGAACCGCATGGGAAAAGAAAGCTGGATACAGCTGATAGGGGAGATCAGAGGTACAAGGCCTAAGCAGGTAAAAATTTGGCCACGTGTGATCAGCGTTGCTGCAGCGATATCAGTGATTGTTTTTGGAATATGGTTTTTTAACGGCGGGTTTTCTGAAATAAGTTCAGACCAGAGTGATCAAGCGGCGAATAGAAACGATATCGCCCCTGGTAAGAATGTAGCAACCCTTACGCTTGCCAATGGTAAAGTGATCAAACTGAGCGAATCAAAAACGGGATTGGAAGTAGGTGTGACAAAACTAACTTATAGTGATGGCAGTGCAGTGCTCCCAACTGATAGAGCAGATTTCTCCGGCCTGGATGAGATCGCTATCAGTACGCCCCAGGGTGGCCAATACCAGGTAAAATTACCTGATGGAACTGAGGTTTGGCTAAATTCAGCTTCAAGTATCAGATACGTTACCCAACTTGTACCAAGCCCGATACGAAGTATAACACTTACTGGTGAAGCATATTTTGAGGTAAAGAAGGATAAAAAACGGCCGTTTGTAGTGCGTAGCAAGGGTCAGGAAGTAGAAGTGTTGGGTACACATTTTAATGTCAACAGTTATCCGGATGAAATAGACACCAAAACCACCTTGTTGGAAGGCTTGGTAAAGGTTTCTGCAAAGCGTGTTGTTCATCTTGTTCCTGGTCAGCAAAGTACGTTGTATACCGGACAGCTAAAAGTAAAGGAAGTAAATGTGGAGAATGCTGTGGCCTGGAAGAATGGCCTTTTGATGTTTAATGATGAATCGCTGGAGGAAGTCATGCGAAAAATCTCCAGGTGGTACGGTGTTGGTGTACGTATTAAAGAGGAAAGCCTCGCCAGGCAGGGTGTTTACGGGACGATCAGTAAGTACAGCAATTTGTCGAAGGTTTTGGAGATGCTTGAGCTTGCCGGAGAGATGCATTTTGAACTGAAAAATAATGTAGTAACTGTAACGAAGAAATAATGGCTAACCACCATTCACAAATAGATAAATGAACGATAAACCAAAATGAGCAATGAAAAAAGAGAAAAAAGAAACTTAGCAGCTCGCGCTATTTTCAGTATAAATAGAAAGGAGTGTTCGCGGCACCCCTTTCCTTTTGTCTGGATAACCATTACAATTCTTTAACAGAACTATTTGATTCACGATTAACAAGACAAGTAAATGTATAAAATTTATACCCAAATTTTATATAGCCTGATGTGCTATATATATAAATTTCTATTAATTATGCGGCTAGCTACCATCATATTAATTGTTACCATGTTGCAGGTAAGTGCTGCATCGTATGGGCAATATGTTACCATGCGACAAAAAAATGCTACACTCGATCAATTGTTTCAGACGATAAGGAAACAAACGGGATACAGTGTACTGTTCGTAACTGATAAAATTAAAGGTTCGAGTCGGATCAATGTAGATTTTAATAATCTATCAATTGAAAAGGTTCTCGATCAGGTTCTTTCGGGCAGGAGCCTGACTTATTTGATTAATGATAGAACCATTATTATAAAGCCGCGGCAGCGCTTAATAGAGGACGGTTATCCGTCTTACGTGATGGCTGAGGTAAAAGGCAGTGTAGTTGATGAAACCGGTAAGCCTTTGCATGGAGTTTCTGTGAAAATTAAGAATAATACTGGTGGCACCATAACAGATGCTAATGGACAATTTGTGTTGAACGCACCTAAAGATGCCGTATTGGTGTTCAGTTATGTGGGTTATGAGGTTATGGAAATAAACATCGAGAATCAGACTGATCTTCAGGTGAAGCTGAAAGCTGTTATTAGCGCACTGGATGAAATTATTGTGGTAAGTTATGGCAAGCAGCGAAGCAGGGAGATTACTGGTTCGATTGCCCAGGTGGATGCCTCAACTTTAAGGGACATGCCTGTTGGACAGTTTGCCCAGCAATTACAGGGTAAAGTAGCAGGTGTTCAGATTTCACAGGTAACCGGACAGCCAGGCCGTGGAATGGATTTCCGTATAAGGGGCGCGGCATCTCTGTTTGCAGGCAGCAACCCATTGTTTGTAATTGATGGGATTCCGATTACCGGGAGCATCAATAATATTAATCCAGCCGAAATTGAAACATTTACGGTTCTAAAAGATGCTTCGGCAACTGCTTTATATGGTTCCAGAGCGTCTAATGGAGTAATTTTAATTACTACCAAGCATGCTAAGCCAGGAGATGCCAGGGTAACGGTTGATTCTTATTACGGTATACAAAAGATACCTGAAAACAAGGTCCCGAAGGTTATGAATGCACGTCAGTTTGCCGAGTATATGAAAGGCCGCTATGAGGACCAGTTAAAGTATGAACCAGAAACCAAACCTACATTAAGCCCCTTATATGCGAATCCAGAAGAATATGGAGAAGGAACAAACTGGTATAAAGTAATCACCCGTACTGCACCTGTCCAAAGTCATAATATCAGCATTCTATCCGCTGGGGAAAAATCCTCTTCAGCTGCAATTGTTGGTTATCAGGAACAGCAAGGCGTATTGATAAATACCGGGACAAAACTTTATTCACTTAGGTTAAACCATGATCTGAATATTGGTAATAAACTAAAAATTGGATTTAACCTTGCCCCTAGCTACAGAATCGACCATAATAATCGTATAAATACCGATGGTTTGGATGGAATTTTCATGTATGCTTTGGAAGCCAGTCCTTTAGGCGTTCCTGTTAATCCCGATGGCTCTTATCCCGTAAATGTAAATTCTCCTGGTATGGCTAATAATGTTAACCCATACACCAGATTAACAAAGCTGACAGATGATCATTATACCACCAGAATATTGGCTAATGCTTATGCAAGCTATGAAGTCTTAAAGGACCTAACGATAAAAACCAGCCTTGCTGTCGATAAAGGTGCAGAAACCAATAAGACATTTTCTCCTTCAGTGCTTTCATCTACGGGGATCGCTTTGGGAAACAGTGGGTCGGCAGATAATTATGCCTGGACTTCAGAAACTAATTTACAATATAACAAAAGTTTTAAGGAACATCATATTGAAGTATTAGCTGGATATTCTGCCCAAAAATACACTGGGTTAAGCAATGCTCTGGCAGGTCAGGGATTTGCCAGTGACGAGATCCCTTATTTGAATGCGGCAACGATAATTACTTCCGGTTCGAGCGGTGCTGCCGGATATTCTATGCTATCGGCAATAGGTAGGATTAATTACAATTACAAAGGAAAGTACCTATTATCGGGGGCTATAAGAAGTGATGGCTCATCCAGGTTTGGCCCCAATAAAAAATATGGTTATTTTCCTTCAGTATCGGCAGGCTGGATATTAAGTGATGAAGCTTTTATGGCAAATGCTACATTTATTGATTTCTTAAAAGTCAGGGCAAGTTATGGTATAACCGGCAACAACAATATTGGCAACTATACTTACATATCCACTATAGGAAGCAATATTAATTATTTTGCCAATGGAGTACTTTATCCTGGCGCCACTGTAAACTCATTAGGTAACGATGATTTGGCATGGGAAAGAAACAAACAATTTGACCTGGGATTTGATCTGGCTATTTTAAACAGGCGTATCACAATCGGTTATGATTATTATCAAAAAATTACAGATGGAATGATTCAAAACCGGCCAATTCCACAGGCATCGGGCTTCAGTTCAATAAGGTTTAACGTTGGAGAATTTGACTTTTGGGGACATGAGATCAGTATAGGGTCCAGCAATTTAACCGGAAAGCTAAAGTGGAATTCGAATTTAGTTGTGTCAATAGACAGGAACAGGATCCGTTCACTGGTAAGTCCGGGTTATATAGATGCTGCCAGCACACCTACTGCCGGATATTACCGAAACCAGATTGGCCAGCGTTTAGGCCTATTTTATGGCTTTGTCTTCAAAGGGCTGTATAAAGATGATAACGATCTGGCCAATTCGGCGAAATACATAGTTGGTAGCACTACTTCCGATGTAGGAACCATAAAGTTTGAAGATGTGAATGGTGATGGTGTAATTGAAAATGTTAATGACCGTAAATTTATTGGCGATCCTACACCAGATTTTACTTTTGGCTTTACAAATAACTTTACCTATAAGAATTTTGACCTTAACATCTCAATGGCCGGCCAGATCGGGGGTGATCTGCTAAATGTTAACAAATGGACGCATTTAGTTAATATGGATGGGGCAAGGAACCTGCTGGCCGATGCTTCAAACCGATGGCGGTCGCCAGAAAACCCTGGCTCAGGTGAATATCCACGGACCAAAACAAATACAACGGCTTTAGGACGATACTCAAATAGCCAATGGGTTGAAAAAGGGACTTATCTTACTGTAAAAAATATTTCATTTGGATACACATTTAATTTACTACAGGCCAAACAAATATTAAAAGGATTGAGGGTTTTTGCCGCTGTGCAGCAGGCCTTTATTTTTACAGGATATTCCGGCATGAATCCTGAAGCAAACTTAAGCGGTCTCGATGCTGCACGCGGAATAGGGATTGATGCAAACGCCTATCCTGTACCGCGTACATTTTCTCTTGGTTTATCAGCTAATTTTAAGTAATCATGAAAAAGATATTTACATTATTTGGTCTGTTGACCTTCACAATACTATCCTGCAATAAAGATTTCATTGAATTGACTCCACCTGACCAGGTTTCAGGAAAAACTTTCTATCAAACTGAAGACCAGTTCAGACAGGCTTTGGCCACGGCCTATGTACCGTTGCGTAATTTATTGATATATGATATGCTTGATGCTGAAATGAGATCTGACAATACATATTATGAAAATTTCTCTGTAAACCGTGGCGATGGCTTTGTACAACGTGAAAACATCGCAGACTTTACCAATTCTTCTTCAAATGGCTATACAAATGGAAGTTATTTTGCTTGTTACACAGGTATTTCCAGATGTAATATGATTACAGACAAGATTAGGAATTCAGCAATAAGCGATGCGGCCAAAAATGAAATTGAAGGTCAGGTTAAATTTTTACGGGCATTTTTTTATTTTAAACTGGTCAGATACTTTGGTGGAGTACCGCTATTTTTAAAAGAAGTTAAAGTTGCTGATGATGCATTTTTAACCAGGTCGACAGTGGATGAAGTATATAACCAGATCATTTCAGATGCTAAAGATGCTATTGGTATGCTACAGCCTCCGGCAAAATTTCCACAAACAGGTTTGGCAACCAAAGGTGCTGCCACTATGCTGCTGGCAGATGTTTACCTAACGCAAAAGAAATATGCTGAAGCCGAAGGATTATTAAAAACATTGCCAGCAATGGGCTATGACCTTAATCCAAACTATGCGGACGCTTTCTCAACCTCAAATAAAAATAGCAAGGAATCTGTTTTTGAAGTACAGTATAATGAGGGACTTACGAATGGGCAACAGAGCAATTTTATTTATCAATTTTTACCAAGATCAACAAATACAACCGTCATAACAGGGGTTAGAACGGATAACTCCGCAAGTGGTGGGTACAACATTCCTACTGAGGATATTATAAAGGCCTATGAACCGGGAGACAAACGTCTGGATGCTTCCATTGCAGTTGCAGAAGGCAGCTACAATCAAAGTATGATATTTACTTTTTCAGCCAACAAAGGCATTATTAATTATATACCTGTCGCTGGTAAAGTTGGGGTACCATACATCAAGAAATATTTGCACACACATTCAAATGCCAACAACACTAACGACAACTGGCCTATATACCGGTATGCAGAATCATTATTGTCGCTTGCAGAAACATTGAATGAGCAGGGAAAGTCAGGTGAGGCACTACCATATTTAAACAAAGTTCGGAACCGTGCAGGTTTAAGTACTGTTACAATTACGGATCAGACAGAATTAAGGGGTATAATAGCTCACGAACGTAGAGTGGAACTCGCTTTTGAAAATAAACGCTGGCATGATTTGGTACGTACAGGGCAGGCTATACAGGTAATGACAAATTTTGGAATAGCTTTAAAGCAACGGGTTAATTATGTGCCAGCAAATGCATTTGCTTTGGATCAAACTAAGTTGATCTATCCTATACCTAACAATGAAATAAATATCAATCCAAAACTTATTCAGAATCCTGGATATTTCTAAAAGCCGGGAGAAATGATGTTCGAAAATTTGTTCATTAAACTAATACTTTAATTATGAAAAATTCAATTAAAAACAGTGGTTTGCGGGCCACAATGTACAGTAGTGTTGTGCTGCTATTTATGTTATTGAATGTGTCTTGTAAAACTGGACCATTAGATAAGGAGTCTCCTGACAAAGAAAAAGTAATGGCGGATAGTATGGATGCGCTGATGGCTGATACTTGGAGCCCATGGGTTGCGATCAGCAACACTACCAATCAGACACTTGAAATTTACAATTACAACACTACCACCTGGAATTCGACCACAGCAAACTGGATATTTAAACCAACGACGACCCTCGGGTTTTCTTCCGGCGCACTAACGGCTATAGAGGGCGGATTTGGAGATCAAAGGTTACATTATGTAACAGGCTTTCCAAGTAAAGCCAGTTCCGCGGTTGCGGTACAAGGTGGCAGATGGCTGGGTATTTGTGCCTACATACCGCTCGGAAGTTATGTTAAAGGACAGAAACTATGGGAGAAAACCTATGCAGCAGCGGATGATCCGAATAATCATGCTATCGAGCTACTACCAAATGGTAACCTTGCCGTTGCCGGATATGGCGGCAGTGCAGCAGGTGCAGGGAATTGGATCAGGATCTACAATACGGCAAATCCGGCCGTTACAAATGATTATGCCCAGATTACATTGAAGGGCGCACATGCATTACTTTGGGATCCCGCCTATAATCTTTTGTGGGCAGGAGGACAAGTGGAGGTAGATGGAACAAACTATCATGGTGTTTTTGCTTATACAATAGGTGGAACGAGAGAAAACCCCACTATAACAGAAGTTGTATCAAAAAGGAGTGTTAAAACTTGGCGTAATGCAGCAAATCCGAACGGTTTTAGGTATCCTCATGATTTACAACCTGATTATGATAACGATGATAAAATGTTTTATAGCGATCATACTGGGGTATATGAATATAATAAGATCACTAAGGTATTTACCCGGGCACCTGGTGCGGCTGGGCTTTATGTGGCCCCGGCAGACAATGTAACACTCAAATCGGCAGGTAAACAGGCTGATGGTAAATACGTTATAACCAAGACAGATAATCTGGCCCCTTGCCAGTATACAACAAATAATGTTGAATTTTATGACGGTACAACAGGTGCATTTGCTTTTTCAAGATCAGTTAGCGCTTGTACAATTTACAGAGCAAGGGTTTGGACACATCCATATCAATAACATGATGAACAAATATCTGTTATACTTTATACTGACTCTGGCAGCGGGTGCTGCATGCTAATTTCCGATTATCCTAACCTTTTTTAAATAGCTATAAATCGAATGAAGATAACAATAGGCTGTGTGCTGGTACTTTTTTACATACCGATATTACTTTTTGGGCAAACCAGTAGTCAGTTTAAACATCCTGCAGATGAATACAGGCCCTGGATATTTTGGGATTGGGTTAATGATATGGTGTCGAATAAAGGGATTACGGCTGATCTGGAACAGTTTAAAAAATTTGGACTAAATGGTACGCTTATTATGTTGGTTGGAAGTGAAACTTCAGATCGCCAGATGTGGGCACACCACAACATGCCTAATCCTGTGGTGTCTCAGACACCGGAATTTTTCAATACCTGGAAATTTGCAGCGGAAGAATCTGCCAGGCTGGGACTGACCATTTCCTCTCAGCTCGGACCGGGCTGGTGTCACAGTGGTGGTCCGTGGGTAAAGCCAGAACAGGCGGTACAACATATTGCAGGTACAGAAACTGAAATTATAAGTGACCAGAGCAAGAAAATTAAGCTGGTATTGGGTGGGGCTGGCGAAATAGTGGAGGGTTTTGGTTATCACTCTGATATGAATATCGAAGATACACCACATTGGATTAGCATGGAACTCGCAAAACCGGCCATTATAGAGAAGATAGTGCTTCATCCGGTTAATAATAAAGGGATTTTAGATTTTGGTTTTCCTAAGCAGTTTGTAATTGAAGTAGCAGACAAGGCAGATTTTTTAGATTCAAGAGTGTTTTACAAAACTTCAAAGGATTTCCCCCTTCCAGTTAATGAACCTGCTGTATTAACAGGCAAGCAGAAAGGGAAATACATACGGATAAAGACTATAAAGAACTATTCGACAGAACGTGCTGGTAAAACGATTTATCTTCTTTCGCTATCGAAAATAGATGTAATTGAGAATGGACTGAATATGACACCGGATTCAAAGCTTTCCGCATCCTCCTCTATAGAAAATTTTCCCTGGTCTATTAAGCCGCTCAATAGCAGCTACAATGCCATATCTTTTGTACAGCCAGGCAACAGGTATGTGCTGGAACGTCCCGGCGCACAATATTTTACCTCGGATGTGGCTGTTGTTGCCTATCCGGTTAAACCCGTGGTGAAACCGGAAGAGGTGATAGACCTGACTTCAAAGTTTGTAAATGGACAGCTGAGCTTGCAGCTGCCTTTGGGTAAATGGAAGATAAAGCGTTTTGCCATGAGAAATGCACTGGCCTATAACCGTCCTGCCCCTGTTGGCGGAAAGGGACTGGAATCTGACAAACTGGACAAAGGTGCTGTTGATGCGATGTTCAGCAGCATGGTAGGGAGGTATCTTCGGGAATCGCCAAATCTTCGTGGCAAAACGATCAGGGCGTTTGAGGCTGATAGCTGGGAGGTGGGAAACCCTGAATGGTCTGCAAAATTTAAGGATGAGTTTAGTAAACGCCGCGGATACAATCCTACACCCTGGCTGATATCCTATAAGACTGGCAAAATTGTGGGGAGTAAGAAGTTAACAGAGCGTTTTAAAGCAGATATGTATTTGACACAGACCGACCTTTTTGCAGATAATTTTTTCTCCCATTTAGCGGATAAAGCAGATTCTTTAGGGATGGAGTTTATGACAGAGCCTTATGTTGCACCTTTTGATCCAGTAAGGATGGCCGGGAGGGTACAGGTGCCCATGTGTGAGTTTTGGGTAAGCACCGAAATGATGTTTACGGCCCGTTGGGCAAGCAGTGCCGCGAATACTTATGGCAGAAAAAAGGTAGCCGCAGAAGCATTTACCGGCCGCTGGAATGATGGCAACTGGACCATGGATCCTTACGCTATAAAACGAGTAGGCGACCTCGCGTTTTGTAATGGGGTAAACGCGATGGTCTTGCACGGAACTGCTTTACAGCCTTGGGGCATGGACCATAAACCGGGAATGAATATGTTTTTCTGGGGTACTCAATTCGTGCCCGGACAAACCTGGTGGGCACCTGGGCGAGCCTGGGTGGATTATCTGTCGCGCTGCCAGTATATGCTTAGGCAAGGCTATAATGTAGCAGATATTGCTGGCCTGATGCCTAATGTGGACTGGCATGATAAAATGCCTCAGGGCTTACATAAAAAATATAACTATGACCTGATTACCGAAGAATTGCTGGTCAGCCAGATGGATTTTAAAAATGGCTTTTTCACCTTGCCAAGCGGAGCCAGGTATAGGGTCTTTTTTCTCCCAAAAACTGGGGGGAAAATGGAGCCAGCAGTTCTTTCCAAGCTGATAGAGCTGGTTAAAAAAGGCGGAACAATTGTTTGTGAAGACAAGCCTTCCATGGCGCCGGGTCTGAGGAACTACCCACAGTCGGACAATACTGTAAAAGCCCTTGTCGAACAACTTTGGGGAAAAACGGATGGTATTGCGATTAAAGAAAATAAGTTGGGTAAAGGTAAATTGATCTGGCTTTCGTCTGTTTGGAAAAACACCTTTGACCCGGAAAGACAATATTTTCTAGATACACGTACAATAGGGGCTGAGTTTTGGGGGAATTCTGCAGAAACAACTTCCTGGTCGGATGAATTTATGGAGGTATTAAGGCAGTTCGCATTGCCTGATGTTGAAGTGTTACAAGCCTCTGGGACAGCGATGGCCTGGGGAGGGAAATCGATGACCACAACTGGCAAAAGAGAAAAGGAAAATGCGGTTGCCTGGATACACAGGAAAAAGGAGTCTAAAGATTTTTACTTTGTATGCAGCCAGGTTGCTGACGCAACAAATGCAGAAGTGCTGTTTAGGGTGACCAATAAAATACCTTTTATTATGGATCCGGCAACAGGGGAAAATTATCGGATCAGGGATTGGTCTGACGATGGTAAACGAACACGGATCATACTGCCCTTTGATCCATTTGGCTCTGTGTTTATTGTATTTGTAGACAAAGACCAGCTGCCTGCTACAAAAGGCATTTACAATTCCTTAGCGGAAACACAAACGGTTCCTTTAAACATGACATGGGAAGTAAGTTTCCCTAAAGGCTATGGTGCTCCGGAAAAAGCAAGTCTGCAAACCGGATCCTGGACTAACAGCAATGTTTTTGGAATTAAGTATTTTTCTGGTACTGCTACTTATCAGGCAAACCTCGAGATTACGACAAAGCAACTGCAATCAGGAACAGTATTGGATCTTGGTGAGGTGAAGAATCTGGCAGAAGTTATTATGAATGGCAAGGTGGTTGACACGCTTTGGAAACCACCTTTTAAAACGGATATCAGTAAGTTTTTAAAAGTTGGCAATAATCAGCTTGTTATTAAGATTACGAATACCTGGTGGAACCGCATGGTCGGTGATGAACAATTGCCTGAAGATCTGGAATGGCTCCCTAACAATCGTTATGCAGGCAATGATTATCGTGGATATGAGTTGAAGCATTTTCCCAATTGGATATGGACCAACACGCAAAGACCTTCTAAAGGCAGGGTTACTTTTACACCTTGGAAATTTGTAGAAAAGGATTCAAAGCTTGAGTCCGCTGGGCTTATAGGGCCTGTCAGATTGTTGTTATATTGAATTAAAATATTATCGATCCTACTCGTTCTAGGCGATAATCTTGGTTAGGAGTGAGATTAACCTCATTCCGTTTTAGGCGTTCATTCGCTACTTTGGTTAACCCATTGCATAGGTTCGGATGAATCGCAATGGGTTTTTCTTGCCAACCTAAAAAGGAATTCCTTTGGCCATCCTTTTCCTTCAACCTTTACCTCGGGTGGCAGCCGATTTCATCCGAAAGATGTTTCCATTCTTACAACTGGGATCAACCATGCGTCGACTAAAATGCTGCTTTGGAATTCTCATTTGACATTTTCATTTTATCAATAATCTTTTCGACCGACTTTTGTGATTCGAACAGGCATTGTAGGTAATTTTCCAGCAGATAGAGATTTTGGAGTTCATACGTCAAAACAGATTTAGCGGTAGTCTGGACATTTAGTATTTGTTTTTTGCAATGATTTGTTTGGTCTATAGATGTTATATTCATAGGTAATTGGGTTGTTTCTTGTTTGTCCAAAAACAAAGCTATTGCAGAAATGTTTTGGTAAATGAGAGCACGTTAATGATAGAGAGTTTTACCGAAAGTTCAGCTCCCTTTATTTATGCGTGATCTTAGCAAAATAAATTTGCTTTGATGAAAAAATTGGAATCAAGATTACATATTCAGCCCATTTTTATATGTAATCCTTATAGATGAATACCGACAACCAGAGCATTTATGTTCATAATTATTGGATGAATGTAAACAAATGATATCTTAGCCAAAACAATTCCAACGAAGACAGTACAATAAAACATATTTTAAAGGTCTATTTACCTCATGGAAATTCTGCTTGGACATGCACCATTGTTTACAGGAGTTAAATCACTCCACATAGATATTTACGCAACTACATCTTATTGTAACTAATTTGTATTAAATTTATTGGGGATTTAATTAAAATGGCAATCTATAATGTACATACGGACCAGGAACTGATTGCTTTTATAAAAGAGCGCGACAATGCTGCCTTTGCAGAGCTTTATGAACGGTATGGTATTATGCTTTTTTATAAAGTGAATCAGATGCTCAGGGATGAGGAATCGGCGAAGGATGTCGTGCAGGATGTATTCACTACTATTTGGGAGAAACCAGAAAACATACAGGATGGTGCTAATCTCGCTGGGTACCTTTATATTGCCTGCAGAAACCGTGTACTGAAACTTATCCAGAAAGGTAAAACCAGAAATGATTACCTGACTGAGCTGGGCAGGTACAGTAAGGAAGTCGACTATAATACCATTCAACAAATTGATGAAAGAGAACTGATGTTACTGATCAGTGCAGAAATTGCTAAACTGCCCCCAAAAATGCGTAAAGTTTTTCAGCTGAGCAGAATAGAGGACCTTTCGCATAAGGAAATCGCTCTTCAGCTGGGTATTAGTGAGGCAACGGTAAGAAAGCAAGTACAGTATGCCTTAAGTATACTCCGGAATAAGCTAGGTGGTTATAGTACTTATGCTGTGCTCTTGCTGGCGATGTTTAATGGGCATTAATTTTTTTACTTTCTTCTACCCCATAGGATCGACTTATGGGTATTACTATTATAACAGCGTAAAACAGTATAGTATTGATGGACAATTTAGCAGGCAAAACATTACTAACTAAGTATTTTGATGGAACCGCCACTGAAAAGGAGCGGCTCCTGGCAGAGGAATGGTATGCAAAACGCTCTACGCTGAATTTGTCCGACCCTGAAGATTTGGATTACGAGGGTATTAAAACCGAAATTTGGGCATCAATGAACATAGCAGACCAGAGAAAAGTAGTTGTGTTAGGTTTATGGCCTCGCATTATTGGCATCGCCGCTGCGGTAGCAGGAATTGTGTTTGGCATTTGGTTTTATACCCCTCATGCAATCGTAAATCATAATTCTGAAATCGTCAATCAAAATGACATTGCCCCTGGTAAAAACACCGCAACCTTAACTCTTGCAAATGGCAAAACGATTAACCTTAGCGATGCCAAAACAGGCGTAATTATAGCTGACGATTTAAGATACAATGATAATTCAGTCGTCATCTCAGATCCCTCTCTTGGTTCCGGACAGGTTGCGAGAGAAGATCTCTTGAATAACACAAACAAGAGGTCTCTCCCATACGGTCGAGATGCCGGAAAGGAGCAAATGTTAACCATCACCACGCCGCGCGGCGGAACTTACCAGGTAATCTTACCCGATGGTACAAAGGTTTGGCTTAACGCAGCTTCCAGTTTGAATTATATGATGTCCTTAAAAAAGCAGGGTACCACAAGAAGAATTGAACTGACAGGAGAAGCGTATTTTGAGGTAAAGAAAGATGAAGCCCGCCCATTTGTGGTGCAAACAGATAAACAGGAAGTGACCGTTTTGGGTACGCATTTTAATGTGAATAGTTATACTGATGAGGGCAGTGTAAAGACTACGCTTTTAGAAGGGAGCGTTAAAGTATCCAGGTTACTTACCAAATCAGGCGTAAATAAAGATCTGGGAGGCAAAACATTGAAGCCTGGTCAGCAAGCTATACTCACAAACAAAGGTTTTAAAGTAGTAGCTACAAATCTGAATGAAGCTATTGCCTGGAAGGACGGTTACTTCCGTTTTTACGAAGTTGACCTGCAAACTTTTATGAACACCATTGCGCGATGGTATAATATAGAGGTTGATTACGAGGGTGGTATTGATCAATATAAAGGTCTTGCATTTGGAGGATCGGTATCCAGATCTAAAAACATATCGGAGGTGTTGAAAATATTAGCGCAAACTGGCAAGGTGCATTATAGAATTGGAGGCAGAAAAGTAACCATTACCATGTAACCATAGATTAATCTAAAAAAACCAAACAGATCATGACCAGAAATTTACGACAGCACATTTAAGCAGGACAAGGGGCTTAAATAACAAAGCCGGATAGTGCGCTAACACGATCCGGCAAAGTCTGAGCTAACCTTTAACAATTTGGGATAACCGTCTAGTATCAAACTCAAACCGTACAAAAGTATGCATTTTAATACTTTAAACAATGCCATTGGCGTATTACCACGCTGGTTGCGACAAATTTTATTAGTGATGAGAATAACTACCCTCATACTATTAACAGCTTTACTACAAGTCAGCGCTTCAAGCCTGGCCCAGAAAATTTCTATTGACAAAAAAAATGCGTCAATACAAACAATATTAAACGAGATCAGCGAACAAAGCGGATACGATTTTTTTTATGATGCAAATGCATTAAAGAAGATAAAACCGATTTCCATTAATGTTAAAAACACTGATCTGGATGATGCAATTAAAAAAAGTCTGGAAGGCTTGCCTTTGTCTTATTCCATTGACAATAAAACGGTCGTTATTAAGGAAGCTAAGGCTTCTTTGCTCGATCGCGTTTCTAATGCGGTTAGCGCTGTTTTTAGGAACATTGATGTCCGAGGCAGGGTATTGGATGAAAAGGGGCAGCCGCTCCCAAATGCAAGTATCCGGGTTAAAGGGAAGGGTACTGTCATCAATACCAATCAGAAGGGGGAATTTGAGATCAAGGGACTGGAAGAAAATGCAGTACTCGTTGTAAGCTATGTGGGTTATAAAACCAGGGAAGTTCCTGTTAATAATGACCGCGAAATCAATATAGCTTTGGAAGCCGATCTTCAAACCATGGACGCCGTGATCGTTGTGGGTTATAGTACTCAAAACAGATCAAAAATAACAGGTGCTGTTTCCCAGGTTGGCGAAGAAGTGTTTAAAAACAGGCCCATTACCAATATTGCCCAGGGTTTGCAGGGAGCGATCCCAAACGTCAATATTACCTTTGGGGATGGTCAGCTTAATCGTGGCGGATCGTTCAACATTCGGGGGTTTACCTCTATTACAGGCGGAAGCGCCCTGGTGTTGATCGACGGTACCCCAGGCAATATTAATCTGGTTAATCCGGAAGACGTGGAGAGCGTTTCCGTACTGAAAGACGCAGCATCGGCAGCAATATATGGGGCCCGTGCCGCATTTGGTGTAATCCTGGTTACGACCAAGAAGGGAAAGACCGATCAGACACAAATCAGGTATACCAATAATTTTGGTACCGGCCGCCCCACCCGCGTACCCAGCGTAGTTGATGATCCAATCACTGCGGCTACCATTCAAAATCAGGCTTATCGTGGATACATTGGCACTGATGCTCCTGATATGTTAAATGTAATTTCTTACCTGGAGCAACGCAAAGCAAATCCAGGTCTTCCTGAACTTGGGGTAGATGCTTCAGGCAATTTCATCCGCGGGGCCAATACCGACTGGTATAAAGAATTCTTTAACAATAGCGCACCATTTTCAAAAAACTACCTCAGCATAGCTGGCTCTAAATCAAATACCAGCTATTTTCTTTCTGCGGGCCATGAAAAACAAAATGGTATGTTCCGCACGGCGACGGATGATTATAACCGTTACAGTGTACGGCTTAAGCTGGATAACCAGCTGGCGGATTGGATTAAAGTTTTTAACAATGCCGAATTTAACCAGGGCATATATGATTCACCAAACAAATTTGTGTCTGATGGGGGATTTAATGTTTACCGTTACTTATCATTGTATGCTAATCCTTACGAGGCGATAAGGACACCAAATGGAAATTATACTTTGGCGGGCATGTCTGTATTTGGACAACTAGAGAATGCAGGTCGTTCCATAAATAATGGCAGGGTACTGAAAAACACATTTGGCGTACAAACAAATTTCCTGAATAATAAACTCAGGATAAATGGTGACTTTACTTATTTTCAGACACAAAGTCAGAACGATGTACAGTACTTCCGTTTAAAATATGAGAACAGGCCTAATAGTATTGTAAACTTTAATAATCCGGATTATTACCAGGCCACGTTTTCAGAAAATGTTCACCAGATTATCAACCTGTTTTCTGAATATGAACAACGGATTAACAACCATCATTTTAAGGGGCTGATTGGTTTTAACCAGGAATTGAATAAATATAAGGGGGTTAATGCCAGAAGGGATGAAAACATCACCAGTGGTCTGGGTTCAATCAATCTGACCAACGGCATTGCAACTTTGGGTGGAAGTGAATTCGAATGGGCCTTAAGAGGTGTTTTCGGTCGCATCAACTATGATTTTAAGGACCGTTATCTGATTGAGTTTAACGGACGTTATGATGGTACCTCCCGCTTTGCCAGCTCAAGCCGTTTTGGATTTTTCCCTTCTGTTTCTGCGGGGTGGGTACTTTCTAAAGAGGTTTTTTTTGCACCCTTAACCAATACTTTTGATTTGGTAAAATTCCGTGGATCATATGGTTCATTAGGGAACCAGCAGGTGGATAATTATGCCTATATCAGTACAATGAACCCCTATGTTTCTGCTGATCTGCTAGACCTGAACGGTCAGTTACCTCTAGCAATCCAGGCACCTGGCTTAATCCCTCAAAATCTTACCTGGGAAACTTCCAGTACATTGAACCTGGGCTTCGATCTTTCTGCGTTCAAAAGCCGGCTGCAGCTTGGATTTGACTGGTATGATCGCAAAACAACAAATATGCTGACAAAAGGAAGAACACTTCCGGCAGTTTTAGGTACCCTGGAACCAAAAGCTAATGCTGCTGACCTATCTACCAAAGGATGGGAATTCTCGGTAGGCTGGAAAGATCAGCTTACCTTATTTAATAAACCATTCTCCTATAATGCATCATTTGTTTTGTCTGATAACCGTTCGGTAATTACCAGGTATGACAATCCTAATAAATTACTGAATGATTATTATGTCGGAATGGAGATTGGTGAACTATGGGGTTTCAGATCGAGCCTTTTCCAGAGTGATACCGAATCTGCCAAGCATGCCGACCAATCAAAATGGCATCTTTTTCCAGGAAAACCCCTGGCCGGTGACGTGAAATTTGAGGATGTGAATGGCGATGGCGTGATCAGTCTGGGTAACAATACCGTCGATAATCCCGGTGATCAGGTCATCATTGGAAACAGCTCGCCACGATATTCGTACGGGGCAAACCTAGGGTTTAGCCTGGGTAATTTTTCTGTAGATGCATTTGTGCAAGGGATAGGTAAGCGTGATTTCTGGCCCGGAATTGAGTCAGCGATGTTCTGGGGTTTTTATAACAGATGGAACCAGCCGGTTTACGATCATATTGCAAATAATTACTGGACACCTGAAAATACCGGGGCGTATTACCCCCGGTTAAGGGCTTACGAAGCTTTAACTACTGATCGTTCGTTGGGGGTACAGCAAACCCGCTACTTGCAGGATGCCTCTTATTTAAGGCTTAAAAGTCTGACTATCGGATATACTTTGCCCCTTAAATATATTCAAAAGGTAAAAATGTCTAACGCAAAAATATTCTTTTCAGGACAAAATTTATTTGAATCAACGCGGCTTTCTAAAGCATTCGACCCGGAGGGGATCAATGATGAAATGGATTCCTCACGTTTAAATGGTACAGGATTCGTATATCCGCTCCAGCGTACATTGACATTTGGATTAGAAGTAAATTTTTAACGGACAGATCATGAAAACCAAGATAAAATATAGCATAGTAGTACTGGTATGGGCTACATTATTAACAGCCTGTAAAGATGATTTCCTGGATCGTTACCCCCAGAGTGAGATCAGTTCCCAGCAGTTTTTTAATACCGAAAAAGATCTTGAACTCTTTACCAACGGATTCTATTCCGCATTTCCGGAAGACGACATCTATATGTCGGATTTTACCAGTGACAATGTAGATATTTCAGGACTAAGTGAAGTACTTAACGGCACACGCATTATCCCAACTTCTGCTGCAAGTGCAGGCTGGACATGGCAGCCACTCTACAACATTAATTATTTTCTGGATCATTATAACAAGCCCGCTATCGCAGCAGAGGCTCGAAATCACTATAGTGGCATAGCCAGGTTTTTCAGGGCTTATTTTTACTTCGAAAAGCTAAAGCGCTTTGGCGATGTGCCATTTTATAACAAACCACTGAATGAACAAAGTCCTGAACTATACAAAGCACGGGATCCAAGGACCCTGGTAACTGATTCTATTATTGCAGACCTCGATTATGCAATAGCCAACCTTCGGATAGCAAAAACACCTGGAAGAGTGAATAAATGGGCAGCACTGGCATTTAAGTCAAGGGTGTGTTTGTTTGAAGGAACATTCAGAAAATATCATGATGAATTCAACCTGCCGGGAGCCGATGCACTTTTACAGACAGCGGCAGCAGCAGCAGACCTGTTTATGCGTACAAGCCCCTACAAACTGGCCACGGGTACTTCATCAACTGTATATCTGAACTTGTTTTCATCTCAAACGCCCAATGCAGATGAATACATACTGACAACGTTATACGCACTGGCAGTAAACCGATCTCATGTAGCCAACGCTATTTTTACCTCACCTACCCGGAATAATCCGGGCATTACCAAATCGCTGGTTGATTCCTACCTTATGAGTGATGGCCGGCCATTCTCTGCTTTGCCAAACTATGATAAATTATCGTTTTTTAGTGAAGTTCAGAACCGTGACCCAAGATTGTCGCAAACGATACGTACTCCGGGTTACAGGCGCATTAATGCATCTCTGGCTACGGCAGCCTTAGTCCCTGATTATGCAAATACATTTACCGGCTATCAGAACATTAAATTCGTTTCCACTCCCGATCAGGACGCCGCAGCCTATACCCCACTTCCTTTAATCAGGTTTGCCGAAGTACTGCTAAACTACGCTGAAGCTAAAGCTGAACTTCAACAGCTTACTCAGGT
Organism: Pedobacter heparinus; assembly: GCF_032678725.1. Classification (GTDB taxonomy): domain Bacteria; phylum Bacteroidota; class Bacteroidia; order Sphingobacteriales; family Sphingobacteriaceae; genus Pedobacter; species Pedobacter heparinus_A. Next base: position 20,004 of record NZ_JAVTSC010000027.1, read on the forward strand.
AGAAGCAGATCGATCCATCAACCTGGTCAGGGCGAGAACCGGGGTGCCGAAGCTGTTAGTAAACCTCATTCCGAATGATCCGGTTATTCGCGCGCAATACATTCACACTGCAGATCCTGTTATTCTGGAAGTAAGACGTGAAAGAAGAATAGAACTCGTAATGGAAGGTTTCCGGTACTATGATTTAATGCGCTGGAAGGAAGGACACCTGCTGGCTGAAAAATTTAAAGGGGTGTATTTTCCTTCCAAAGGTTTGTTTGACCTTGACGGGGACGGCAAAAATGACCTGGCAGTTGTTGACGTACGTCCTACGCCGCCCGCCAGTGGTATTCAATACCTTGTTCTTGGCACGGACAAAGCACTCAGCAATGGAATCAGTGGAAATGTGATTGTGCATGATAAATTGGTGAAGAAATTCGATGAATCGAAGGATTATCTCCATCCGCTTCCGCTGAATGAACTCACTCTGAATAAAAATCTTGCACAGAATCCGGGATGGAAGTGATGGGTAGCTGCAGATTAATAATAGCCTGTGTTTCAGTTTTGATATCCCTCAGCGGTATGAATGCCATAGCTTTTCCGGTATGTGAAAACTCTGCATTCAGCGCAGTTTTCGAGACGCCAAAAGATTCGGTGCTCGTTAAAAGGATCTTTACTTTGCTCTACTTACTGGATAAAGATGCAGCATCAAAAAAATCGATAAAGAGCGACAAAACTTTAAACACCGTTGCTGCTGAATGGCAGCAACGGTTAAAGAATGCGCTGAACCACTGTGATCATATAAATTGTTTAACTGCTGAATTGAAGCTGAAAGATACAGAGATCAGATTAATCGGGAGTCGTTTGGCTGCCTTAACGGAATCAGGAGACATACCCTACCAAATGATCAAAGCGCTGAAGACAACTAATGCGTACTTCAATGACCACCAACTCCCGGACTCTTCATTGATGAAAAATGCATGGAACAACGTTGCTAAAGGGATAAACCGGATACTTGAGGTATACCTGTCAGGTAAAAAACCGAGATATCCAGCTATTGATTCCATTAGTTTCAATGCCAATAGCCCTGAATTCCTACACCTGTCCAAAAATGAATTGAGCAAGCTGAGCAAACTGAAATCGAGGATATTTTATGAACTTCCACTTCAAACTGCCTTTAAAGTACTAACTATAAACGGCAGGATCGAAGCCGCAAGATACGAACCGCTTACCAGTGGATTAAATGCTGCAGTTTTTACAGCTGCACAGCATGCCAACTGGTCTAAATATCCTTATACGGCCATCCTCGTTCCTGGCTTTGGTCCGGAAGAAGCGGGAATTCGAATCGACCACCGGTCTATTGCACGCAGTAAAATGGCCGCGGAGCGTTTCAAAAAAGGCCTTGCCCCCTTCATTATCGTTTCTGGAGGGCATGTCTACCCCGCAAAAACACCATATTGTGAAGCCATCGAAATGAAGAAATATATGGTGGAAGAGCTGGGTTTACCAGCTGATGCGATTATTATCGAGCCCTATGCACGGCATACTACCACTAATGTGAGAAATGCGTCACGTATTGTTTACCGGTTTAATATGCCCCAGGATAAGCCTGTGCTGGTGGTAACTGATCCGATACAAACTAAAATGGTAATTAACCTTGCAGAAAGATGCAAACGAGAACTGGGATATATCCCTTTCCATGATGTTAAAAAGCTCAATGAGCAAGAGTCATCCTTTCATCCGGTAGTAAACGCTTTTCAGGCAGATGTTAATGACCCATTGGATCCATAACTATGGGAGCTTCACAAAAAGCTTTAATGAATTGAAATCATTTATAATCAATTATGTAAACTAAAATTCATCATTATGAAAACAAATGTAATTAAATTTTTATTCGCGATGTTGTTCTCCTTATCTTTTGGATGCCAAAAAGACAACACGAAAGAATCAATTTCACAGGGTGTCGAAAAATCAGTGGAGTCATCTCAAGCGTCACCCCAAGCGCTTAGGCTTAAGGTGCTGCATTACAATATCTGCGGAAACGTATGCTGGGAGTCAACGGACGCACCAAGCGGCGGAGTTGATACGCGGGGCTCTGTATCCCGTATGGCAACGATCTTAACTGCAATTGATAACAACACTCCCCATTTGATTACCTTTAACGAGATATGTTATTCCCAGTATCGGAATATTCGAGCCGACCTGATAGCGCGCGGCTACGGTTCCACATATTCCAGTTCTATGACTGGTGGCCAGTGCGATGATTATGACTCGAGCTGGGGAACAGGATTCGGGGATGCGATTTTTTACAAGGGAACTGTTCCATCCGTACAACAGAAATATCTTTTACCTCCTTCACCTTCAGATGTTGCTTTGGGTCGGAATTTGCAGTTACTTTGCGTAGACGTAACCTTCGATGGAAGGCAAGTCAAGTTGTGTACAACGCATGTTACAACTGATGCAGCATACCGTCCTGCACAGATACAGGATATTGCTGACCGTGCTGCCACCTGGATTGCTGCTGGCATACCTGTTGTCATTACAGGCGATTTCAATGCGATCCCAACCGATCCGGTAATGGACAAAATGTATTCCCATAGCGGCGGTACGGGAAACTTCCAGGAAGCAGACGAGTCGAATTCATGTCCATCACCGCTTACCTTTTGCCAGGCGGGTGAGCGTACTTTCGGCGAAGTAGGACATTATTACAACCCGGCTTATGTTGAAAAAAAACTGGATTATATTTTCTTCTCGGCCGCCCATTTCACTACACCAAATGGAGATGCAAAAAGTGCCTTCCCCACACCTATAAGCGATCACAATTTGTATGTAGGCGATGCAAACCTTCCATAGTAAGGATAATTAAACTCATAATTAATATGCTTAGAACAAAAATAATACTAATAGCAATATTTGCCTTTTCTGGGTGTACCAATCCGAAATCGGAAAAAGATGGTGATTCACTAAGAGCTGCTGAGGAACAATTTGTTATAAAAACAGGCATAATAAAATTTGCACATTTATCATATAACTACGGAACAATCAGTTCCGGAGAAAAGGTTACTCACACTTTTAGGTTTACAAATGCAGGAGGTTCACCCTTGAAAATTACTATGGCTCAAGCCTCGTGCGGATGTACTGTTCCTGAATTTCCGAAAAAAGCCATATATCCGGGAAAAGATGGTGTTATAAAAGTTGTGTTTAACAGTGCCAATAAATCAGGCATGCAGGAAGCAGTTATAACTATTACAACAGATGGCGAGCCCACAAAAAGCTTCTTACATCTTACCGGTAATGTCAAAGTACCGAGAGAGATTGATCGGGGTAAGAGCGCTAAATAAATACCGACACCATGAATGGGCGGTAATGTTTGGCTCTAATGAGAAAAAGAAACTTAAATAATTTTTATATGAAAATGAGTTTTATCAAAACAACTGAAATGCCATCTGTTTACCGTCACCTCGAAAAGATGTCGACACAAGTGCTATTGAATCACATCAATGATGAGGATGCTACTGTGGCAGCTACGGTACGCAGACTGATCCCTGTCCTTACTGATCTGGTTGATGCTGCTGCAGAACGGATGGAACAAGGTGGCAGGTTATTTTATATCGGAGCGGGTACCAGTGGCAGGC
>NZ_JAVTSC010000028.1:0-21758 GCF_032678725.1 Pedobacter heparinus
GTAATTAATGTAACTTATTTAGACAGAGCATTCGAAGGATACGAACATAACATTACGTTATTAGGCAGGCAAGATAGGAATGAAGAAAATCCATATAGATATCAATTTGAGGATTATTATACTAAAGCAAGAATTCCGGCTGATTTTAAGCCAACTAATCTGGTTAATAAATTTAGGTCTGATAGGATATTATCAGGGATGAGAGGTTATTTTAAGTATAAAAAGATAACTACCGAAAATCGCTCCTTTGGGATAAAAGTTGAGGTTTTACAAGATGGAAAGCTATACAAAACGTATTTCTTAAATAATAATCCAACTGGAGGGTATTCTAATTATGCACCTGAGGGGGTTTTAGAAATAGCCATTTATTAAGATATATCAACTTCGGAAATAGTAGCGAAGTTTAATAGTTAGCTATGGCCACCAGCAATCCAGGTTTGTTGTTAACCGTTCCGTCAGCAGTAGACCATTCACCTTTCAACCTATGGTTAAGCTCATATTCCTCGCCATTTAGGTTGATCCGAATTGAATCTGTTTCTTTTTTAATCGACTTTGTTAAAAAAATGTAAGTATAGTCCTTTTCTTCAAAGGTGATGCGTGACGGTAAACTTATGATCCGAATATGGCGTTTGGAATATATTTTATTACGTAGCAACTCAGGTAAATATAGATGTACCCAGAATTTATTTAGGACCTCCTTTAAAATATCCGAAACAATAATTTCTTCCTGCGAATTGTTAAATCCAAACAGCTTGTCAAAGAATTAATACAAGGTGTTTTTTTCTATGGGTATGGGATGCCCTAAACAAATAAAGGACTTATCTATTAAATAATACCACAATTGTAAAATAAAGTAGCATTCAATACATATACTAAAATATATATTTGAACTATCACCCATGCTAAAAATACCATATGACATTATCAGACCACCAAGCTACCATTACGAATTATGAAAAACCGGCATTTGGTGCCTGGTTGGTTGTTGGTTTGCTTTGCATAGTAGGGTGCCTCAATTATCTGGACCGTGTGATGATCACAACAATGCGGGAATCTATAATTGATTCTGTACCAATGACAGATGCGCAATTTGGTTTATTAACCTCAGTGTTCTTGTGGGTATATGGTTTGCTTAGTCCAATAGCCGGATACCTGGCCGATCGCTTTAGCAGGAGCCGTGTAATTATTTTTAGTTTATTTATCTGGTCTGTTGTGACCTGGCTTACTGCGCATGCTACCACTTTTGAAGAATTACTAGCTACCAGGGCATTAATGGGGTTAAGTGAAGCTTGCTATATACCTGCAGCCCTTGCACTGATTTCTGATTACCATAAAGGAAGCACACGTTCCCTAGCCATAGGAATACATATGGCAGGTGTAATGATTGGACAGAGTCTGGGCTTTCTGGGCGGCTGGATTGCTGAAACTTACAAATGGAATGATGCATTTACAGTGTTTGGAGGTGTAGGCATTTTTTATGCTGTTATTTTATTCTTCCTCTTGAAAGACGCGAAATCAAATGCTCTGGCAATGAATACTTCTGAGTTATCACCAGAGCATACTCCGCAACTCAGTTTTGCTACTGCCTTAAAAAATCTTTTTTCAAAAAAATCATTTTCTATTTTATTGATATTCTGGGGACTTTTGGGGGTTATTGGCTGGATGATACTTGGATGGTTACCTACTTACTATAAGGAGCATTTTAATTTGTCGCAAACCAACGCAGGGATATATGCAACGGGCTATATATACCCTTTAAGTATGGTAGGCGTAGTACTTGGCGGTTACCTGGCCGACAGATGGAGTAAAAGAAATAATAAGTCGCGGATATTTGTTCCAATTATTGGCCTATGTGTGGCAGCCCCTGCGGTGTTCATTGCCAGTAGTACTGATATGCTCTACATTACTGTTGGTGGATTTATGGTGTATGCGCTTACCAGGGTGTTCAGTGATACAAATCTGATGCCTGTGTTGTGCATGGTCGTTAATAAACGGTATATTGCTACTGGATACGGGGTGCTGAATATGTTTGCCTGTATAGTAGGAGGTCTTGGGATATATGCCAGCGGTGCATTGCGTGATGCACATGTTGATATGTCACTGCTCTTTAAGATCGCATCTTTTACAATGGTTATTTGCGCGGGGCTTTTGTATCTGGTAAAGAAGGATGTTGAAAGATCAATCGATACTTAAACTCTTGAACTCATGTTGTTAAACTTATTCCTCACTATAATTACTTTCCTTAATATTGCTTACATGGAAATCACGGTTCCTTCGCCTGAAGAAAAAAAAGCACTTGCAGAACTAAATTCAATCCTTTTAAAAAGCGAAAAATTCGTAAAGGCCCACGCAGCAGAATATTTAATATGGACGGGGCATAGGAATGCTGCACTGAAAGAGTTTCTTGAGGAGGAACACCTGTACTCTGCAGAACCTAAATATCGGGTGGTGATCTGGAGGGTTTTGGCTCAGGCTGAGGCAGATCCTTTACTTAAAAAAATGTGGATGGATAAAATTTACCAGGCCTATACCGATCTGGATGGTCCAGATCGTACTCATGCTACAGAAACACTGGCGAAATTGAAGCAGCCCGTTGCTGATCTTTTTCCGGAAGAAACTGCATATACCCTGAAGTCACCTGATCGGAATCTGCAAACATACGCCTTATGGGCCAGTGCAGTGGATGTTAATGGACAAATCTGTAAAAATAAAGATGAGTTTTTGGATAAGGCATTGAGAGATTCTGATCTGACTATCCGCCGCATTAGTGCATTTGTATTGCGACAGTCGAAAGGACTTAATCTGGAGCAATGGCAAAAATTAGCTTCGGTTATTTTGACTATAGATCCAAAAGAAGAGTTATACGTCACATTGCTGGCGACTGTACTGGTAACTGCACCAACCGATGCAAATCAGGATATACTTGCCGAAATTAAAAAAATACTGGTCAAGGGGGCAAAAAAATATAGCGCCAGTCAACGCATAGACTTGTCGCAGGCATTCGCAGAAAAAGGAGAAGAAGAACAATTACCTGTGTTGATGGATATTTTGGAAAGTGAAGAAGATCCGGATGCGAGGGCTGCGGCGGCATATGGTATTCTTAAAATAAAAGGTAGACAAATTGTCGAAGACAGCCTGAATGCTGCTGAAAGCAACAAGTAATAAAGAAATATTTCAATATATGAAGATGAGAACGAGCCGGGTATTGGCGAAACTTAGATCAGGAAATTCAGCAAGTTGCCTGAAGGTAAATATCGGTGATGGACAAGCCGCTGAGATTGCTGCGATTGCTGGTTTTGACTGTTTATGGATAGATCAGGAACACCTGGCACAGGATTGGTCGGTTTTGAACGCACAGATATGGGCAGCAAAGTCTCGCGATGTAGATGTAATGGTCCGTGTACCAAGAGGTAGTTATAGTGGTTATGTAAAACCACTTGAAATGGATGCTGCAGGGATACTTGTACCGCACATTATGAATCTTGAAGAAGCGAAGCAAGTGGTACAAATGACGCGTTTTTACCCTGTTGGCAAAAGAGCTATTGATGGCGGAAGTGCAGATGGAGCATACACAAATATGGATTTTCACGCATATCTGAGGGATTCTAATGAGCAAAAATTTGTAATACTTCAGATTGAAGATCCTGAGGTTTTACCAGATATTGATGCCATAGCAGCATTGGATGGCGTTGACGGATTGTTTTTTGGGCCAGGTGATTTTAGTCAGGGGATTGGAGCTCCCGGAGAATGGGGCCATCCGAGATTGATAGAAGCGCGTAAACTGGTGGCAGAAGTAGCTAACAAATACGGGAAAATTGCCGCAACTTCCGGAAGCATTGACAGTTTGGATAGTTTCCTGGAAATGGGTTACCGTTTTGTGAATGTTGGTGCCGATGTAGTGGGCTTGAGTACATATTGTAAGGGCTTGATAGATCGATTTGCCAAGTCAAGCGCAGATCAATCAAGTGGAAAGCTAAGTCCTGGAAAACCGTATTGAAATATAAGATGAAGAAAAGAGAGTTGGGAAGGACAGGGATTGAGGTTTCTGAAATTGCTTTTGGCGGTGTAGAAATTGGGATCCCATATGGCATTGGCGTAAATAACCATACAGATATGTTATCAAAAGCTGAGGCCGTGGCTCTTTTGCGTAAGGCTTTGGATAAGGGAATCAATTTTTTTGATACAGCTCGTTTGTACGGAGAAAGTGAATCGATTATGGGAGAGGCCTTTGAAGGGATGCGGGACAACGTTGTGCTGGCCACAAAATGCAGACATTTTAAGCAAGAAGATGGCAGTATACCTCCTTATGCAAAACTGAAAGCAATTATTGAGGATTCATTGCAGGAAAGCTTAATCCATTTGAAAACAGATTATGTCGATGTTTTTATGCTGCACCAGGCGGATTTACAAATTCTGGAAAATACGGATGTGATCAGCATTTTTAAGAAACTAAAACAATCAGGTAAAATCCGCGCTATTGGCTCGTCTACTTACAGTGAAGAAGAAACACGTGTTTCTATAGAAAAGGGCTGGGATTTGATACAGCTTCCATTTAACCTGATGGACCAACGACAAGCCAGCAATTTTAAGTTGGCTGAAACGTCGGGTGCTGGAATTGTTATACGGTCAGTACTGATGAAGGGAGTATTGAGCGATAAGGGTAGAAATTTACATCCAGCGCTGTACAACGTGGAATCGCATATTGAAAAATATAAAAAACTGTTATCTGAGGGCATCCAAGAGCTATCTTCATTGGCAACCAAATTTGCGCTGTCATTTTCAGGAATATCTGCAGTACTTGTTGGAATAGATCGTCCTGCTTATTTAGACAAAGCTATACAAACTGTATCCGGAAAACTTTTAAATCAGGATGAATTGGAGAGCGCAACATTGCTTGCTTATCCTGACCCTGAGTTTCTGGATTTACCGAAATGGGACCGTTTGGGTTGGCTGAAATAATGGATTAAAGAGAATAGAATGATTAAGATAGGTATAATTGGGATGAGTCCTGGAAATGCGCATCCATCGTCATGGTCGGCGATAATAAATGGGACGTATAATGGTAAGGTGGTTCAAGAGCTTGGCTTTCCGGCTGTTGCAGATTATCTGTATGCCAATCAGGCTACTTTGGGCTTATCGGGGGCAAGGGTAACCCATATATTAACACAGGATAAGGCACTTTCACAACAAATCGCCAGGAGTGCAGGGATAGAATGCATCGTAGAAAACCCAGGGCAAATGATAGCGGCAGTCGATGCAGTTATTCTGGCAAGAGATGATGCCGAAAATCATAGAGAAATGGCGGCGCCATTTATTGATGCTGGCATTCCTCTATTTATTGATAAACCATTATGTAGTAACCTTGATGATCTTCAATATATTGCTGCAGAGGTAGCAAAAGGGAAGTTCATTATGTCCTGTTCCTCCATGAGATATGCAGGGGAATGCATGACTGCTAAGGCCGAACTCTCCTCGCTTGGGAAGATCGAACTGATCACGGCTGTAGGTAAAAAAGATTGGATTAAATATGGTGTTCATATGTTAGAAGCTATATTTTCGATAATGAATGATCCCATTCCATTAAGTGTTGTAAATACAGGTAATGAAAACGGCGCTATTGTGACCATTAATTTTGAAGGAGGGCTACAAGTTGTCGTTAACCTGTTTATGGATATCTCTGGTACTTTTCAGGTATCTCTGTTTGGTCAGCGGAGCTGGAGACTTGTTGAGATAAAAAATTCTTACGCGATGTTTCGTGATAATATCATTGAGTTCATCAGATCAGTTGAAGAAGGTAAGCCAAGACTCGACTTTTCTAAAACTGAGCAGATCATTAAAACCATCATTGCCGGAGAAGAGAGTTTAAAACAGGGGGGTAAAATAATATTTATAAAATAAAATGAACGTTAAACAATTGTTTGATCTTACCGGGAAAATTATCCTGGTAACCGGGGGAGCCGGTAATTATGGAAAGTGTATTGCAGAAGGACTTGGAGAAGCAGGGGCAACGGTTATAATTGCATCACGTAATCAGGAGCATCTGGAAAAGGTAGCTGAAGATTTTCAATCGGCGGGTTTAGATGTACATGCGCTGGTGGTAGACCAGTCAAACCATGACTCAATAGTCGCCCTAAAACAATCCATTATCATGAAATTTGGTAAACTGAACGGTTTTGTCAATAATTCTGTATCTCGTCCTATGAAGAGTTACGATGCTCCGATTGAACAATTCGCAGAATCCATGCGGGTTAACGCCACAGGAATGATGGATATTCTACGCGAGATGGGTGATCTGATCTCAAAAAATGAAGAGGGTGGCAGCCTCATCAATATCAGTTCAATGATGGGAATGTTTGGGCCTGATTATTCGAATTATGAAGGAACAGATATGGGCAAAAGCCTTCCACCCGATTATTTCTTTCACAATGCAGGATTGATTAATCTGACACGTTTTATGGCCCAGAATTATAGCGGGAAAAACATCCGTGTAAACTGTATCAGTCCAGGAGGTTTGTTCAACAATCAGCCTGAGCGCTTTTTAGAAAATTACACGAAAAAGGTCCCCTTAAGACGAATGGCTAATAATGATGATATCAAAGGTTTGATTGTCCTGCTGGCTTCTGAGGCTGGCGCCTATATCAATGGAGAAAATATTCTCATGGATGGTGGACTAAATGCATAAACTCAAATAAATAAAAACATGAATAAAATTTTCTTAATAATTTCCGGCCTGTTTTTTATGAGTATGACTTCCGGTAAGGCAAAGGATTTTGTCTTTCAATCACCAGATCGGCAAATAAGGGCTAAAATTACTGTTGGCAAAACGATAAGCTATGAACTTTTTTATAAAAACAAGCAATACCTAAACCCCTCTCGGATTTCCTTGACATTGGATGCCGGAGTGGTATTGGGAAAAAATGTAGCTGTCCAATCCACAAAAATAAACAGGGTAGATAAGGTGATTTATCCCCTTTACGGGATAACAAGTCAGCTTAAAGAAAATTATAACGAGCTGGAGCTGAAATGCAAAGGGAATTATTCGGTTTTATTCCGATTGTATAATGAGGGGTTTGCTTACCGGTTTATGTCCGATATAGGTAAAGAAATACGGATTTTATCAGAAGAAAGTGAATTTAATTTTGCTGGTAATTATCAGGCCTATTTTCACCCTTTACTGTCAGAAAGCAATTACAGACTTCAACACCTATCAGATAAAATAAAACCTGACTATTCAAGCTTGCCCTTGCTAATTAAAAGTGAGGACAAGATAAATATCCTTATTCATGAATCTGACGTACTCAATTTTCCTTGTTTAACTATTAAATCATCGGATAAAACCAATTCACTGGTAGGAGAACACGCTGCATATCCAAAAAAAGTTGCAGAGGGTGGATTGAAGAACTTTAACCTTATTGTGTTAGAAGTCGAGAAATTCATTGCAAAGACAAACGGTAAAAGAAGTTTTCCATGGCGTATTATAGCTTTTGAAGCTAATGACAAAAATATACTCAACAATCAGCTCGTCTATCTTCTGGCATCGGAATCCAGAATAGAAGATAATTCCTGGATAAAGCCTGGCAAAGTAGTCTGGGATTGGTGGAATTCCTTAAATCTCACGGGGGTAAATTTTAAAACAGGTTTTAATACCGAAACTTATAAACACCTGATAGATTTTGCTGCAGCCAATAAAATAGAATACATCAATCTGGATGAGGGCTGGAGCAACCAATACAATCTTATGAAGCTTGCTGATAAACTAGATATCAACGCCTTGATGGAATATGCCCGAAAAAAAAATGTCGGTATTATACTTTGGTGCGTATGGCATGTTCTGGACAAACAAATGGTTGAGGCACTTGACGTTTTTCAGAGCTGGGGAGTAGCCGGGTTAAAGGTTGATTTCATGGATCGGGATGACCAGGTAGTTGTGGAGTTTCATGAACGTTTATTAAAAGAGGCCGCAAAAAGGAGATTACTGATCAATTATCATGGTGCATATCATCCTACAGGAATGGCCAGAACATACCCTAATAATATTAATGTGGAGGGAGTTAAGGGCCTTGAATGGAATAAGTTTGATACTGCAGGTACCTCTCCTGATCACGATGTTACCATCCCTTTCATCAGAATGTTTGCAGGTGGCATGGATTATACCCCAGGAGCCATGCAGAATTACAATAAAGCGGATTGGAAACAGATCTTTGACCGTCCAATGAGTCAGGGCACGCTTGCGCATCAACTGGCCATGTACACGGTATATTATGCGCCCCTACAGATGATTTCTGACGCACCATCTGCCTACGAAAAAGAGCCCGGAATATTAAGTTTTGTAGCTGCCGTACCTACGGTATGGGATCAGACTGTACCATTAAATGGTGAAACTGGGAGTTATCTGGCTGTTGCCCGCAGAAAAGGTGATACATGGTTTGTTGGTGCTATGACAGGATGGAATCCGAAAAACCTGGTTTTAAAATTAGATTTTTTAACTCCTGGCAGTTCGTATTCGGCAGAGATCATCGCTGATGGGGTTAACGCTGCCAGGGTTGGAAGTGATTATCGGATTAGCCGTAAAAAGCTAAAGTATGGAGATATACTTTCTGCTGAAATGACTGCAGGTGGTGGCTGGACATGTCGTATTTCCCTGGATCGATAACTAAATTACAGCATCAGGATAAGATTGTCTTTCGATATTGGCTCGGCGTCATATTTTTGAAACGCTTAAACTGACGGTTGAAATTTGCAAGATTTTTAAAACCGCTTTCATAGGCAATTCTAACGATATTCTGATCTTCATCGGCCAACAATTTACAGGCATAGCCTATACGTATGGTGTTCAGGTATTCTACGAAAGTTACCCTGAATTGGTCTTTAAAGAAATTGCAAAAGGTAGTTACTGCCATGTTTGCTACGGACGCAACTTCAGTAAGCGTAATCTCTTTATCAAAGTTCTTCATGATATATTCAGTGACTTTGCCAAATCTGTCTGTTGCTTTCAACTCATTTCTTTGCATATAACCGGGGCTTGCCAGCAATTCATATTCCGTAGTTTTTGCCAGCAGGTCAAAAATGTCGAAAAGTGCTGAAAGGCGTTTTAATCCGGTCATAGTTAACATCTCTCTCATCAAATTGTTTATTCTAAAACTTGTATCTCCTTGCAGGGCCATCCCCCTGGAAGATAAATGCAGAATGTTTTTAAAGTTCTCCATTTCAGGAATATTTAAAAACTTTTCGCCAAGAAAGCTTTCCACAAAATGGATTACTATTGCATCAGCCTCATGGTTAGCCTTTCCATTTATAAATTCATCATCATTAACCCATACGTGTGGAATACCAGCGCCCATAAATACCAGATCACCCTCTTCAAAATAACCGATATGATCTCCTACCATTCTGCGTCCTGTTGAACGTAAAATCAACACAAGTTCATACTCCGGATGGAAATGCCAGGGGCAAGGGAAGTATTGACCTTTTTCCCGAAAAACAACAAAGGATTTATCAAAATCTCTTGGAAGCCGTTGTTCAATTACCTTCATGATGTGTTAAATGATAATACAATGTTAGTATAATAATAATAAATATATTAATCAGACTTGAATGTGAAAGATAGTATCATAATTATATAAAAATTGATATAAACAATCCGCCATGTTGATTGGTACTATTTCAGTAAAATAGTATTGAGATTATAAACAAAAGTAGATAATCTTAATCTGATCATGACTAATTTAGAAGTATGTTGAAATTAAAAATAAGTAATTTTATAATACAGATGATACAGACCTTTCTTTTGAAATTTAGAGCAATTGGATTTTGCAACATCCAGTTGCTCTGTTTAATGATTTTTTTAATTAACGATGTTGCAGTGGGCCAGGACAGTACCGCCAGCTCTAATCCCGGTATTAAAAAAATAAAAGATGTTATCATTTATAAAGACACACTCTTTCACTTAGCTTTTCCTTCAGTAATAAGGAAGAAAGAAGGAACTATTGTTGTCGCATTCCGCCGTGCGCTTGAAAGGCGACTAATAGGCGAAAAACATACCAACCACCTAGATCCAAATAGCTATCTTGCCTAAGATTGCCAGACAATAGAGTATTGCTTACCTATGGATACAGGCATCAACCCTACGGAATTCGTGCAAAAATATTAAATGCAGAATGTACGGACTTTAAAACTGCAGTTGAAGTAGTGTTGAGAACTGATGGAGGGGGCGGTGATCTTGGTTATCCTTGGGGCAGTTCTACTTAACCAAAATAAGTTACTCATGGTACACGACATATTGCTGGTACTATAGTAGAAATTGAAAAATAATACTATAATTCCATAGGAAAGTAATAGAAAACCAATAACCTGCAAAGTACTTTTGAGTTAATAAATATCATGATTTATGAATAAGCAAAAAATCGCTCATCCTGATCGTCAACAAGGATTTGATACAGGAGCATATTCTGACGGAGTAGTAGTCAATGGGTTTCTTTTTGTAAGTGGACAAGCTTCCGTAAGTTTTAAAGATTCGAGGTTTCTTTTGGGAACGATAGAAGAGGAAACCGGGAGAACTATGGATAACCTGAAAGCGATCATTGAGGCTGCGGGAGCAACAATGGATGATGTGGTAAAATGCACTGCTCACCTGGCAGATATCAATGACTTTGATCGCTACAATAAAGTATATGCTACGTATTTTAATGGTGTTAAACCAGCCCGTACTACAGTTCAGTCGGTATTGGCAGAAAACCTTAAAGTTGAAATAGACTGCATTGTTAAAATCCCGGATGGCATTTAATGGACAGCATAAAACTAAATCCTGCTGACATTCCCGTTGGAGTAGTTGGTATTGGTCTGATGGGTAGCAGCATTATTGTTGCCTTGCTTTCATCTGGTCATATAGTAAAAGCAATTGCCCCTATATTTGCAGATCTTGAAGGCGCAAAAGACAGAATAACTCAACAGCTGAAAGCTTGCTTGCAAGCCAGTTTAATGAAAGAGACAGTAGACGCTTGCCTCGATCGTCTGGACATCAGCGAAGATTATAACAATTTAAAAACGTGTAGCCTGGTGCTGGAATGCGTGATTGAGGATAGTAAGATTAAAGCGCAGGTTTATCGAAGAATTACGGATGTGGTACCTGCCAATACTGTGATTGCATCAAACACATCGGCTATTACCATTACTGAACTTCAAAAACTGGTAACAGGTCCTGAACGGTTTATTGGTGTCCATTGGGCTGAACCAGCATATGCCACCAGGTTTATGGAGATCACCTGTGGTGAAGAAACAGATAAGGTTTATGCAGAATGGGCCTTCAATCTGGCACATCACTGGCGTAAAGAACCCACACTTTTAAAAAAAGACACCAGGGGATTCATTACCAATCGACTGATGTATGCGGTATATAGGGAGATTTTTAGTCTGATTGAAAGTGGTAAAACCAATATGGATGATGCAGATAAAGTATTTCGCTATGACGTAGGTTCCTGGATCACTTTGATGGGGCTGTTTCGGAGAATAGATTATACCGGGCTTAAAGATCAGGCAGTGATATTTAAGAACCTGTTTCCGCAGTTGTCAAATTCAGATAAAGTACCCACAGTTATGCAAAATATAGTGGAGATAAATGGGAGGGGCATTCAAAATCTCAAGGGCTTATATTCCTATACCGACCAGGAGGCCAAAGATTGGGAACGTGCTTTTTTTGCATTTAACGAGGAGATCCTCCGGCTCGCAGCACGATATCCGGATCCTATACTGGATATTGAAAAAGCACTGGTATAATATTAGAAACGCAATCTATAATGGAAAACAGAAGTTATCAAAAATCTGCCGCATTGCTTGAAAGGGCAAAAAAGGTTCTCGCTAGCGGTGTCTCATCAGAATTTAGGAAATATAATCACCCGCATGCGCTATTTTATAAATATGGTAAAGGTAGCCGGATATATGATGTTGACGATAATGAATATCTTGACTTTACTTTAAGTCAGGGACCGTTGATTCTTGGGCATTCTCATCCCGAAGTATTAAAAGCCGTTAGCGAATATTCAGAACAGGGACAGCTGTTTGCTGGTCAGCATATTCTGGAAATTGAACTGGCGGAGAAAATCAATCAGTTGATACCAGCTGCAGAACTGATGCGCTTTTGTCTGGATGGTTCTGAAGCGGTGCATACGGCATTCCGGATTGCCAGGGCGAAAACAGGCAAACAGAAATTTCTTCGTTTTGAAGGACATTATCATGGCTGGCTGGACAATGTATGCTGGGGAATATCTGCACCTTCTGAAGAAGCCCTGGGCAGCAGAGCTACGCCAAATGCATTTCCATGGACCGGAGGACTTGCTGAAAATACGAGGGATGAGTTTATTATTATCCCATGGAATGATAAAGAACTGCTGAAGAAAACAATTGAGGCCCACCACCATGAACTTGCCGCAGTCATTACCGAGCCAATAATGTGTAACAATGGTTGTATCCAGCCAGAAGATGGTTTTTTGCAAACGATCCGTGAACTATGTGATACTTATAACATTACGTTCATACTGGATGAGGTGATTACCGGTTTCAGACTTTCCCTGGGAGGCGCACAGCAATTTTTTCATATTCAACCAGACTTATCCATCTTTGCTAAGGCCATAGGAAGTGGTTATCCGATCAGTGTCATTACTGGTAAAAAGACATGGATGAAGCTTATAGAAGAAGCAAAGGTGATCCATGCGGGTACGATGAATTCCAGCAATGCCACTGTAGCTGCGGCACTGGCCACGATTGATGTGCTGGAAAAAGAACGGCCCTATGAGCGGATGTTTAAGCTCGGAAAAGAAATGATGGACGGCATCCGTAAAGCTGCGAAGCTGACCGGACATCAGCTGCTTGTGCAAGGGCCGGGACCAATGTTTAACATCTCTTTTACAGAGCAGAAAAAAATAAGCGATTTTAGAGGTACGTTAGCATGCGATAAAGTCAAACTAGGAAAGTTTATTGCTGGTATGCACGATCAGGGGATACGTATTATAGGTCGGGGACTGTGTTATATCAGTGCGGTTCATACAGCTGAAGATATCAATTTTGCCATCGGTAAAATAGAAAAAGTTTTAAAAAAATTAGATCATTAGTTAATAAGACAAGTCGTGGAAAAGAAATTTATGGATTGTATAATTGGAAAAACTGATTCTATTTTATTAATAGGAAATGATGATTTAACGGCCAGTGTTGCGTTATGCTTGCTTAATGCCGGTCATAAACTTTGCGTATATACTGAAAATGAAACTACATTTACTCAGCTTTTTAAAATGCATGTAGCTTCTCAAAAACGAAATAATTATCATATTTCTGATTTGGACGCACTGAATGTTGTGAATGAACTTCCTGCACAGGTTAAATTCAACATGGTTATTGCGCTTACGCCGGAAGATCTGGAGGTTAAAATGGACTTAATTCAAAAACTGGGGCAGGTTATAGATACAGACATACCAATCGCCATCAATTCAGAAAGTATTTCATTGGATAGACTGCAATCAGGTTGCAATCACAAGATTATAGGTCTAAACTGGACGATACCTGCACATACTACACTTTTCCTCGAAATTATCACTTCCGAACAATCGGTTGACTTGGCTGAGGAACTTTGTCAGTTTGCAAAAGCCAACTGGGGTAAAGATCCATTGGTCGTCCACAGCAACGGAATAAGGAGCCGACTGATTAGTGCTATGGCGCGGGAGGCCTCTTTTTTGGTTGATAATGGCTACGCCTCTGTAGATGACATAGATCGTGCCTGTAGAAACGATGCTGGTTATTACCTGCCTTTTTCTGGAAACTGCAGGTATATGGACCTTATGGGTACATATGCCTATGGTATGGTGATGAAAGATTTAAATCCCGATCTCTCCAAAGGCCAGGAGATTCCTGAATTCTTTAAACAAATTCTAGAGTCCGGGGGGCTGGGGATTGCAAACAAAAGAGGCTTTTATTCCTATTCATCTGCGTCGGTAAACAACTGGCGGCGAACCATGGAAGAGTTTAGCTACCAGATTCAGGATATCATACAAAAATATCCTTTCAATTACTAAGCCATGCAGAAGCCATTTATTGTTGACGCACATTTAGATCTGTCCATGAATGCGCTGGAATGGAACAGAGACCTCAGCAGGCCCTTGTCGGAAATCAGACAGCGGGAGATGTTTATGAAAGATAGACCCGACAGAGGCAAGGGAACGGTATGTCTGCCCGAACTCAGAAAAGGTCGTGTCGGTTTGGTGGTTGCCACGCAGCTAGCCAGGTATACGCCTCCAGGCAGTGCCCTTTCGGGCTGGAATTCTCCACAACAGGCATGGGCCACTACCCAGGCGCAGCTTTGCTGGTACCATGAAATGGAAAAGTTGGGAGAAATGGTAAAAATAACTAATTTAAATCAGTTGGATGCGCACCTGGCCTTATGGGATGATCCTACTGTGGCAGATGATCACAAACCTGTTGGCTATATTCTTAGTCTGGAAGGTGCAGACTCGTTGGTTGACATTGATTATCTGCATGCTGCACATACCTATGGTTTAAGGGCATTGGGATTGGCGCATTTTGGTCCTGGAAGATATGCACCCGGTACAAAAATGGAAGGACCTTTAACCTCAAAAGGGTTGGAGCTGCTTAAAGAAATGAATGCTCTTAACCTGATTCTTGACATCACACATTTAACTGATCAGGGTTTTATCCAGGCAATGGATCTTTATCAAGGGCCGATCTGGGCAAGCCATCACAATGTCCGAAAAATCGTACCTAACCAGCGGCAGCTTACCGATGAACAAATAAAATTGCTGATCAACAGGGGGGCTGTTATAGGTGGTATGCTCGATTGCTGGGCAATGGACATCCGTTTTATCGATACCATTTCTGACCCATGGCAATTGGATATCCGGCTTGAACACCTGGTAGACCATTGGGACCACATTTGTCAGATAGCTGGAAATACGGAACATATTGCCATAGGAAGTGATCTTGATGGTATATTTGGAACAGAACAATCTCCATGGGATCTGAATTCTATTGCCGATCTTCAAAAATATGAAGGCATTCTGGAAAGAAGAGGTTATACTCCGCTTGACATTGAAAATATCTTTCATAAAAACTGGCTGCGGTTTTTAAGAAAAGCCTGGTCTTAAATTAATAATAATCATCATGAAGGCTGAACAATTTTTTGCCGGTGCGGCACGCATAGACATCACTCCTCCATTGGGCACCCGTATTAACGGTGATTTTATCACTCACTTTGCGCATACCATTCACGACAGGCTATATGCTAAGGCCTTGGCTTTAAAAAGCGGAACGGAAACCATTGTAATGGTTGTTGTTGATATCTGTTACATGCAGGACGACTTTCTGCGTCCCATCAGAAAAGAGCTGGCTAAAAAGACAGGTATACCCCATAAAAATTTTTTGTTTTGCTGTACCCATAGCCATTCGGCTGGTGCGGTGACCGATTTACTGCTTGGTGCTGCCGATCTTCCTTATACGCGTAAATTGCCTGGGTTGATAAAACGATCTGTGTTTGCGGCAATTGAAGCATTGGTACCCGCCAAGATTGCCTTTGGCAAGGTTGAGGTGCCGGAGCATATTTTGTGCAGACGCTACTTTATGAAAGAAGGTTATCAGGCCCATAATCCGGTTACCGGTAATGTAGATCAGGTGAAAACCAACCCATTTGGAGTAGAAGAACAGATTTTGGCCCCTGTTGCTAAAATGGATACAGAATTATGCTATCTCGCAGTTAAAGATGTTGACGATCAATGGATTAGCCTGCTTGCCAATTATTCACTGCACTATGTGGGTGATTTTGGTTCAGGAATTATATCTGCAGATTATTTTGGTGAATTCTCTGAGCAGGTTAAAAATGCATTGGGTGCGGGAGATGAATTTGTTGGTATGATGTCTAACGGTACAAGTGGAGAAGCCAATATATGGGATTTCCTTGATCAGAACCGTTATCCTAAAGAGGACTTCGGAAAAACCCGGTTAATTGCGAAGGACCTTGCTAACAAAGTTGCTGAATCTTTGGGAGATTTGAAATGGGATAGGAGACCAATGCTGCTGACGGCTTATGCAGAATTGTTCCTGCCTGTTAACAAGCCCTCCATTCAGGAATTGGATGCTGCAAAAAAAATACTGAGTGCTTATGATTTTGAAAATATCAAAGTAGTAGATCCGGACACAATGAAAAAAATATATGCCCGGGAGCAGGTATTACTTAATGATGGACCGGATGAAGAAATCTTACCTATACAAGCGATAAGAATTGGTGAGGGAGTTATTGGCGCACTTGCAGGAGAATTTTTCGCTGAAACAGGTTTATGGCTTAAAGAAAATAGTCCTGTAGAACATTATTTTTCGATAGGCCTGGCTAATGGGGCAGTTGGTTATGTTCCACCGGCGCACGAAATCGAACGAGGAGGATATGAAACCTGGCGTTGTCGTAGCAGTAAGCTAAAAAAAGGGTCAGAAGCAATTGTTAAAGAACGGTTGTTGCAGTTGATAAATGAGGTTTCAAATCAGCGACTTAACATAGAAAAATGAAGGGAGAACAATATGAGTGGTATCGGTTTAATCAGGAGGATCATCTCGATACACCAGCATTGATCATATATCCCGATAGGATAAAGCAAAATATTGCAAAGCTAAAGGAAATGGTTTCTTGTTCAGATATGTTGCGGCCTCATGTAAAAACGCATAAATCAGCTGAAGCTACAAAATTGCTGATCATGAATGGCATCGATAAGTTTAAATGCGCTACAATTACCGAAGCTAAAATGCTTGGAGAATGTGGGGCTAAAGATGCTTTGCTGGCCTATCAGCCTACCAGACAGAAGATGGAAAGGTTGCTGCAACTGATTCGTGCTTACCCTGAAACTTTATATTCCTGTCTTATTGACAACCTTCAATCTGCACTGATGATCGCTGAGCTAGCGCAGGAAAACAAGTTGATCATACCTGTTTATATCGATCTTAATGTGGGTATGAACCGTACAGGAATTAAACCAGGACCAGCTTATGATTTGTTTATTACCGTACTACCATTAACAGGAATAAAGGTAATGGGTTTTCATGCTTATGATGGCCATATCAGAGAGGTAGATTTGCCAGAAAGGGTTCAGCATTGCAATGCGGATTTTGAAGCAGTAGAACAACTGAGGGAGCGTATAAATAAGCAGGGATTCCCCTATCCATTACTCATCGCCGGAGGATCACCTACTTTTCAAATTCACTCCAGAAGAAAAAATGTAGAGTGTAGCCCCGGTACTTTTATTTTCTGGGACAAAGGTTACCATGATACCATTCCAGACCAGGATTTTTTATTTGCTGCAGTGCTCATTTGCAGGATTGTTTCTATGCCTGATGCCAGCAAGATCTGCATCGACCTAGGATATAAATCTGTATCATCTGAAAATGACCTGCAAAATCGGGTGTGGTTCTTAAATGCACCACGCCTATCACCTTGCAGTCAAAGCGAAGAACATATGGTGATTGAGGTAGGAGAGAGGCATCGGTATCGGATCGGCGATTTGTTTTATGTAGTCCCCATACATATTTGTCCCACAGTGGCCTTGTACGACCAGGCTTATGTCGTTATCAATCATTCGTTATCTGATATATGGCCTATAGATGCCCGGGATAGGTAGCAAGCTTGTTTTCCTTTCATTTTTAGAATATAGTATCATTTATAGATATAAATGCATTAAAATGAAAAAGTATCATTATTTAAATTTGGGTAAGAGCAACTTACCAAGTTGACTGATAACCTTAAATTTTAGAATATGATAAAATCTCTGAAAGAGAGGCATTGGAAAGAAACAACCAGCCCTTGTTAAAGGCAGTTGGGTGAAGTTTTGCAACAGCCAGGAAATAAATCTATTAAGCACAGAAGCTTAAAGTTTCGAAGCAAGAAGCGTACTGTATAAAACCAAACCAATGAGAATGTATAAAAAATGTACGAATAAACTTTTCAAAAAATCAGCAGGAAGATATATAGATTCTCCCTCAATGAGTAAAAAGATATTTTCCTATTTTTTTTCAATTATTATCCTGATTTCGAGTTGTAAGAAATTTGAAAATGTGGAAGATGCCGAGGGAAAAAGCAGCCCCAATGCTACAGCTGATGTTGGTACCCAAATGACAAGTCTTGGTACGGGCCCGGATTTTATGATCGCCGTTATCCCCGACACCCAGTATTATACCTCGGAGCAGAATGGGGGAACAATGGCCATGTTCACTTCACAGATAAACTGGATCAAAAGCAACCGGGTAGATTCTAATATTGTTTATGTAATAGGACTGGGCGACATTGTAGATCATGGCAACGATGTAGCAAATGAATGGGTCCGTGCTTCTAATGCCTATTATTCACTGGAAACACCGGCTACAGGCCTTCCCAACGGCATTCCTTATGGATTGGCAGTTGGTAATCACGATCAAACACCCTATGGACAGCCGCTTACAGGAACAACTACTAAGTTTAATCAATACTTCGGACGATCTCATTTCGCAGGCAGAACTTATTACGGGGGTAATATGGCCGGAAGCGGCAGCAATAGCAACGATAGTCATTACGATCTTTTCAGCGCAGGAGGAACAGATTTTATTGTAATTTATATTGAATACGATAACGATATCCCTTATGAAGATACTAATGGGAACATGAACACCTGGGCATATAATCTTTTGGGAACTTATTCCAACCGGAAAGCCATCATAGTAAGTCATACTGCAATTGTCAATTCAGGTGATTTTAGTGACCAGGGACGACGTATCTATGACCGCTTAAAAAGCCGGAAAAATGTTTTTTTAATGCTGAATGGTCATCATGCCGGACACGGTGAAGCATTCAGAAGAGATACCTATAATGGACAGACCATCAAAACCTATTTGTCGGATTACCAGGCTCGTTTTGATGGTGGTAATGGGAAAATGCGTCTTATGAAATTCTCGACTAACAACGATCTTTTAACAACAATAACATATTCACCTTTTAACAACATCTATGAAGTTGATTCCAATAGCGTTTACGTACATCCTTTGTTTCGTAGTTATACAACCTCGCGAAAAGAAGACTTCGACAATGACGGGGAAACGGAACTTGGATTCTTTAATGCAGGTACCTGGAAGATCGATGGGATGTCAAATATATCTTATGGAGCAGCAGGAGACTTTCCAGTTCCAAATGACTACAATGGCGACGGTCGGACCGAGCGCGCAGTTTTTCGCCCGATAACTTCTGGAGGCACAGGTAATGGCAGCTGGCATATTGTCGGTTTATCGCCTATTAACTGGGGCGCATTGATTGGTGATATCCCAGTACCAGCCGATTATAATGGCGATGGGAGGGCTGATATTGCTATTTTCCGTCCGATGAATGCCCAGGGCACCGGTGACGGTAATTGGTATATTAAAGACCAGGCGACTATTTACTGGGGCGCATTGATTGGTGACATCCCAGTACCGGCCGATTATAATGGGGATGGCAAGGTTGATATCGCCATTTTCCGCCCGATAAATGCTCAGGGCACCGGCGACGGCAAATGGTATATTAAAGACCAGTCGACTATTTACTGGGGTGCTTTGATCGGGGATATTCCTGTTCCGAGTGACTATAGTGGCGACGGCATTACCGATATCTGTGTATATAGGCCAGCAACCGGTGTCTGGCATGTTAGAGGAGTTAACACTTATGGCCCGCTCTTGACGCCTTTTGCTGGTGATATTCCGGCGCCAGGTGATTATTTCGGAGCTGGCAAAATACAGCCTGCCATCTATCGGCCATCTAATAACACCCTTTACATGTATAACAATGGAACAGTTACCACAAAGGTAATGGGTGCCAGCGGGGATAAAATACTGAATTTACCATACCATATCAGGAAATTCTTCTTTCCTTGATCAACACAATTAATATGAAGTCATCATGATCTTGTGGCCCAGGCTATAAGGTCATGATGCTTCATCACCAATAAGTAAATAAATAAACAGGCGAAATGGGTAAAATTAATAAGCTGTACGTTACAATATTATTTGCAATATCCCTGGCAGCATGCGGTGGAAAAAAGCAAGTTGGCAACGGGCTGATCACAATAATTGAAGACCGCGAAGGACCGGAGATTAAAGAAGACGACTTTGCTTCCATTACTTATGCAGAGAAGACCGAAGATGGAAGACTGATATCGGGTTCATATGATTACGATTATCGTCCAACCCTGGTGTTTCGCGAAAAACCATATTTTAAGGGAGATTTTTTTGATGCCTTAGGCCATTTAACGGAGGGCGACAGTGCTATAATTAAAATAAGTCTGGACTCCTTAAGAAAAACAGGCCATGTTAAGGACACGATTTCCACAGATAAATACCGGATCTATTATGTGCGGGTTAATGAAGTTGTAGCCAGGGGTGATCTTAATGACAGTTTGTTTAATGTTAATATCGAGGCGCTCAAAAAAAGGGAAGCGGAAAAGGCAAAAAGCGCAGAGGGATCAAATATCAGGGCTTATATGGCTTCGCGAAAAATAAAATCTTTACAGCGTTCTCCCGGCCTGGATTATGTTATTGTAAAAGATGGATCTGGAACTAAACCTTCAGTAGGTGATACGGTAATTGTTAACTATACAGCAAGAACGTTGACGGGGAAAATATTTGAAACAACTTTAACAGACTCCGCTAAAAAGGCCGGAATATATCGTGCAAGCAGAAAATATGTTCCATCTAGAGTTCCCGTCCTATCCGGTACTCAGCTTTCAGGCTTCGGGGAGGCTGCAGGATTATTTCCGGCAGGTACCAAAGCCATGCTGATTATCCATTCCAGCAGAGCCTATGGTGGGGGGCTTTACCGTAAGCTACAGCCTTATACTACCGTGATTTGTGATCTGGAGGTTCAGAGAATTATTCCTAAGAAAATCAAGTCATAATAATATGTTAAACTTAGAAAAGGCAGATTTATCCGAGACCTTATTGCTACCAAAAATATGATGAAAATAATAAAGGTGACATTATTTTTAAGTGTAATGTTAAACCATGTTCATGCACAAACGGCAACCGGGATATCGATCATTCCACGCCCCTCCTCTATAACAGTGTTTAAGGATAGTTTTGTGATTTCCAATAAAACTACAATTTACACTGATGCAAATAGCCCTGAATTAGAAAAAGTTGCTGAAATATTTACCGGGCGTTTAAAGCAGCAGAGTAATTTAACAGTGGCCCTCGATAATGATAAAACTATGCCCAGGAGAAATTCTATCCACCTTACTTTAAAAAATGCACCTGATACTTTAGGTACGGAAGGATATATACTTTCTGTTCAAAAAAATGGCATTACGATAACCGCGCAGGCGCCTAACGGTATTTTTTACGGTATGCAATCGCTGCTTCAGCTGGTTCCTTTAAAAACAGGGGGATCATTTATCAAAGCATTAATTCCCTGTATGGTTATTGCAGACAAGCCCCGTTTTGAGTGGCGGGGATTAATGCTTGATGTAGGCCGATATTTTTATTCGGTTGACTTCATCAAGAAATATATTGATGATATGGCCATGCATAAAATGAACACCTTTCACTGGCATTTAACAGAAGATCATGGCTGGCGTATTGAGATCAAAAAATATCCCCGGCTTACTGAAATCGGTGCCTGGCGCGAGGCCACCCAATTTAACAAAGCGGCAAACCAGATCAATAAAACCCCTCATGGGGGCTATTATACGCAGGATCAGATCCGTGAAGTTGTTGCTCATGCAAAGGAT
>NZ_JAVTSC010000029.1:0-16375 GCF_032678725.1 Pedobacter heparinus
ATGAAATCCTACAATAAAAAGTCAAGTGCGGTATATTCTTTCATAACGGCTTACATGCTGATATTATTGTTATCTCTATTACTAGCTTGGCAGCTGTTAATGTCACATTAATAAATTTTTATGTTGATGAAAATAAAGTATCAGGCGTAATCTTCAACTACCTTGTCAATTACTAACTGGTATTCTTTTGGATGGTAGACTAAATACATAAATAAATTAAACATGAATAAAATTTTCTTAATAATTTCCGGCCTGTTTTTCATGAGTATTACTTCCGGTAAGGCAAAGGATTTTATCCTTCAATCACCAGACCAGCAAATCAGGGCTAAAATTACTGTTGGCAAAACCATAAGCTACGAACTTTTCTATAAAAACAAGCAATACCTAAACCCCTCTCGGATTTCCTTGACATTGGATGCCGGAGTGGTATTGGGACAAAATGTAGCTGTCCAATCCACAAAAATAAACAGGGTAAATAAGTTGATTTATCCTGTTTACGGGATAACAAGCCAGCTTAAAGAAAATTATAACGAGCTGGAGCTGAAATGTAAAGGGAATTATTCGGTTTTATTCCGATTGTACAATGAGGGGTTTGCTTACCGTTTTTTAACGGCGATCAAAGATAGTATCATCGTAAAATCTGAGCAGAGTGATTTCCAGTTTGCAGCAAATTATCAGGCCTATTTTCATCCTGTCCTGTCTGAGGCCAGTTACAGAATCCAGCAGATTGCAGACTACAGACAAAATCCAAATTATACGAGTTTGCCTCTGCTCCTAAAATCAGCAGATGGAATAAATATGTTGATACATGAATCTGACCTGTTTAATTATCCATGCTTAACATTAGCTGCGGATTCGGTAAAAAGCCATACATTGAATGCTAAATTCGCCGCTTATCCAAAAATAGCAGAACCAGGGGGATATCATAATTTTAACCTGGTAGTCAAAAAAACTGAAGATTTCATTGCTAAAACTACCGGGACACGCAACTTTCCCTGGAGATTGATCGCTTTTGAAGAACAGGATAAAGATATCCTGGCCAATCAGCTGGTTTATCTATTGGCTTCAGAAAACAGGCTGGCTGATGTGTCCTGGATTAAACCTGGTAAGGTATCCTGGGATTGGTGGAATTCCTTAAACCTGAGCGGTGTGAATTTTAAAACAGGTTTCAACACAGACACCTACAAATATTTTATAGATTTTGCTGCGAAGAATGGAATCCCCTATGTAAACCTGGACGAAGGATGGAGTGATCAGTTTAATTTGTTAAAGGTTACAGAGAAACTGGATATGCAGGAACTGATCAGGTACGCAAAATCAAAAAATGTAAAACTGATCTTATGGTGCGTATGGCATACGCTGGACAGGCAGATGACCGAGGCGCTTGAACTGTTTGAACGCTGGGGCATTGCAGGGTTAAAAGTGGATTTCATGGACCGGGATGACCAGGTTGTGGTGGAGTTTCAGGAGAAATTGCTGAAAGAGGCCGCCAAAAGAAAGATGCTGGTCAACTACCATGGAGCTTATCATCCTACCGGGATACAGCGCACTTATCCAAATCAGATCAATGTTGAAGGTGTAAAAGGCCTGGAATGGAATAAGTTTGATAAAGACGGTACTACTCCGTTACACGATGTGACCATACCTTTTATACGCATGTTTGCCGGAAGTATGGACTATACACCCGGAGCTATGCAGAACTATAACAGGGAGGACTGGAAACAAATTTTTGACCGCCCGTTAAGCCAGGGAACCCGTTGCCATCAGCTTGCCATGTATGTAGTGTATTTTGCACCGTTACAAATGTTGGCCGATGCACCCACTGCTTATGAACGGGAGCCTGAAATTTTGGAATTTCTTTCCGCTGTGCCAACCGTTTGGGACGAATGCATCCCTATGGAGAGTAAAGTTGCTGAATATGTGAGTTTGGCAAGGCGTAAGGGCAAAGACTGGTATGTTGGTGCAATGGGGAGCTGGACTGAAAAGCAGCTCAAAATTGCGCTGGACTTTCTGGAGCCTGGGAAAACCTACGAAGCAGAAATATTTGCTGACGGAAAAAATGCCGGGCGTGTTGGCAGTGATTACATCATGTACCGGAAAAGGGTTCAAAAAGGCGATCAGCTGGATATTGCACTTGCAAGTGGCGGAGGCTGGGTAGCCAGGATCAAACCCCAGTAAATAGCATTAAAATATTATCGGCCTATTCGTTCTAGGCGATAATTTTGGTTAGGAATGAGTATAGCTCATTCCGTTTAGGCGTTCACGCGCCACTTTGGTTACCCATTGCATAGGTTCGGATGAACTGCAATGGGTTTTTATTGTTGGCCGGTATAATATACTTGTATCATGTGATCAGAAAGTATCAAAATGCATGTTTTATACTTAATACATTTGTTTATATAACTCTATCATGAACGATCAGATGCTTAAAAATAAACATATTGTCATCATTGGGGGAACAACAGGTCTTGGCCTTTCTGCTTCAATGGCCTTTATCCGCCAGGGGGCAAAAGTGATCGCCGTAGGGCGTAATCCTGAACATAATGCTGCAGCACAATTGCAATTTGGTGATATGGGCCGGGTAATCACAGGAGATGCAACACACGAAAATACTGCTGTGGAAGCCATTAATTTATGTATTAAATTATGGGAGAGTTTTGACGGACTTTACCATGTTGCTGGCGGAAGCGGCCGGAAAATGGGAGACGGTCCTTTGCATAAGTTATCTATGGAAGGATGGATGAGCACTATAGAGTTAAATTTAACTTCAGTGATGCTTTCCAACAGGGCCGCCATTTTTTCGTTCCTGGAACAAAAGCGAGGAGGGACTATCTTGAATATGGGGTCTGTTTTATCGCATTATCCTGCTCCTCATTATTTTACCACACATGCTTATGCGGCAGCTAAAGCAGCTATTGAGGGGCTGTCAAAATCATCCGCCGCCCATTATGCAAAGCATAATATTCGGATTAATGTGATTGCCGCAGGTTTAATCGAAACACCAATGGCGCAACGAGCCGCTCAAGATGCAGATATCCTGAATTATATGGTCACCAAACAACCGTTGGACGGCGGAAGAATTGGTCAGCCTGGTGATTTAGATGCTGCCGCTTGTTATTTTATGTCAGACCTTTCAGGTTTTACAACCGGGCAAGTATTGGCAATCGATGGTGGATGGGGAGTAAGCGAAGGACAAATTTCTTCAAGAACCACATAAATATATGACAACAGCCATAGGGATTGATCTAGGGGGAACCCATATCAAAGGGATTTTACTAAGCCCGGCAGGAGAAGTGCTGGCTCATCAAGTTCAAAAGACGGAAGTAAACAAGAAAAATGACAATGAGGATCAGCCCTGGAAAAGAATAGTGAGGCAAATGGTTTCAGATTTAAAATCGAAGAGCATACATCCCATAACTGCTATTGGCCTGGCTGCCCCTGGTCTTCCCAATGAGGAGAATTCAGCCATTCGAATATTGCCGGAGCGGTTAATTGGTTTAGAGAATTTCATCTGGTCTGATTATTTGGGTGAAGAAAACATTTGGGTAATGAATGATGCCCACGCTGCATTAATGGCCGAAGCAAGATTTGGGGTGGGGCAAGGGGTGAAAAATATCGTTATGCTCACTTTGGGTACGGGTGTAGGAGGGGGCATCTTTATTAATGGAGAATTGCACCAGGGCAATTTTCAAATGGCAGGACACCTTGGCCATATGACTTTGGATGTGGATCAGGATGATCCTGGCATTACCGGTATGCCGGGAACCTTAGAAAATGCAATTGGAAATGCATCAATTTTAAGGCGGTCTTTTGGTAAATATACCACCACAAAAGCATTGGTGGAAGCTTATAAAAAAGGCGATACTTTTGCAACTTACATCTGGTTAAATTCTGTTCGAAAGTTAGCATTAGGACTTTGTTCACTAAACAATATTTTATCTCCTGATGTGATTATCCTCGGGGGAGGGATTACTAAAGCAGGCCGTTCGCTTTATGGTCCCTTAGCTGATTTTATATCGGTATACGAGTGGAAAAGTGTAGGTAAGAAATGTCCAATCCTACAAGCAAATTATAGTGATCTGGCTGGTGCCGTTGGAGCAGCCGGTTTCGCATTGACAAAATTGAAAAATAACGTACTGGCCTAATCAATTTCAGGTTGAGTGTGAATTTGAAAATTACTATAAGAAAAAACATGAATGTAATTAATGACTATATCGGAAAATGCCGCGGAATTATCGATGGCATAGAAAAACAATCGGGTGAAATTCAACAAGCCGCAGCATGGTTTTCTGAAACGATTTTGGCAGGAAGAATGGTCCACGTGTTTGGGTCAGGTCATAGCCGGATCATGGTTGAAGAAATGTGGCCGCGTTACGGTTCATTTCCGGGGTTTAACCCTATTGTTGAATTGTCCCTGACTTTTCATAACCTGGTAGTAGGTGCAAATGGCCAAAGACAAGCTATGTTCCTCGAAAATGTATCCGGATTGGCGGAGCGTATTTTAAGAAATTTCGACCTGAGTTCTCAGGATACCGCCTTGATCATATCATCGAGTGGATGCAACGTAGTGCCTATTGAGATGGCAGAGAATTTTCAGAAAAAAGGGATTAAAGTGGTGGCATTGATTACGAAAGAACATTCAGAAAATAGCAACAGTAAACGCACGGATGGGAAAAAATTAAGTGACTTTGCGGATTTGATTTTGGATACCGGCGCTCCACTGGGAGATGCCATGGTAACCATTCCGGGCCTGTACACTCCTGTTTCGCCAGGTTCAACCGTTGGGGGAGCCATCCTTGTAAATGCGATAAAAGCAGAAGTGGCCCGCTTGCTAACCGAAGCCAGTCAGCCACCTACCGTATTGAGCAGTGCAGCTATCGTAGGCACCGCGCTGGCAGTCGAACTTTTTGAGAAAGCCTATGATGAACACGCGCATCGTCTTTCCCGTTTATACAGATCGGTTGGAATGAATATTCAAGAAAGCTAACTTAAGATAAGCATATGGTAACTTTAGTAAATCTGAAGCACATCCCACTATTTGCTGAAACGGATATTTTAGTCATTGGAGCAGGATCTGCAGGTTGTTTAGCGGCTATCGCCGCCCGGCAATCTAAAAAGTATAAGGTGATGCTCATAGAGCGATATGGTTTTCCTGGTGGGTCTTCTACCCAAATGCTTGACACTTTTTATGGCTTTTTTACACCCGGTGAAGCGCCAAAAAAGATCGTGGCAGGTTTGCCTGATCAGATTGTTGACGAATTAAACAAAACAGGCGATATTTTTTTACGTCCAAATACTTATGGTGCGGGGACGGGTGTAAACTATAATCCCGAGCGATTAAAGTATGTGTGGGACCAAAAAATCATTGCAGCAGGTGTACGTTATTTATTGCATACCTCCCTGGTGGAAGTAGCCAAAGAAGAGGATGGCAGGGAGGTTTGTGTTTTCTGGAATAAAGGTGGCTTTTTTAAAATAAGGTCGAAGAGAATCATTGATGCTTCAGGGGATGCAGATTATTGCCATCATGCCGGTTTTTCCTATGAGACTGCAGGAGAATTAGATCCTGCTCAAAGCTTGACGACAACATTTCGCATGAGCAATGTGGATTTAGATAAATTTGAATCGGGCGGCGGAAAAAAAACACTGAATGAAAAAATGAGAATTGCCTACGAAACAGGTCAGTATTCCTTGCCACGAAAAGAGGGCTCTGCACATGAAATGTGTCAGAAAGGGTGCATTTCGACAGTTGCTGTGAAAGTAGGCGATTTACATCCGCTGATGATAGAGGAACTGACGCTGGCTGAAATAGAAGGCAGAAATCAGGCATTTAATTATGAGGCATTTTTTAGAAATGAGGTGGCAGGTTATGATAGTGCTAAGATCATAGGGCTTTCTCACCAAATTGGCGTGCGCGAAACCAGACGTGTATATGGAGAGGAACGGCTGACGAAGGAAGCTTGTATGTCTGGAATAATTCCTTCAAATGCTATTTTTTTATGTGGTGCACCCATTGAAGATCATCGTAAGGGAAAAAACGGTGAAGATGAAACCTATTGGCAATACATCCCGAATGGTGGAGTATACGGTGTTCCTTACGGCACAATTGTTCCCAGGAAAAGCGAGAAGGTTTGGGTAGCAGGACGTTGTTTTTCTGCAACACATGATGCACATGCCTCATGCCGTTCGATGGCTCAAACAATGTCGATGGGGCAAGCCGCTGGCCTCGCAGCGGTACTTTCGCTCGATTTAGACATGCCGGCACATGCCTTGGATACATTGAAATTACAGGATAATTTAAAAGCAACAGGGGCTATTCTTGAGGAGCCCAGATCTTTTGCTTTTACTGACAGGGACAGCTGGGATAAGAATATCAATCCGAAATAAATCATAAACAGAGAACCATGAAGCATATTCCTTTTATCAGAACAGTCTTGGGTGATCTTACACCTGCAGAAATGGGTCTTACTTACTCCCATGAACATATCATTATTGACGAAAGTTTTCCTACGCTAGGGAACCCTTTGTTTCTTTTAAACGATATGGATAGAATCTCAAAAGAATTGTCTTCATTTTATTTGGCTGGTGGCAGGACAATGGTGGATACAATGCCTGCAAATTGTGGACGAAACCCTCATAAACTGGCGGAAGTCTCTCGCAGGAGCCAGGTAAACATTATAATGGCGACAGGGATTCATCTCGAAATGTATTATGTGCCAAATCATTGGCGGTATGCCTACTCGGAAGATCAGTTAACGCAGCTTTTTATTGATGATGTAACCCTGGGAGTAGATGAAAATGATTATAATGGCCCATTTATAAACCGCTCGGCATACAAAGCCGGGATGGTGAAATTGGCAACGGGCGACGAAAAAATAACTCTGCATCAGGAGACGATATTCCATGCAGTGGTCAATACGCACCTTGAAACCGGTGTACCCATCTTAACGCATACTAATTTTGGTAAGCACGCTATGGACCAGGTGATCTTATTTGAAAAGTTAGGTGCCAAACTTGATCATATTGTCATTTCACATGTCGATCGCTATAGAGATATTGATTACAATAGGGCCTTGTTGCAGACGGGGGTGAAAGTAGAATATGACAGTGCGTTTCGGTGGAAAGAAGAGGAGAATTGGACTTATAAGCTTTTACAAACATTGCTCCCTGAATTCCCGGATCAAATTACTATGGGTATGGACGCCGCAAAAAACAACTATTGGAAAACTTATGGAGGTCAGCCCGGATTAAATTTCTTATTGACCACTTTTAAAGAAGATTTAAGAAAAATGGGCTTGGAAAGTTATTATGAAGCTATTTTTGTTAAAAATCCTGCTGAGCTGTATTCTTTTTCAGCAATATAATTGTTGTCATAGGCGGGTTTTCTTATTCTATATCGGTCAGTTTTGTGACGATTTGTTTGTACTGTAAAGGAGTCTTATCGGTAAGTTTCTTAAATTGCCGGTTAAAATTAGACATGTTATTAAAACCGCTCTCATAGCATATTTTAGAAATATTATACTTTTCCTCTACAATCAATTTGCAGGCATAACCAATTCTGATGTCATTAATGAAAGTGGAAAATGTTTTTCTTGTTGATGATTTGAAAAATCGGCAGAAAGAAGGAATGGACATATTCGCTACCCTGGCAACGTCTGCTAATGAGAGGTCTTTTTTAAAATTATTCATAATGAATTCATGAATAATGTTCAATTGATCTTTACTATTGATGCTATGGTCCGGGATAAAACCTGGCCGCACCAAAAGTTTATATTCTTCAGTTATCGAAAGAACTTCAAAGATCTTTAAAAGCGAAATGATGCGTTGATGCCCGTTGAAGGAAAGCATTTCTTTCATGATGTCCTCAACTTGCTGTCGGGTGTTCCCAAGGATTTTAAAACCAAATTTAGATTTATCAAAAAGCTGTTTGACGAGGGCCATCTCTGGAAGGTTAAAAAATCCTCTGCCCAAAAAGTTTTCATCAAAATGAATGACAATGGCTTCTGCAGTTAGTGATTCATTGTTCTGATAATAAATAGCGTCATTTTGATAAGAATGTGGCAGGTTGGGTCCTATAAGGAGCAAATCACCGTCCGAGAAGCGGCCCACATGATCACCAATTGTTCTCTTTCCTGTACTTTTCAATACCAATACCAGTTCATATTCTGGGTGATAGTGCCAGGGAGTAGGGTAATAAGGATAGACATCTTTTTGCAATACAAAAGAATAAGTAGGTTCTAAAGTAAGTTTTTCCTGTTGTGCTTTCATTTTATCGGGGATTATAAAAAATGAATGTTTACGTATGTCCTATCTCAAAAATATAATAATTTCTATAATGGTTTGTAGCCATGCAATGATATTTGCAACAAGTGATCTAATAGTATCAAAATTTCGGAATAGACATCTATATATTTGATTATTACAATCAGAATAATAAAAGGGAATGATGCACTTAAATGCAAAGCGGGAAATATTAAATTCAACCAAATATAAAAAAATATGGCGGTATATTCTAGACGAGAACTGATAAAGAGCTCTGCGTTTCTTGTGGGACTTGGACTACTGGATATTTCCTGGAATTCATTCGGTGCCATTAAGAAAAAAAAATATAGACTCGGCATTTGTGATTGGTCCATAAGAAAGGAGAGTCAGACGGAAGCTTTAGCCTATGCAAAAAAAATAGGATTGGATGGGGTACAGATTAGTTTAGGAAGTGCTCAAAACAACATGCATTTACGGCAAAAAGAAATACAGGACCAATACCGTCAGCAGGCAAAGGAAAATGATATTGTCATTTCCAGTCTCGCAATTGGAGAACTGAACAATATTCCTTTTAAATCAGCAACTCAAACAGAACAGTGGGTAAGCGATAGTATTGATGTCGCAACGCGAATGGGTTGCAAGGTAATTCTTTTGGCTTTTTTTAGTAAAGGCGATTTAAGAGGGGATGAGGAAGGCATAAAAGAAGTCATTCGCCGCTTAAAGAAAATCGCTCCCAAAGCAGAAAAAGCAGGTATTATATTGGGTATAGAATCCTGGTTAAGTGCTGATGAGCACTTGCGGATTATAAAGGCAGTAGGTTCAAAAAATGTACGCGTCTATTATGATGTAGCCAATGCAACTGAGATGGGCTACGACATCTTTGATGAAATGAGGCGTTTGGGCAAAGCGTTCATTTGTGAGGTGCATTTAAAAGAGAATGGTCATTTATTGGGCCAGGGAAAAGTAGATTTTGTGAAAGTAAAAAAGGTGTTGGATGAAATTGGCTATGATGGTTGGGTTGTCATAGAGGGCGGAGTGCCCAATGGAGCCGGTCTTTTTGAATCCTGTGTTGCTAACACTGCATACATTCGATCTGTCTTTACCTAAAAAACCGGTTCATTTCCCTTAATAGTAGAATATTTATCAAAAAATCATTTTTAAAAATGACGATGACCTTATTTAAAAATTGTATTTCCTTCTCTATTTTATTGGTGTTCTTTTCTTGTGCTAAAGAAAAGAAACAACAGGAGCATGTATTGTTTGTCCCTGATGGTTTAGAAGCCACGGTTTGGGCCGAATCCCCTATGTTTTATAACCCCACTAATATGGACGTTGATAGCAAAGGGCGAATTTGGATAACCGAAGCTGTTAACTACCGGAATTTCAGAAATGATACGACTGATCGTCTTCTTCATCAGAAAGGAGATCGGATCATGATTCTGGAGGATACCGACCAAGATGGGGTTGCTGATTCTTCCCGCGTGTTTGTTGAAGATAAAGACCTCGTTTCTCCTTTGGGAATTTCTGTGGTAGGGAATAAAGTAATCGTGTCTTGTTCACCATCTGTTATTGTTTATACGGACCTGGATGGAGATGATAAGCCAGATCGTAAGGAAATTTTTCTGACTGGGTTTGGTGGAAAGGACCACGATCACGGATTACACACCGGTATTGCTGGTCCTGATGGAAAATTGTATTTTATTACTGGAAATGCAGGCCCACATATAGTAACTGATAAATCGGGAAATACGGTCAGGGCAGGAAGTGTGTACTCAGGTGGGTCACCCTACAATATCAAAAATACGCCGGAACAAAAAAGTGATGATGGAAAAATATGGACAGGCGGCATCGCATTTAGGATCAACCCTGACGGTACTGGATTAGAAGTACTGGCACATAATTTCCGTAATTCCTATGAAGTGGCAGTAGATTCCTATGGAAATTTGTGGCAAAATGATAACGATGATGAAGTAGATGCCTGCCGGGTGAGTTCGGTAATGGAGGGTGGAAATGCAGGATTTTTTAGTCGGACGGGAATTCGCACCTGGCGGGCAGATCGACGACCAGGACAAAGCATTCAAACTGCTCATTGGCATCAGGAAGATCCTGGAGTAATGCCAGTAGGGCATGTGTATGGTGCCGGGGCGCCTACAGGAATCGTCTTAAATGAGGGTGATGAATTGGGAGAAGCGTATAGAGGTTTGTTATTAAGTGCTGATGCAGGAAGAAATATCATATTTGGTTATTATCCAAAAATTGAGGGAGCTGGTTATGACATGTCTGATGGGCAACCTTTTATTTCCTCAACTGATACTGATAATCGACGTTATCGCTGGAATGAAGTTAATGATAATAAAAGCAAATGGTTTCGTCCAAGCGACGTGACCATTGGAACAGATGGGGCGATTTATGTTGCTGACTGGTACGATCCTATCGTAGGCGGACATCAGATGATCGATAAAAAAGGTTTTGGAAGGATTTATCGAATAGCACCCAAGCATAAAAAACTTTCCCTGCCGAAAATTGATTTGACTACTACTGAAGGGCAAATCCAGGCCTTATTAAACCCCGCTGTTAACGTTCGTCGTCAAGGTTATGATGCCTTAAAGGCACAAGGGCCATCTGTACTTACTGCTTTAACGAAGGTGCTGGAATCAAAGAACCCTTATCATCGTGCAAGAGTAGTTTGGTTAATATCTACATTGGGTAAAGAAGGTATTACAGCGACAGAAAACTTATTAAAAGATACAGACGCACAAATCAGGATTACTGCCTTTCGGGCACTGAGGCAAGCTAATCCTAAAAAATTATTAAATTATGCTCATCAACTGGTCTCCGATAAATCATCGGCGATGAGACGGGAAGTGGCTATTTCTTTGAGAGACGTTTCCCTGGAGCAGAGTAAAACAACGATATTGTCATTGGTGAAAGGATATGATGGAAAAGACGCTGCTTATTTGAATGCCCTGGGCATAGCGATGGAAGGGAAAGCAGACGCCATTTATCCTGATCTGCTACGTTTGTTTAACGTGGGGCCACAAACGGAATGGCCAGCTGCGTTAGCAGGAATCGTCTGGGAAATCCATCCTTTAACAGCAGTTGCTGATCTGCAAAAACGATCGCTGAATAATCAGCTGTCTTTAGAAGAGAGAAAAAAAGCCCTTGTCGCTTTGTCATTTATTCCAGCTAAGGAAGCTGCAAACGCCATGCTTTACTTATCAAAAAACGTCAGTGAAGATCTAAAAGGCCAAACTGAATGGTGGCTGCAGTTTCGTAAAACCAACGATTGGAAAAAGTATCTTGAAAAATGGGAATCCCCATTGGCAGAGTTGCTGGAGCCCGAACCTGAATTGTTAACCTTACGGAATCAGGTGATGGATTCGACAAAAGCTATGGACAAAAGGCAGGAACTTATTTTAAAGCTGGCTGGTAACAGGACTGGGAAATTACATATTGTTCATTTAATGGCCAATAAGTTATTGCCTGAGCATCTCGTCAATGCTGTCAGGTCCAATATGTTAACAGAAGATGACCGAAATATCAGGACGCTGATCGCTCATTATTTTGATCCTGCAGATTCTGTGGCTTATTCCATTAAAGAAGTATCAAAATTGGCGGCGGATGAGAAAAAAGGGAGAATCTTGTTTATTTCGAAATGTATGGTATGCCATAAAGTAGGGGGTAATGGACAGGAGATTGGCCCGGATCTCACTCACATCCAGGCTCGATTTGACAGCGCGTCGATCATGGATGGAATTGTGGCTCCAGGGGCTGCAGTTGCTTTTGGGTCGGAGCCCTATCTGGTCACCTTGAAAAACGGTGCGGTCCTTTACGGATTGCTATTATCCGACGGCCCCGTAGTTACGGTAATGGATACCTACGGCAGACAATTCGTTATCGAAGCGGCTAAGGTTGAAAGTAAAGTGCATTTAAAAACAACGATAATGCCATCTCCTAAAAATTTGCCATTAACTAAGCAGGAAGTTGCAGATATAACCGCCTTTTTATTGCAAAATGATAAAAAGTAGGAAAGAGATTCAGATTTTACCATTTTATATTTAAATATTTTAATTATGCCAAAAATTGCAATGCTTGGTGCAGGCTTTATCGGTCAATTTTATGCTGATGCATTACATGGACAACGGGGCCGTGACCGGATTTCGGTAGTTTATTCACGTACAGAAGAAACGGCTGTCAATTTTGCCAAAAAATATGATGTCGCTCACTGGACTACTTCTATGGAAGAGGCTATCCACCATGAAGAAACGGAAATTGTTATCATATCCTTGCCGAATAACCTCCATGAAGCAGCAGTATTGGCTTGCGCAAAAGCTGGAAAAGGGGTGTTGTGTACCAAACCACTGGGACGAAATGCGCAAGAGGCCAAAAGAATGCTGGACGCCGTGGAAAAGGCAGGGATCTTTCATGGCTATTTAGAGGATTTATGTTATACCCCTAAGTTTTTAAAAGCGAATCACAGTGTTCATCAGGGAAGCCTGGGAAGAATTCTATGGGTGAGATCGAGAGAAGCACATAATGGACCGCACAGTGATTGGTTTTGGAATAAAGATAAGTCAGGTGGCGGAGCTATTTTGGATTTGGGTTGCCACTGCATTGAGATTGCCAGAAATTTTATTGGTAAAAAAGTGAAACCAGTAGAGGTAATGTGTTGGGCAGCCACGCAGGTGAAACCTATTGATGCAGAAGATCATGCCATTGGTCTGGTTAAATATGAAAACGGTGCCGTCGGACAGTTTGAAGTTAGCTGGAACTTTCGTGGGGGGATGGATTTGCGCGACGAAGTGATGGGTACCGAAGGAACCATTTGGATTAATAACTTTCTGCGTACCGGTTTTGAAATGTTTTCGGGTGTTCAGGGAGAGGGGTACATCGCCGAAAAAGCTGAGACGAATACAGGATGGTTATTTCCGGTTGGAGATGAAGTTCATGAGCTGGGTTATACCAATATGTTCACGGATATGTTCAATGCTTTCGAGAATGGATCTAGTCCTCAGGAAGATTTTTATGATGGCTTCATTGTGAATGAAATTATGGATGCAGCGCTAAAATCGGTAGAGAGTAAACAATGGGAGCTTATCAATCTTCAGCTCTGGAAAGGTGAAGAAAGCGTTCGGGTGGGTGATAATTCCATTGATTATGATGAGGATTATTACCTCATCAAAGAAGAGAAATTACCTGACGGTACGACTAAAGTGATTTTAAAATCAAAAGAAACCGGTGAAGTGATAAGAAGGACTGTCTGATTTAAACACAGAATCCTTTGCAATCCTATTCCATAGTCAATTTATTATAAGGTTCCTATTTAAGAAAATTAAGCTCATTATATAAACTACAGTCCTGGCGTAACATGTAGATAGCTAATTGCTACAAAATTTTTGTTTAAACGATTAAACCATATATTAAACCTTTTACTAACCAAATTATGAACACAATTATTAAAATTACTCGAAGCCTTCAGTCTTTATTGCTGATATTGTCCATTCCGTTAATGTTTGCGTCCTGCCAGAAAGCATTGCTTGATGACAATAATCTCACAGCGCCACTATCTGATAACGTTAATAATGTTAATGATTTAATGATGCTGGCCCTGCCTGACCATCAATTTAAAGTGATGTCATTTAATGTCAGGCACGATGACCCTGGCGATCCTCAGACGCTTGCACAACGACAAGGAATGATTAAACAAATTATTGTAGACAACTCGCCTGATATTGTAGGTTTACAAGAGTTCTCCAATAGCACTTTCAAAACCTGGTTCTTGTCAGAAATGACTGCATTGGGATATGGCCGTACATCTCTCGAGGATTTTGGCAGTCCTAAAGTCATCTTCTTTAAGACCAGCAGGTTTACACTCATCAATGATGATATAGAAGAACTGGATCCCGGGGTGCAAGGCAGGGCGCAAAATATATCATGGGCAATATTACAAGACAATACTACTACAACGCAATATTTTATATGTAACACGCATTGGTCATCTATCAGTCAGGCATTCCGTGCCCAGAATTCACAAAAGATGCAGACTATTATCCAGAGTAGCAATACAGGAAATTTACCTGAAATCGTTTTTGGGGATTTCAATGCGGCCCCAGGTGCCTCAGAAATTGAAAATTTAAAAACTAATCTCGGTTTAAAAGATGCTTTGGGAGATTATCAGGGTGATCCTACTTTCCATCAATGGGGAGCTACAGGTATTTCAAAAATTGACTGGCTGATGAGTGATGTTAAAATGGCCTATCACTCTCCAAAGGTAATTACGACAAGCTACAGCGGAAACTGGCCATCAGACCACTGGCCAGTAATGGCCACTTTTATCCCGGCGATATTTGGCGAGCCAAACACAGATCCTAATGGAACCAGCCAAAGTGACAAGACTATTTTCAATTTTGCAGATGTTAACGGGGATGGCAAGTGCGATAAAATATACTGGAATTATACTGCTGACAGCGGCAAGCCTGCAGTTTATCTTTCTAATGGCAACGGCACATTTACCTATGCTGCAAAGATAACAGGGGCCGCCTCAACACTGGCGGGTACCAGCTATAATTATGCCGATGTGAATGGTGATGGAAAGGCCGATGCAATTGTGTGGAATTCTACTCAGTTTTCCGGACGCACCCGTGTTTTCCTGGCCACATCTGCTGGCAATTTTAGCACAACAGCGGTAGAAAATCCAGAAAATTCAAGTGCAACGGCCACTACCATTTACAGGTTCGCTGATGTAAATGGCGACGGCAAAGCAGATAAAATCAGGTGGACCTCCAGTTTCGAATCCGGCAAAACCAGGATTAACCTGGCTACATCCGGCGGAAATTTTAATGGATCTACCGTTATTGATCCGATTGGGCCAAGTACAACGGCCGGAACCAGTTTTTACTATGCGGATGTAAATAATGACAATAAAGCCGACAAAATGGTTTGGCATCCTTCATTGAATTCCGGAAAAGTAATGGTTTATCTTTCTGATGGCGATGGAACATTTACCGCTTCAACCTCTTTCAGCAATTCTGGGACAGTTGGACTGGCATCTACTACTGAATTCTATTTTGCCGATCTAAATGGCGACGGTCGCGCTGAGAAAATATATTGGAACCCTGCCAACTATCTGGGCAAGTTGAAAGTTTACTACGCAACAACAGCAAATACTTTTGAAGGTACACCAATCTATAATCTCAGGGGGATTTCAGAAAGCGTGGATACCAGATTCTACTTCTTCGATATCAATGGTGATGCCGGGGGCAAAGCAGATCAGATACGCTGGAACTATCTGCAGAACAGTGGTGAGCTAAGAAACTATTTATCCAACTAAAACAGGTCAAATAGGATATGCTATAGATGGGTATTTTGGCAATATGCTGAAATACCCTTTTGCATTGGCTTCCGTATTGGGCAATCTTCAAGTAGTAGTTGTACAAATAGGAGTAGGAAGAAATAAAGTTTAAATGCGAAACAGGAGGCCAAATTTTCAGTTGCTCTGGGAGCAGTACATGGCATTTCAGCAGTTGAGCTGAATGGCCGCCTTAGGCTTCAAATCGTATGGGAAGCATAATTTTAGAACAAAGCAAAAAAACTGAAGTTGTCTACTAACTTGCTGACCATTCTGGTTATACCAATAACTATCAGTTAAAGTATTATGATAGAATGGACAAAATTTTAAAGCATGTTTTTGATAGGTTTAACAATATTATAAATGGTAAGAATTGGCAATTCCTGTAAATTAATAGCAGAAACTGATCAGCAAATTAGTGAGTTAGCCAATGCTTCTGGCTTTAACAGTTTGTCTAATTTTAATAAGTTTTTTAAAATGGCTAAAGGAATTACTCCAAAAGAATATGAAAAAATGCTTGTAAATAGTTGAAGGCTGGCTCGTATTTTTAAAGAGAATTATCCCACATGAATGCTGATAAAACTAAAATTCTGTTTTTAATTATTCAATTTTTGTCTTAAATTTATTCTACTACCTAATGGATAAATCTATGTACATTAACCTCAATTTTATGAAAAAACATCCTTTATTGATTTTTGCCCTGGCAATTTTTCCATTGATCACTTTTGCCCAAAAAGGGACTAATTATCTGCAGGTTAGCGGACAGGC
>NZ_JAVTSC010000030.1:0-8307 GCF_032678725.1 Pedobacter heparinus
GCCAATAGTAGGAATTGACTCCTTTGTAAAGTAAGCCGATTGGGTGTGTCCTATTAAAGGGAAACAAGTAATGAGGAATATAATTAATCTTTTCATGCGATATAAAATTATTCCATTCACATTTGTAAAATCTCCATTTACAGAGTACGGTTCATATGAAGCTTCAACAGAATACCTCATATGAACCATACTTTTTAATTACTTCTTAATTTACAATCCAATATTTATCAGTCGAATTAAAATTATTAAATA
Organism: Pedobacter heparinus; assembly: GCF_032678725.1. Lineage (GTDB taxonomy): Bacteria > Bacteroidota > Bacteroidia > Sphingobacteriales > Sphingobacteriaceae > Pedobacter > Pedobacter heparinus_A. The sequence goes on from NZ_JAVTSC010000030.1 coordinate 253, forward strand.
CGTAAAAATCACCATTTCCTTCCATACATAGCAACGATGTTCCAACACCTACTATTTTTTTGAATCGGTTCCAGCCGGTACCGATACGACTTCTGGAACCTAGAGAACCGTTCGCCGTGACTGGAATGCTCCATAAAATTCCATTGGCGTCAACCCCCAAAAGAGATTGATTATTGAATATAGTAAGGGGCTCATAAATAGCATACCCTTTTCCTACGGTAACTCCGTTAGGCGCGCCAAATGTAGCATCATTTTTTGCATACCAGGCCTTAACCTCCCCTGAGGTCAATACATCTGCCGAGGCGGCTAACACGGAGAAGAAGAAACCTTTACCGGGTACAAACCTCGGCATAGTAAATCCGGTTCCGAAAGTGTTTGCTGCAGCGGGAGTCGCTTTTACAAAAATTAGCTGCCCATTTTGAATTTGGTGCATAGATACAGCACCGGCGGTATTAATACCGATAAACCGATCCTCATCATAGTAGAAGAAATCGCGATAAGTAGCGCGGGGAACGAGCGAAGCCATGGATGCTGTTTGGGTTAACGATCCGTCTGCGTTTACAGCATAACGAATGATGCCGCCTGTAGCATTCCACTCATATAAACTTTGCCCTTCGCCCGTAAAATATTTACTTGCTATCCTTCCTGTAACTGAAAGTTTTACACCTCTGTTAGAGATTGCCTCTGGTGCCCGATAGGTTTTAAACGCATTGTAAACGATATCTAACCCTTGAGGTGGAAAGAAAACAGTTCTGAATTTAAACTCACCGGCGTCGGGAAAGCTAGGTAATTGAACTTCATCTGTAGTCCGTTCTATTCTCACTGTTTTTTCCGCGCCGACTTTGTCTTTGTAAACAATCTCTGAATAGATGACACTATCCCCGCGAGTGGCTGGCGAAAGGTTTAGCGTGAAAAGTGCCTGTGCATAGTCGAAATTAAACGCTGTTAAATTTCTCGCACGCAAGCCAACTGCAAATTCTGAACCCCATACATTGACGGTTGAAGAGGAATATAATGAGGTTTCTCCTCTGTTGTTTATATTCCTGAATTCAAAAAGTGTGGAGCCTTCAGGAAGGTTTTCAACGATCACCGAGTCCTTTTGGACTCCTGGTCCTTTACGTACAAATTCTTTCACAATTGAATCTTTCCTCATATTCCAGTAGATAATGGTCTTTTCTACCTTGGGATCGGAACCGATATACCATGTTATCTTTGCTCTTCCGAATCCCGAAAAATATTTAATGGAGTCTACTCTTCCTAAATAGACTTGCTCTTCTTTCTCAGCATATTTTTGTTGAATGTCGTCCATTTTGTCGCAAGAGGACAATAATGATAAAACGACCGCTACGAAGGCTAGCGTTATGGGAACTATTTTAGTTATCTTTTTCATCTGTATAAAGTTTATTCCATTTCTATTGTTGTGGAACTGTGTTATCGCCATAAACAGTAATCTCTCCCATAGACCAATAGTTGTTTACGGGAGGTGGCATTGCACCTGCAATTTCACGTACAAATATTCGAATATATCGCACGGGGCCGGCATCGAGTGGAATTTCGTATTCCGTACCGTTTGCTGCAAGGTTTAATGCGCCCTGTGGATCTGGCGGAACCATTCTGTCATAGCGAGGTATTGCATGCCAACCCAAATATTGCCAGTCATCCTTAAATGTCCGGGCAGGAAGCTGGGTGGTTTCGGTAATCCCATCGAGGTCTCTGATGTTCTTATTGCGAACACCATACTCGTCCAGCCAGTACGGACGGTCAGCCAATTTAGCAAAATCAATTTTCTTGACACCCCATGCCTCAAATTGAGTAATATTTGCTTGTCCGTAAACGGAGTTGACATGATAACCGTGAATAACAATCCGACTGAGCTTGACAACTTGTTTGAGATCAATAGTCATAGATATGCCGCTACCGCCTCCGGATTGGGTCAACCATCCGTGAGAAGCAGTATTAACGATGTTGTCCCATAGTGTACTGATGTTTCTGCCAGAAAGGGTTGTGATGTTGTCATAAGGGATACTTGACCGAAAATCCGCGTATGGTTTCGGTATCACTGTCTCAAAGAATGGAGTTGTCTTAAGCACTGTCGTGTCCGATATATTTCCCCACTTATCTTCAAAAGCGATCGCAAAAGTAGTCTCTTTTGGAGTAAAGCCACGAAATGAGCGGCGTTCCTTTTCGCTCGAGGAAAAATACATTTCCTGGGTTACCAGTCCGCCTTTTTCGTCTTTAACCATCAACCGGACACCAAATTCCGTCTGTTTTGGATTACTCCAATTCGCAACAATACCGCCAAATCCCGGCACCATATTCAAGGAATTCTTGGCAATGCTAATCAATGACTCCAGGGGCTCAAACTCTAATTCAAGAGGCTCTGAACGCTGTTCCTGTTTATTAACCATGTACAGACGGAATGGCACTTTGCCCAGCGTGTTAAATCCTTCGATTGTAAGCACATTTTTATGGATAGACGATTTCTCGGTAAACAATTTCCCGTTCCGCTCATATTCTGCCATTACGTAAAGTAAGTTGGGGTCGTTTGGGAGTCTGTACGTAATCGTCGCTCCTCCGTTAATAGGAGTGATCTGATCAACCTCTATCGGCCCGGAAGACCATTTGCCACCCGGCTTGTCAATTTCCTGTTTGCAAGCGAAAAAGGTACATAAAACCAATACCGCCATTATAAATCTATATTTTTTCATAAAAGTAATCTTTATTTAATAATTCCAATTCTGTACTTGCCATTATTACCAACCATACGTTTGAACCAAATTTGGATTAATCCGTAAGTCGTAGTCTTTGATTGGATACAAGTAATCTCTAAATGTAACCTGGCGTACAACTTGACTATAGACGAAAGGAACATAAAATTGTTCTGTTTCTCTGGATGGAGTCCAGGACATAGGACGGAGGCTCCAATACTGACCGGCCATTTTCCATCGACGTATATCCCAGAAGCGTTGTCCCTCAAATGAGAGCTCGATCAAGCGCTCTCTTTGAATAATTTTACGCATCTCATTTTTATTTGATGGTGCGTCAGGATTAAAGGCCGCTTGTTGCCACGACTGTACTACGCCTTTCAATCCCGCCTTAGCCCGCACCTCGTCAATCCATTTGTAGACCTCTGCATCTGGTTGGCCCTTTGTTTCGTTCAGTGCCTCGCTGTAAAGCAAATAAAGATCTGATAAGCGTAGTAAAGGAAAGTTATAAGGATATGCAGTATATCGCTTATTCACATCTCCCTGGCTGGCGGATGACTCAAACGGGATAATCTTTTTAGGCGTATATGCACCATGGCCTGCTGCTGGTCCAATCTCATCGGGACGGCTCTTAATGAATGGGGCAAAGGAGACGCCACCATTGGTTGTAGTAGTGGATAGCTCAAAGAATCCTCTGTCGATGCCTAAATTGGCGTAAAAACGCGGCTCCCGGAAGAAGTGAAGAAGGACGGTTACTTCGCCAGTAGCAATATAAGATTGATGATGATCTGCCGACGTTGCCCGTTTTAAGCTATATCTGTTATTGTAGTCATACGTTTTATCTTCATTAATCGGAACACCGTTGTTTGAATAAAACAATTCACCCATATGCCAGGAAGCAGACATGTAGTTGATCAAACTAGGCTGATCCGTACTATACAATACCGGAAAAAGACTTGCAAGCATATTTCCCAGCACAGCAAGGGCCGAGGAACCACCTTTACCATTTGCAAATTGTTCTTGTGTGGCCCAGATTACTCCTGTATTTCGGTCGATCGATTCAGTAATAGCCTTTCTGACAGTCATCAACTGCACCAAAGAGTCATTCATTGCGAATGTTTGGGCGCCACCTGCAAACTTGTTGAATTCATATAAGCGGTTCCCGGCAGAATGGGCCGCATCAATTGCCTCCTTTATGGCCACAGCAGCTCTCTCCCATTTTTTAGGGTCGGGTGTACTGGATATTAATTGTTTCCCGCGCTTATCGATCCAACCTGCATAATCCGGATTGCCATTAAATAATGGACTGGCTCCCCAGGCTAAAACTTTCGCCTTAATACCCAGTGCAATAGTTTTGGAAATCCGGCCTTGTTCTGTCGACGGATCTGGAAGTGCCAATGGTAAATCAACCGCCGCCTCATCCAGCAACTGCACGATGTAGTTTACACATTCATCCACTGGTTCGCGATATACTTTCGTTTCCTCAGGAGTAGCCGATAAGGGCAGGTTTTCTTTCACCAACACGATGGGGCCGTACAATTCCATTAAAAAGAAATGGTAATAGGCCTTTAGGAATTTCACTTCGGCGATCCATCGAGCCCGTTCCAGTTCGTCGATATCACGGGGAATATGTGCGTTTTCCAGAAAAATATTGCAGTCACGTATGGCTGTATACATTGATTTACCTCCCTGTCCCCCCGACCAGTAATCCTGCAGTGGATTATTGGTGTTTTGAAGTCCACGGGAAATTTGGCCGGCGGGCGTATTTCCAGCCCTGCTATCGCTCCTCCAATCAAACTCGTCCCTGCTGGTAAAATAGGCAGGGTAGTAAAACGGATCGGTCGGATCTGGCAAGTGTGAGTAACATGTTCTCAGAAACTTATCCATTACTGAGCGATTGGAGAAGGCGTGGTCCAATGTCGCTGTGTTATTTGGTACCACATCCAGGTATTTGCAGCTCATATTTCCCATCAGGGAAAAGGCTACTATTATTCTCATTATATGCTTCATTCGTATATCGTTTATGGCTAAAAGCGCTGTTTGCCTTTATTAAAATTTAACATTCAAACCTAAGTTAATCACTCGCTGAACCGGATATCCCAGGCCCAGGCCGCCCATTTCCGGATCCCACATCTTAAACTTAGAAATGTAAAACAAATTGGTTCCGCTGAGGTACACCCGCATCATCCTCATGCGGGCTCTTTTACTCAATCGCTCGGGTAAAGTATAGCCTATTTCCGCCTGTTTTAGTCGTATAAAGGTTCCATCACGCAACCAATGCGTACTCTCCTGATTGTTATTTGAGATGGTGTACTCAGATAGCCGGGGCCAGAATGCTTGTATATTCCTGTTCGTTTCAGACCAGTGATCGTCTGCGATCGTTTGCATTAGCGCTTTTTGTCCCTGGTTGAGGAAGGGAGAGATACCTTCGGGCTTAATAAAGAAAGAGGATCTGGCGGACCCCTGAATAAAGAAGTTGATGTCGAAGGCTTTATATGCTACCGAGATCGAGTTTCCGTAAATGATCTCAGGAATAGTCGGGTGACCAATGGCTACCTTGTCGTCCGTATTGATCTGACCGTCATTGTTGATGTCCTTATATTTAATATCTCCTGCACCGTATTCTCCAAATAATTGTCTGGGCGAGTTGTTTACTTCTTCCTCATCAATGAACAGTCGCTCGGCGATGTAACCTATCGGCTGATTAATCTTTTGTCCAACGCGGGTACGCCAGGGAACATCACTATAATCAGGTTCTTCCCACTTCTTAACTGTGCTGGCTGCATAAGTAAAATTGCCATTTATCATTAACGATAAACCGTTATTGAAGTGTTTGTTGTATTTTAGCTCCACATCCAATCCTTTTCCCTGGGCCACTCCAACATTTGCCTGAGGGACTACCCGAAGACCCATGGTAGTCGGTATATCTACCCGGGTCTGAAGAATATTACTTCGGGTTTCCTGAAAAAAGTCTGCTATAAGCGTCAGATCGTTGTACAATCCAAGCTCTAAACCGAAATTCGTCTTTTTAGCAATTTCCCAGGTTATAAGGTCGTTGGCATACCGATCGATAGTAATACCCGAACGGTAGCCTCTATTAAGACCAAACCAGTATCCAGTCCCGTTCATATTGATCTGGGACAGGTAGAAAAACCGATCATACAAAGACCCTATCTGATCGTTTCCGACCTTACCATACGTAGCACGTAATTTTAAAGTAGTGATCACATCCTTCATACCCTTCATAAACGATTCGTTGCTTACCATCCACCCAGCGCCGGCAGAAGGAAAAAATCCCCAGCGGTTCTTCTCGGCGAAACGTTCGGTACCGTTATATCCATAGTTTAGTTCCAGAAAGTAGCGAGAATCATATCCATAAGATAACCTGCCAGCTGACGAGATATTCCTTCGTGCAAGAGAGGCTTGAAGGTCATCAGACACCCGCTCATCATATTGAAGGGTACCAGTTTCGTTTCTCATCGTACCCACTAATAAGGCATTGAGATCATGTTTTTTATTAAAGGTTTTGTTGTACTGTACGCGAACCTCACCGTACTGGGACGCATTGACCGTCCTGCCCTGACCTTGAAAGTTCAGATACTCAGTACCGCCGTCTGGATTGAGCGGTGTTAATTGGTAGGAATCGTCTATGGTATTTGCAAGACTGTAATAAAATGGATTATACGCGCGGTTTTGCGCATAATACGCTTTTCGCATCGAGTTGAATGCTCCTCTTACAGTTAACCCCTCTAAACTCCCGGTAAATTTATGATCCATTTCCAGTTGCAACAGCATCATGGACTCTTTCGATTCCTGGAATGAGCTGACCACTTGCGCCCAAGGGTTGTAAAAAGTCATTTCCGGATTCATACCGAAAAGGATATGGTCAGTGAATTCGTTGGCTTTGTCTGCCGGATAAAATGGAAGGAACTGCACCGGAGACGCATTTCGCGCCGCGCGGAATACCGCCGCCCCGCCCGATACTGTGTTGCCCAACTCGTCTTTCATACTAGGAATATAAGGGCCCGTCCGATCATCAAATGATCCGTATGCACGCACAACACCAGTAGTGGTTGGTGCAAACTTAATGGTCACATTAGAGCGTATCTGAAGCCGACTGATATCGATGTTGTTCTCGACCAGATTTTGTTCGCTTTCTTTTAGTATTCCCTTGTCATTCTGAAAGTTGGCAGCCAGATAATACTGTACAGATTGTCCCCCACCGGTGAGGTTCATATTAAGACGGCGGTTGATCGCCTTATCGTCTATCAGATAGTCGTACCAATTCACAGACGGGTAGCGAAGTGGATCGGTGCCCAGCTCTGTTTCCCGAATTTTCGAAGAAGAATAGGGTAGGTCTACCAGGGCGTTGCGCGTTCGCACCGCTTCGTTGTGAAGTTTCATGTAGGTAATAGGATCGGCCAGTCCGGCTAACTTAGTATTATAAGAGTTGGACTGCTCAGCTCTTACGGTGATCGCCAATTGGTCTACCGCTCCGACCTTTGTGGTCACGAGAATCACGCCGTTTGCGCCACGTGCACCATACAGTGCCGCAGAACTGGCATCCTTTAGTACGGAAAAGGATGCGATGTCGTCTACGTTCAACCGGGCGAGGTCGTTTGTTGCCATTTCCACCCCATCAATCAGGATCAGCGGATCCCGTTTACCTGATGTACTAAAAGTAGTAACGCCACGGATATAAAATTCAGCGTTATCCAGCCCTGGTTCTCCTGACCGTTGATAGGCAATCACTCCACCAACCTTTCCCGCTAAAGCGGTTGTTAGGTTACTTGACGAATTTCTCATTTCAGAAGGTCGAATGGTTGAAATCGCACTAACCACACTTTCCTTTTTCTGTGTACCAAAAGAGGTTATGACAACCTCGTCCATAGTAGCTGTTGACTCCTGCAAGGTGACACGAACTTCCTTTAAGCCTTTAACCGGCACTTCTTTTGTCGCATAGCCAATAGAGGTAAACTCCAGTATTGCGTCGTTGTTGGGAATCGTGATAGAAAAGTTTCCATTCAAATCCGAAACAGTAGCAATTTTTGTTCCTTTAACCCTTATACCAGCCCCGATTATTCCAGCCTCATTAACGTCGCTGACCCGGCCGGTTATGATACGTTCCTGAAGCAAAGACCTGCTTTCATTAAGACCATAGGCAACGGACGCCACTTTACCCATATCCACAGCCTTTGCACTAAGAAAAAGGGGAATAAAAAGTGGCATGATTACTACAGCCATGGTACCTAACCACCTGATTGAGTCCTTTAAACCAAATTTTGTAGCTTTTTTTGTCATAATTAATTGTTTAGATTGTTTATTACTAGGTTTTTACTGTTTATTTCAA
>NZ_JAVTSC010000031.1:0-7230 GCF_032678725.1 Pedobacter heparinus
CGCACTTGTATTGTTCATACTGGCTCTTCCCCGTAAATAAATCTGTGCATCATCAGCGTCCCCATTCGAGAATCTATTTTGAACGCCCCCCGGCATTCCATCTCCCATTCTGCTAATTATACCAGGAACACGGCCCCCGAGCGCATTGCTCAAATTTGAAGGTGCTGCTTTTCTAAGTTCCTTCATGTTAATATTGGAAATGGCTCCAATTACACTTGCCTTTTTCTGGGCGCCGTAACCTACCATTATGACTTCATCTAAGGATTTAGAGTCTTCTGATAAGCTAACATCGATTTTTGAGCGGCCTTTTGCGTTAACCTTCTGAGGGATATAGCCCAAAAAACTAAAAACAATAACTGAGTTAGCGTTAGAAATGTTAATGGAATATTGACCTTTTGCATTTGAAACTGCGCCAATTTTGGTGCCTTCAACAAGAATACTGACACCAGGAAGTGAAACTCCATCTTTATCGGTTACAGTACCGCTTAATTGTACATTTTGAGCATATGTGCTCATATAAACCAAGCTAAAAACTAATAGTATTAAAAATCTCCTCATAATTTTAATTTTAAAATGATTACCAACCTGGATTTTGAATACCTGGATTTCTGCTGACCTCTTCCCTAGGGAAGGGATAACGATACATATTTTCGGTAAATACCCGATTTTCTACCACCTCTGGAGTGTATGTAAATGTATAAGGTAAACCGCTACTTCTCACTATTTTCAAGCCTGATACGGGTTTGTTATTCAGTACGGTTACTGCAAGGTTCCATCTTCTTAAATCCAAATGGCGGTGTTCTTCAAAAGCAAGCTCAATGCGGCGCTCATGACGGATAGCATCCCGCATTAATGACTGACTGGTTGCAGAAGGGACTGTTTGATTAGCGGTTAAACCTGCACGTGTACGGATCAGTGCAATCGCCTGGCGTGCGGTCAATCCATAGGTAGCCGGATCATCCGGGCCATACGCCTCATTCATAGCTTCCGCGTAATTCAATAATGTTTCTCCATATCTGAAAATTGGAAAACAATGCAATGTATTTACTACAGGAGCTATCCAGGTAGCTTTGGTCGAATTGCCCATGAATTTACGTAAGAAGAAACCTGTACGGGTAGGGTTTATACCTGTTCTGTCTTTACCACCGTCAAAGGTTTCTACAGTAACACCCATCCAGGATACTCCATTATATAAAATAGTTTTATCAAAACGCGGGTCCCTGTTAGCAAAAGGAGCATTTGCATGAGTAGGGTTACTCCAGTTAAAACGCGTACCATCTTTCATCTCATAATCATTAACCAGATCTAAAGTAGGATTAGTTCCACCCAAACCACCTACCAGTTGAGGCAAGCCATTCACTTGTTCAATAGCAGCGTTTGCCGGCTCTATCCTGGAGAGAATGATCTCGTTGTTTCCGACAAGTGTAGTGAAAAATGCATCATAACCGGTACCAGCTGTATATAAGCTATATACAGGGGCTGCTCCATTTTTCAGGTTAATAACTGCAGCATTCGCAGCAGCAGCAGTTTGCCACTTCGTAAGCAAATTTCCCGCATTGTTTAGCGGACTCGCCGCATATAATAACAGTCGACCTTTTAAAGCAAGGGCCGCACCTTTTGTTGCGCGGCCAAAATCTCCAGCTGCGTAGGTAAGCGGCAGTACTGCCACAGCCTCATCGCACAAGCCTGCAATATATGCCACGCATTCATCGTATGAACTTTTTGGGATAATCAGATTGCCATCAGCGCTCAGCGCTTCTCTAACGATAGGATAACCTCCAAAGCGCTTCAGCAGCTCAAAGTTTAACAAAGCACGTATAAAAATAGCCTGGCCATAGTACTCATCGCGTTGAGCAGCAGTTATTTGACTTACGTTGGACACCGGTGCTACAATAACATTGGCATGTATATCATTTGTATAATCATACGTTCTGCGGATGCCTGTATAAATTGTATTTAAGGGGGCATCCCAGTTATTTGACGATGTAGTTCCCCAATTTCCTGTTCCCCACTTTTCTGCACCAGAATTCAGGGATGCATGTACAGCTTCATCCGTTGCAGCAGCAACCATCGACCCAAGAACATTAGCACCCGGAATTGGTCCCACATCATCGCCCACATCAGCCACCGATCCCAACCGGTTATAACCCTTGGGAAGAAAGGTATAGAGGTTATTTACAAACTGCAATATCCTTGCACTATTAGTATAAATGACATCTTTATTGACAAATTGAGCTGGCTTTGTATCAATTGTTTCATCAGAACAGGATGGAAGCAGGAATGCTCCCGTCAGACATATAATAAAAAATAGTATTTTTTTCATATCCATTAGTATTTGAAGATTAAAATTTCACATTAAGGCCTACACTAAAAGAGCGCAGCAATGGATAGCCTACCGGATTTTCCATTTCCGGATCTTTTAGTTTGACTTCATCCCACAGGAATAAATTATTGCCATTTACAAAAATCCGTGTGCTGGTTATTCCGATCTTTCCTACAAGGCTGGCTGGGAGTGTATATCCTAGTTCTGCGTATTTAAGCCTTACAAAAGAATTATCTTTCACCCAGTATGAACTAACTGCGGTATTATTCGTATTAGTCAGACTTAATCGAGGGTACGTCGCTGACTGCCCCGACCCAGGAGTCCATCTGTCGAGGTGATGCTCCAACGCATTTCCCGTTTGTCCGACAAATGCATAATAAGTACGGCCTGAATTATAGGTGGTGCCTCCTTGCGTTCCATGGAAGAACACATTCAGATCAAACCCTTTGTACTGGGCTCCCAGGTTCAGTCCGAAGTTACTTTGTGGCATTCTGGCCTTACCAATAACAGTAATATCGTTCTCATTAATTATTCCATCACCATTCAGGTCCTTATACTTCAGATCACCCGGTTTCTGTGTGCCCAGAGATGACTGGCTGGGCAAACTTGCAATGTTGTCGGTTTCGGTATAGAACCGGTCAAAAACATATCCCATTCGGGTTTGTAAAGGATTTCCGATCGTTTGCATCCAAGGATACTGCTTTTCTACCTCACCGTTTTCTATAACTTTATTTTTTGTAAAAGAATAGTTGGCGGTTATAGAATACTGAAAATCTTTTATCTTGTCTGTCCATCCTGCCTGAACCTCAAATCCTTTGTTTTTGAAAATGCCGGAAGGAACCGAAGTAGTACTTCCCCCTCCATACATCACTGTAATATCACCGGAAATAAGAATATCTTTAGTTTCTTCATTGAAATAATCAAAAGAAGCATTAAATTTATTATTTAACAGGGTTATATCCAATCCTGCATTAGATTTCAGCGTCTTTTCCCAGGTTACCAGAGGATTGGCTATCTGGCTTTGATATACACCAGAACTTGCAGTAGGAGTGGTACCGAAAAAAGCACCATATCCTGCCGCAACAGCATAAGAACCGTAATAGCTAAAATTCAAGTCTCCTGGCGCTACGTTTCCGGTTCTTCCATATGACCCTCTGATCTTTAAGAAATCAATTATACTTCCTTTCATGAAAGATTCATCTGAAACAATCCAACCTGCAGATACCGCAGGAAAGAAGCCATAGCGGTCGCCTACAGGATATTGCTCATTTCCCATATAAGAAGCTACAAGATCAAGCAGGTACCTATCTTTAAACCGGTACGATACGCTTCCTTTCGGCCCCTGGTAATTTTTAGTTTGTCTTCCCGAGTTTGCAATATTGCCGTCGCCAGAATTAGTGTCAAATTGCTGCCGTTCATACATCAGCATCGAACTGATATTATGATTGCCAAAAACCGTGTTATAATTCACTGCAAATGAATGATCATAGATCCGGTTTCGATTAATATATGCGCCACCTGGTACTATTACGGTAGTTGTCCCAAATTGAGTATAAGGTGTGGCAGAACCGGTAGGATTTAGTGAATATACTGCAAAATTCTTGGCACGGTTTGTATAAAATGATGATATACTGGAAAAACCGACTCTGGCTTTGAGCGTCAATCCCTTCAATAAGCTGTTAAAATCATAGTCTAATTCAGCGAATGATGACATTGAAGCTCCGACAATGTTATTATAGCCAGCGTAATTAAGCCCTCCGTAAGGGTTATTCTGATAAGTAATATTTCCACCCAATGAACCATCAGCATTTTTCATCGGATAAGCATTAGACGGGGTTGCGTATATTGAATTAAAAAGATTTTCATCAAAAAGTGTATTGTAGGCTCCCGGGGCATTACGCTTGTCCCTTTTTGACCGGAGGTCTGCAAATATTTTCAGATTTTTAGTGATCTTCAGATCAACACTGGCCCGTACATTAATAAGATCAAGATTAGAGTTCGTGCTGTATGTGTTAATACTCTTATCAGTATTAAAGATACCATCATCCGTAAGGTAACTTGCTGAAAAATAATACTTTGCATTATCTGCACCACCACTTACATTTACATTATTTCGAATCTGCAATGAATGGTCCTTCACCAGTTCATCAGACCAATCCACATTCGGATATAAGTAAGGATTGCTTCCATCCTGGTAAGCCTGTAGTGCTGTAGCATTGTATTTCGGCACAGCAATCGGATTATCATTTAGCTGCGCTTCATTATAAAGTACGGCATAATTGTAAGCGTCGAGGAATTTAGGCATTCTGGTCGGTTGCTGAAACGTCGATTCAACATTATAATTAATCTTTAATTTCCCTACTTTACCCCGCTTAGTGGTTACAAGTATAATGCCTTGTGAAGCGTTCATACCGTATAAAGCTGTAGCCGCCGCATCCTTCAGTATAGTGATACTTTCAATATCGTTAGGTTCAATCTGACTTGCATCATCCAGCCTGCCGTTAACAATTATCCAGGGCGAATCCGAACCATTTAGATTATGAAAGCCCCGAATCTGGTACGAAATACTCTCAGCTCCAGGAGTAGCTTTACCCTGGATTATTGAAAGACCCGGTAAACGACCTGACAAAGCACTTAGCCGGTTAGTACCTGGAATGTTACTTAATACATCTCCCGAAATAGAAGAGACAGCACCTGTAATATACTTCTTCGGCTTAGATCCGTAAAGAACTTTAATCTCCTGGTCCTGGTCAACAAGTGATAAATTTTTGATTGAGTCTTGTGAATTCCGCTCCTGTGCGTTGGTATAATAACCAATCAGTAGCAGAAGCACGCTTCCTGTAAAGACTCGTCTGGTAAATTGAGTAATTATTTTAGTCATATATTTAAGTTTAGTACATTAAAATATTCAAGACGATTGCTTTAAATCCTTTACTGAAAGTATTCTTTAAGCTGGTACTGGTAACCAACAGACCCAGGCTGGTCTTGCTGTTCAATCCCTACAAAACCCCTCATATCACCATTATCGTCAATGATCTGTTGAAAAGCGTAGGGATGTAAATTACGGTTGTAGGTAGGAAACTCATCATTGGTAGGCAGGCAGGCGCAAAAATGATTGTAAACCATACTTCTGCCATTATTATTACTCGCAAGATGATAAATGATACCCGTTCTGGTTGTGGTACAACCCGAATTACACACATCCGCAGAGCTTGGCGATAACACATGCAAGGTATTGCCATTAGCTGAAGATGTAAAAGGAGTTAAATTTAATTTGTCAGCTTTCCATGCCCCGGTTACCGTGGTGTCTATAGATATGGTAGTTCCATTTGTAGACCAAACAGCTATCCTAAAGCCTCGATAAAGAATACGGGGCACCTGCGCAACTGTTTTAAAAGTACTCCATGAAGCATTACTGCCATAGCCCCTGCCATGGGTAAGCCCGTAACTGGAACTTCTGAGCGATACTTTTGCGCTAAACGCATCAGGGTTGGTCACGTTCCAGCTTTCAGTAACACCTGCCCAGGGCGCATCCCATGCGATAGAAAGTACGCCGGTTGTAGCATTATAAGTATAAATACCCGTCCGGCCAAAGTACATACCTGCAGGTGCCATCCAACCGGTAGGCGTATAAGGATTGGCAGTTTTGCTGATGTTCTCAAAAGTACAGGTATGTGCATTAAACAAGGTTTTCCCTTTTTCATCTACGGTATTCCAATCCCAATAAGTAGCAGCCACTGTCCCGGCATTGGCATTAAATGTCCAATTGCAAATTCTGACAACGGTTTCGCCGGTAAGATCCATATTGCCCATTACCGCGGAGAAGCGGGCTTTGCCCCCTGGCAGGGGCTGTTCCGATGCAATCATAGCCTCCAGATTGCTTTCCTTTAACTGTGAACCTTCTAAATCGCTCGCTCCAGGTAGCTGGCTCTTACTGCAGGATTGAAATAAGAGCGGAAAAACTAAAAAAATCATTGTGTACCTCAAAGTACAGCAGGTTAAATTTTGTTTCTTCATTGTGGTGGTTTTTTTTGGTTTAGTTTGTTTGGGCAATTAAAATCTGCAGTTTATCAACTTAAATTAAACCGTACTGCATGCTGTTCAGTAAACTCAATTTCTCATTAACCCTGCAGACTTATATTGCCTTGTTAATGATAAAACAGTTGAAGCTGTACCTGGTAGTAGAGCGAGAGAAAAAAAATGTTTATTTTAAAAAGAATAAAATGATGCTTATCCTTGTCAGTACGTCCAGTTTCAGTTTAATCATCCTTATTGCGTATCCGATCTGTTTTTTCACTGTTTTATCAGAGATCTCCAGTTGGGTTGCAATTTCTTTATGGGATAAGAATTGTTTTCGGCTCAATTCAAAAACCTGGCGCATTTTAACAGGCAGATTCTGAATCTCCTTTTCTACGATCAGCAGCAATTCCTTTTCGTCAATCTGCTCAACCGTACCATTACCTGCCTCTTCGGCAAACGCAGTTAAGGCACTTAAATAATCCCGTCTTACTTTTTTTTGCTGGATCAGGTTAATGATCTTATTTCTTGCGGTGATATACAGATAACCAGAAAGGTTGCTGTTAAAGGGAATATTGATTCCTTTGGTCCATAAAGTAACAAAAAGTTCCTGTACCAGGTCCTTTGCATCATCTTCATCGCCCAGCATCTTCAAAGCATGAAAATACATCACTTTCCAGTACCTGTTATAAATTTCAGCAAATGCCTGCTGGTCTCCTGATTTTAGACAATCAAGCAGTTCCTGGTCAGTGTATGATTTGACGGTCCGCATGGAGGTTTAGTTGAAAACGAATATACTAAAGGAATATTTAATAAACAACAATTGTTTACGTCACCGAAAGCATAAAATAATGAAAAAGGCTATAGAATGTCAAAAACTTTTATCTTGT
>NZ_JAVTSC010000032.1:0-5840 GCF_032678725.1 Pedobacter heparinus
TTTCCTTTTAATTTTTTCTTATTGTTTTCCAGTGTTTTATGAATTTATTGTGGATAAAGGTTAGGAATAGTTTGTTTGGGTGTATAATTTTCCTACTTTTGCATCCCGCTTCGGAGGAAGGGAAATGGTGAGATGGGATGATGAGAAGGTGATTTGAGGAGATGAAAAGTAGAGGTTGTTATTTTTCGGGAGTTGTTTTAAGGCTTCGGAAAAAAGGAAAAAAAAGTTTTAGAAAAAGCTTGACAATACTAAAAAGATTTCTACCTTTGCAATCCCAAACACAGGGAGCCTAAACGACGGAGTTGTTAAGGAGATAAAAAACGAGATTGAAACGTTGAGCTTTGAAACTGAGACCTGGAATATTAAGACCAGGGGGAAACTGAAGAAAGGATACGAAGATATATACAGAAGACCCGTGAGGCGATTCGATAAGTTCATTAAAGAGATGTCATTTATAAGCGTAGCGAGGTAAAACAGTACGGAATCAAAGTACATGATACTGGAGCTATTTTTTCAAGTTTAATTCTAACTAGACAATACAATTAGAATAAGACTATTATTAATACAAGTTAAGAATGGTCAGCGTTCAAACACAACATTTACAATGGAGAGTTTGATCCTGGCTCAGGATGAACGCTAGCGGCAGGCCTAATACATGCAAGTCGAACGATACTCTTTAGCTTGCTATAGAGGAAAGTGGCGCACGGGTGCGTAACGCGTATGCAACCTACCTTAATCAGGGGGATAGCCCGAAGAAATTCGGATTAACACCGCATAAAAACACAGGATAGCATTATCCAATGTTCAAATATTTATAGGATTAAGATGGGCATGCGTGTCATTAGCTAGTTGGCGGGGTAACGGCCCACCAAGGCGACGATGACTAGGGGATCTGAGAGGATGACCCCCCACACTGGTACTGAGACACGGACCAGACTCCTACGGGAGGCAGCAGTAAGGAATATTGGTCAATGGAGGCAACTCTGAACCAGCCATGCCGCGTGCAGGAAGACAGCCCTCTGGGTCGTAAACTGCTTTTATTCGGGAATAAACCTATTTACGTGTAAATAGCTGAATGTACCGAAGGAATAAGGATCGGCTAACTCCGTGCCAGCAGCCGCGGTAATACGGAGGATCCAAGCGTTATCCGGATTTATTGGGTTTAAAGGGTGCGTAGGCGGCTTATTAAGTCAGGGGTGAAAGACGGTGGCTCAACCATCGCAGTGCCCTTGATACTGATGAGCTTGAATACACTAGAGGTAGGCGGAATGTGACAAGTAGCGGTGAAATGCATAGATATGTCACAGAACACCGATTGCGAAGGCAGCTTACTATGGTGTGATTGACGCTGAGGCACGAAAGCGTGGGGATCAAACAGGATTAGATACCCTGGTAGTCCACGCCCTAAACGATGAATACTCGCTGTTAGCGATATACAGTTAGCGGCTAAGCGAAAGCGTTAAGTATTCCACCTGGGGAGTACGCCCGCAAGGGTGAAACTCAAAGGAATTGACGGGGGCCCGCACAAGCGGAGGAGCATGTGGTTTAATTCGATGATACGCGAGGAACCTTACCCGGGCTTGAAAGTTAGTGAATTATCTAGAGATAGATAAGTGAGCAATCACACGAAACTAGGTGCTGCATGGCTGTCGTCAGCTCGTGCCGTGAGGTGTTGGGTTAAGTCCCGCAACGAGCGCAACCCCTATGTTTAGTTGCCAGCACGTTAAGGTGGGGACTCTAAACAGACTGCCTGTGCAAACAGAGAGGAAGGAGGGGACGACGTCAAGTCATCATGGCCCTTACGTCCGGGGCTACACACGTGCTACAATGGATGGTACAGAGGGCAGCAAGCTGGCAACAGCAAGCGAATCTCAAAAAGCCATTCACAGTTCGGATAGAGGTCTGCAACTCGACCTCTTGAAGTTGGATTCGCTAGTAATCGCGTATCAGCAATGACGCGGTGAATACGTTCCCGGGCCTTGTACACACCGCCCGTCAAGCCATGGAAGTTGGGGGTACCTAAAGTACGTAACCGCAAGGAGCGTCCTAGGGTAAAACCGATAACTGGGGCTAAGTCGTAACAAGGTAGCCGTACCGGAAGGTGCGGCTGGAATACCTCCTTTCTGGAGTAGGTTAGACTACTCGCTACGCTGAATGATATAAATGACAAGATCTCAAAAAAAGACAACCCATAGGATGAAGCATGGTTTAGTGCTCCATACTGAAGAAAGGGGACATGAGTAGTTCAAAAGATTTGTGAAAATGAGAAATCAATACTCATAAACCTTACTTACGAAAAATAGTCCCGTAGCTCAGTTTGGTTAGAGCACTACACTGATAATGTAGGGGTCAGCAGTTCAAATCTGCTCGGGACTACATTAGGAATAATCTTACGGGGGATTAGCTCAGCTGGCTAGAGCGCCTGCCTTGCACGCAGGAGGTCAACGGTTCGACTCCGTTATTCTCCACCATCACCGGTACCTGATACAAAAGGCACGGAAATAGGAAGCAGCAATGCAACCCGGGATAGAAAAGTTCTTTGACATATTGGAAGAAGTTAAAAAAGAAGAGCAAACAACAATAGAGACGTTGTTAGCTTGAAGGATAGAAAGGACTGAGCAATCAGGAATGGAGATCTGTAGAGATAACGACAATCAAAAAAAGCATTTCCATAGGCGCAAAAGGCTATGGAGAGAAGAAAGTAAATAAGAGCACACAGGGGATGCCTTGGCTCTCAGAGGCGATGAAAGACGTGATAAGCTGCGATAAGCTTCGGGGATTAGCAAATATGAATTGATCCGAAGATTTCTGAATGGGGAAACCTGGCTAGTTGAAGACTAGTCGTACAATGTACGCAAACCTGCCGAACTGAAACATCTAAGTAAGCAGAGGAAGAGAAAATAATAATGATTTCCTAAGTAGTGGCGAGCGAAAGGGAAAGAGCCCAAACTCATAATGTTACGGCATTGTGAGGGTTGTAGGACTACGATATGATTATAATGCAATGAAGTGGAACAGGATGGGAAGCCTGGCAATATAGCGTGAGAGCCGCGTACACGTAAGTACCATTAGTCTAGTAGTATCCTGAGTACCGCGAGGTCGGAGACGCCTTGTGGGAATCTGCCGGCACCATCCGGTAAGGCTAAATACTCCTGAGAGACCGATAGTGAACCAGTACCGTGAGGGAAAGGTGAAAAGAACCCCGAACAGGGGAGTGAAATAGAACCTGAAACTGTGTGCTTACAAGCGGTCGGAGCGGACTTGTTCCGTGACGGCGTGCCTTTTGCATAATGAGCCTACGAGTTACTCTTCTCTGGCAAGGTTAAGTGTTTAAGACACGGATCCGAAGCGAAAGCGAGTCTGAATAGGGCGTATAGTCAGGGGAGGTAGACGCGAAACCTTGTGATCTACCCATGGACAGGTTGAAGGTGCGGTAACACGTACTGGAGGACCGAACCGATAAACGTTGAAAAGTTTCCGGATGATCTGTGGGTAGGGGTGAAAGGCTAATCAAACTGGGAAATAGCTCGTACTCCCCGAAATGTTTTTAGGAACAGCGTCGTGGTTAAGTTAAATAGAGGTAGAGCTACTGATTGGGTGCGGGGGAGTCAAATCCTACCAAATCCAGACAAACTCCGAATGCTATTTAATATACACGGCAGTGAGGCGCGGGGTGCTAAGGTCACGCGCCGAGAGGGAAAGAACCCAGACCATCAGCTAAGGTCCCCAAGTTACAGTTAAGTTGAACTAACGAGGTCCGATTGCACAGACAGCTAGGATGTTGGCTTGGAAGCAGCCATTCATTTAAAGAGTGCGTAACAGCTCACTAGTCGAGCGATCGGGCATGGATAATAAACGGGCATCAAATTGTACACCGAAGCTATGGGTAATATTAATATTACGGTAGGGGAGCATTCCAGCGGCAGCGAAGGTATGACGTAAGTTGTGCTGGAGCTTCTGGAAAAGCAAATGTAGGCATAAGTAACGATAAGGCAGGCGAGAAACCTGCCCGCCGAAAGGATAAGGTTTCCTGATCAACGCTAATCGGATCAGGGTTAGTCGGGGCCTAAGGAGAACCCGAAGGGGATATTCGATGGACAACGGATTAATATTTCCGTACTTTTTATAACTGCGATGTGGGGACGGAGTAGTGACACTGCCGCGATCTGACGGAATAGATCGTTGAAGGCTGTAGGTATAGGACCGGTAGGCAAATCCGCCGGTCTTGCTAAAGGCTGATAGTACCGCAAACCTTCGGGGGCGTGGATAGTGCAGGTAATCAGACTTCCAAGAAAAACCGCTAAGCTTCAGGTTATAAAAACCCGTACCGCAAACCGACACAGGTATCCGGGAAGAGAATTCTAAGGCGCTCGAGTGAATCATGGCTAAGGAACTCGGCAAAATGGCCCTGTAACTTCGGGAGAAGGGGCGCTGGTAGCAATATCAGCCGCAGTGAAAAGGCCCAGGCGACTGTTTAACAAAAACACATGGCTTTGCAAAATCGAAAGATGAAGTATAAGGCCTGACACCTGCCCGGTGCTGGAAGGTTAAGAGGGGATGTTAGGGTTAAACCGAAGCATTGAATTGAAGCCCCAGTAAACGGCGGCCGTAACTATAACGGTCCTAAGGTAGCGAAATTCCTTGTCGGGTAAGTTCCGACCTGCACGAATGGTGTAACGATCTGGGCGCTGTCTCAGCCATGAGCTCGGTGAAATTGTGGTCCCGGTGAAGACGCCGGGTACCCGCAACGGGACGGAAAGACCCCATGCACCTTCACTACAATTTAACATTGACATTGGATACAGGATGTGTAGGATAGGTGGGAGACTATGAAGTGGCGTCGCCAGGCGTCGTGGAGTCAACGTTGAAATACCACCCTTTTTGTATTCGGTGTCTAACCCGACTCAGTCGGGGACATTGTTTGATGGGTAGTTTGACTGGGGTGGTCGCCTCCAAAAAGGTAACGGAGGCTTTCAAAGGTAAGCTCAATACGCTTGGTAACCGTATGAGGAGTGCAATAGCATAAGCTTGCTTGACTGTGAGGCAGACAAGCCGAGCAGGGTCGAAAGACGGATATAGTGATCCGGTGGTTCTGCATGGAAGGGCCATCGCTCAAAGGATAAAAGGTACGCTGGGGATAACAGGCTGATCTCCCCCAAGAGCTCATATCGACGGGGAGGTTTGGCACCTCGATGTCGGCTCGTCACATCCTGGGGCTGGAGAAGGTCCCAAGGGTTCGGCTGTTCGCCGATTAAAGTGGCACGCGAGCTGGGTTCAGAACGTCGCGAGACAGTTCGGTCCCTATCTGTTGTGGGCGTAGGAATTTTGAGTGGGGCTGACCTTAGTACGAGAGGACCGGGTTGGACTAGCCTCTAGTGAATCTGTTGTTCCGCCAGGGGCATTGCAGAGTAGCTACGCTGGGAATAGATAAGCGCTGAAAGCATCTAAGTGCGAAACTAGCCACGAGATGAGAATTCCATATAGGACCGTAGTAGACTACTACGTTGATAGGTTATAGATGTAAAGGTGGTGACATCAAAGTCGAGTAATACTAATCATCCGAAGCTTTCAAGAGCAATAAACTGTTGTTTGTTCTTCCTAACTAACTTCTTTCAATAATATGTCATTGTTATAAAGCTGAATCAAAGCCATACCTGGAATTAAAAACAGGTGTGAAAGATATAAAAGCTGAATAACATTAAAAATATTTAGGTGCCTATATCGGTGGTGTCCACCTCTTCCCATTCCGAACAGAGAAGTTAAGCCCACCAGAGCCGATGGTACTGCGGTAACACGTGGGAGAGTAGGTCGGTGCCAAATCTTAAAGAAAGCCGGTAGTC
>NZ_JAVTSC010000033.1:0-5196 GCF_032678725.1 Pedobacter heparinus
GCTTGTACCCCGGCGGCCACCTCTAATGGTGCTGGCTTAACCGTAGGTGCTGCTCCGGCAATTACATCACAGCCATCGGCGAGTACGATCTGTGCTGGTGCCAATACGACTTTTTCTATTTCCGCTTCTAATGCTACGGGTTACCAGTGGCAGGTTGATCAGGGTTTAGGTTATACCAACGTCGCTAATGGTGGGGTTTACTCAGGAGCTACTACAGCTACTTTGACCATCACAGGTGCCACAGCCGGTATGAACGGCTTTGCTTATCGGGCAATTGCAACGGGTACCTGTACTCCAGCGGCCACCTCTAATGGTGCTGGCTTAACCGTAGGTGCTGCTCCGTCGATTACATCACAACCTTCTTCCAGTACGATCTGTGCGGGCGCAAATACATCTTTCATCATTACGGCTTCTAATGCTACAGGTTATCAGTGGCAGGTTGATCAGGGCTTGGGATATACCAACGTTACTAACGGTGGGGTTTACTCGGGAGCTACTACAGCTACTTTGACCATTACCGGCGCAACGGCTGGTATGAACGGTTTTGCTTACCGGGCAATTGCTACAGGTACCTGTACTCCAGCGGCTACCTCTAATGGTGTAGGTTTAACGATCAATGCTGCACCAGCGATTACTGCACAGCCAGCTAATAAAACTACCGGTGCAGGTGCAAATGCCAGTTTTGCTGTAACGGCAAGCGCTGCTACAGGTTACCAGTGGCAGGTTGATCAAGGCTCAGGTTTTACGAACGTGGCCAATGGGGGCGTATATTCAGGGGCCACAACAGCAACCTTGACCATAACCGGCGCCACGGCAGGAATGAGCAGTTACTGTTACCGCGCAGTTGTTTCCGGTACCTGCACGCCTACGGCAACCGGTAATGCCGCAACACTTACTGTTAATGCAGCGCTAACCGCGGGCGTGTCGCAAACTGATATTCTTTGCAATGGTGCTGCAACAGGTTCGGCCTCAGTTACAGTTTCAGGTGGGGTTTCGCCTTATACCTATAGCTGGTCGCCTTCGGGTGGTACTGCTGCTACTGCTACCGGGCTAACTGCGGGAAATTACACGGTAACCATAACTGATGCAACCACCTTTCAGATCACGCGCAACTTTACCATCAATCAACCTACATCGGCACTGGTGGCCACAGCAGGCACGGTTAACGATGTGAATTGCCGTGGCGGAGCTACGGGCAGCGCAACAGTAAATGTAACAGGTGGTACTGGTGCATATACTTATAGCTGGGCACCATCGGGTGGTACAGCAGCTATTGCTTCGGGCCTTGCTGCGGGCACCTATACTGTAACCGTTAAAGATGCCAACCTTTGCCAAACCACACAAAGTTTTACCATTAACCAGCCTGCAGCGATACTTTCAGCTACCACGGCATCAATCGGGGTGAGCTGCTTTGGCGGAAGTAATGGCTCAGCCGGTGTAACCGCCTCAGGTGGTACAAGTCCTTATAGTTATTTATGGGCCCCATTGGGTGGTACCAGTGCCACCATAACCGGCAGGCCTGCAGGAAACTATACCTGTACCATCACCGATTCCAAGGGCTGTACGCTCGTTAAAAATATCACCATTGGCTCACCAGCTGCTTTTTCTGCTACTGCCTCAAAAACAGACGTAAGCTGTAACGGGGGCACTAATGGATCTGCGACGGTAACTGTTTCAGGTGCTACGGCCCCTTACAGTTATGCATGGTCTCCTTCGGGAGGTACTGCTGCTTCGGCTACAGGCCTGGCTGCGGGAAATTATACAGTAACCATCACAGATGCAAACACCTGTACTTACCAGGTGAATGTGACTATTGATCAGCCTGCTGCTCTAGTGGTAACTCCATCTAAAACAGATGTTTTATGTAACGGAGGGGCTAACGGAACGGCAACGGTAAGCGTTAGTGGTGGCACACCCGGATATACCTATTTATGGTCGCCAGCGGGCGGTACAAATGCTACGGCAACCGGGCTTGCTGCAGGCAGTTACAGCTGCCTGATTACAGATGCCAAAGGATGTACTTTTACCCAGGGCTTCACTATAAATCAGCCTGCTGTTTTGAGTGCGACCACCAGTCAGATTAATGCAACGTGTACAACCAGCGGTCAGGCATCTGTTACCCCATCTGGCGGGACCTTCCCTTATACCTATTTGTGGTCTCCTTCCGGGCAAATGACCCAAACAGTCACCGGTTTGGCGGCGGGTAACCAGAGCTGTCTGATCACTGATGCCAATGGCTGCTCCATCACCAAGAATTTTGTAATTACTACAACCAATACTTTAACCGCTACCCAATCCAAAACTGATGTACTGTGTAACGGGGCTAATACCGGAACAGCTACAGTGGTGCCAGCTGGCGCGCCGGGGCCTTATACTTATGTATGGGCGCCTTCGGGGGGAAACGCAGCAACAGCTACCAACCTGGCTGCCGGCAATTATAGTGTAACGATCACCGCGTCAAACGGGTGTTCGATCGTGAGAAACTTTACCATCAACCAGCCTCCGGCATTTGCTGTTACCCCAAGCCAGACTGCTGTAACCTGTCATGGCGGTGCTAACGGAACGGCAAGCGTAATCGTTACGGGTGGAACAGGCGCTTACAGTTATTTATGGGCGCCAAGCGGCGGAACAGCCGCTACAGCTTCGGGCCTGAGTGCCGGAACTTATACGGTAACCATAAAAGATGCCAATCTTTGCCAGACCACACAAAGCTTTACCATTATTGAGCCACCGGCGCTGGTGATCAGCCCAAGCCAAACTAATGTCAGCTGCAATGGCAGCAATAACGGCTCGGCAACAGTAAGCGTAACAGGAGGTACGGG
Organism: Pedobacter heparinus; assembly: GCF_032678725.1. Lineage (GTDB taxonomy): Bacteria > Bacteroidota > Bacteroidia > Sphingobacteriales > Sphingobacteriaceae > Pedobacter > Pedobacter heparinus_A. Next base: position 2,823 of record NZ_JAVTSC010000033.1, read on the forward strand.
TAGCTATAGCTATGCCTGGGCACCCTCGGGCGGAACAGCCGCTACGGCTACAGGGCTTGCCCCGGGAACCTATACGGTAACCGTAAAGGATGCCAATCTTTGCCAAACTACGCAAAGCTTTACCATTATTGAGCCTGCAACACTCGTAGCTACTGCCGGGCCAAAAACCAATGTCAGCTGTAACGGCAGCAATGACGGATCGGCTACGGTGAACGTAACAGGCGGTACGGGTAGTTATACCTATGCCTGGGCGCCATCGGGCGGTACAGCCGCAACTGCTACAGGCCTTGCCCCCGGAACTTATACGGTAACCATAAAAGATGCCAATCTTTGTCAAACCACACAAAGTTTTACCATAACCGAACCTGTAAGTTTAACTGCTATCGTTTCGCAGCATAACGTAAGCACAGCTGGAGGTAACGATGGAACGGCAAGTGTTACTGTTAGTGGTGGTACAGGTGCCTACAATTATATTTGGGCACCTTCCGGAACAAACACGGCCACGGCAACGGGGCTTAGCGCCGGCGTGCATACGGTAACCATTACCGATGCCAATGGCTGCAGCCTTGTTAAAACTTTTACGCTGATCGAACCAGCAGCCTTATCAGGTTTTCCTGCATTGAATAAAACTTATGGCGACGCGGCCTTTGTACTTACAGATCCGGCAAGTGCAAGCAGCGGTGCTTTTAGTTATGTGAGCAGCAATACGGCTGTAGCCAGCATATCGGGTAACGTTGTAACGATTATTAAGCCTGGTACAACCAGTATTACGGCTACCCAGGCTGCGGCCGGGGATTATCTGGCTGCCGCTATTACCGCGGAGCTAACGATTGACAAAAAAGCACTGACCATTACCGCTGGTAACCGTAGTAAAACCTATGGCGACCTGGTAAGTTTTGCCGGGACAGCGTTTACAGCCGCAGGATTAATCAATGGACATGTCGTAACTGGTGTAACATTAACCAGTACCGGCGCGGCAGCTACTGCAAGCGTAGCTGGCTCAACTTACCCCATCACAGCTTCTGCCGCTACAGGCACAGGGCTGGATAATTACAACATTACCTATATAGACGGTGCTTTAAGTGTAACACCAAAAGCGCTTACTGTAACCGCGTCGGGCCGCAGTAAAACCTATGGTGAGCTGGTAAGTTTTGCAGGAACAGAGTTCAGCACAACAGGCCTGATTAATGGCAATACGGTTACGGGGGTTGCTTTAAGCAGCACGGGAGCTGCCACAACCGCAACCGTGGCGGGTTCTGCTTATCCGATCGTACCGGCGGCAGCAACCGGTGCCGGCTTAGATAACTATACCATCGCTTATGTAAACGGTGCATTAACGGTAAACAGAAAAGCACTGACCATTACAGCGGACGATAAAGAGAAATTTGCAGGAACTGCTAATCCGGCATTAACGGTAAGTTATGCTGGCTTTACCAATGGCGAAAGCAATACGGTACTGACTGCCCAGCCAACGATAACTACAACAGCCACACCGGGCAGCCCGATAGGGGATTACCCGATCACGGCTAGCGGTGCAGTAGCGGCCAATTACAGCATCGCTTACGTTGCAGGTAATTTGAAAATTAAACCGGGAGCACCAACCAGCATTACCCTGGCAGGAGTTACGCTGTATGAAAACAGTACAGCTGGGACCAATGCAGGAACGTTGAGCAGTACTTCCGATGATCCTTCTGCAACCTTTACTTATGCTTTGGTTTCCGGAACGGGGGATACCGATAATGCCCTGTTTGCCATTAGTGGCAATAAGATCAATACCGCGGTCAGTCTGAACTACGAAAGCAAGGCAGTTTATACGGTAAGGGTAAGATCAACTACCCAAAATGCGCTCTGGCTGGAAAAAGAACTGAGCATCAGTTTAAGTGATGTAAACGAGATCCCAACGCTTGCAGCCATCAGCAACCAGACCATCTGTTTTACTACAGCAGCGCAGACTGTTGCCTTAACCGGCATCAGTGCCGGGCCGGAAGCTGCACAAACTACCGGTTTAACTGTCAGCAGTAATAATGCTGCACTGTTTGAAAACCTAACAGTTTCAGGAACCGGAGCTGCGGGAAGCTTAAACTACCGCATTAAAGCCGGCGCTATAGCCGGAACAGCTACCGTCACGGTAATAGTAAAAGACAATGGTGGTACTGCCAATGGAGGTGCAGATACTTACAGCAGGACTTTTACCATCACGGTTAATGCCTTGCCAGTGGTGTCGGTCAGCAGCGATAACGGAGTCGAGATCAGTAAAGGAGAAACGGTTCTGCTTACCGCAACAGGAGGAACGGGCTATGTTTGGGCCGCTAACAGCAGTATCATCGGTACAACGAACACTGCAGTATTAACAGTAAGACCAAGCCAGACTACT
>NZ_JAVTSC010000034.1:0-3758 GCF_032678725.1 Pedobacter heparinus
CCTGATCAACCCGGCTTTTGCGGGAGCAGGACAAGGTTTAAAACTGAACGGTGCCTATCGAAAACTCTGGAGCAATGTACCAGGCTCACCCTTAACCCAGAACCTTACAGCCGATTATGGCTTTAACAAAGTTGGACTAGGTTTAACGGTGAACAACGAAAGTGCGGGTTTGCAAAGACAGACCAGGGTAGTGGGCAGTTATGCTTATCACCTGAAGCTGAACGACAACAACCATCAGCTGCATTTTGGGGTATCCCTGGGTTTTATGAGCCAGCGCTTAGAAAATGCAGACATTTATGGCAATCCTAACGATCCGACAGTAGGGCAGTACAATGACCGTAAAACTTACCTGGATGGGGATTTTGGCGTAGCTTATACTTCAGGTAAGCTGAACGTCCAGGCGGCCATCCCCAACCTGAAAAGTGTATTGAAAAAGGATGTGATCAAGCTGGCTGATGTGGCTACCTTTTATACGGCGGTAAGTTATAAGATCGGGATCAGCGAAGGTGCTGAAGGTATGGATGTAGAGCCAAAGGTAGCCTACAGGGGTGTAAAAGGTTTTGACAACATCTGGGATGCAGGTGCACAGTTTGGTATTGCCAATAAGCAGGTATTTTTGCTGGCCATGTACCATAGCACCAGGAATGCAACCTTTGGTTTAGGCATGGACTTTAGAAAGAAATACCTGATCAGCGGAACCTATACTACGCAGACTTCGGCTTTAAGCAGCTATACCAATGGCAGTTTTGAACTGAACCTGAGGTTGAACCTGAGTAAATAATAACTAATTCTTTTTAACGCTTATTGAAATTTAAAACACTAAGCTGTGTAAATTGAATGGTCTGTGATGAGTTAAAACGGCGCATACTTTTAAAAACAGGATTGACTACGATTACTTCAGGTGATTGTGTAAAAATTGCGGGGAAGATTAATCAGCGCCTGGATAGACGGGTTAGTATCACCACCTTAAAAAGAGTGTTTGGGTTTGCAAAAACCAAACACTCTTTTTCTAAATATACACTGGCAGCATTAGTTGATTATGTAAATTCAGAAGACTTTGTTCTATCTATTGAATCAGGCTCGGCTAAGCCTGCTTTTTCAGCAGTACTTGATAACCAGATAAGCTTGCATCCAAAGCAACTGGTTTTGGAAGCATTGGAAAAGCTTTTAAAATATGATCAGGAATCTTTACCACTTATTGATCGGGGAATACACCTAGGGGTGGTTTATACAAAGGACCTGATCTACTTTCTTACCCACGATGATACAAGGCATGGCACATTGTTTCATAAACTCAATTTCGACTTATGCACTGCAACAGCTATTATTATTCATAGAAAATGAAGTTAAATTTTATTTAATGAGCACAATAGTCAATACATTTGTGCGCAATATAAAACCTTAACAAAAAAACAATGAGCAGTAACGAACCGATATCCCATAATGTGTATTTTGATGGCAATGTTCAAAGCCTTGGCCTGCAAACCGAAAAAGGCAAGGCAACACTTGGTGTAATGAAAAAAGGTAGCTATACCTTTTCAACTTCGTCACCGGAAGAAATGATTATAGTGGCGGGTGTAATGAATGTTAAATTAGACGATAGCGGATTCAAGGCTTATCATGCCCAGGATAAATTTGAAGTAGCAGCGGGTACTTCTTTTGATATTATTTGTGATGTGGATGTGGCTTATCTGTGTTATTACGGGTAGTCATCTTCAATACTCCTTTTTATAGTATTCTTGCAACTTTTAAAAAGCTATTAATATACACAGTGCTGGTACCGCTTGTAACTTTTAAATGTTTTATCGTAAGCGTTGGAGCAGTTGTACCTGTTACAATTACGCCTTTAATTACTACACCACCTGTTTGACTTGATATCGTTTGAAAGACCGAAGAGGCAGCTGTGTTAAATGCAGTTATGCGTAGTGTTTTAGATGCTGTTGTTGTAGCTGAACCTGTTATCTGCGCCTCGATACTGGCACCGGTAACATTACTTAAATTAACTCCGTAATTGGTGCCAGTTGTAACATTGCTTGTACCTGTTGATAATACTGCTTCAAACTCATAAGTAGTACTTGCTGCAAGGACAAGAGACAGGCCAGTTATATCTGCCAAACTCGTACTTGAGGTCGTTGCGTTACTACTTGTTACTCTGGCATAGGTGGGAGTTGCTCCTTGTACAAATGCGGTAGTGGCTAATTGAGTAGTATTAGTCCCAAATACTGCAGTGGGTGAAATTGGCGTACCAGTTAATGACGGAGAGGCCAATGGTGCTTTTAAGGCATTATCCGCATCAAGTTCAGCTATTGCAGCCTGAACATTTGTGGCGGTAATGGATCCAGTTGCTGTAGATATGACAGTTGTTGCGGTCTGATCACCTGTGTTGTTTCCAGATAAATTGGCTACCGCTCCATTTGCAAGCATAACATTTGTTATTGCTCCATTCGCTATTGAAGTGGCGTTCCCAACCGAAGTAACAACTCCTGATAAGTTGGCATTTGTACTCACATTACCAGCTGTTAAACCAGCAGCAGTACCGGTAATATTGGTTCCGATCAATGTGGTTGGGGTACCAAGATTCGGGGTTACCAATGTTGGTGAAATGGCGAAAACAGCAGACCCCGTACCGGTTTCATCACTTAAAGCTCCTGCCAACCCTGCTGAATTGGTCAGTGTATTTTGTTTATCTGCTACTGATATTGAAGCTGTTGCATCTGCATAAGCAGTAGTCGCAAGTTGGGTATTGTTGGTTCCTGGAGTTGCGGTTGGGGCAGTTGGTATTCCAGTTAAAGCTGGAGAGACAAGGTTGGCTTTCAAGGCGTTAGTTCCGGTAAGTTTGCCTATGGCCAACAGGATGTTATCTGTTGCTGCCGGTGTTCCGGCTGCTGTATTTAAGCCTGTAAGTACTTTGCCTATAACTGCAGCGTTTGTTACGGTAGCAGCATTGCCTGTTGAATTGACTTCTCCTGTTAGATTTGCATTGGTGGTAACGGTACTTGAAGTAGTTGCTGTAGCTGCATTGCCGGTAATGCTGCCAGCTATTGGATTGGTTACGGTTAAGTTTGTTAAGGTTCCAACCGAAGTTAACGACGAGCTTATTATTGTTGCAGGCAATGCTGTTCCGGTAAGTCCGGAAGCCGCGGCTGCAATTGTAATATTTCCTGTTCCGTCGAAAGATACACCATTAATTGTTCTTGATGTTGCAAGTTTAGTAGCTGTGGCGGCGTTACCTGTTACACTACCTGCAATTGGATTGGTAACTGTTAGCCCTATTAAGGTTCCCACTGAAGTAATGACGGGTTGAGCAGCATTTGTTACAGTAGCCGCGGTTCCCGTTACGCTGCCTGCAATTGGATTAGTAACGGTCAAACCTGTTAAAGTACCTACTGAGGTAATAGCTGGTTGAGCCGCATTGGTTATCGTTGCAGCACTCCCTGTTAAATTCCCTGTGATTGGGTTGGTAACAGTTAATTCAGTTAAAGTTCCTACAGATGTTAATGAGGAGTTAACGATGCTTGCCGGCAAGGTTGTACCGGTAAGGCCTGCTGCTGCAACTGGGATGGTCACGTCTTCTGTTCCGTCGAAAGATACGCCATTGATTGTTCTTGATGTTACAAGTTTAGTAGCTGTGGCGGCGTTGCCGTTAATGCTACCTGAGATTGGATTGGTAACTGTCAAGCCGGTCAAGGTTCCTACCGAGGTAATAGTCGGTTGAGCAGCATTAGTCACTGTAGCTGCTGTTCCTGTAATGCTTCCTA
>NZ_JAVTSC010000035.1:0-2803 GCF_032678725.1 Pedobacter heparinus
ATTGATAAAAATGATCAAATTAAGCCTGTATCTGCATACCTAAATGATGATTTTCCGTCTTCCTTAGAACTAATTTCCATGTTAGAGAATGGGCTTAAAAGCGGGGTCAAAAATGGGGATTATAAGATTGCAGTCCTGGTGATTGATGTTACTATTAAGGAAAATAATATCAGTACCGATGCAATCGAACTGCGCTTTTTTCAGCCGAATAATATAGAAGAAAAACAATATATAGAATATATAACTCATGGCAGCTATATTGAATTTGTGTAATACAAAGTTTAGCCAACACGCACAATTTTAACCAGCGCAGCAAGCTCTTCCTTCTCATAACCAGCCTGAACTGCTTTTTTCAGCATAAGACTTATATTTTCATGAAAGGTATAGTCTATCCCACTGTCTTTCATGGCGGTCGAAATACGTGCTGTTGCCGCAGCACTTATGGATAACGGGCTTTGACTGATGGTATAATCACCACTATGGGTCACATCAAGCTCATGTTTAAAGAATTCCGTAAACCCCGGTGTAATTTCGGCAATAATATCTCGATAATTGCCCAGGTCCATAAGGCTGAAGCCGCCGAAATTTTAGCCCCCAGATATTTAATGTTTTCACCTAAAATTTTCATCAGACTTTCCTGCTCTTCAAAAACTGGTTCCGCACCCGATAGCAAAATCGTAGCAGTTAACCAGCCTTACTATAGAGGAAATTCAAGCCTTATTATATTTTACACTCAATTGTAAAGCCCTTTTTAGGTTCAATTATTTTAGCAATTGTATTTGCATTATAGTTTTTAGTTGTATAATTATCGAATCAATAATTAAACGATATGAATATAAGCGAATGGTTGGCTGATTGGTACAAATCAGAATGTAATGGAGATTGGGAACATACTTATGGAATTCAAATAGGTACAATAGATAATCCTGGTTGGTCATTGAGGGTGGATTTGTTGGAAACTCGCTATGAAGGAAAAAAGATGTCAATGAAAGTGCTTAATAGTGATGAGGATTGGTATGACGTTACTTCAAACGGAGAATTTTTTACTGCTGTTGGAGATGCTTCTAAGCTTCAGCTCTTGATAACTCTTTTTAAAGAATTTATAGAGAAATAATAAATTACGCTAACATTTAATATGTCTAACCGCCTATCATTAGTCCCCACTAAAGAATGAGCCTTTTTGCCTTTAATCAATAAACTAGTATAGAATTTGGGTAAAAAACAACTGTAGATAGATAATTATTATCCTTTGGGATAGAGATTAATCGGAAGGTCACTTCTCCTTAACTAATTACACCTATAACGGTAAAGAGTTTCAGGAAGAGCTTGGACAGTTTGACTATGCGTAAGGTTTTGCCTTGATGATAGGAAGGAAAAGACCGGGCTGATTACGGAAAGTTTCTTGTCAAGCATATAGCCGATTCGCTTGAACCAGAATTTGGCACTGGATATTCAAGAAGACAAATAGAGCTATTCAGGCAATTCTACCGAGTATTTCCAATGCGAACGCAGTGCGTTCGCAATTGAGCTGGGCGCATTATAGATTCCTTATTCGACTGGATTCGCAGAATAAAATTGAGTTTTATATTGCTGAAACAGTAAAGAATAACTGGTCTGCACGCCAGTTAGAAAGACAAATCAACAGCAGCCTTTTCGAACGGCTTTTAATGAGCAATGATCAGGACGCTGTTCTGGCCGTAGCAAATCAGGAACAACAACCTACCGACGCCAAACAGATCATTAAAGATCCAATGTATCTCGAATTCCTTGGCCTAAAATGAGTCTTCTTACTACGAAAAGGACCTGGAATCTGCCATCATCACTCACCTACAGGAATTCCTGCTCGAACTTGGAAACGGATTTTCATTTGTTGCCAGGCAAAAAAGAATACATATCGGTGGTGATGATTTTTACTGCGACCTGGTATTATATAACAGATTACTTTCCTGCTTTAATCCTACCTTGGGAACTGTTATCAAGAGTTTAGGTACTATGAAGGATAAGAGATGGTTTGGTTGGAGTAAAATGCAGTATAGTCATGAAGCATTAGATGGGTCTAAAACAACTATTCATTATGTTGGCAAATTTGCTGGTGATGTATTAAAGGCTGTTGATGATTTTAAATTTAAATAGAGATGAAAGTAAAATGTTTATATAAAACCGGGTTGGATTTACGTCCTTATGAGAACAAGCCATTATTAAATGAACAATTTGGACGTTTTGGTGCAAGTGGCAATTCCATATATGGGGAAATAACTATAGGACGGGAATATTTAGTAATGGGGATTGTTGTTTTTGAAAACTATCAAGGCTACTTAGTTGATGAAGGATTGATTTCTGTATGTCCTTGCCAATTGTTTGAAATTACTGATGAAAAGGCAAGCGCCAATTGGCATGTTCGAACGATTGGGAAAGATGAAGATATTTATCCTTATATACAAATGGTGATTGGTTACCCCGAGTTCTGTTCTGATAAATTGGCTTACGCTAAGCTAATTGTGGAAAAAGAAGAGGAAGCACAGCGGATTTATTTCAAACGGAAAATCGAATTAGAACAGGAGTGATAATAAATACCTAATGGAATTGTGAAGCACACTCCCTAAAAATCCCTTGGATCAACTTGTCCAGGGGACTATAGCGGGCTATAATAATGCGAAAAATAAAATTTCTAGCGTCACTAAAGAAACTTTAGTTAGTGTAAAAGACGCTGCAAATGAAGGTCAAAAGTGGGTTAAGGCGAATAAGAATGATATTTTGAAAGTTACTGAGGAAATTAAAACAGCAGGAGATCATATGACAAAAG
>NZ_JAVTSC010000036.1:0-2059 GCF_032678725.1 Pedobacter heparinus
AGTTAAGCATCTCGATGAATATAAAGTTCAGCTTGTCGTAGAATATTTTGCCGGTGTGCCTGTTGGCCATATTCGATATCTGTTATGTATTGTTAACTAAATTAGAACCATTTTAACCGGATATTTAAAAAACAAACAGGCGAAAATCCATCTGTTTTTAGAAAAAGCATATAAAAAGGTAAAAAGGATACAAATAGTTAAATACATACAATTTAAAAGTTTTCCAAGTAGGTAATATTGTACGATCAATACATAGAATATTATTGGCGCGGCAGCCATTATTGGTTTACTCATCAAATTCATTTAATTTATAGTTATGACTACATTTTTTACCAGATCATTTATTAATCGTAGCACATTTGTCTTTCTGTTTGCTTCCGTCTTAGGTTTATCGGTTAAAGCACAACAGCCTGAACAAGCTCATACTTATCCAAAGGTAACGGGATATTTCAGTATACTTCATCCGATTGGGACATGGAACAAAGACGGATTTCACGATAACTTTTCGGACATATATACGCTTGTATTCCCTTTCGGAATAAACATTCTTAAAAGTGACAAATTCGGGATCAGTTTCGAAATTGCCCCGGCCGTTCGTACAGAACACAACATTTCCAAAGTAAGTTCCGTACTGTTTCATCCCGGGGCTATGTTCCGCTTCAAGCATGGCTTTACGTTTATAGGCCGTGCGGCATTTGAAACCAACGGTCGTTACGGATTTACTCCTGTTTTCAACCAGGTCATTAAAAAGGGGAAGGACGCGAGCCTGTATTTAGCTTTACCTATTCCGGTGAGGTTTGGCAACGATCAGCCTGCGTCTGTCACTACGGGAATACAGTTGGGGATTAGCTTCTAATTACTAAGGTGAGGCTGACTTTTGGTTTTTCGCTGCACTTTGAAAATTACCTGCTCGACTACGCAAGTTTCGACCATAAGAAAATGAATAACAGTACCTTTAGGAATTGCAGACTTCATGCTGCGAATTTTAGTAAGGCTGATCTGTCTAAGGCTAATATGACAGAATGTAACCTGGCCGATGCAGTTTTCTCAAAAACAAATCTTTCTGGCATGGATTTTACGAGCAACCAGAATTTCAGTATTGATCCTGAGCTTAATCTGATAAAAAAAACTAAGTTTTCGGCCAATTCGCTGGCAGGTCTTTTAACTAAGTTCGACATTATAATTGAGTAGTTTAGCTATACCATAACTATTGCCTGGATTTTCTTGGATTAATTAAAACCAAAAAATTTAGATAGTTTAAAGGCCCTGGAGAAACCCAAGGCCTTAAATTTTCATATAAAATTTATAGCTTTTCGATTTCTTCGATGGGAAGACCTGTCGTTTTAGATATTAACTCGATTGATAACCCCTCATCTTTGAGGCTTTTAGCAATTTCAATTTTCTCTTCCAGTTTTCCTTTTTCTACTCCCTTTTCCTCTGCCTTTTTCTCTGCGTAACGAATACCCGCATTCCAGTCAGATTTTGCTTTCACATCTGAGTGGTACAATTCACGTTCTTCTTTAGTCATTTTACTCATCTCCGCAATTTTAAAGATCTTCTGGAACACCCTTTTGTCCAGAAAATCAGGAATTTTATCCAGGTGGCTCAGGTTTTTTAACAAATAGAACCACTTATCCAGCTCTGTTACCAAGTCGCCTTCCTTTTTGTCAAAGTTAGGCAATTCGAGAAACTTATAACCCATTCCTTTGTAAAAAACCTTACCCGTGTCTTTGTTCATCAGGGCAATGTTGTGCAGGTAATTGCTGTTGATGTTGTTAAACTGAAACTCCATAATACCAATTAAATAAACTTCCTTAAGCGGAACGTCCCAGTTGGCAGTTCCCCTGGGTAATTGGGCACTGATGAGCCGCGACATGTAAAACACGCACCTGTCTCTGAAAAATTCCTGATCTGCCCGCTGCATCTCGATGATGAAAGTCTCGCCGTCGGCACCGGTACAGGTCAGGTCAAAGAGCACCTTTTTTTCTTTAGCATCTTCTCCGGCATGTTCGGTAGGGCTGTATCTGATGTCGACTACAATTTTCTCGCCTTCAAACAA
>NZ_JAVTSC010000037.1:0-2006 GCF_032678725.1 Pedobacter heparinus
GGTTAATGAACAATATTATTTTGGCATCAATTTGGATATGTGATCTTAAAAAAATATGAAAAAATTACTTTTAAGCATAATCTTAGTAGCAGCTACTTTTTTTGCCGTAAACGCCCAAAATACGATGACCAGCAAGGATGCCCGATTTGGGATTAAAGCCGGTGTAAATTTATCAAGGTTTAATATTACAACTGACAAGGATCTGACTGAGGAGGAACAGAATATCTTCGATCAGATTAAAGATTACCAAAAAAGCAACCTAGGTTTTAGTGTAACTCTTTATGGTGATTTTGGCCTGGCCAATAATCTTGCCCTGCAGCCCGCAGTTGCATTTCAAACTAAGGGTTCTAAATTTGAAACTGATAACGAAGTTTTAGATGGTTATGCTAAAGTTAATTTGATGTACATAGATGTGCCTATTAATCTGGTTTATAGCATTCCCGCTTCTACCGCTGGTACGGTACAAATTAGCGCCGGTCCGTATATTGGCTTTGCGGTTTCTGGAAAATTTAAGACCAAAGTAGGTAATGAACCTGAAGAAACCGAAGATATTAAATTTGGTGACCGTGACGATGACCAATTGAGTGGAATGGATTATGGTGCAAACGTAGGTTTGGGCTTTAGGATGAGTAATGGCCTTGCAATTAATGCTAACTATGGCTTGGGCTTGGCCAATATTTTAACCAAGTCTGCCAAAGAAAGCTCAGATTCGAAGATAAACAACAGGGTGTTGGGTTTTACCCTTGGTTATTCTTTTTAGATCAAATAATTGATGCTTTAAGTCAGGCTATGAAAAAAAGCGGCATGGTTAGTTTACAAGGTTGTGTCTGGAGCATCGTTTAAGGCCCTGCGAAAAATCAAACAGTGCAGCAATTACCTTATTATCTTCAAGCTTTAGCCGGGCATCAAATTCACGTTTGATGCCTGGCAAACGATAACTTTTGCTGGCGAGCTCCTGAAAAATTTTCCAGGTTAAACAAATTTTCTCTCATTTTATTCATAACTCCATTTATTCACATACTGCCCGCAATTGACTATAATTATGTATACTCATAGTGAAAGTTTAATTCAGATAAAAGTAAGCCTACTCAATTTATCGCAAGTAATGCAGCGAACCTTATTTCTCAATCAGGCAATCCTTTTTTTGAGTAGCTTTTGCCAAAATCGGAGCAGCTGAGTTTTCTGTGATCTCCTGGCAGGTAATTTTGTTTGCATATCCGGCTTGCGTACTCACTACGCTAACATAATTTATTTTACCCTCTGTTACTGTTATTTTTAACGGAGCCGATTTTTTTCCGGTTGATATCCCGCCGCTACTTACGCTAACGGTATGTTCACCTACTGGCAAATCGTGTATTGAAAAAGACTTGTTTTTCATTTTGCAGGTTAACTGGTCATCAACAAAAAATGAATAATTAACAGCAGAACCGGTATAGCCCGTAGAGCGGATCAAATAAACCTGTCCTGTTGTTGTTTGCGCAAAAGTGCCTAAAGCACCAATAAGTAAAAAAACTGTTAGTGATAATAATTTAATTGTTTTCATAGGATTTGTATAAAAATTAATTTAATAAAATTAAAGTCCAAAATTGTACCCCAGGCGTACGCCTACAAACCGAACTGCCTGAGCATCATCGCCCTTTTCTGAGCTTTGGTATCTGATGCCAATTTCAACCGATTTATACACATATCCTGCACCCAATGACCAGGCAAAAGCTGTTTGCTTTGCGCTTGCAGTTCCGCCAGGACCTGAACCGGCAATACGGTTAAAAGAAAGTCCTGCCTGGGATTCCAGCAAAACTCCACTGAGATTAGCACGGTAGCCGAGATAAACCGGAACAGCTGAATAGTGCGCAGATGCATCCGAAGGTAAATCCTTTACTGCAAACCTGTTGTAACCGGCCTCAATTGTGAGGTATTGTGGTAGTTTGCCGATGCCATACATTCCTTTTGCTGAGCCGCCAAAACCCGTTTTGACGATGTCTGCAAGTCTGCCGGTAGGAATTGCC
>NZ_JAVTSC010000038.1:0-1966 GCF_032678725.1 Pedobacter heparinus
CTTCTCCCAGCCCGGCCATAGCAAAGCCCACACAACCAACAATTCCGCCAGTATCACCAGCACCCCAATTACCGGCGCAAGCCGCTGCATCAGCACCAGCGGCGATAGCCGCATCTGGAAAATAAACTTTTCATATTCCAGCACCTTGCTCAATGCCGTATAAAAAAACAGCAGCACCAGCAATACCGTACAAGTATTAATCACAATAATTTTAGCTTTCATTTCTTTTCTCTTGTTGCCCGTTTACGTTTCTTACCCGCATCCCGCCATACCAGGTCAATGATATAAGCGATGGTATCCTTTATTTTCTGGTAATCTTTTTCCTTATTGATGTCAATCCCGCACACCGTGCTCTTATTGTACCGGGCATGCAGCACCAGGTAATAGATCCCACCCAGTATCAATGCAATTACCGCCCTGAAACTTACCCCGCTGTGTTTATAATTAGGATCAGACAATCCCAGCAGTCTGGCACCTTCCCGTTCCCTTGCCTCCGAAATTTTACGCAGCGTTTCACTCTCTACACTGATCTGGGCTAGGATGGCATGCTGCATATAATCACTGCTCATAAAAGCAGAAAAATTGGTCTGCATCAGCTCTTTAAACATTTCCCTGAATTTCCAGTCATCACTGTTTGCGGGCAGGCTAAATTTCTCAAAAAAGGGGTTCCAGTAATCATGCTCCCCAATGCCACTTGTGGCTATCGCATCCAAACCACCCAATTCCCTGCCTATGGTGCTCGGGTGTACACCTGCACGCTCGGCCAGTTCTGCATTGGTCAACCCTCTGTAACCCTGGCTGGCCATACGTTCCCAAAATGCTTTGTTTGCATTACTTTTGGTGGCTACCGGATCTCTGCCGCTTGCCTGTCTTTTTTTCTTTCTCATTGTACCCAGGCTGTTTTATTCAAAATTCCATATCCTCATTTTCGTCGTTACATCTTCCCAGGCATTCAATATCCTGTCCAGGTGTTCCGTGGTATGGCTGGCCGTAATAGCCATCCGTATCCTGGCATCCTTCATGCTTACGGCAGGGTAGCCAATCTGGTTGGCATACACACCCGCTTCCAGTAGCAGCCTGCAGATCTCCGCGTTCCGGTTGGCATCCCCGGTAATCACCGGTATAATCGCGCTGGCCGTATTGCCGGTGTTTAAACCCAAACCCTTTAACCCTGCGTTCAGGTAATTGATGTTTTCCCAAAGCTTAACCGTCCGCTCCGGCTCCTTATCAATCAGGTCTATGCTTTCCAGCACGCAGGCTATAGATGGTGGCGGCGCTACAGAAAATATGTGGTGGGCCGCCTGGAACTGCAGGTAGTCTATAATTTCTGGTTTGGCTACCACATAGCCGCCCATATGGCCAAAGGTTTTACTAAAGGTGCCGGTAATGATGTCCACATCATGCCAGGCATCAAACAGCTCTATCACACCCCGGCCTGTCTGGCCAATTACCCCTACACCATGGGCATCGTCCACTGCTAAAAAAGCACCATACTGTTTACACAAGGCAACAATCTGATCAAGCGGGGCAATATCGCCCGGTTGGCTGTATACCCCATCTACCACCACCACAACACTCCGGTATTTGCCCCTGGTTAACTTAAGCATGGTTTCCAGGTGTTCCATATTGTTGTGCTTAAAGGTTTTTACGTTGGTGGTATACTTTATCCCTTCTATCATACTGGCATGTATACTGCCATCTGCAATGGCCAGGTCTTCCTTTTTAAACAGGGCCTGCATGGCAGATGTATTGGCCGAGTAACCGGTAGGGAATAAAATAGCCGCCTGCTGCCGGTAAAAGCCCGCAATTTTTTGCTCTACCGCGCGGTGAACATCCATATGCCCGCCAATGGCCGGGCTGGCTGTAGCACCCGCGCCATAACGATCTATCGCAGCAATGGCAGCCGCTTTTACGGCGGGGTGCTGGCTCAGGCCCAGGTAGTCGTTGCTTACTACAGATACAAATG
>NZ_JAVTSC010000039.1:0-1748 GCF_032678725.1 Pedobacter heparinus
GGCATTTAAAAATTCGATCATGATGTCTTTGTCTGGTTCGCTTCCAAACAAGCGTTTGAATCCGTAGTCCGTAAGCGGATCAATGTAACGGCTGTTTTTCTCTGTCATAAATTATAAGATTAGTTTAAGTGAATCTATACAGATTTGAATTTAGTAACCACATAAAAAGCACATTTATTTTTTTAAGTACTTGATTTATAGTAATATATTGTTTAAATGTTCAATATTTTGAGAGGTTGTTTGCGCTTTCTTTTTTTAGTTCCGCATATAGGTGAGCAGACCATTATCCCTGTAACTGTAATACCCTTCCGGGTAGGTTACAATATGGTCTAATAAACAAATACTGATATTATTGGCAGCTGCTATCAGATTTAGGTTATAGATCAGGTCTGTTCTGCTGGCGGTGTAGGGTGTTAATGAGTGGCTTACCAATACCATTGATAAACACTGGTGTTGTAAAGACAGCTGCAGTACATTTCTTGGATCACCAAACCCGGTAGGGGTAGTACCTAGCTTTTGCTTGTGCTTCAGCAAACTTGTATTGTCAAATAACAATATCCAACAACCTGCTGTTTTTTGATGGCCTATTACTTCTTTAATTATCCGATAAGTATGTTGCCCGTACCCAGTTTTCCATGGCTTCTACCCAGCCTTGAAAATAAGAGGATGTAACATGAATAGATGGGAGGCAACTATTATTAAGGAATTCATTTTTTAACCATATATTTAATACTCAATCGTATACCATGAAAGCAATCCTTAAAATCCATTTGGTTTTTGCCCTGATTTCGGTCTTATCTTGTAATGATGGCAAGGAAACAGATTCAGTTTCAGCTCGACCTGTTAAGGATTACAATACTGATCTGGTAAGTCGGGTTCGTTCCGATGCTGGCAGTTTAACTTATATTTTAAACGGTTATGGAAAAAGAGGTGAAAAAGAATATTTAAACGTCACTGTGAGCGGTAGCAATTTAAATTCAGAAACTTTCATATTAGTGCAAAACTGGAACAAACTGGAAGATGTTAAAAGAACTGAGGGATTGGGTTATCGAGGTGCAGAATTGAAAGGCCTAAAATTAGCAGTGATTGATGATGCCTTAGCTACCTTTGCATATAAGGATTTGGATAAGGTTTTAGACTAAGCGCTATGCAGTAAATCACCTTGAAGAATGAAAGTTGTAAACCCTTGTGCAAATTATTGTCGGGTAATTTTTTAGCCAAATTCTTTATCTTTATTACTTACCAGGTGCTGATTCGGCGATATCGCTTCAACGCCTGTTAATGGCGTATGGAAACAATAGTTGTACAAGACACAAATGCTGCTATCCTGGATGTATTAACCCAGGCACTACAAATGGAAGGTTTACAGGTTTATCCTGTTCTGCGTGAAACTGAGGATTTTCTGAACCTGATAGATCAGTGCAGGCCACATGTGGTGATGCTGGACTACCGTTTAAATGGCGAGGATGCCAAACAGATCTGCTACCGGATCAAATCGCGTTATCCGCACCTGCCAGTTATCGCTTTAAGCTGTAATTATAACATTGACAGACTTTATGGAGAGGGTGGATTTGATGATTATATCAGGAAGCCTTTTGATCTGGATTTATTGTACCGGGTGCTTCGGAAATATATTCCTGCAAAGGGAAACAGTACATGATAAAATGTAATATTTGAATTATTCAATGGCTTTTATAAAAATAAGCGATGCTGCTGTAAAAAAGGCATTGTGAATCACATGCATAAAA
>NZ_JAVTSC010000040.1:0-1737 GCF_032678725.1 Pedobacter heparinus
GTATGTTTTTGAACGGTTGGTATTCACTACTACCAAAGCTTTCGGGTCAACCGTTAAAGCACCATTCACATAAGTGATGGTATAGTTGTTTAACCCTGTACCAATTGCAACCGCTGGCACAATCGGGTAAGTGGAACCAGCTACCGTTGCAGTTGCCACTGCTCCTGTACTGCTTAAAGTCACACCGGTAACGGTATTGCCGTTGATCAAACCTGCTGTGGTAAATTCTGTACCTGCAAAAGTTACGGCATCACCATAAGTTTTGGTCCTTGCTGAAGCGGTAATGGTCAGTGTTTTTGCCGTTACCGTCAATACCCCATTCGGGTTGGTAAGGGTATAGTTGGCGAGTTTGCTGTCCGGATCGGCCAAAGTAGCTACGATTGGATAAGTGGTACCTGCAACTGCCGTAGCTGCTGTGCCTGTACTGTTCCTGGTCAAAGTAATGTTATCCCCGTTCTGGATACCGGTGATGCTGCCTGTAAAGTCAGCATTGGCCAATACATCACCATATGCTTTCGAGCGGTCAGTGTTCACCACAACCAAAGCTTTCGGATCAACTGCTAGCGTTTGCGGAACATTTACTGCTGCATTGTAGCTGGCACTTCCTGCCTGGCTCGCCGTAATCACTGTGCTTCCTGCTTTCAGGATCGTCGCTGTATTTCCGGTAATGGAAACTACTGAAGGATCTGTAGCTGTATAGGTCACCGTTAAACCACCTGAGGAATTTGCATTCCCCAGGGTAAATGCGGCATCACCATAAGTTTTTGTGCCAATGGCATTAAAAGTGATCGTCTGATCGGCTTTCGGAACTCCCAAAACATCCGCACTTGCTGCGCTGATGTTACCAGCCTGGTCAATCGCCTGGATCCGGTAATAATAGGTAGTGCCATTGGTTAAACCGGTATGCGTATAGGTTGTAGTTCCTGAAGAAATATCTGTCAAAGTTGTTACCGGGGCAGCTGTGGTTCCCGATAAGATCCGGTATCTGGCCAGGTCTGTCGCCAAACTGGCTGTCCAGTTCAGGACAAGCTGTGTATCGCCTGTTGTTGCAGCCAAACCTGCCGGTGTGGCCGGTGCAGACTGGTCAAAAGTGACCGACCCGGTACCTGTGCTAACCACAGTTCCTGCATTACCAGCCAGATCGCTGAATGCAATGTTATAAGCTACCAAACCTTCTGCATCTCCTGATACAAAAGTATAAGTAGCGGTCCAGTTATTACCTGTAGCAGTTGGAACAACATTATGTCCAGCGATGGTTACTACCGGGGTTTGGATAGTTTTGCTGGAAATAAAAGTAAGTGTAGCAGTATTGCCAACTTTGGCAAGTGTAGTTACCGCATTGTCAGAAACAATATTTACTGCGCTTAACGTAGGGATCGTTTTATCAAAAGTTACAGACCCTGTACCAGCAGTAACTGCTGTACCTGCATTACCAGCCAAATCGCTGAATGCAATGTTGTAAGCAACCAAACCTTCTGTATCACCAGATACAAAAGTATAAGTAGCTGTCCAGTTGTTGCCTGTAGCAATAGGCATTACCGTATGACCCGCAATGGTAACTACCGGTGTTTGGATAGTTTTGCTAGAGATGAAAGTAAGTGTAGCTGTATTGCCAACTTTGGCAAGTGTAGGAACTACGTTATCAGATGCAATATTTACTGCATTTAAAATAGGTGATGCAGTATCTATCGCATAATTATTAGAAGGCGTTGATCCTATACCGGCATTACCTGCCGC
>NZ_JAVTSC010000041.1:0-1632 GCF_032678725.1 Pedobacter heparinus
CATTTTCCTGTACATCGGGTCAGTTACCACCGTTTTCGGGCAAGAAACAGATACTTCGATTGCAGATCTCGAATTTACTGAGATCAGCGCTGATAGTGCTCTAGCCGATACCGCTGCAGTAAGTCCGGCCATACCGGCTGTTCAGGCGGTAACAGACAGCAGTACCCTTGTGGCTGCCAAAGCTGTAGTGCAGCAGGAAGAACAGACATCCCTTACCGGGATCTTTATTGCCGGCTTTATCGGTGGGCTGGCCGCTTTGCTGATGCCCTGTATTTTCCCAATGCTGCCCCTTACGGTCAGCTTTTTTACCAAGGGCAGCCAAACCAAGGGCAAGGCAGTAAGCCGGGCCCTGTTCTACGGACTTTCCATCATCATCATTTATGTGGTCTTAGGACTGCTGGTTACGGTGATCTTTGGGGCCGATGCACTCAACAGTCTTTCTACCAATGGGGTATTCAATTTCCTGTTCTTTGTGCTGCTGCTGATCTTTGCCATTTCCTTTCTGGGTGCTTTCGAGATCACCTTACCCTCATCATGGGTAAACAGGATGGATGCCAATTCAGATAAAGGTGGGCTGGCGGGTCTGTTCTTTATGGCCGGAACCCTTGCCCTGGTTTCTTTTTCCTGTACCGGTCCGATCATCGGTACCCTTTTGGTCCAGGCCGCCACCAGCGGCGCATTGTTAGGTCCGGCAGTAGGGATGTTCGGTTTCTCTTTTGCCCTGGCCATTCCCTTTGCCCTGTTTGCCCTGTTCCCATCCTGGTTGAGTGCATTGCCCAAATCCGGAGGCTGGTTAAACAGTGTAAAAGTTGTTTTGGGTTTTTTAGAACTGGCCCTGGCCCTGAAATTTTTAAGCAATGTTGATCTGGCTTATCACTGGAACTTGTTTGACAGGGAGATCTTCCTGGTATTATGGATCGTGATCTTTGGCCTAATGGGGCTGTACCTGCTGGGCAAACTGAAATTCTCGCATGATAGTCCGGTAAACTTCATTTCTATCCCAAGGTTAATGATCGCTATAGTTGTGCTGTCCTTCAGCATCTATATGATCCCCGGGTTATGGGGAGCACCTTTAAAGTCAATCTCTGCCTTTCTTCCCCCGCAGGGGACACAGGATTTTGACTTGTATACACCCACTTTAACCGGGGGCACCGGTAATCAGGCAGCTGTAAGTGATGACCAGGGCAAGCATAAGTATTCAGACATTTTCCATGCACCACTAAAACTGAATGTATTTTTTGATTATGAGGAAGGCCTGGCTTATGCCAAAAAGGTAAACAAACCCATCATGATAGATTTTACCGGTCATGCCTGTGTGAACTGTCGTAAAATGGAAGCCAATGTATGGCCGGACAAAGCCGTTTACAGCAGGCTGAACCACGATTATGTGCTCATTCAATTGTATGTTGACGATAAAACAGAACTGAAAGAAAATGAAAAATACAAATCTGGCTTTAGCGGAAAAACAGTGAACACCATTGGCAACAAATGGAGTGATGTTCAGGCGGCTAAATTCAATTCCAATTCCCAGCCTTTTTATGTGCTGCTTGGTCACGATGAAAAACCCCTGGTCAAACCAACGGGTGCAAATTATGACCCTGTTGAATACCTGAAATTCCTGGATAGCGGGTT
>NZ_JAVTSC010000042.1:0-1483 GCF_032678725.1 Pedobacter heparinus
GCAAGCAGCTGATCAAGATCCCTTAAGGGGTTGTACACATTAATAACCATTGTACCTGCCATTATACCTTTTACAATACCACGATATATCATGATTTAAGGCCGGTACTCTCGCTAACCTTAAAATACTTAAATTTTAAGGTTAATGTGCTTGATTCAAATCCTTTTAAGGTAGGAATTCTTGTTGGCCTTAAAAAAGTGTATATTTTAAGGTTAAGTATAGGGTTTTATGTATATTTGAATATGACTTACCGCATTAACTCAGATCGCAATAAACCCTGGAACGATTTGCCTGAACTCCCCATCGACGCTGATCTGTATGAAGATCTCGAAGTTTACCGTCAGCTGGGCAATGCGAAAGCGGCCCTGGGCAGGTTGCAGGGAAGAAGTATTGCCATACCTAATCAGGGATTGCTGGTCAATTCGATAAGTTTACAGGAAGCAAAAGCTTCGAGTGCAATTGAAAATATCTTCACTACGGATGACGAGCTGTATAAAGCTTATAGTGAAGACCAGGCCAGGCAGCTGGATGGGCCGGCAAAGGAAATCCTTAATTACAGGGAAGCGCTGTGGCAGGGTTATCAATATTTACAGGAAAATCGGATTTTTGATGAGCATTACTTTGTAAAAATGTACAGGGTAGTTAGTCAGTTTAATGATGGGATAAGAACTCCTGTAGCACAGATATACATTAAGGAAGGGGGAACGGGGCCAAATGCAGGTAAAGCATTTTATACTCCGCCAAGAGGTAAGGGAATACTTGAAGATAAACTGAAGAACCTGATTGATTTTTTAAATGACGATCAAAAGTATCCCTTAGATCCTTTGCTGAAGATGGCGATAGGTCATTTTCAGTTTGAAGCCATACATCCTTTCAGAGATGGGAATGGGCGGACGGGGAGAATTTTTAACATTCACTACCTGACTAAAAAAGGCTTATTGGATTATCCCATTTTGTTTCTGAGCAGTTACATCATGCAGCATAAGGAAGAATACTATTCCGGTTTGGCAGGTGTTACGCAGCGGGGAAACTGGAAGAACTGGTTGCTATATTTATTGAAGGCTATTGAAGTTACTTCGAACCTGACCTATAATAAGATTAACGACATCATCTTGGCGAAGGAGGCCATTCTTGAAGCTGTGCTTGCAGACGGGAACATTTCCAGACCGGAATCCCTGGTGAATGCTTTGTTTACCCAGCCCTTTACCAGGGTGAAACATTTTACAAATTCAGGTTTATATTCGGAGAATACCGCCAGAAAATACCTGGACCAGCTTGCTGCGATGGGGATTCTTGAAAAAAGAATGATCCAGGGAGGCAGTTATTACCTGAACCTGGAGCTATACCGCATACTTTCAGAATAAGAAATCGCTATAAGACCTGTGGTTTATACTCAGAAAGCTAGCCGTATCCGGATGCCGAAGCCGGATGCCGAAGCCGGAAACATTCCTGCAATAAAGGATCCTATTAAGGTTTCCTGAAA
>NZ_JAVTSC010000043.1:0-1364 GCF_032678725.1 Pedobacter heparinus
CCTACTTCACCATAGGACCCCCTGAACTTCAGAAAATCCAGAAACTTCACATTATCCTTTATAAAGCTTTCTTCTGAAGCTACCCATCCAATGGCACCGGAAGGGAAAAATGCATAACGTTTCGATTTACTAAATGCATCAGAACCGTTATAGCCTACATTTCCTTCAGCAAGGTATTTATCCTTATAAGCATAAGTAACCCTGCCGGCCATTCCTTTGAAAATAGTAGGAATAATGAACGAAGCCTCTTTGGTGGTCTGGGTAGCAATGGCCATGGCTGTTATTTTGTGGTTCATGCCAATCGCTTTATCATAGTTCAAGGCAGCTTCAACCTGTTGTATGCGGCTGAAATCACTGAAATTACTACCCAAGGTATAAGCTGGAATTCCGGCCCCGGCCATTAATGTATAGGTTTTGGTAATTTTATCATACGCCCAGATCTCAGCACTTCTTGTGTTTAATGCTTTCGCACTGCCCGATCCAAAGTTCGCAGCAAACAAGCCTCTGAATGAAAGCCCCGGTGTTACAAAATCTAACTTCTGGTTCAGTGTAAAGTTAGATTCCAAACCGCTTTGCAGCCGTTGGGCAAAACCTCCTTCCATATAATCAGCCACCGGGTTATTCGGCAGGTTCGAACCGCCATAGGCATAGGTACCGTTAGCATTGTATATCGGGGCAGTGAGCGGGGTCCTTGCCGTAATATCACTCCATCCGGGACCAGCCACCCGCTGTCCGCTACTTTCACCTTTTAGTGAGTAATGTGTGTCATTCAACCTGCCATTCACTTTCACACCCAGGTCAGTAGTTTTAGTGACCTTAAAATCAAGGTTGGTCCTAAGATTATAACGTCTGTACCTATGCTGTGTATTCTTCTCTTTATTTTCAATGAACGGGCCACCGGACTGGTTAAACTCACCTGATAAATAATAGGACACCCGTTCTGTCCCACCATAAACATTTCCAACGTACTGTTGTTCATAGAACTGGTCTTTCAGCAATACACCTTTCCAGTCCACATCCGGCCAGCCATAAGGATCGTCACCTGTACGGTAATGCTCCAGATCTTCCGCTGAATAAATTTCAGGAAGACCCTGATTTTTACGCGCCTCGTTATTTAACATGGCGAAATCATAGGATCTTAGAAAATTCGGAAAATCCAATACCTTTTGCATCCTGATCTGGCTGGTTATACCGATCTTTGGCGTACCTATGCTGCCTTTTCTGGTCGTGATCAGGATCACGCCATTAGCACCACGCACCCCATAAACAGCTGTTGCAGAGGCATCTTTCAGCACACTGAACTGCTCAATATCTTCCGGATTTATCCTGGACAAGGAGCCTTCCACACCATCGATCAGCACCAG
>NZ_JAVTSC010000044.1:0-1336 GCF_032678725.1 Pedobacter heparinus
TAAACTTAGCAACTATACCCTTACCAACTGGAATGGGGTATTGACGGTAACGGCGAAAACATTGACCATTACCGCTGCAACAAGGACCAAAACTTATGGAGATGCAGTGACTTTTTCAGGTACAGAATTTAGTACAACTGGATTGATCAATGGCAATACCGTTACCGGTGTTACTTTAAATAGTACCGGCGCTTCGGCTACTGCAACGGTAGCAGTTTCAACATATCCAATTGTGCCAGCTGCAGCTGCTGGTACAGGATTGAGCAACTACAGCATCGTTTATATGAACGGAGCTTTGACGGTAGGCAGGAAAGTGCTGACCATTACTGCCGATAACAAAGAACGTTTTGCAGGTACAGCAAACCCGGCATTAACAGTAAATTATTCTGGTTTTGTTAATGGTGAAAGCAACTCGGTTTTTACCACATCACCAAACGTAACCACAACTGCTGATATAACAAGCCCGGCTGGTACTTATGACATTAATGCCAGTGGTGCAGCAGCAGCAAACTACAGTTTCATTTATGTAAAAGGAACACTGAGCGTTAAAGGAGGTGCGCCAACCAATATCAGTCTTGCTGGGATAACGCTTTACGAGAACAGCACAGCAGGTACCAGTGCAGGTATCTTGAGCAGTACTTCGGATGATCCGTCGGCAACTTTTACCTATACCTTAGCTGCCGGAACAGGCGATACAGATAATGCATCGTTTGCCATCATTGGTAACAGGATCAATACGACTGCTAGCCTGAACTTTGAAAGCAAAGCCAGCTACAGCCTGCGCGTAAAAAGTACTACGCAATATGGCCTGAGCCTGGAAAAAGTGCTGACAATTGCTTTGAGTGATGTGAACGAGATTCCTACACTGGCAACGATAGCTGATCAAACGATCTGTTATACTATTGCAGCGCAGACTGTAGTTTTAACTGGCATCAGTGCCGGCCCTGAAACTGCACAGAGCACTGTTTTAAGTGTAAGCAGTAACAATGCTGACTTGTTTGACGCGCTGACAGTTACAGGGTCAGGAGCTACAGGAAGCTTAAACTACAGGGTGAAACCTGGTGCCCTTGCTGGAACAGCCACTATAACGGTAACCGTGAAAGATAATGGGGGTACAGCCAATGCTGGTGTGGATACTTACAGCAGGACTTTCGTAATTACGGTAAATGCCTTGCCGGTTATTTCTATTAACAGCGACAAAGGTATGGATATCAGCAAAGGAGAGACCGTATTGCTTACCGCAACAGGAGGAACCGGCTATGTTTGGGCGCCTAACAGCAGTATCATCGGTACAACGAACACTGCAGTATTAACTGTAAGACCAAGCCAGACTACC
>NZ_JAVTSC010000045.1:0-1202 GCF_032678725.1 Pedobacter heparinus
TTCTTTTATACTTTTTCCTACAGTTCTTCCACCGCTTGATCAAAGGTTCCTCAGTTGTATGTGCGACCATTGGTGTGAGGTAATTGCAGCTCATGTGGGGTCGAAGATGATTATAGGATTCGATACTCTTGGTTACTTCCAACATTGCCTGGCTTCTGGATTGAAATACCCGATTAAGCTTAAACTCTGTCTTAAGAATCCCATTTATTCTTTCAGCGATGGGGTTTTCGTATGCCTCTCCGTTTTCGGTCATACTAATGGAAATATCATTATTCCGAAGCAGTGATGTGTAATCATAGCTGCAGTATTGCACACCCCTGTCGGAATGATGGATAAGTGGAGCCTCCGAATTTCGATCCTTAAGGGCCATTTTCAGGGCATTTACAGATCCCTGGGCATTCAGATAAGAATGCAGGCAATAGCCCATGATTTTTCTTGAATAGGCATCGGTAATCAGCGAAAGGTAATTGAAATCGTACCCTATGCAAATATAAGTGATATCAGAGACCCATAGCTGGTTACTGCGGACTACCTCCATCTCCTTTATCAAATTGGGATATCGCCTGAACCAATGATTGGACTGGGTTGTCCTGGGGCTTCTTCTTTTTCTATCAATCAAAAGCTTGTGTTTACCCAAAATGGTATAAAGCTTATCTCTTCCAATTTTTATCCCATGGCTCTGAAAGGGCGTATAAAGGCACTTATAGAGCTTATGACCACCCAATCCCGGGAGTTCCCTGCGGACCTGATGGACCATCTCAATGACGATTTCCTCCTGCTCGCCCTGCCGGGAATAATGTCTGAGATGATCATAATATGCTTGTCGGCTCTTACCAAACAGCCTACAAAGTGGCCCGACGCCCATCCTTGTAATGCGTTTCTCCTTGATCAGCTTTACTGTTTGGTACCACCCTTTTTTCTAATGGGAACTTTGTGCGCCTTTTCAGCATGGTCAATCATCGAGTTCAGGCCGTAGATAAGTACATTGGCCTTCTCCAATGCCTTCTCCAGATCCTTTATCCGCTTCTTCAGCTCAGCGGCATCTTTAGTCTTTGGCTTTTCCATGGGAGCTAAAGTTACGGCTCCTTTCTCTAATTTTTTCTTGTAACCGATAATCCAGTTGGTTAGGATGTAGGTATTTACCAGACCGTACTTTTTAGCTACTTCTTCTTTTGAATAGTTCTGGTAAACCACCAGCTCTA
>NZ_JAVTSC010000046.1:0-1090 GCF_032678725.1 Pedobacter heparinus
TTGATTAAACGGTAGATTATTATTTTAAAATAGAAAAAACACTGACTTTATAATGCTTTTGTTTTCCATCAAATACTGCAGACTTAACAGTCCCGGGAAGATTTATCTTAAAAGGTGCCGTATATCTGGGTGAATTAAAAACTGGTTCTGTTCCATCAATTGTGTAACGGATATCCGGTTCAAAACTATCAGTCTTAAGCGTTACCATAGTAGATCCATTTTTCTCATCCTTCTCCAAACTATAGGAAACATTTTTAGCGCTTTCAGCATAATTTATGCCCAGATTTGAATAACGTTTATACTGCGTGTTCATCCTTCTTTTAAAATCATCCCAGTTTTTTAATCCCGGAGTGGTCCAGCCAACCTCAGCAAGTGCTGCAGCACGTGGATAGGTCATGTATTCAACTCTGTCCGGTGAATGGATAAATTCACACCAAATGTTTCCTTGAACGCCTTTGATATATACAGCTTCTTCTTTTGTCAACTCTTCCGGAACTGGCTCAAACGAATAAACTTTATCGAGTGAGACGATACGTCCAACGGCAAGGGGATCTAAGTAAGGTTCTTCCTGGTAATAATCAAAATAGGTATAATCTGTTGGGGTCATCACCACATTGTGGTGTTGTTTAGCCGCAGCGATCCCTCCGGCTACTCCACGCCAGGACATCACGGATGCTTTTGGTGCAAGCCCCCCTTCAAGGATCTCATCCCAGCCTATGATATTCTTGTTTTTCGTTAACAGGAAATTTTCAATGCGTTTGATAAAATAACTTTGCAGTTCATGTTCATCTTTTAAACCTTCTTTTGCCATTCTTGCCTGACATTTGGCACAGGCTTTCCACCTGTCTTTCGGGCATTCATCCCCTCCGATATGAATAATCGGGGAAGGGAAAAGTGCTGCAACCTCTGTCAGTACATCTTCCAGAAAACGAAAGGTTTGTTCATTTCCCGCACAAAAAACATCCTTTTGAACACCCCAGTTTGCCGGGATTTTGAACGGCCCGCCGCTACAGGACAATTCAGGGTAGGCCACTAAAGCTGCCAACGAGTGGCCAGGCATTTCGATCTCAGGAATAATGGTCACAAAACG
>NZ_JAVTSC010000047.1:0-865 GCF_032678725.1 Pedobacter heparinus
ACCAACCTGCATGCCTTTAATGATACCGGTAGCCTCCAATATCCGGCTGGATGGCAAGGCCATAAAAGTGTAGGAAATGTAAAAGGCAAAAGTAACCAGGTAAGCCTGCCATTCTTCCAGTTCGCAGGCGATGCGCAGGTAAGGGATCAATGTTCCGTTTACCCAGGTTACAAAGCCAAAAATGAAAAAGAAAAAACCGATGGTCATGACCTGTTTTACGTATGTACCGCCGGTTGCCGGTTTAGCTATATTTACCATTGTCTCCATAATTATATCTTTAATTTTTCTATTGCATTTTTAACATTCCCATATTTTAACAGACTGGTTTTTGCAGCTTCATAATCTGTTATCCCTGTTTTCTCCATCAGCATTTTAACACCCCTGTCTACCAGTTTTTCATTGCTGATCTGCATGTTCACCATGCGGTTATCCAGCACCTTACCCAAACGGATCATCACACTGGTAGAGATCATGTTTAAAAGCAGCTTTTGTGCCGTACCACTTTTCATACGGGTACTGCCGGTTACAAACTCAGGCCCAACTACTGCCTCCAGTGCAAAATCAGCATATCGTGCAATTGGCGAACCCGAATTGCATACGATGCAGGCGGTAAGGATACCTTGTTCCTGTGCTTTTTTTAAAGCGCCCAAAACATAAGGTGTAGTGCCGCTTGCGGCAATACCGATTACAGTATCCCGGGCATTGACCTGGTGTTTTTCAAGATCCAGCCAGCCTTGCTCCTCACTGTCCTCCGCATCTTCAATTCCGAAACGCAACGCTTCATCCCCTCCGGCCATCACACCGATCACCACATCATCAGGCACGCCGTAGGTTGGCGGGCATTCACTGGCATCCAGCACACCCA
>NZ_JAVTSC010000048.1:0-820 GCF_032678725.1 Pedobacter heparinus
TATCCTAACATAAATCCTGGTATCCGTAGCTTTGTGCCTGTATTACCTATGTCCAGATTGACACAGGTAACCAGGGCTTCAATAATCTGTCTAACCAAACAGTATGCAAAGATATTTACTCAAATCGTGAATAATCGTGCAAGTGTGTTAAGAGATAATTAAGCATCGCTTTTCTTGGGCTGCATAATTGCGCAGTATTGGTCAATAGTGGGGTAGGGATTGGATGTTTTATTACTCTTTAAACGAAAGCCCTGACTTTTGAAGCAGTGATTTTAAAATGGGGATATTTTGTGGCCCAACGCCAAGTAATGCCCGAATTTCCTTTTCGGTATAAGTAGCAACCTTTTCTATCGTATCAATGCGGTAGTGTAATAAGGCTCTTTGGGCAGGAGCGGTAAGTACAAAGAGCGGATTTTCGGGATCTTTTATTGGCTTGACCAAGGGTAGAGGTATTAGAGGGACTGGATTTCCTCGATCGTTAGGCCGGAATATTCGATAATTTTATCCAATGGTTCATTAGCTGTCAACATTTTCTGAGCAATCGCCATAGATTTTTTGTGCTCGCCTTCCGCCTTGCCTTTTTGCACAGCAGTTTCAACTGCATAATCCAACACATTCTTATTATCCCACTTCCGCTTTAAACTTGCATTGTACATAGCTCGTTCCTCTTTTGTTAGATTGGCATATTTAGCCAGGTTAAATAACTGATCAAATTCCGGGCCGGATAAGTATTCAGGACGTTTGGTGAATTCCTTTAAATGCTTCAAGGCATATAACCACTTATCTAATTCTGTATCCAGATCCTCGGGCTTCTTCACAA
>NZ_JAVTSC010000049.1:0-803 GCF_032678725.1 Pedobacter heparinus
GGAAGTCTTTTTGCCTCAGAAACAGGAAAAGTACGCTTAGGTTATATAGGCGTTGGTGCCAGGGGAATGAGTCATATATCCGAAGGAGCGCTTCGGGATGATGTGGAGATTGTTGCGATCTGCGATACGCAGGAAAGCTCATTAAGCATTTGCAGGGCCTTTCTGAGCAAAAAAGGAAGGCCGGCCGCAACAGAATATACCGGTGGAACAGACGCCTATAAAAAGCTTTTGGACCGTAAAGATATCGATGCCGTAATTATCGCCACACCATGGCAATTCCATAAAGAACAGGCCGTAAACGCAATGAAAGCAGGGAAATATGTGGGCTGTGAGGTCATTGCGGGTCTAACTGTGGAAGATCATTGGGATATTGTGAACACTTCTGAAAAAACAGGGATGCCATATATGACCTTAGAAAACGTGTGTTACAGAAGGGATGTTATGGCGGCACTAAACATGGTAAGGCAAGGTTTGTTCGGTGAGCTTGTACACCTGGAGGGAGGGTACCAGCATGACCTGAGAAATGTTTTGTTTAACGACGGGAAAAAATATTACGGAGGGGGCGTGGAGTACGGGCCGAAAGCTTTGAGTGAAGCACAATGGAGAACGCAGTTCAATATTGACCAGGATGGGGATTTATACCCCACACATGGGGCCGGTCCGATCATGCATTATGCAAACATTAACCATGGTAACCGGTTTACGAATCTGGTCTCTTTCAGTTCAAAAGCGAAAGGCCTTGCTTCCTATGTAGAAGGCATGTCTCCGGGACATCCCAATGCAAAATTGAATTACAAAAATGG
>NZ_JAVTSC010000050.1:0-738 GCF_032678725.1 Pedobacter heparinus
GATGATGAAGTAAGGATTACCGAACCACCAATACAGAAGGTCGTTCCGGTAGCAGCAACTGTAACTGTTGGCTGATCCGGCAATGGATTAACCGTTACGGGTACTGCTGTTGAAGCAGGACTCGGGCAGGTATTGCCATCGGTAACTACTACCGTATAATTGCCGGTTGCTGTAGCCGTATAAGTTTGGCCAGTGCCATTAACTGTAATCGCTACCCCATCCTTGAACCACTGGTTGCCGGTTGCAGCACTAGAGGTTAATACTACTGAACCACCAATACAGAAGGTTGTTCCGGTAGCGGCGGCTGTAACTGTTGGCTGGTCTGGCAATGGATTAACCGTTACGGGTACCGCTGCTGAAGCAAGGCTTGGACAGGTATTGCCATCGGTAACTACTACTGTATAATTACCAGTTGCTGTAGCCGTATAAGTTTGGCCAGTACCATTTACCGTGATGATCGTTCCGTCTTTGTACCACTGGTTGCCGGTTGCAGCACTAGAGGTTAATACTACTGAACCACCAATACAGAAGGTTGTTCCGGTAGCGGCAGCTGTAACTGTTGGCTGATCTGGCAATGGGTTGACTGTAACCGGAACCGCTGCTGAAGCAGGGCTTGGACAGGTATTGCCATCAGTAACTACCACCGTATAATTGCCGGTTGCTGTAGCCGTATAAGTTTGGCCAGTGCCATTAACTGTAATCGCTACCCCATCCTTGAACCACTGGTTGCCGGTTGCA
>NZ_JAVTSC010000051.1:0-670 GCF_032678725.1 Pedobacter heparinus
CCAATCGCAGCTGAAACAGGGCTAATTGAAGTGGTAGCAAAGGCGCAGGAATACTCGGGAATATGATTTTGGAAAAAATAGTTCCTGGAACACCAAATATAAGTGTGCAAGCAAAAGAAATAATAAGAGGAGCGCATGGAGTCGTATTAGATAAACTTAAACCGTCTGTTGACAAAAAAGAATAAGCAGAAGTATGAATTATAAACTTTTGATAGCCAGTTTTATATTATTTATTTTAACAGTCTATTTTTTTAAGTATTTAAGATATCAACAAAAGTTAGCAAATAAGAACCCTGCTAACTATCAAAATACGTTGACGGGGCTTTGGGCAGTTTGTGCGTCGATGGGGATATCTTCTATAATATTGTTTTTACAAGGCCTATTTAATCTATAATTATGGATTCAAATATTTTGATATCCTTGTTGATACCTTTATTTAGTGTTTTGGCAGGGATACTTATAAAAGTATCAAGCAGTAGTCAAGTGCAATCTATGAAAAAAACGTGGCTTTGGTTCGTTATACCAGGAGTCTTCGTTTTTTTTGTTAGACTTATTAAATATATCAACTCTTAATGGAGGGACATCGAATAAGAGGAACGTTATAATATCTGGGTAATCCCGCATCGTCATATTTATCATGAACTCATTTTCTGCCAGGTAAACTGCATTT
>NZ_JAVTSC010000052.1:0-648 GCF_032678725.1 Pedobacter heparinus
TAAAAAGTAACGTTAAGCCCAAAGGCATAAAATTTATTTTGCGGAGACCACGCTCCGGATCCAAGCCCATTGGCCTCACCCTGACCAGCAACCATCTGACCCGGTATATTGTTCCCAAGATACTCAGGATCGATGTGATATCTCTTTAGATGAGAGAAAGTCAGCAGATTTGAACCACTCACAAACACCCTCAGGTCTGCTACATGAAGCTTTGTGGTAAGCGATTTAGGAAAAGTATATCCAAATTCAGCTGCTTTCAAACGTAAATACTCTCCATTCAGCACATGAAAGGTAGAAAGCTCCCTGGTTTGGGGTGCTCCCCCAAGCATTAATAAGGGATATTTTGCTGTTGCCCGGGTATCTAGTCCGCGGGAAGGGTCATATACCCAACGGTCTTCCTTATGGAACTCCTGAACATTGTATCCATAACCGGCATATTCAAGCCGCATCCCGGCAGTAGGGTTAATGACCACGTTTGATGCACCTTGCCAGAACGTATTCAAATAAAAATTCTTATAATCCATATTCAGGTTAATGCCAAATATCTTCTCCGGAATCTGACCGTAACCAGTATACGCTTTATCATCTGAGTCAATCTTCCCATCGCCATTCAGATCTTTAAACATGAGTTCGCCGGCCCAAACTTTT
>NZ_JAVTSC010000053.1:0-600 GCF_032678725.1 Pedobacter heparinus
ACAACCGGTTTGGGAACAGCATTATTGGTCAGATCCTCCTCACTGTAAAATTTACCCGTCCAGATAAATTGCGGTGCGAGCATTCCGATTTGTTTGCCCGTCTGTGCCTGCCATGTATATTTTTTCGGCGTTTCAGCCATGTAATCGATGGTATTGCGGACAAAAGTATAATTACCGCCTATTGTAAAACCAAACCCACCAATATTGTCAGAATAACTAAGTGACAATTCATATCCTTTGTTTGTTGCCTTTCCAGCATTCAATGCAGGAAGCTTTTGTGTTGGTAAGCCAGAAATTAATGGTATATCGGCTCTGTTGATCAGAATATTATTACGCTTTTCCAGAAACACATCTGCTTCAAAGCTTAGACGGCTTTTAAACAATTTCGCCTCCATCCCGATATCTGCCTTGCGGGCAACTTCCCAGGTCACGTTCGGATTTCCCAGCGTTCCTTCCAGGATAGGAAGCGTTTGAATAGGTGTAGTGCCCAGGCTATAATAGCCGTTAGTTGGAATAGAGCTAGTGGGAGCCTCAGTCGCGTTAGGGTTTCTAAACGAATAGAGATATAAGGTATTGTATCCGAAACCGAGCCTGTCATTT
>NZ_JAVTSC010000054.1:0-600 GCF_032678725.1 Pedobacter heparinus
GCAACTGGTTTGGGAACAGCATTATTGGTCAGATCCTCCTCACTGTAAAATTTACCGGTCCAGATAAATTGCGGTGCAAGCATGCCAATTTGTTTGCCCGTCTGTTCCTGCCATGGATATTTTTTCGGCGTTTCAGCCATGTAATCGATGGTATTACGGACAAAAGTATAATTACCGCCTATTGTAAAACCAAACCCACCAATATTGTCAGAATAACTAAGCGATAATTCATATCCTTTGTTTGTTGCCTTTCCAGCATTCAATGCAGGAAGCTTTGCTGGTACTAAACCAGAAATCAACGGTATATCGAATCTGTTGATCAGAATATCATCACGCTTTTCCAGAAATACATCTGCTTCAAAGCTTAGACGGCTTTTAAACAATTTCGCCTCCATCCCGATATCTGCCTTGCGGGCAACTTCCCAGGTCACGTTCGGATTTCCCAAAGATCCTTCTAAGATGGGAAGGATTTGGGTAGGCGTAGTGCCCAGGCTATAATAGCCGTTAACTGTAGTAGAGGTACCGGGAGTCTCAGCCACAAGTGGGTTTCTAAACGAATAGATATACAAGTTACTGTATCCGAAACCGAGCCTGTCATTC